>NZ_WBXN01000004.1:2892500-3558185 GCF_008973465.1 Streptomyces sp. SS1-1 | reverse complement strand
TAGTCGGTGATGACTTGGCGTGCGCTCTTGTCGTCGTCAGCCACTGGTCACAGTCCCAACGTGGTACGGGCGTTGTTCCAGGCATCCGTGCAATGCCGGGCCGATTCGCCCTTGCTCTGCGCGGCGGTGAACAGGCGGGCCACGTGGGCGTCCGTGAGGCAGCCGCACCGCCCATGTGTGGACAGCACCGCGAGGAACGCCCCGTAAACCGTGGCGTGGACCGCGCTGCGAGCGGCGGTGATGCGCTGCTCCGCCATGGCGATCCCGCGTTCGAGGAAGACGGGCGTGCGGTGCGGGCACCGCTCACCGGACCGCGTGGGCATTGACACGCCTCGCGGCGCCGGGCGGACGGCGGGCGGCTGTTTCACGGCCAGCGCGCGCACCGCGTCGGGCAGGTCGACCAGGGGGCCGGTGCCGGGGCCGAGGTAGCGCGCGTAGGACATGGACGACTTGATGTCGACACCGGACCGGACCGCATTGTGCGAGGCCATCGTGCCCCGGTAGATCCAGTGCTCACCGCGCGTCGTCGGCACGGTCCGTGTGGCTGGCAGGGTCTGACGGGCCCATGCGATGGCGTCTGCGTCGTCCAGGTCCACCACGGTCAGTCCGGCGCCGCCGGGGTGGTAGGCGACGGCGACGGCCCGGCGCCATGCGTCCGTCCAGGCCGGGGAGGTGAGGACGGCCGGGTCGGTGGTGGCGGCGGCCCATGCATGGCAGACGCCGGGGCACTGGCACGGCCCAGGGGTCTTCATGTTCGGCCGTCCGCCGCACGCGTTGCCGGCACAGGTGGGGCAGTTGCCGAACGGCACCTTGCCCACCCGCAGGGGCAGGGACGGGATGCCCCGGGCGGCGAGCATGAGCACGGTGCGAATGAGGCCGGGAGCGGGCAGGGCTCGCCCCCGGAGGGTGGCTTGAGTCATCCTGGGAGACCTCCACAGGTCAAGTGGTTGGCAGGTGGACAAGGGCGGCCCCGCGACTTTGGCGAGACGATGGGGGCCGCCCTTGGCGTAGCTAGCCGTGGAAGTGGTTGCGCTTGAACGTGGCCTTGCGGATGTTCACCGTGGTGCCGCCCTGGTGGCCGCTCGCGGTGAACACCTGGACGGCGATCCAGCCCCCGAAGATCACGGCGGCCAGGGTGATGAGCTGAGTCACCAGAGCGGTCAGCGCGGTGATGAACGTGGTGAGCAGCAGCAGTCCGCCGCACACGGCGAGGAACCCGACGCCTCCGAGGGCGACATTGACGGCCGCTCGGGAAACCGGGGGCTTGGTGGCGAGGGGTTCGGGCTGCACCGGGCTCATGGCGTAGCCGGTGACGACGCGGCCGTCCGGCAGGACGACGCTCGCCACCGACGGGACGGCGCCCGGCTGCATCGGGACGACCGGTGCCGGCGCCACGGCGGCGGGCGGGAGCAGGGTTGGCTGGTGGACCTCCACGGCCCGCTGTGCTGGGGCGTGCGGGGTGTTCTCGGGGTACATGCGGAATCCCTTCGCGGAGTGGTTCAGGGAGGCAGACGCACCCCCTTGGGGGTGCGCTTGAGAGGGGGTTTCAGGGGTCTGACCTGGGGTGCCTCCCTGACTCCCTGACTGATCATTTGCACAGGTCAGGGCCAGGGAGGCGGGGCAGGGAGGGGTTCAGGGAGTTCTCCCTGCCTCCCTGACCCGGGCGGGGTCGGATCCCTGTCATCCGTCGACGGAAGCGGAACCTTCGCCGTCGCGGTTGGCGAGGGCTCGGGCGAGCCGGTCGCGGCCGACGACCATGCGTCCGTCGGACTTGTACGGCTCAGCTCCGGTGCCGTCGAGTACGCGCTTGAGATCGATGAACGACCACTTGCCGTACGCGTCCGCGTTCAGGGCGGCGAGTCGCTTGAGGACGTCCTGGGTGAGCACTCGCGACGCTGTACCGACAACGGAGGCGATGTCCGCGAGCGGGTCACGCTCTTCGCCTCGTTCGATGGTGTGCAGGGTGGTGACGCCGTCGCGCAGGGCCTTGGCCCGGTCGGTGATCGCGGTGGCCGCGTCGTCATCGATGTAGTGCGTGCGCACGGTGATGGACGACTGGCCGGCCGGGATGGTGATGCCGTCGGAGGCAACGACCAAGGTTCCCTTGTCCAGACCGGGGCGCAGCAGGTTGGGGGCGGCGCCGCCGTCGACCGCCTTGTCTCCCAGGGCCATGCGGGCCTGCGATTCGGTGCCCAAGGCGAGGGAGGCGCGGGTGTGGGCGCCCTCGCGGACCAGCTTGGGAAGGTTCTCGTTGGTCGGGTCCTGCGTGCCCTGCCACATCAGCACGTTCACCGCCCGCCCCTGGTTGTGGATCTTGCGGACGGCCATGAAGTACCGGGAGTTGGCCTTCGACCCGCCGTAGGGGCGCTTGTCCTCGTCTTTGGCCGGGCACATGAACGCGACCTGTGCTTCGTCCACGAGCACGATGAGCGGCGGGAACACCGTGCCGGGCGGGGCCTGGATGCGGCGGTTCATCTCGTCCACGGCGCCTTCGACCATCTCGGTCACCTGGATGACGTGCTCATCGGTCGGGCCCTGGATGAGGGTGCTGGCGAGGCCGTCGAACATGGCCCAGTCGCCCACGCCCTTGAGGTCGCCCATGAGGAACTGCACCGACCGATCCAGCGACAGCCATAGCGCCAGGGAGCGCAGGGCCACGGTCTTGCCCTGATTCGACAGACCCGTGATGAGGAGGTGGCGCTGATACAGGGACAGGGCTGCGGCATCCCCGCGCAGGTCCTGGCCCCATGGGGCCCTGCCGGTCTTGTAGTTGGCGGTCAGTGTGTCGTCGGTGACCAGCGGGGACGGGCCGATCGGCTCGTCCAGGGCTCCGGAGTCGGCGATCCACAGCCGGACCGTGCGGGCGGCGGTCGGGATGGTGATGAACACTTCGTGTTCGTGCCGGGTCAGGTTCTCCGCGAGCTTGCGCCGCTTGTTCTGCACCTCGTTGGTGGAGACCCCGGAGGGCAGGGTGACGTCGACTTCCACGCCGCATCCGGCGATCGTGATCGGGCCGAGCATGGAGGCGCCGGCATCGCCCATCTCCTTGATGGCACTGCGCAGGGCGGGGATGCCCAGGTCGCGCAGGGCCTTGACCACGATGGACGGGGTGATCGGCTCACCCTCACCCGATCGCACGTTCGCCGGGAGCGCCCACTGGGGTGCGGCCTGTTGCTTGCGGCCGACGGCCCACAGGGCAAGCAGGGCGAGGAACGGGCCGATCGTGAGCGCCGGGCCCCACACGATCTGCACGATGCGGATGAGCAGGGCGATGAACTCGATCGTTGCCGACAGGGGTGTGATGACGTCGGCGACCTGGCCGGTGCTGATCGCCAGGACGACTCCGAGGCCGACCAGCACACCGATGCTCATGCCGGCGCCGACGGCGACGCCCTTGGCGGCCTCCACCGGGGAGTGCAGGAGGTCCATGCGGCGGTGGTGGCGGGCGGCACGGAAGCGCTGCAACCGCTCCTCCCACTCCTCGGCCGCTTCGAGGTTCCCCGCGGCTTCCGCCGCTCGGATCATCCGCTCGTACCGGGAGCCGGTACGGCCGTCCCACGCCCGACGGGCCACGATCCGCCCGCCGTTGAACGTGTAGGACGTGTGCCGGGCCGCCGCTCGCGCGGCCGCCCTGGTCCTCTCGTGCGTGACGGCCGTCTTCACCGCGCGGCCGGAGCGGACCCACAACGGCACGGGCCGTGTCGGGGCCGCGTCCGGGACCACGGTCAGGGTCGTCACGGGCGCCGGGTCCGTGTTCTTGTGGAGGTGAACGACGTTCTCGGACATGCTGAGGTGTCTCCTGACTGCCCCCTGTCGGGGCGGGAGTGAGGGAGAGAGCCGGGGTGGCCGGGTCCGTGGAAAGAGCGGCCACCCCGGTACCGGAAGCGCTGGTCAGAACCAGCGGGACGACTTGCGTGCGGCTTTGGCGCGGGCGGCCTCGGTGATCAGCCGCTGACGCTCGCCGTGCAGGGCCGTCAGCTCGGCGGTCAGGCGCATCTCCACGGACGAGCCGAGGGAGTCCATGCGGTTCTCCGCGCCGGTCGTGCTGCGGTCGCGGTAGACGCTGTGGGCACCGGAGGCGAGCGCGCGGCTCATGGCGAGGCGTTCGCGGGCGGTCAGGGGCCACCACTCGCCCCTGCGCACGGCCTCCAGCTTCTTCCTGGTCTTCTCGATCTCGCGGTCGAGACGGCGGATCTCGGAGTTGCCCATGTCAGTGACTCCGTTCGGACCCGTCGGGGTCGGGATAGGCACACGGGGTGCAGGTGCCGAGCGAGGCGGGGATGACGTATCCGGCATCGCGCCGGCATGCGGGGCAGCGACGGCGGGCGGCGTTCGCCTTGGCGAGAGCCGCCCACCGGGCCGCCGTCATCGGACGCACCGGCACGGCTTGGTCGATGCGGTAGAGGTAGGCGACCAACGGGCCCCGCCGTCGGCGGGGCCGTTCGAGCTGCGCGGCCACGGCCTGACCGCCGGGGCGTAGTCCGAGGGCGCGGAGTTGGCGGCGGGTGGCGTAGCCGTCCGGGGCAAGCCGCCACCGGTAGACCGGCAGCGCGGCCATTAGGCGGCCCGTTCGGCGAGCAGGGTGTCACGGAGCTTGCGGGCGTTGGCCGGTGAGGTGTGGACCTCGCGGCGGATGCCCTCGGCGGTCACCTTGGCGTCTGGCCAATCGGCCGTGGCCTTGCGCGCCTCGGCGAGCAACTGATCGGGGGTGCGCTTGGGTCGGGGCGATCGGGCTGCCTCGGGGAGTCGACCGGTTGCCCGACGCGGCCGGGTCGACTCGGCACCCACAACACGGCGCGCCGACTCGATCGGGGCGGTGATGGCAGGGGTGGACTTGAGCGGGGGAATCGACTTGCCCAGGTCAACCGCTACGGGTTCCGGCACGGTCAGCCGAGTGAGCGTCACGATCGGGTTCGGGGTCGATTCCCGCAGATCAGCCATAGACCGTTTCATTGTGGTCTCGGTGGATTCCTCCGCATTTGCGGTGGGTGCAGGATTGAGCATGGGCGCCGGGGTGGTGGCGCCAAACATGGCGGCGAGTGCGGCGTCCGCACCGGCCGTGACTCGATCGCGCTGAACGTCCAGCAGCCTCGATCCGAGCGCCACATCGCCGACACCGACCCTGCGGGCCAGCCGCCACGACTTGCGCTCCGACCACTTCCTGACCCGATCGCTCGGGTGCTGTGTGGCGCGGGCCCGGTGGTAGGCGAGGGCCTGCACCAGATCGGCCGTGCGCCGCTCGTTCTCCGCGTCCCGGCCGTCGGTGTGGACGACGATCCTGCGGGCCAGGAACGCCATGCCCTCTGCCGAGACAGACATGCCCATCGGCGTCAGGGCGTAGATGACGGTCCGGCCCGCATCCGGTGCGGCCATCGCGCCCATGACGGCGGCGGCGGCCGGCAGGGCCCACAGACCGACCCGGACGATGCGCGGGGAGGACTGGCCCAGCATGGTCAGCCCGAGCAGGACCAGGGCGAGGACGGCCGTGGCGCCCTCGCCGGCGGCGAGAGCTCCGAGTGCGGTGCCCTTGCCGTAGGAGTGGCCGATGTTGCTGTAGGTACCGATCCCGCCGAATACGCCCGTGGCGAGCATCGGCACGAACGCGGCGGCCAGCACCCCGATCTGTACGCGGGTCAGCTTGGCGGTCCTCATGCGGCACCGCCCGGCATGCTGCGGGTCGTGCGGTTGAGCAGTGCCACGCGTGCGGCGAGCGCCCGGCGGCGGGCCCGGCGGATGCGCTGGTGGTCCAGCTCCGTCGGGGTGCGGTCCAGGGTGATGATCTGTGCGTCGAGCAGGTCGACGTCCGCCAGGATGACGGGCATCTCCTGCTCGATCGCGTCCAGCTCCGCGTTCGTCGGCTCCATGAAGTCGGCGAACGCGGTAACAGCGTCCTGAACAGTCACGATGTGGTTCATTGGGTCTGGTTCCTCTCACCAGGAACGGCCCGAACAGTGGCCCCGGTGTTCCAGCACCGGGGCCACGCGCCGTTGAAGTCGGAACATCCGGCTCCCCTCAGCGCTGCTCGTACGAGACGAGCAACGGAGGCAACCGGCCGCAGCAGGGCTGCGGAAAGGTCGAATCGCGCTGTACCTCACACGGAGATCCCGTGTGGCCGCCTACTTGGCCGAGGAGAGGCGGCGTGATCCCCATTCAGTTGTCAATGAACGACCAGTTCAGAGCCTTACGGCGCCCTACAGCACGCCGCAGCTACCCCGCCCGGCATAAAGACGGACTCAACGGTGTTGGTGGTGTTGTACCAACAACCGATGCCCTGAGCTTGCCCCGAGTTGCTGGGCTCGTCAAGGCAAAGGGCGTATGTTGTTGGCACAAGTCAGCCAACTAACAAGGAGGCACAGTGCGGGAGCAGCGCCCGAGGTACCACCGAATTGCGGATGACCTGCGGGGACAGATCGAGCGGGGCGAGCTTGAGGCCGGTCAACAGCTCCCGACGGAGTTTGAGCTGGTGGAGCAATACGAGGCGAGTCGCAATACAGTCCGCCTGGCCCTGCGGCGCCTGACTGAGGAAGGTCTCATCATTGCTGGTCAAGGGCGCGGTAGCTTCGTTCGCCGTAGCCTGACGCCAGCCGTATGGGACTGGTCGGTGCTGGAGTCGCGAGCACGGCACAAGTCAGACAACAAGGGCGACCAGTGGGCCAGCATTGTGGCTGAAAGCGGTCGACAGCCCCGGCAGGAAGTTCGAGTCTCCATCCGGCGCCCGCCGGCGGACGTCGCAGAACGGCTCCACCTCGACGCTGAGACTGCGTTGACTGTTGTTCGGGAACGAGTGCGCATAGTCGACCAGGACCCCTACGCCTTGGCTGACTCCTACTTCCCGGAGGAACTTGTCAGGGGGACCCCGCTCATGCTGCCGGAAGATGTGGCAGCACCCGGCGGCATCCTGGCCAGCGTTGGCCTTGTTCAGGCTCGCTATCGCGACGAAATCACCGTGCGAATGCCGACACGTGCGGAGATCGAAAAGCTGTCTCTGCCCTCTGCCACTCCCGTGGCCGTGCACATGCGTACGGGCTACGACGAGAACGACCGGCCCCTACGAGTAATGATCACGATCCTTCCGGGAGACCGCCATGTCATCAGGTACGACGTTTCGGCAGAGTGAGCACGTCCCACAGGAGCGAACCAGAGTGAAGGCCCTGCGAAGTATCGACTCGACGCTTCCGCGTGATCAGCGCCCTGCGCGGGTCTGGTACACGTCCTATGGGTCCAACATGCATCTGGACCGGCTCGCCGCCTACATCCAGGGCGGTCGGCCACCTGGCGCAGCCAGGCGCTATCCCGGGTGCCGTAACCCTGCCATGCCGGTTCGCTCGATTCCCGTGGAACTCACGGGAGCGATGTACTTCGCCACCGAGTCGCCCGTCTGGGGTGGTGGCAGAGCCTTCTATGACCCGCACGTTCCTGGTCGAGTGCTAGCCAGAGCACACCTCGTCACTGCCCAGCAGTTCTCGGACATTGCCGCTCAGGAGATGTATAGGGAACCCGGCGTCGACCTTGATCTCTCGGAAGTGCTCTCGGGTGGACGAGCAGTACTGGGCGAGGGGCGCTATGAAACGTTGGTGTGTGCTGGACAGGTAGATGACATGCCAGTCCTCACCTTCACGGCGCCATGGGGGGTGGACGATGTTCAGCTTGTACCTCCGTCGTCTGCCTACGTGCGCTTCCTAGCCTCGGGTCTGCTGTCCGCTGGAGCATGGGACGTTGAGGCGGTGGCTTCCTACGTAGCCTCCTGCCCCGGAGCTGCGGAGCATTGGTCGGAGCAAGCCATTGCCGACCTGCTGAACACAAGTCGCTAGCCCTCGCCTCCGCAAGAAACCTCTATGGGTGACAGGTCTAAACCATTCCCGGAATGCCGAATTCTGAATGCTGGATTCAACGGCGTCGCGGCTATTACTCGCGGGTCACTTACTGGGGAAAAGCTCGGGATTATATACCCACCCACTGACAATGAGGGAAGTCGCTAACGGCAACGACCATGCTGTGACCTTGGTCACAGTGCTCGAAATGCGTTTCCGCAGCTCAAAAGGGGTGTGCTCGTTTTTTTCCCGGGCTTCTGCACAGACCTGCCGGCTTAATGCACATAGTTATCCACAGGTTTCGAGGGCTGCCTGTGGATAACCTACTTGGCGTATGGCTGATGTGGCGTCATGCTCTTTCCACGGCGCAGCGATTGATCAGAAAAATTCTGTCAGTGGGGTGCGCTAGCTTGTTCGACAACGGAAAGAGGCGCCCGTCTCTCGCCAAAGAAGTCCGGGCGCCTCCCTAACGAACGCAAGGAGAACGCGTGACGCTCAGCCTGGCTCGCAACGCAATCGCTCCCTCACGGGAGGGCATGCTGTCTCGTACCTTCGCATACGGCACTGACAGCCGCAACAGCTATTTGATCTTCATTGCCACCTGTGTGGCATGTGTGATCAACGGGGAGACGCTGACCGGAATCCTGGCGCAGGCCACTTGGCTGGTCACTGCGGTGATCATCTTGGTGGTCGTGCAGCGGGTTGATCGATTGGTCTCCGGGTGGACTCCTAGCGGACGGCGCTCAAGCGTCCGATAGTTCGGTTTCCTGTTTCGGGCAGGTGTGGCCGCCGGCCGTCGTTAGGTGGAGGTAGGTACCTGCCTCTAAGCGCGTGGCGACTGCCTGCGGCCATCCTGTGGCCAAGATCCGGGGTGAGAACTCGGCTCGCGCGGAAGGATGCAGGTCAGGGAGTGTCCCCTGCTGCTCTACCCAGCGCTCTTGAAAACCGTCGTGGCGGCGACGTCACCGTGGGTTCAAATCCCACACCCACCGCGCAGTGGACGGCCCTTGACCGGGTGACTCGGTCGGGGGCCGTTCTCGTGTCCGGCTACCTTGACTACCCGGTGCTCCCCGTGGTTTCCCGCTCGATCGGGTACGCCTGGGGCACGGTCCCCGTCTGATCGGTAGTCGACGGTCTGGGTCCGCTCGTTCCGGCGGTACCCCTTGAGTGACCTGCGGTCGACCGACGACCCAGGCTGAAGGCCCACTGCCCGTCCACATCCCGAAAGAACGCCTCGTGACCGCGAACGGTCGGGGCGTTCCTTTCGCGTTTTGGGTGGGGTGGTTCGATCTATCGCCTTGATCAGGCCCAAGGCATGCTGTGTGTATGACGAGGGGGCGGAAGCGCAACATCGTTGCCTACAGCGTGTTCACCCTGCTGGGCGTCGCAGCGGTGGCATGGACTGTGATCACCGGTCTCGTGCGGCTGGACCTGCTGGGGGACGCTGTCCAGGTTCGGCTCACAGAGTGCCGTCGTGAGGGCGGCGGGCGTGGGGGGAGCCACTCTGTTTGCAGCGGCCCACTGGTGGGCGATGAGGCGCAGACGGTGGAGATTCAGTACGAAGGACACCCTGGAGAAGTCATTCGTGCCGCGCAGAAACCGTGGGGCAGCTACGAGCCGGTGGAAACGGGCTTCGTCGCATGGGGCATCTGGGTGCTGACGCCTGTTGTTTGTCTCATGGGGACAGCCGCTGCGGGCGTGCTGACTGTCAGAGAGATACGCCGAGTACGGCGGGGGTTCAGTAGTCACACAGTGGACGGCCCTTGACCGGGTGACTCGGTCGGGGGCCGTCGGCGTGTGAGCTGCATGCCGGCCACCACGATTCCCCCTGAGTCCCGGCCTGTCGGGCATGGATGGGGCACGGCCGGTCTGCCGGTCCGCTCAACCGGCGCCCCCGTCGCGGCGATACTCGGTGGAGTCGGTCGGATGGGCGCCGCAGGATGGGCGGATGCGTCCGTCGACCGTCTCGCACCGGGTGGAGTTTCTGCGCCACCCCCACCCCGGCCACCCGCACCTCAGGGCCTGGGGCATCCGGATCGACGGCACCGACATGCGCGTCCTGGTCGCGGAAGCGACGCGCGCGCTCTGGGACCAGGAACTCGACGAGGACGACTACACCCGGCAGGAGCGCGACGAGTTCATCCTGGGACAACACGCCCCGCTGCACCTGGACGACGACGCCGACGGCACCCGGGCCCGGGCCCATTTCCTGGGCGACGCCCAACCAGCCCTCCGCGACCACCACACGGGCGCGATGTGCCTCCTGGGCTGCCCCTGCGGAATCGACGCCTGCTGGCCCCTGCTCGCCATGGTCCGCGCCACGGCGACGGAAGTCGTCTGGTCCCGCTTCCACCAGCCCGCCCGGCCGGAGTGGGGCGAACTGCCCCTGGGCCCCTACGTCTTCCCGCGCCCTGCCTACGAGGCGACCCTGGCCGCGCCGACCCCGCTCACCGAGGACCCCCTCGCCGCGCTGCTGGGTGAGGGATAGTCGGCCGGCCCGGCGCCGTCCCCGCGTCCGGCTACCGGGACTGGGGAATCAGCGGAACAACCCTGGTACCGGGCAGACTTCCCACGGTTCGTCCGGCCGGTCCGCCCAGTTCCAATAGACATGCCCACCGGCACACCTCCACAGCGACCGACAGGCCCGCCGGCCGTCGCCCTCGCGCTCGGAGAGGACCAGGCCGCCGGACTTCATGGGTTGGCGGCACTGGGGACAACCCGGGGCGTGGTTGGTCATGGGCCGCACGCTAGCGGAGTGACCTCATGGGCGCTCTATGCGTTAGCGCCAGCCGCCCGGCTGGGACTGCAGCAACGCTGTTCAAGTGCGGCTCACGGAGTGCCATCAAGAAGCCGTGGGGCAGCTACGCCCCAAGGGAGACAGGCTTTGTCGCGTGGGGCATCTGGGTGCTGAGGCCTGTTGCCCGTCTCATGGTGACAGGCGGCCCGGGCGTGTGTACCTGTGGCGGAGTGGCGTTGCCCGCCGAGGCACCGGGAGGTTCTGGAAACCGTTGTTGCGGCCACAATCACCAGGGTCCGAACCCACGCCCATCGCGCGTGAACGGCCCCCGACCAAGTTGCTGGTCAGGGGCCGTTCGTATGCCCGCACAGTCGGCTGCTACCAGCCCGTCATCACTGCGCCGAGCGGCAGTGGTGCGGCCAGCAGCACCAGTGCCTTGACTCGCAGGGGTTCACGCTCGCCCGTCATGGTCGTGCGGCAGACCACGAATGCCGCCACGATGCCCAGCGGGAACAGGATCGGGACGCTTTCCGACAGCGGGCCGCGGGTCCCGCCCACATATGCCGCCAGATAGGAACCCGCGAGCCCCGCCAACACGGTGAAGAACACCTTGCCGGCGCTGAACCACTCACGCTCCATCAGTTCGGCGAGCTCACCGAAGCGGGCTCCGTCGCGGTGACGGCGCACAGCGGCGAAGGCGAAGGCGACCAGCAGGGCTGCTCCGGCTGCGAAGAACCCCCAGCGCAGGACGCTTGCTGTGATGTCCATGATCAGTACACCTCCCTTTCGGCCACGGACTCGTCACCAGCAGTTCTTGATGACACCGTCGATGCCGAGAATCTCCGCAGCGATGCCGCCGAGGCCGGAACCCGCCTCCTCGAAGACCTCCATGATTCCCTTCTTGAAGGTCTTGCCCGCCTTCTTCTTGGAGCGGATCTTGGCGACGACCTTCTTGATGCCGCCGAGCTTGTCGATCGCCTTCTTCATCTTGTAGATCTTGGCGACAGCGAAGATGTTGGAACCGATGGCGAGCAGGATTCCGCGCGCACAACCGCCCGCGTTGAAGGACCGCTTTCCACTGGTCTTGGCTATGCGCTCGTTCAGCCACTGCTTGGTGGCATCCTCGCCCTGAGCCAGCACCTCGTCCGGGATCTCTGTGAAGAGGCTCAGCGCCTCCTCGATGCCGGCCAGGACCTCGTCCTCCGTGCCGATGCCGTCCAGCGAGGACAGGACGACGGACGATGCCGCGGCCTCGGACCGCGGCTGGGCCTGGGCGGCGTGAGCGGCGCCGGTTGTGACGAAGACAGCGGCGGCGGCGATTCCGGCCACCATCATGGATCGGCGTCGGAGCGGAGCGCCGGTCCGCGAGCTGATGAAGGCAGACATGCTGAGGTTCCCCCTCTGTTCATGTGAAAGGTGTTCACATTCGGCACACCACCGTGATTGCCCTGGTCAGGGGCGAGGTGGGTGCGGAAGCATGGTGATCATCGCCGAGCAGAGCGCCGATTATCAACAGAGCTGAGGATCATCTGAGGTACTTGGCACGGGAGTTCACTCGGATCCGGCTCGCGCTCAGCTGAAGTAGGCGATCTTGTCGTCCAGGACGCCGATGGCCCGGCGCAGGGCGTCCACGCGTTGTTCCAGGGCAGCGCGGCGGTCGCGGAGGAAGGCGACGCGGTGGTGCGGGGGGTGGTCGGCGCGCAGCATCGCGACGAACTCCCGCAGGTCCGCGATGCCGAGGCCCGCGTCGCGGAAGCAGGTGACCATGCCGATCCAGAACAGGTCGTCCTCGGTGTACTCCCGGTGCCCGCCGGTGGAGCGGCGGATCGGTCCGATGAGTCCTTCGCGCTCGTAGTACCGCAGGGTGTCGAGGGAGACGCCGGTGCGTTCGGCGGCCGTCGCCGGGCTGACGGTGGTCATGGGGCTGCCTCCTCGGGGAGTGTCACCGGGCTTCGGCGAAGCGGGTCATGTGTGCCTCGGTGAGGCGTACTTGGCGTGCCGCGAGTGCTTCCTCGAGTTGGTCCACCCGGCTCACTCCGACGATCGGGTCGATGCCTTGCCGCATCAGCCAGGCCAGGACGACCTGGTTGCGGGTGGCCCGGAGTTCCGCGGCGACCTCGTCCAGGACGGACAGCACCCTGGCCGTACCGGGATGATCGTAGGTCTCCGGCAGCGGCTTGTCCGGGCGTACGTAGGAACCCCAGATCAGCGCGCTGTACGCCCACACCGCGAGCCCCTCGGAGCGGGCGAGGTCCAGGTCCTCGGCGGTGAGCAGGCGGTGGCCGGCCTCCGGGAGCGGGGTGAGGGGGCGCGGCTGGGCGAGGGAGTGGCGCAGTTGCAGGGCCGTGTACGGCTCCACGCGCTGCTCCCGTGCCAGGGACCGGGCGCGTTCGACCCGCCAGGCGGCGTGGTTCGCGGCCCCGACCCGCAGGGCGACCCCCTTAGCGACGAGCTCGCCGAACGCGCCGACCGTCTCCTCCAGCGGCACGGCACGGTCCTCGGCGTGCGCCCACAGCAGGTCGACGTGGTCGACGCCGAGCCGCCCCAGGCTCTCCTCCACACCGGCGTGGACGGCCCGCGCGGACAGCCCTTCGGCGCTCTGCGGCCAGGAGTGCGGGACGAGCGGGTTCTGCCGGACCTTCGTCGCGATCCGCACCGTGTCGCGTGCGCCCGGGCGGGCCCGCAGCCACGCCCCGATCACCCGCTCGCTGGCCCCGCCGACGCCGCTCGGGTCGTTCCAGAAGGAGTAGCAGTTCGCCGTGTCCAGCCAGACGCCACCGCCGGCGACGAAGGAGTCGAGGATCGCGAAGGCCCGGTCGGCGTCCACGCGGGTGCCGAAGTCCATGGTTCCCAGCACGAGTTGAGGGTCACTGGTCGTCGTCATGCGACTCATGCTGGTATCTGGAGCGCGCTCCAGGTCAAGGGCGTCCTTCCCGCCTACAGCTCGTAGTCGTCCGCCAGCCCCTCCCAGTCGATCCCCCGCAGCGACTCCTCCGCGTCCTCGCCGGACGGCACCCGGGTCGTTGGCTGGAACCAGACGACCGTGAGGGACGAGCGGTGCAGGACCGGGTCGTGGGACGGGTCGAGGGCTGTCGAGCGGAACGAGCCGACGCAGGCCACGGGCGGCAGGATCTCGACCGGGCCGAAGGGGCCCGCCGGCTGGTCGGGGCGGTCCAGGTCCGGCGGGACCAGGTGGACCGGCGAGGACGGGTGGGTGTGCCGGGCGTTGCTCAGGAGTCCGTGGACCGTCATGTCGTTGACGAGCTTGCAGGGGTAGCCCTCCAGCATGCCGCCGTACGTCGACGTCAGCCGGAGTTCGGCGAGGTCGAGGGAACGGCCGGACGTGAGGGTCACACGGGTCAGGGACATGACGGCACTGTAGGGCGGGGGTGCGGGGCGGGTCGCCCCGGTTTTCCCGGGACGGTGTCAGGGGTGGTGGCCCGTCAGGCGGGCCGCCGAGGCGAGCGTGGCGCGGGCCTCCCGTTCCGTCAGGCCGGTGTCGAGGGCGGCCTCGACGAGCGGTTCGACCAGGGCGGGCCCGATGCCGTCCTCGTACGCCCGGCAGGCGGCCCAGAACAGGCGGGTGTTGCGCTGGCCCTCGTGGGCGGCCAGCACGAACTGGACGAGACCCTGTCCGTGACCGCCGGCCGACGGGGGCGTGGGGTGGTGCGTGCGCGGCGGCGGGAGCAGCAGGCGCAGCAGCGCGCGCGGGCAGGGCGCCGGGCCGATGTGGGCGGTGCCGGGGGCGGTGCGGTAGACGCCGTGCTCGGTACGGGAGCCGGGGCCGACCAGGTAGCCGCCGGCGCCGCGGATGTCGATGCCGGGCGCGAGCCGGCCCGCGGAGTTCGGCACGACCACGTCCGGCGGGCCGGTCAGCCACAGGTGCCGGCCGCCGCTCGGCGTCAGGACGACGACGGTGGGCGGGATCGTGAACAGGTGCCGCAGCGCCAGTTCGCGCAGGGCCGCCGAGGAGTCCGCGTCGGACTTGACGTCCAGGTCGACGCCGATCAGATGGTACGGCGGCAGTCCGCAGGCGATGCCGTAGCCGGTGGCCCAGGGGGCGGCGGCGAAGAGTTCGCGGATGCGGGCGGGGTCGGTGGAGGCGTCGTAGACCCCGTGTCCGGGGCGGCCGCACTCGCCGTGGCAGAGCTTGGGCGCGGGGTCGTCGCGGTGCGGGGAGCGCAGGGCCGGGAGCTTCGTCCGGGACAGGGGGATGACGGCCAGTCCGCGTTCGGCGGCTGACAGGGCGTGTGCGAGGGCCAGCGTCGTGGCCTGCCGGTCGGTGGTGGCCATGCCTCTATGTTCGTACGAGTGTTCGAAAAAAGGAAGAGGGGGTGGTGCGGGGCGGCGCGTGACACGCCGGTCGTGGCGGGTGGCCCGAGTGACAGGTGGAACCTTTCGCCCCTTGCGGGGCTTGAGGTCGGAGGTGTCCTGGCTGTCCCGACTGAGCGCTAAGTGTGGCGATAGGGGTTTATCGACTTGTCCTCACGCTTGAGGGCGAATAGGGCCGTCCGGGGTGGTTCGCCGGGGTTCCGGTGGGCAACTCTGTTCTCGCGACGTCGTGCAGGACTTCGGGACGGTCGGCCAACTGCCCGGAGAGAAGCAGTACTTCACGCACCACCAATGCGTCCGGCGGGGAGCCTGGGCGCACCTGTTCTGGAGGAACAACATGGCAAGCATCCGTACCGCCCGCGTCGTCGCAGCCGTCACCGCACTCCCGCTCGCCGCCGCCCTGTTCGCCGGGGTGGCCAGCGCGGACAACGGCGCATTCGCGGACGACGGATCCAGTGCGGCCGTCTCGACCGCCGTCCAGGGCCTCCTCGGCAGCGGGGTCGGCGGCGACAACTTCGGTACCTCGTCGACCACCCAGCAGCAGGCGACCGGGTCCGGGGCCTCGAACCAGAGCAACACCGCCCAGGTCAACGGCTCCGCGTTCACCTCGGTCAACCAGGGCAACGACAACACGTCCGTCACCTTCACCCCGCTCTGGTGGTGAGCTGAGAGGGCCGGTGCCCCGGTGCTCAGGCACCGGCCCTCTCTGTCCGTGGGTGTGCTTGTGGGGTTTCACATGGCTGCGCGGCGGTGCTCCGGCACCGCCGCGCAGGCGTGTTCGCGGCCATGGGTCTTGAGGCTCTTCAGTGTCTGACGGACAGCCAGAAGCCAAGCGGATGACGATCTTCTACCGGGGCGGCCTCGGCGGCCTGCCCGAGGCGGGCGTCGTGGCGCGCCGGCCGTGGCGGGCGTCCGGACTCCGCCCGGCGGACGTCGACGTGGGCATCCCGTACGACGCTCGTGACGGCCGGGACGGGGGTGCCGGCCGCCGGGACGGGGGTGCCGGCCCCGGGGCTCGTCCTCGCGGCCGACCGGACGACCATGAGGGACATCCCTCAGTGGGAGGGGGGACGTTCGTCCACCTTCAGGAGGTGGAGCAGGCCCCACCCCTACAACCTGAGGCGGACGCGGCTTCGGCACCTGCGGCCGATCCGCCGGAGCGGGGTCCGCTCATAGCGTGGAGCCATGACCCCACCCGTCTGCACCAGCGCCTCCGACGCCGCGACGCGGTCCCTGCCGAACGCGACGTACCCCTCGACGTACCCCTCCTTCTCGTCGTACGTACGCGCCCGGCAGCCGGTGCTGCTGCGCACGGCCCGCTCGCTCACCGCGAACCCGAGCGACGCCGAGGACCTGCTGCAGACGGCGCTGACCAAGACGTACGTGGCCTGGGAGCGCATCGAGGACCACCGGGCGCTCGACGGCTATGTGCGCCGGGCCCTGCTGAACACGCGCACCTCGCAGTGGCGCAAGCGCAAGGTCGACGAGTTCGCCTGCGACGAGCTGCCCGAGCCGGAGCCGCTGCCCGGCCACGCCGACGACCCGGCGGAACGGCAGGCGCTGCGCGACGCCATGTGGCGCGCGATCATGCGGCTCCCGGCACGGCAGCGGGCGATGGTCGTCCTGCGGTACTACGAGGACCTCAGCGAGGTCCAGACGGCCGAGGTGCTCGGGGTCTCGGTCGGCACGGTGAAGTCGGCGGTGTCGCGGGCGCTCGGCAAGCTGCGCGAGGACCCGGAGCTGGTGCCGGTCCGCTGACCGGGCGCAGGCCGGGCGGCTGTCACACGGGGCCGGCGCCGGTGAGATCCTCCCTCTCACCTGGCAGCCCCAGGGCGTCTCACCCGCAGCCGCGGGGCGTCAAGCCCGTAGCCGCCGAGCCCCGTGAACGCAACGTGACATGATCGATCACCCGGGCCTAGTGACATACCGCGCGGTATGCGCGCAGAATCTCCGCAACCCTTACCACCGCGTAGGCAATGTCGCCCCCGGGAGGACGCCGTGCTGAGCACCATGCAGGACGTACCGCTGCTGATCTCGAGGATCCTGGCCCACGGGTCGACGATCCACGGCACATCGCAGGTCATCAGCTGGACCGGCGAGGCCGAACCGCACCGCCGCTCCTTCGCCGAGGTCGGAGCCCGCGCCGCCCAGCTGGCGCACGCCCTGCGGGACGACCTGGGCGTGACCGACGACGAGCGGGTCGCGACCCTCATGTGGAACAACGCCGAGCACGTCGAGGCGTACTTCGCGATCCCCTCCATGGGCGCGGTCCTGCACACCCTGAACCTGCGCCTGCCGGCCGAGCAGCTGACCTGGATCGTCGACCACGCGGCGGACCGGGTGATCATCGCCAACGGTTCGCTCCTCCCCCTGCTCGCCCCGCTGCTGCCGCACCTCAAGACGGTGAAGCACGTCGTGGTGTCGGGCCCCGGCGACCGGTCCGCCCTCGCGGACGCCTCCGTCCAGGTGCACGACTACGAGGAGCTGATCGCCGGCAAGGCGACGGCGTACGAGTGGCCCGCGCTGGAGGAGACCCAGGCCGCCGCCATGTGCTACACCTCCGGCACCACGGGCGACCCCAAGGGCGTCGTCTACTCGCACCGCTCGATCTACCTGCACTCCATGCAGGTCAACATGACCCAGTCGATGGGGCTCACCGACCAGGACACCTCGCTCGTCGTGGTCCCCCAGTTCCACGTCAACGCCTGGGGTCTGCCGCACGCCACCTTCATGACCGGCGTCAACATGCTGATGCCCGACCGCTTCCTGCAGCCCGCGCCCCTCGCCGAGATGATCGAGCTGGTGAAGCCGACGCACGCGGCGGCCGTGCCCACCATCTGGCAGGGCCTGCTCGCCGAGCTGACCGCCAAGCCCCGGGACGTCTCCTCCCTGACCCAGGTCACCATCGGCGGCTCGGCCTGCCCGCCCTCGCTCATGGAGGCGTTCGACCGGCTGGGCATGCGGGTCTGCCACGCCTGGGGCATGACGGAGACCTCGCCGCTCGGCACGGTCGCCCGGCCCCCGGCCCACGCCGTCGGCACCGACGAGGAGTTCGCCTACCGACTCACACAGGGCCGCTTCCCGGCGGGCGTCGAGGCCCGGCTCACCGGCCCCGGCGGCGAGCGCCTCCCCTGGGACGGCGAGTCCGCGGGTGAGCTGGAGGTGCGCGGGCCCTGGATCGCGGGCGCCTACTACAACGGCCCCGACGCCGAGCCGCTGCGCCCCGCCGACAAGTTCAGCGAGGACGGCTGGCTGAAGACCGGTGACGTCGGCACGATCTCCCCCGACGGCTTCCTCACCCTCACCGACCGCGCCAAGGACGTCATCAAGTCCGGCGGCGAGTGGATCTCCTCGGTGGACCTGGAGAACGCGCTGATGTCCCACCCGGACGTCGCCGAGGCGGCCGTGGTCGCCGTTCCGGACGACAAGTGGGGCGAGCGGCCGCTGGCCACGGTCGTCCTCAAGGAGGGAGCCACCGCCGACTTCACGACCCTGCGGGCCTTCCTCGCCGAGGAGGGCCGGATCGCCAAGTGGCAGCTGCCGGAGCGGTGGACGGTGATCGAGGCGGTGCCGAAGACGAGCGTGGGCAAGTTCGACAAGAAGGTGCTGCGCAGGCAGTACGCCGAAGGCGGGTTGGACGTCACCCGGCTCTGACGGGGGCCCCTTGGGGCGGGGGACTGCCGACGGTCGGCCGCGGGTTCGCCGTGGCCGCTCGCGCGGTTCCCCGCGCCCCTTCGCGCGCCGTTGCCCGCGCCCCTTCCCGGGGGCGCGGGGTCAGTTCGTGCCGATTCTGGACAGGAGGTCCACGATGCGGGTCTGGACCTCGGGGCTCGTGGAGCGCTCCGCCAGGAACAGGACCGTCTCGCCCGAGGCCAGGCTCGGCAGGTCGGCCTGGTCGACGGCGGCCGTGTAGACGACCAGCGGCGTGCGGTTGAGCTGCCCGTTGGCGCGCAGCCAGTCCACGATCCCCGCCCGGCGCCGGTGCACCTGCAGCAGGTCCATCACGACCAGGTTCGGCCGGAAGTCCCCGGCCAGCGCCACCGCGTCGGCGTCGCTCGCCGCACGGGCCACCTGCATGCCCCGCCGCTCCAGCGTCGCCGTCAGCGCCAGCGCGATCTCCGCGTGCTCCTCGATCAGCAGCACCCGCGGCGGATGCTGCTCGCTGTCCCGGGGCGCCAGCGCCTTGAGCAGGACGGCGGGGTCGGCGCCGTACGCGGCCTCCCGCGACGCCTGCCCGAGTCCCGCGGTCACCATCACCGGCACGGACGCGGCGACCGCCGCCTGCCGCAGCGACTGGAGCGCCGTCCGGGTGATCGGGCCGGTCAGCGGGTCGACGAACAGCGCGGCCGGGAACGCCGCGATCTGCGCGTCCACCTCCTCGCGCGAGTGCACCACCACCGGCCGGTAGCCGCGGTCGCTCAGCGCCTGCTGGGTCGTCACGTCCGGCGCGGGCCACACCAGCAGCCGCCGCGGGTTGTCCAGCGGCTCCGGGGGCAGCTCGTCGTCCATCGGCTGCGGGCGCGGGGGATCGGCGACCTCGACGGCCCCGCCCGGCCCGTCCAGCGGCTCGGGCCCCTCGGCGGCGTTCTCGTCCGGGGCGCCTATGGCGTACGACCGCCCGGCCGCCTCCGCCACCGGCGCGAGCCGGTTCTGCCCGGCGCCCGACGGCGGGGAGGGCTGCGGCTGGGGCGCGGCGGGCGCCGCCTGCTCGGCGGCCGGCGGATGCGGGCGCGCGGGCTGCTCGGCCGCACCGGCCCGCGTGGCGGGGTCGGGCGGCGTGCCCAGCTTGCGGCGCCGTCCGCCGTTCGTCTGGTGCGGCGGGGGCGTGGCCTGCGAGGGCTGCTGCACCTGCGCCGCCTGCCGGGTGAACGGCACGCCCTGCCCCAGCGTGCGCACGCTGATCGCGCGCCCCTGCGTGGAGTTGGGGTCGACGGGGGCGCCGGGCGCCTCGGCGGGCAACGGCTGCGCGGCCCGCTGCGGCCGCCCGGCCGCCGCCTCCGGCGGCAACGGGGTCCCGGGCGCGGGAGTGCCCTGCGGCACCTGCGGCTGCGCGGGCTGCGGAGCGCCCTGCGGCGGTACGACGCCGGCCCCGGCGGTGCCGTCGGCGGCGGGCCACTGCTGCGCGACCGGGGCGGGGACGCCCTGCGCGGGCGTGCCGTGCGCCGGGGTGCCCTGGCCCGGCGGCGCCTCGGCCGGGAGCGGACCACCGGGAACGACGGCGGGCGGCACGGGCTGGGCGGGAGCCGCCTGCGCGGCCGGGGCCGTGACAGGAGTGGGCGCGGGCGCGGGCGTGGGAGCGGCGGCCGGGACGGGATGCCCCTGCGGCACCCCCTGCTGCGCCGGAACAGGAGCGGCCACGGGCACTCCAGGCGCCGCCGCCTCCTCCGGCGGGCGCGCCACGGCACGGCGGCGCCGTCCGGTGGGCGCGGTCGTGGGGTGCGGCTGCGGCGGGGTGTGGTCCTCGGCCGGATCGTGCGCGACGGCGTGCCCCTCGTCCGGCACAGCCTCCGGAAGGGCCTCCGGTACGGCGGCCTGCGCGGCGGCGACGGGTGCGGCAGCGGTGCCGGGCGCGCGGTCCGCGTCGGCCGGGGGCAGCGCGAACACCTGGCGCGGGCCCGCCTCCTGGGCCTGCGCGGCGGCGGCCCGTTCGGCCGCGGCGGCCAGCGCGCGCCGGCGCCGCCCGGTCGGCTGCGGGGCGTCACCGGCCGCGGGGGCGTCCGGCGCGGCGGGCTGCTGGGCGGCGTCACCGGCCGCCGGGAGCGCGGCGGCGGGCGCGGGCGCCAGGGCCGGCTGCTGTCCGCCGTCACGCCGGGCACGGCGTCCGCCGGACGGCACACCCTGCGGCGGCACGGTCCCGCCCAGGTTGTTCCCCGTGGCGGCGGTGCCCGCGGACTGCTCACCGGCCATGACGACGGCACCCTCGGAGACGGCGTCCCCGCCGGCCTCGGCCGGGCGACCACGGCGCCGTCCGGTGCCGCCGGAGACCTCGGGCGCGTTCTCCACGGCGGCGGCCGGGGCCTGGGGGAGCGCGGGCGCGGCGGCCCGCCTGCGCCGCCGTCCGGTCGGCGCGGCACCCTCCGCACCGGCGACGGCCTCGGCCTGGGCCTCGGGGGACTCGCTCTCCAGGAAGGCGTCGACGGACGAGCGCCGGGCCCGCCGCCGCCCGCCGCCACCGCTCTGCGCCGCGTCGTCGGAGCCGGCCGGTTCCTCGGCCGGAACCTCCGCCGGGGCCTTGGCGGGAGCGGCGGGAACGGCTCCCGCGCCGCCTCCGATGGGCACTTCGAGGACGAACGCGCTGCCGCTCATCCCCGGCACCTCGTGCGTCTGCAGGACACCGCCGTGCGCGCGGACGATCCCGCGCACGATCGGCTCGTGCACCGGGTCTCCCCCGGTGTACGGCCCGCGCACCTCGATGCGGACGACCTCGCCGCGCTGCGCCGCCGCGACGACGACCGTGTTGTCCAGGTAACCGCCCGCCGACACCGGCGAGTTGCCGGTGGCGTCCACCCCGGCGACGTCCGCGACGAGATGCGCGAGCGCGGTCGCCAGGCGCTGCGGGTCGACCTCGGCCTCGATGGGCGGCGCGTGCACGGCGAACTGCACCCGGCCCGGGCCGATCAGCTCGACGGCCCCGTCCACGCCCGCCGCGACGACCGCGTCGAGCATCACCTTCGTGCGCTGTATCCCGTCGGTCCCGGCGTCGAGCCGCTGGTAGCCGAGGACGTTGTCGATCAGGGTGGTGATCCGCGAGTAGCCCGCCGACAGGTGGTGCAGCACCTGGTTCGCCTCGGGCCACAACTGCCCCGCGTCGTCCGCCGCCAGGGCCGCCAGCTCGCGGCGCAGCTCGTCCAGCGGGCCGCGCAGGGAGCCCCCGAGCAGCGTCAGCAGCTGCTCGTGCCGCATGGCCAGCGCCTCGTGCCGGTCCTTCTCGCGCTCACCGAGGGCGGCGTACCGCTCCTCACCGGCGGCGAGTTCCTCCGCGTGCCGCTCCTCGAGCTCCTCGATCTCGGCGACGTGCTTCTGGCGCAGTGCGGTCAGCTCGGAGGCGTGCTCCTCGGCGAGGCGTTCCAGCTCCTCCTCGTGCTGCCGCTGCGCGGCCTCCTTCTCCTCGATGAGGGTGTCGTAGGCCCGCCGGTCGGTGAAGGTCATGACGGCGCCGACGAGCTGGTCGCCGTCGCGCACGGGGGCCGTCGTCAGGTCGACGGAGACCTGGTCGCCGCTCTTGGACCACAGCACCTGCCCGCGCACCCGGTGCTTGCGCCCGGAGCGCAGGGTGTCGGCGAGCGGGGACTCCTGGTACGGGAAGGGGGAGCCGTCGGCGCGGGAGTGCGCCACGAGGGTGTGCAGCTCGCGGCCGCCGAGGTCGCTGGCCCGGTACCCGAGGATCTGGGCGGCGGCCGGGTTGACGAGGACGATCCGCCCGTCGGTGTCGGTGCCGACGACGCCCTCGGAGGCGGCCCGCAGGATCATCTCCGTCTGCCGCTGCGAACGCGCCAGCTCGGCCTCGGTGTCGACGGTGCCGGTCAGGTCCCGGACGACGAGCATCAGCAGCTCGTCGCCGCTGTAGCCGTGTCCGTCGTAGGCCTGCTGGCCGTTCTCCAGATTCGCGGACGTGACCTCGACCGGGAACTCGGTGCCGTCGGTGCGGCGGGCCGTCATCCGGGTCGGCTTGGTCCGGCCCTGCGGGTCCATGTGGTCGGGCCGGCGCATCGAGCCGGGGATCAGCTTGGAGTCGAACTGCGGCAGCAGGTCGAGCAGCCCGCGCCCCACCAGCGCGGTGCCCGGCGCCTCGAAGGCCTCCAGGGCGATGGTGTTCGCGTTGACGACGGTCCCATTGGCGTTGACCAGCACCAACGCATCGGGAAGCGCGTCGAGTATGGCTGCGAGGCGAGCAGCGCCTCGGGATGGCCTGCTGCTCACGAGACGCTTCCTCCCTGTTACCGCACCTAGCCGACCGCTCCGGCCATCTTGCCAATCGGTCCGCAGCGTGTCACGCGAGGGAGTCTAAGGGCTGGGGTTGCGCTCGCGACGCCGGATGAGAGCGAGGTCGCACCAGGCGGTGACGTAGAACGTATGACCGCCCGCCCCTCCGCCCCTCCTGCCTGCGCCCCTTGCCCCACGGGGCTTCGCGACACCTTCGCGGGACCTTTACGGACCCGGTGCCTCCGGTATGCCGAAGCGGTACGGGACACAGGCCGCTCTACGCTCCCAGCCCCTGCGCCCGGACGTCGGGAAGGAGCGGCACGAACCGGTTCCACCGCGCGATCGCGCACCCGTCGCCCCGGTCGAACCGGGCGTCGACCGGGCGCCCGGCCCAGGTCCCCGTGACATGCGCGGTCGCCGGCCCGCCGTACTGCATGGTGCACAGCCCGCCGGGCGCGTCGGGAGCGAAGAGGTCCCGGCCCCACCGGGTCCCGCCGTCGAGCGCGGCGCAGGCGCCGGCCGGGTCCGGGTGATCGCCTCCGGCCGGGTGGCAGGTCAGCTCATGGGTGCCGTCGCTGGCACCGGTGCCGGCGACGGTGACGACGAGGTGATCACCGGAGCGGCCGGGGACCGGGCCCTGGGCCTGAGCGGCGGCGGGCACGACGGTCCCGGAGGCGACGGCGACGAGGGAGCCGGCCGCGAGGAGCAGCCGGGCGGAGACGGAACGGTTCACCTGCGACATGCCCTGCCTAACGCCACACCGGGCCGGACGTTGCGCGCGCAGCACGCCGAGAAGAGCTTTGCCCTGCGGGCTCTCCGCCTAGTACCGTGGAGGTCGATTGGTGACAGCACGCTCGACTGTGTCATCATCTGCACGCACCGAACGCGCTCGCGCGGGCGGTTGTGCTGGAGGCGTCGCCTAGTCCGGTCTATGGCGCCGCACTGCTAATGCGGTTTGGGCCTTAAAGCCCATCGAGGGTTCAAATCCCTCCGCCTCCGCCCTCCGACAGGGAGCCCGGCTGATCTCAGCCAGGCTCCCTGTTTCGCGTTCGGAGCCCCTGTACGCCCGCTGCACCCGCTTCCGCACATTTCCGCAGGTCACAAGGGGTGCGGCAAACGGATTTCACATGGCGGCGGCAGTCATGTAATGTTCTTCCTGTCGCCGCGAGCGGGCCGGAAGGGCCGGGAGCGGCGAAAAAACAGAACAAGCACTCGTAGCTTAACGGATAGAGCATCTGACTACGGATCAGAAGGTTGCAGGTTCGAATCCTGCCGAGTGCACACAGGTCAAAGGCCCCCCGGGATGATCCCAGGGGGCCTTTGACATCAACGGCTGACATCAACGCGGTTGAGAGTGCCGATCACTCCTCGGTGTCTGCCTCCTGCTCGCTGCCGGATCCCTCGCCGGACTCGTCCAGCCCGAGGGCGTCGTCCATTCGGTCAGCGGCGGCCTTGAGCGTCGTGCTCATCACGTGCGCGTAGGTGTCCAGCGTCATCGTGATCGTGCTGTGCCCGAGCGTTTCCATGATCGTGCGAGCGTCCACGCCCTGCGCGAGCAGCAGTGAGGCGCATGTGTGCCGGAGGTCGTGCACCCGCACCCGCCGCACGCCGGCATCCCGGCACAGGATGGTGAGCATCCTGTTCAGGCTGCGGGGGTCCGTGATCCGACCGTGCGTCGTAGTGAAGATCAGGCCGTCCGGCTGTCCGGGCGCGGGCTGCCACTTCTTCCCCGCGACTTTGTGTTCCCGCTCCTGCTGGGTTCGGTGCTGGGCAAGTGCCCGCATGCAGTGCTTCGGCAAGGAGACCGTGCGGATGGAACGCGTGGTCTTGGGGGTGCCGAAGATCAGCTCACGTCGGATGCGCTGGACGTTCCGGCGGACGCGAAGCTGACCGTTTGTGAGGTCGACGTCCGCCCACGTGAGGGCAAGTGCTTCACCCCGTCGCAGGCCTGTCGAGACGAGCAGCAGCCACAGGGCGTAGAGGCGGTGGGACCGGGCGGTCTTGAGCATGAGGCGAGCCTCTGCGGCGTCCAGCGGACGCACCTCCTTGCGGGTGACGGTGGGAGTCTCAACGATCCGGGCGACGTTCCGCGCGATCAACTCCTCTCGGATTGCTTGCTGGAGAGAGGAGCGGAGGACGGCATGGATGTACTGGACGGTCCGGGCCGACGGGCGACGCTGGCAGCAGCGGCCCACGGCGCAGCACGAGCGTTTGTCCTCCGGCCGGTCCTTGTCTGCACCACGCAGGCAGCACAGGCAGGAGTCCTTGAACTCCGCGAGGAACCGGCGCACGTCCGCCGGGGACAGCCGGTTCAGCCGCTTCCTACCGAGGGCGGGGCGGATGTATAGGCGGGCCAGACCTTCGTAGCTGTTCAGCGTGGACGGCTTGAGTCGCTGCGGCGCGATGGTGGCGAGCCAGTACGTGAGGTAGTCGCCGAACGCCATGGTGGACTCTGCGGCCGGAATCCCCTGGCGTGTCTTCTCCTGCAACTCCGTGAGCTTGTCGGCCACTTCTTTGCGGGTCTTGCCGTAGACGAACTTGCGGGTGCGGGTTCCGTCAGGGCGGTACACGTAGGCGGCGGCGTGGTATCGGCCATCCGCACGCTTGCTGATCGTTCCCTCGCCGTTGGCACGCTTGGCCATCAGTCGGTCTCCTCGATGCGGTTCTGCATGTAGCGGCGGACGGACTCGACCGGGATGCGGCGGGCTCGTCCGGCCGTGAAACTTTCGAGCTCTTTCGAGCGGATGAGGTCGTAGACCTTGCTGCGGCTGAGGCGCAGGGCGGTCATGACTTCCGGCACCTTGAGCGCCTGCAGGCTCGGGGGCGTGGCGGTGGTCATGCGGTGACTCCTCCGGGGCTGTCCGTCGGGGGTCCCTCTGAGGGCCGCTACTTCCGCTACCTCCGCTACCGTGCAGGTCAGGGGCCTGTTCGGGGTAGCGGGATGGGGTAGCGGTAGCGGATGGGTAGCGGCGGGGTAGCGGCAACCGGGGCCGGTTGCCGCTACCGCGTTAGTGCTGGTCAGGCGGCGTTTTGGGTGCCGGGTAGCGGAGGTAGCGGACTTTCGGGGGGTGGGGGGCAGTAGCGGGCCCACGCGTCCCTGAGGTCGGCGGCGTAGTAGCCCTTGAGGACGCTCCCTGCGGCCTTGATGTTGCGGGAGGTGATCGGCTCGTTGTCGGCCGTCATGTACTCGGCGAGCATCCGGGACAGGCGCCGGTTGTCGAGCGGCTTGCCGTGCAGGTCCGCCCACGGAGCGTCGTCCAGGGCGTTGAGCCGGTCCAGGATCGCGACGGTGGGCAGGCGGTCGATGCCGACCATCACGTGGTCGCGCAGGTCGGTGAGCAGCCGGACTCCGAGGCTGCCTTTGTCGTTGGCTTTGGAGGCGGTGACCAGGACGATGCAGGCTTCGCGGGCCCGGTCGGGCCAGTCCCCGCCCGCGGCGTCCGCGATCGCGAGCAGCGGTTCCCATACGTCGGCGGGCCGGTCCGTGACGCCGTCGGGCAGTGCCGGCCACACGTTCATGACGCGCTCGCTGACCTGCTCGGCCCAGGTGGCGAGCCGGTCGCGCAGGGCGAAGCCTTCCTTTTCGTGGATGCGGGTGCGGTAGGGCTCGATCGTCTCGTTGCGGGCCCGGCGGCGCATGCGGATGTTGACGGAGCGGTCCCGGATGGTGTCGGGCAGGTAGCCGAGCCCGGCCACGGCGACGGCGGCGAAGGAGTGGAACGCTTGCACGGTCTGGTTGGCGCCGTCTCCCACGCATCGGAACATCGGCCGGTTGCGGCGGTGGCCTGCGTTGATGAAACCCCGGAGCTGTTCGTTCTCCCCGGCCTTGGGGCCGAAGATGGTGTCGATCTCATCGAAGAGGATCGTGGGCCGTTTGCCGTCGACCCCGGCCACGGCGCGGAAGAGCGCGGCGGCGGAGGCGTCGACAGCGGCCATGGGGTTGGGCACGAGGGTTTCCACGATCTCCAACGCCCGCGACTTCCCGGACCCGGGTTCCGGGGACAGGAACGCCAGGCGCGGGGTGGACTCGAAGCAGTCGAGCAGGTGAGCGTGCGCGTCCCACAGGACCACGGCGACGTAGGCGGCCTCGTTGGGGAAGACGTTGAAGCGGCGGTGGAAGGCTTCCACCTCGTTGAGCAGCGCGGCGCCGTCAATGCGGTCGGTCATGCGGCGGCCCTCCTTTCGGGGGGTGCGGCGGAAGCTCCCGTGCAGGCGGATCGGTGGGCGTCGTACTCGGTGACGAGCGCGGCCACGTTCTCGGGGCCGGTGGCGGTATCGGTCAGTCCGCAGGGGCAGGCATAGGCGGCGGTGGGCAGGGCGCCGGGCCGCGTCGACCAGCGGGCGCCGTCGTAGTGGTGCCGGTAGACCGGCGGGGCGAAGATTCGGATACCGGGCGCGTCCGGGGTCGGGTCGCTACCGGGCCGGGCGGTGGATCGGTTCGGACGAAGAGCAGTTGGGACGCCCTTGCGGGCGGCGCCTTTCGGCTCGCCCACGGCCGGTGTGTCCGCACCCTGTGCAGCGTCCGGCGGGCCGTCCGGGGTGGTGGGGATGCTCTTCAGGTGGGGGCGGGAACGGGTGCTCATGCCGTCGCCCCGCTGCGGCTGTTGTGGGTGATGGACCAGTTGAGGGCGCTGCGCAGGGTGGAGCGGCACTCGGACGCGGACAGTCCGGTCGCCTCGCCTACCTCCTGAAGAGCCTGTTCAACCAGGTGTCGGGGGAGGTCGCCCCACGCGACGAAGCGACCGAGAGCGCGGGCGGCCCGGAACAACGCCGCTTCCCGTGAGCCGTGTTGAGCGGTGGCGACGTTCCGTGTCTCGTTGGCGAGTGCTACGTCCGCGTATCGCCGTGATTGCCCCGCTACGGCCACAGACGGGGCCTGGGCGGGCTTGGGAGCGGGTTGCAGGATGCTTTGGAGCCACGACGGCACCGGGGCGGTCTTAGGGGCGCTCAGGGCTTCGTACTGTCCGGCGGGCAGGATGCTGCCCGCCGCGACGACGTATCCGCCCCACCCCCGGGTGTCCACCGATTCGGCGACGGTGCCCGCTGTGGAGCCGATGCGGACGCCGGCCGGGGCGGTGAAGTACAGGTGGGTTCCGCCGCTGGTGGTCCGCACCCGGTAGGTGTCGGGGACGGCCTGTGCGGCGCGCTCGCAGAGCGCTCCAAAGGTTGCCGCGCCGTCAGGCGCGTCCGAACTGCCTTTGTGCTCTGGCGTGTCCAGGTCCACCACGACCAGCCCGGACGGGCCGGTCGCGATACCGACGTTGAACGGCGCCCGCGACCACGCGGCACGGATGCGGTCGGGGTCGGTGGTGGCGCGCTGCTCCCACTTGCGGTGTCCGCCGGAGCATTCGCCGGTGCGGGTGCAGGACTTCTCACCGTGCAGGGCGGGCCGCTTGCTGCCAGGGCGCAGCGGGAAGACGTGCCAGCCACGTTCGGCGGCGTCCAGCGCTGCACGGAGCAGCGCTAAGCGGGGGTCATGGGTCATGCTGGATGTCTCCAGTTCCTTGTGTGGGTGACTGGTTGGCAAGGGCGGCCCCGCGGCTTTGGCGAGACGGTGGGGGCCGCCCTTGGCGTAGTCAGGCGTCGGTGGCTTCGTTGAGCAGGGCGGCGGGGTCGGGGTGGAATGCCTTGGTGTAGAGGCGGATGCGGTAGCCGTCGCGGGCGGGCCGGCGCTCGATGGGGTCGCAGTCGAATGCTTCGGTGAGGGCGTGCACGATCTCGGGTTCGTCGGCGGGGTCGCAGGTGATGCGGATGTCGAACATGGGGCGGGTGTCCCTTCGGGTTGGTCAGCCGTGGAAGTGGTTGCGCTTGAACGTGGCCTTGCGGATGTTCACCGTGGTGCCGCCCTGGTGGCCGCTCGCGCTGAACACCTGCACGGCGATCCATCCGCCGAAGATCACGGCGGCCAGGATGATGAGCTGGGTCACCAGAGCGGTCAGCGCGGTGATGAACGTGGTGAGCAGCAGTAGTCCGCCGCACATGGCGAGGAACCCGACGCCTCCGAGGGCGACGTTGACGGCCGCTCGGGAAACCGGTGGCTTGGCTGCGAGGGGTTCGGGCTGCGCCGGGCTCATGGCGTAGCCGGTGACGACGCGGCCGTCCGGCAGGACGACGCTCGCCACCGACGGCACCGCGCCGGGCTGCATCGGGACGACCGGCGCCGACGCTACGACGGCGGGCGGGAGCAGGGTCGGGTGATGGACCTCCACGGCCCGCTGTGCGGGCACGTGCGGAGTGTTCTCGGGGAACATGCGGAATCCCTTCCGAGGGGTGTTGGGGGAGGCAGAGACACCCCCTTGGGGGTGTGCTGTGGAGGGGGGTTTTGGGGGTTGGTGCAGGTGGGCTCCCCGCCTCCCCGAAACGGTGTTTTCGCTGATCAACGTGGGGGAGGCGGTGCGGGGAGGGGGTTGGGGAGTTCTCCCCGCCTCCCCGGCGCGGGCGGGTGTTCCTCCCCGGGGTCAGGACGCGGAAGCGGAACCATCCGTGTCGCGGTTGGCGAGCGCGCGCAGGACGTGATCGCGGTGGACGACCATGACGCCGTGCGACTTCTTCGGCTCCTCGCCGTGCTCCTCCAGCAGGGCCTTGAGCCGGTCGTTGGTCCACTGGTCGCCGTAGACCTTGGGGTCCAGGGCGTGCAGCCGCTTGAGGACCTCGTTGGTCCGCAGCCGGGACTCATCGCCGATGACGGCCGCGACGTCGGCGAGCGCGTCCCGTTCCTCGCCCTGGTCGACCACCCGCAGGGTCGTGACGCCATCGCGCAGCGCCTTGGCACGGGCGGCGATCTCGGCTGCCGGTTCGTCATCGATGAAGTGCGTGCGCACGGTGATGGATGCTTGGCCGGCGGGGATCGTGATGCCGTCGGACGCGACGACGAGGGTGCCCTTGTCCAGGCCCTGGCGCAGCAGGTGCGGGGCGGCGCCGCCGTCGACGGCCTTGTCCCCGAGTGCCATGCGGGCTTGGGATTCGGTGCCCAGCACGAGGGAGGCGCGGGTGTGGGCGCCCTCGCGGACCAGCTTGGGCAGGTTCTGGTCCGTGGGGTCCTGGGTGCCCTGCCACATCAGCACATCGACCGCACGGCCCTGGTTGTGCACCTTGCGCACCGCCATGAAGTACCGCGAGGTCGCCTTGGACCCGCCGTACGGGCGCTTGTCGTCGCCGACGACCGGGCACATGAACGCCAACTGCGCCTCGTCTACCACCACGATCAGCGGCTGGAACACGATGCTCGGGTCGCGGCGGCGCTCCTCGATCCTGCGGTTCATCTCCTCGACCGCGTCCTCGACCATCTCGGTCGCCTGGATGACGTGATCGTCGGAAGGCCCCTCGATCAGGACCTGCGCGATGCCGTCGAACATGGCCCAGTCGCCGATGCCCTTGAGGTCAGCGATCCAGAACTGCACGGAGCGGTCCAGGGCCAGCCATAGGGCGAGCGAGCGCAGGGCGGCGGTCTTGCCCTGGTTGGACAGGCCCGTGACCAGCAGGTGGCGCTGATACAGGGACAGGGTGGCGGCGTCGCCGCGCAGGTCCTGCCCCCACGGCGCCCTGCCCTTCTTGTAGTCGGCGGTCATGGTCTCGTCGGTGACCAGCGGGGACGGCCCGATCGGCTCGTCCAGCGCACCCGAGTCCGCGATCCACAACCTGACCGTGCGCGCGGCCTGCGGGATCGTGATGAACACCTCGTGTTCGTGCCGGGTCAGGTTCTCCGCGAGCTTGCGGCGCCGCTTCTGCACCTCATCCGTCGCCACACCCGACGGCAGGGTCACGTCGACCTCCACACCGCACCCGGCGATGGTGATCGGCCCGAGCATCGATGCTCCGGCGTCCCCCATCTCCTTGATGGCGGCCTTGAGCGGAGCGATGCCCAGGTCGCGCAGGGCCTTGACCACGATCGACGGCGTGATCGGCTCCCCCTCGCTCGATCGCACGGTGGCCGGGAGGGCCCAGGCGGGGGCGGCTTGTTGCTTGCGGCCGACGGCCCACAGGGCGAGCAGGGCGAGGAACGGGCCGATCGTGAGGGCCGGGCCCCACACGATCTGAACGATCCGGATGAGCAGGGCAATGAACTCGATCGTGGCCGACAGGGGTGTGATGACGTCGGCGGCCTGCCCGCTGCTGATCGCCAGGATGACGCCGAGGCCGACCAGCACACCGACGCTCATGCCGGCGCCGACGGCGACGCCCTTGGCGGCCTCCACTGGAGAGTGCAGGAGGTCCATGCGGCGGCGGTGGCGGGCGTCGCGGAAGCGCTGGAGACGCTCCTCCCACTCAGCGGCCAGCTCCATGTTCCCCGCGGCTTCCGCCGTGCGCATGTACCGCTCGTAGCGGGAGCCGGTACGGCCATCCCATGCCCGGCGGGCCACGATCCGCCCGCCGTTGAACGTGTAGGACGTGTGCCGGGCCGCCGCCCGCGCGGCCACCCGGGTCTTCTCGTGCGTGACGGCCGTCTTCACCGCGCGTCCGGAGCGGACCCACAGCGGCACGGGCCGCGCCGGGGACGCGTCCGGAACCACGGTCAGGGTCGTCACGGCCGCCGGGTCAGTGTTCTTGTGGAGGTGAACGACGTTCTCAGACATGCTGGAAGTTCTCCTGACTGCCCCTGTCGGGGCGGGAGTGAGGGAGAGAGCCGGGGTGGCCGGGTCCGTGCAGGGAGGCGGTCACCCCGGGCGGAATGGGCTGGTCAGAACCAGCCGGACGACTTGCGTGCGGCCTTAGCGCGAGCTGCCTCGGTGATCAGTCGCTGACGCTCGCCGTGCAGCGCGGTCAGCTCAGCGGTCAGGCGCATCTCCACGGACGAGCCGAGCGAGTCCATGCGGTTCTCGACGCGGCTCGTGCTGCGGTTCCGGTGGGCGCTGTGCGCTCCGGAGGCGAGCGCGCGGCTCATGGAGAGGCGTTCACGGGCGGTCAGGGGCCACCACTCGCCCCTGCGCACGGCCTCCAGCTTCTTCCTGGTCTTCTCGATCTCACGGTCAAGGCGGCGCATCTCGGAGTTGCCCATGTCAGTGACTCCGTTCGGACCCGTCAGGGTCGGGATAGGCACACGGGGTGCAGGTGCCGAGCGAGGCAGGGATGACGTATCCGGCATCACGCCGGCACGCGGGACAGCGACGGCGAGCGGCGTTCGCCTTGTCCAGGGCCGCCCACCGGGCCGCCGTCATCGGACGCACGGGCTTGGCACGGTCGACGCGGTACAGGTAGGCCACCAGCGGGCCCCGCCGACGACGGGGCCGCTCCAGCTGGGCGGCCACGTCCTGACCGCCGGGGCGCAGCCCGAGGGCGCGGAGTTGGCGGCGGGTGGCGTAGCCGTCCGGGGCGAGGCGCCACCGGTAGACCGGCAGCGCAGCCATTACGCGGCCTCAGCCGCCGTGGCGGCCCGCTCGGCGAGCAAGGTGTCCCGCAGCGTCCGGGCGTTCGCCGGTGACGTGCGCACGGCACGGCGGATGCCCTCAGCGGTCACCTTCGCGTCCGGCCAATCGGCCGTCGCCTTGCGCGCCTCGGCCAGCAGCTCATCCGGGGTGCGCTTGAGGCGGGGTGATCGGGCCGCCTCGGGGAGTCGACCAGTCGCCCGACGCGGCCGGGTCAACTCAGCACCCACAGCACGGCGCCCTGACTCGATCGGGGCGGCGATGGCGGGGGCGGGCTTGAGCGGGGGAATCGACTTGCCCAGGTCGACCGCTACGGGTTCCGGCACGGTCAGCCGAGTCAGCATCACGATCGGTTCCGGGGTCGATTCCCCCAGCTCAGCCGTAGACCGTTTCCTCTTGGTCTCGGTGGATTCCTCCGCATTTGCGGAAGGTGCGGGATCGAGCGCGAGGGCGGGGGCGGTGCCACCGAACATCGCGGCGAGCGCGGCGTCCGCACCGGCGGTGACTCGATCGCGCTGGACATCCAGCAGCCTCGATCCGAGCGCCACGTCGCCGACACCGACCCTGCGGGCCAGCCTCCATGACTTGCGCTCGGACCACTTCCTGACTCGATCGCTGGGGTGCTGGGTGGCGCGGGCGCGGTGGTAGGCGAGGGCCTGGACCAGATCGGCCGTGCGCCGCTCATTCTCCGCGTCGCGGCCGTCGGTGTGGACGACGATCCTGCGGGCCAGGAACGCCATGCCCTCGGCCGACACGGACATGCCCATCGGCGTCAGGGCGTAGATGACGGTGCGGCCCGCATCCGGTGCGGCCATCGCCCCCATGACAGCGGCGGCGGCCGGCAGGGCCCACAGGCCGAGCCGGACGATGCGCGGGGAGGACTGGCCCAGCATGGTCAGCCCGAGCAGGACCAGAGCGAGCACGGCCGTTGCGCCCTCACCGGCCGCGAGAGCTCCCAGCGCGGTGCCCTTGCCGTAGGAGTGACCGATGTTGCTGTAGGTGCCGATCCCGCCGAACACGCCCGTGGCGAGCATCGGCACGAACGCGGCGGCCAGCACCCCGATCTGTACGCGGGTCAGCTTCGCCGTCCTCATGCCGCACCGCCCGACATGCTGCGGGACGTGCGGTTGAGCAGCGCCACGCGGGCGGCGAGCGCCCGGCGGCGGGCCCGGCGGATGCGCTGGTGGTCCAGCTCTGTCGGAGTGCGGTCCAGGGGGATGATCTGCGCGTCGAGCAGGTCGACGTCCGCCAGGATGACGGGCATCTCCTGCTCGATCGCGTCCAGCTCCGCGTCCGTCGGCTCCATGAAGTCGGCGAACGCGGTAACAGCGTCCTGAACAGTAACGATGTGGTCCATTGGGTCTGGTTCCTCTCACCAGGAACGGCCCGAACAGTGGCCCCGGTGTTCCAGCGCCGGGGCCACGCGCCGTTGAAGTCGGAACATCCGGCTCCCCTCAGCGCTGCTCGTGCGAGACGAGCAACGGAGGCAACCGGCGCGGCAAGAGCCGCGAAGGTTGATGCGCGATCCAGTCGCGCGGTCCGCCTTTTCGACTCGGGGAGGCGGGACCCACCTATGCAGTTCTCAGGGATCAATCGCTTCCTTCGTACTCACCCCCGCGGGCTTTCCTCTGGGCGCATCAATGCAGGTCAAGCAGTCATGACAAGCCCTCACCCCGTTTGCTTAGGGGGGGTTGCGAACTTGCTTGATAGGTACGGTAGGCAAACTGAGGGCTGCGCGCAACCCCCTCTCGCGATACAGTCTGATAGCCCCCCTAGGCGATGGATTGGAGAGTCGTGCACGACGACATGGAGCGGGTCTCCGGGGTTACGGACCCCGTCGACCGCGCCAAGGCGGCAATCGACCTGATGGCGCGGTATCAGAGCCACGTGAACGAGCTGTCCCGCGTTCGCCGCGAGGCGATCGAGGAGGCGCAGGCGTCCGGGCTGACACAAGCCGAGATTGCGAAGCGACTTGGGGTGAGCCGGGGGCGCGTCGGGCAGCTCGCGTCAGCCGGGCCGCCGCCAGAGCGAGCCTTCTTCGGTACGGACCTGGTCACGGTGTCGCTCGGTGGGAAGTACGAGGCAGGCAAGGGGCCCGACGACAACCCCAGCCACGTAGTGACGCGGGAAGACCTCGACAACTTCGAGCACCTTCGGAAGTTGCTCGCCGGCATGAAGCTAGATGCTCAGTACGAGGTGATCCCGCCGTCCGGCATCGTCAACCTCAACCGGGACAACCATGTCGTTGTCTGCGGCCCTCGCCTTTCTCCGATCGTGGCGCAGGTCCTCGAAGGAGACGACAACCTTCAGTTTCGGAAGGACCGGGCGTGGCATCTGGTGGACCAGAGAGAGGGGAAGGAGTACAGGTCACCCCAGGACGAAGACGGCTCGACCGGTGACTTTGGGTACCTGGGCAGACTTCCTCGCCTGGACGGGAAGGGCACGTTCCTCTATATCGCCGGCATCCACGCCATCGGAGCAAACGGGGTGGTGCACTACCTAGAAAACAACGTTGCAGATCTTTACCGAGAAGTCCGCACGCGCCGTTTCTCCACGTTGATCTCTTGTCGTTACGACCCCAAGACGATGGAAGTGCTGGAGAGTCGACGCGTCACGCCGCTATACCGACACGAGGGCTGAGCATGCGCGTCGCCATCGACACCCAACCTGGTGGAGCCGGGCCCAACGAGGATTGGGTGGCTGGCACACCGACTCTTGCCGTCGTGCTGGACGGGTTGAGCACCGCGGGCCTGGACACGGGATGCCGCCACGGCGTGCCCTGGTACGTGGCGAACCTCGGCAGTCAGCTTGTCGCGGCACTGGCGGACGCTAGAACCTCGCTTTCGGTTGGCCTCGCGAATGCCCTCGAACAGGTGGCGGCGCTACACCCCGAGTGCGACCTTCGAAATCCCGGTACGCCCTCAGCCACGGTCGCGATCCTCCGCGAACGAGAGGGGTTCCTGGATCACTTGGTTTTGGCGGACTCACCCATCGTGCTCAAAGGGGTCGACGGGTTCACGGTCCTCACTGACCTGCGGGTGGACAAGATTTTGCCCGAACTGCGGGCGGAAGTTGAACAGTACGAGACTCATACGGCAGAGCATCGGGAAGCACTCCGGCGGTTGGTCACCGCTCAGCGGCAGACTCGCAATACGCCCACCGGGTACTGGGTGGCCGCTTCCGATACGGAGGCAGCAGCGCACGCCCTCGTGGGGAGCACCCCGGGCCAGGACGTGCAGGCCGCAGCCGTCCTCTCCGACGGCGCTTCGCGCCTGGTCACCGAGTACGGCATGGCGACCTGGTCGGAAGTGTTCGCGACGCTCCGCACCGGAGGGCCTCAGGAGCTGATCTCTTCCGTCCGGAAGGTTGAAGCGACCGACCCAACCGGGCGACGATGGCCGCGCTACAAGTCCGGCGACGATGCCGCTGTCGCCTTCTGTCAGTGGTGATAGTGGCTGGTCAGTGCAGAGATTGGCCATCTAACTCCGTCTCAGTTTCCGTCTAATTCACCCCCATTCGGAACCGTCCGACGCCGTTCATGCGCTGGACGGGCTCCGTCGACCTTACGAGCTCTGTGGGAGGTGTCTGGAAACCGATCCGGACACGAACCAGTTGACCAGCGTAACTGCCAAGACGATCGCGCTTTCAGCTTCCTCCTGGGATACGTGCAAGGGGGCTTGAATGTCTGGATCGACGTGCCGGGAATACTCGTTTGTCCAGAGGATCTGAAGCATCCCCAAAAGGACATTCTTGGGGTCGGCGGCGGAGTCAACCTTGAAAGAGAAATCCCACTTCTCTGGCTTGTTCCTGAATGCTGAGATCATTTTTCCGAGAGTCGGGATTGTGTCGTTGGGTGAGATCACGGGGGCTGCTGCTGCTTCCACCGCGCGAACGGCGCACCGGTAAGCGGCCGAGGGGTCTCGGTTCATGGAGAAGGCATGCTTCCATGCGTCGGCCAGCAGTCTTCCAGCTCTCGGCTCAAGGGCTCCGGTTGTCTCCGCTGCCAGTTGTACCGTCGCATCGATGCGCTCAACAAGGCCGGGCCTGTCGCTAACTCGCCCTACGCGCCAGGCGGAAGCGCCCTCTTCCAAGACCGTTTCCAATGCTGCGCACTGCGGCGCTTTCGGATCGAGTTCAGAAAGGGCGAGGTCTACGGCTCCAAGAAATGATTCCGGATTTGAGTACAGGACGGCCCTGAATTTTGAGAGGCCGCTCACTCTGTCGGGATGTGATTCTCCGGATGAAGTCCAGCCGGATGAAATTTTGAGGATCCGCTCGGCTCTTCTGATCTTTGCTTCGTCTGGTGTCGTGTACCAGGTTCGGTTGTTGCTGAGTGCCCTCTTGTGCATCTGCTCAGAGAGCCATTTCCAGAGCGACTCGCGCAGCCAGCCAGGTACTCCATCGGAGAGGCGGACGAATTCTTGACGACCGGCTTCTGAGCGGCGAGCCGAGAAAGGGAGCCATTCATCATTCGCGTCACTCATAACCCCTCCGATGATCAAATAGCCTGACCCCTGAGTTTATCGGCGCCGACGTCCCGCATGGCAACTGCATATCAAGCGTCCAGTACGGGTGGCGCGCCAGAGGCGCCGGTCGCGACAGTCTCATGCTGAGCACCGCCGCGTTCCATCGGCTGTCGTGATCATCTTCAACCTGTGCATCTCTGGGGCCGTCTCTGCGCCGTGCGTGGCTGCCCGAGGCCGACCAACGACGGCCGACAGTGACAGTCGAGTCTGAGCCACCAGCAGCGAAGCCCGAGGTCAGAGCGCCCCGCCCATACCCGTGCACCCCGAGGTGACGATCCGGCAAGATGGGGTGCTTCCTGCCGTTGATCGGCTTTCGGACCTGTGTGTTGGGTTGCGGCTTGCTGGACGACGTCGCAGTTCCGGAGCTTGGGCCTGACATCAGCCGCTGACATCAACGGGGGCGAACAGACGCGTACGGCGACACACTCGCAAGCAGCCGTCGGGCCAACACGTCGCAGCACACGAGTGGCCCGTCGAGACCGTGCACGCGCCTACGGATCAGAAGGTTGCAGGTTCGAATCCTGCCGAGTGCACACAGGTGAGAGGCCCCGGAGAGATCCGGGGCCTCTTGCGTTGTGGGGAGCAGGCGACTACGAGGTGCGAATCCGCCGGTCGCCGAGGACGTCCGATGCCGCTGCGCGCAGGGCCTTCACCGACTGGTAGGACGGGTGCTCCCGCTCGGCGGCGAGTGCGAGGTCCGCGGCCTTCCGGGATGTCTCACCCGCATGGGCGTCACGCACCATGCGTCCCACGACCTCGGCCACGTCGTCGGCCGCGTGCACCGCGCGATAGAGCGCCCGCACCACGGATTCCGGGCCTTCCAGGATGACGAGCTCGGCGACTCGGTGAACGTCACGGGCCCGGCTCCGGAACTGCTCCATCCTCGCGTCGACCGCCCGCAGGTCCGGGCGGTCGGCCCGCAGCGCGTCGCGTACGGCGTCCAGGGCGACGTCACGGTCGTACACCGCGGCCAGGTAGTTCGCGTAGGCGTCCCGCCGGTGCTGTCGGCGCCCTTGGGCGAACTGGGCGTGGGCGGCCACGCGCCCGGTGACCACCGCGGCGCCCAGGGTCGCGAGGGAGCCCACGGCGGCGCCCAGCAGTGCCGTCGTTCCAGCGTCCATGGCCCCATTCTGCAGAGCCCGTCGGCCTTGCGGGGCGTCTTCGCGATCTTCGGCGCCGTGAGCGCGGGGCATGGCACGGCCGGCGTTCGTTGCACCGGGTGGGGGCGGCGTGTTTGGGTCGGGTGATGGAGTGTCTGTTGACGGCCGCCGGGCTGCGGAACGATTCGTTGCGGGATGCCCTGCGGGACATGCTGGGGAAGCCGTTCGGGGAGGCGAACGTCGTGTACGTGCCCACGGCGTCGGTCGCCGAGGCAGGGGATCACGGGTGGCTCCTCGCCGACATGAACCGCGTGCACGCCCTCGGCTGGCGGGAGTTCGACATCCTGGAGCTGAACGGGCTGCCCCCGGCGATGGTGCTCGACCGGCTGCGCCGCGCCGACGTCGTCTACGTCAGCGGCGGCAACCACTACCACCTCGCGCGCAGCATCACCCGCAACGGGCTGGCCGACGGGTTTCTGGAGGTGCTGGAGAGCCGGGTCTACGTCGGGCTCAGTGCCGGGTCGATGATCTTCAGCCGGTATCTCGACGCGCACTCGGCCGACGTCATCGGGGACGCCCAGGACCTGCACGCGCTCGGGGCGACCACGCTGGAGCCGCCGTTCGGGCTGTTCGACTGGTACCTCAAGCCCCACCTGTACTCACCGGACTTCCCCGAGCGGGACGACGCGTGGGCCGACCGGATCGTCGCGCGGGCGGACTTCCCGATCTACTTCCTCGACGACGACACGGCCGTCCGCGTCCGGGGCGGCGAGGTGGACGTCGTCTCCGAGGGGCGGTGGCGCTTCCACCCGTGACCGGGCCGGAGGGGGCTCAGTGGCCGGTGCCCGCCTCCTCGGGGCGGGGGGTGGGGGCGGCGGAGTCCGTGCGCAGGACCCCCGCGCCCACCGCCGTCGCCACGCACAGCAGGGTCAGCAGGACGAACGTGTGGTTGAGGGCCACGAGGTGGGTCAGCCAGCCGATGACGGCGGGCCCGGCGAGCATGCCGACGTAGCCGAGCCCGGCGACACGGGAGACGTTCGCACCGGCCGCCGCCGGGTCGGCGTGCCCGGCCGCGCTGAACAACTGCGGGACACAGCCGGACAGGCCCAGGCCGAACAGCGCCCAGCCCGTGAACGCCGCCCACAGCCACGGGCCGAAGGCCACGAGCGTGATGCCGGCGCCCGCCACGACCGCGCCGTACCGCAGGATCGCCAGGGAGCCGAAGCGGGCGGCGAGCCGGTCGGCCAGCAGGCGGCCCGTGGTCATCGCCGCCGCGAACGTGCCGTAGCCGAAGGCGGCCGTGGTGGTGGACGTCCCGAGGACGTCCTTCAGGTGCAGGGCGCTCCAGTCGTTGGCGGCGCCCTCGCACAGCATGACCATAAGCGCCAGGACGGCGAGGAGCCAGACGCGCCCCGCCGTACCGCGGCGTGCGGAGGGGGCCGGTGACGACTGCTCCGTGACGGTCTCCCCGGCGGCCGGAACGGTCGGCATCAGAACGCGCGCCGAGACCACGGCGATCACGATGCTCACCGCTCCGACACCCGCCAGCGTCACGACCGGCCCGGCACCGGCCGCGGTCGCCCCCGCCGCCACGAGCGCGGCGAGCACCCCGCCGACGGAGAACGTGGCGTGGAAGCCCGACATCACGGGCCGGCCGTACGCCTTCTCCACATGTACGGCGTGGGCGTTCATGCTCACGTCCAGGCCGCCGTTGCAGAAGCCGAAGACCAGCAGGGCGCCCGCCAGCGTCCATGGATCACGGGCGAGCGCGGGGAGCACCAGGGCCGCGCCGCACAGGACGCCGGTGGCGGGGACGACGACGCGCGCGCCGAGGCGGTCCGTCAGGGGGCCGGCCACCTGCATCCCGGCGAACGCGCCGAGGCCGAGCAGCACCAGCAGCCCGCCCAGCGTCGCGTGGCTGACGCCCACCCGTTCCTCGACGGCCGGGATGTGCACCACCCAGGCGCCCATCAGCGTGCCGCAGAGGACGAAGTAGACATAGGTCGCCACACGGGCGCCGAAGAGCGAGCGTTCCATGGCTCGCCACCGTAACGAACAGGATGGGTGTTTGAAAGAGTCTCTATCGAACGGCTTGTGTGTGCGTTTTCGCGTGGTGTTCAATCCCCGTATGAGCAACGCAGACCGGCACGGGCTGATCGCGAAAGCCGTCAGGGACTCCGGCGCTGCCACGGTCCAGGAGCTCGCCGAACTGACCGGCGCCTCGGAGATGACCATCCGGCGCGACCTCGACACCCTGGCCGCGCAGGGCGTCCTCGAACGGGTCCGCGGCGGCGCCCGCACCCTGCTGCTCCGGGGCGAGGAGCCGCCGTTCGCGCTGCGCGCCCATGAGGCCGTCGACGCCAAGCGCCGGATCGCCGCCGAGGTCTGCGCACTCGTCGCCGACGGCGAGAGCGTCGTGCTGGACAGCGGCACCACCTGTCTGGAGGTCGCCCGGCTGCTGCGCGAGCGGCCCGTCACCGTGATGCCCCTGTCCCTCCAGGCGATCCATCTGTTCGGCGAGACGCCAGGCCCGGCCACGCTGGTGGTGCCCGGCGGGCAGCCCCGCGCCGCCGAGGGGGCGCTCACCGGCCCCCTCACCCTCGCCTCCCTGGCGGCCCTGCGCTTCGACACCGCCGTCATCGGCTGCTGCGGCCTGAGCGCGGCCGACGGTCTGACCGCCTACGACCTCGACGACGCGGCGGTGAAGAAGGCGGCCGTCGCCTCCGCCCGCCGGGTCGTCGTCGCCTCGGACGGCGGCAAGCTCGGCCGTACCGCCTACGCGTCCGTCGTTCCCGCCGCCGGCCTGCACACCCTCGTGACCGACGGCACCGCCCCCGCCGGCGAGGTGGCCGCGCTGGAGAGCGCCGGCACGGTCGTCAGGACCGTCTGACCGGGCCGGCCGGGTGGTCCACGGCGGCCTACAGTCCGTCAGGCGTACTTCCAGCGCCACGCGTTCGCGCTGAACACGCATCTGATCCGGGATCCGCTCGCCGTCGTCGTGGTGGCGCCGTGGTCGCTGTTGCGGCAGAACTGGCCAGCCGAGTAGCAGTTTCCGGAGTTGGAGACGATCGAGCAGGTGCCGGTGCTGTCCCCGCCTCCCCCTCCGCCGCCCCCTCCACCGCTTCCGGTGCCCGTGCCGGCCGCCGCGACGGTGGCCGTCTTGGTGACGGTGACCGTGGGAGCCGGCTTGGCCTTGGCCTTCACCGTCTCGGTGACCGTCGGGCCGGGCTCGGGCGTGGTCGTCACGGTCGCCGTGACGGTCGGCCCCGCCTTCACCTTCGTCTGGACGGGCTGCTGTTCGTCGCCGTTCCCCGGGGTGGCGACCAGGAGGCCCGCCAGGAAGAGGCCCGAGCCGCCGAGCCAGACGCGCTTGCGCCGGCGCAGGGGGCGGGTGTCCGGCGGACGGGGCGCGGGTGGTGGCGGCGAAGCGGTGTACGGGTTGGCCATGTCGTCCCCCCAGAGCGATACGGATGGGGCGACGGTAAGGCTCCGTGAGCCGGGGTGTGAAGAGGATGTGAACAGCGTGACTGTCTTGTGACGGGCGCGCTCAGGTCGCGTCGCGCTCCCGGAGTTCGTCGATGTACGTCTGCGCGAGCCCGGTGGCGCGGGTGAACCAGTCCGTGAGGACGGCGATCTCGTCCGCCGAGTAGGAGGCGAACAGCTCGATGAGGCGGACGTAGTACGGGCCGTACAGCTCCTCGACCCGGGTCAGCGCGTCGGGGACGGCGGCCACCCGGACGCGGCGCCGGTCGCCGGGGTCGGGGCGGCGGGTGACGAAGCCCGCGCGCTCGAGGCGGTTGAGGATGCCGGTCATCGCGCCGGTCGTGACGTGCACCTGCTCCGCGAGGGTCCCCGCGCCGAGCAGGTCGTCGCCGGCCTTCACGACGAAGCCGAAGCAGAGCAGGTCGGTGATGTTCAGTCCGAGCCGCTGGGCCATCTCCTGCTGTCCGAGCAGATGGGCGGCGATGAGCGAGTCCATCGCCTCCAGAGCCTCGGCGGGGCTGGCGGTGGGGCGTGGCGTGGCTGACATCTTCCCTTTTACCTTAGCTCGTGAGAGATTTAGTTACTGAAATTCTCGCGTCGTAAGGGATTCGGGGTCCCTTCGACGCACCGGGTTCCGCTGCCCTCGGACGGAGTGGGAGTGGAGGAGAGCAGGAGGAGCGGGCGGCATGAGCCAGTATGACGAGGGGCACACGCTTGCCGGATGGATCGGGGTCGCCGTCGCGACCGTCGGGTGTTCGGTGCTGGGCGCGGGGATCTGCGTCATGTCGGCCCCGCTGATATGGGCCGGGTTCGCGGTCACGGTGGCGAGCGTCCTGGTGACCTGGGGCCTCCATCTGACCGGCTGGGGCAAGCCGTCGGGGATCCGGCCGCGCGACCAGTGGGGGATGCTGGTCCGGGACCTGAGCGCGCTCGAAGGGCACCCCGACTGCTGGGGATGCCGGCTGGCGGGGCGCGGACGGCGTACGGCCGAGGCGCCGGCGGCGGCTCCGTCACCGGCGGTCGGGGTGGCCGGGGCGGTCGGGGCGGTCGTCGAGCGGGAGTCCGTCGCCGTCGGGGCCGACCGGTAGGACCCGAGGGGCCCTCTCGTCCGGCCGCGTTGTCAGTGCCGCCCCCTACTCTCGTCGGTGATGGCACAGGCATGGAGATGCTCGGGTCTGCGCTGGTCGGCGGACGGGCCCGAGCTGGTCTGGGACGGCGGTCGGCGGTCGGCGCTGACCTGGGGAGACGGGTGGCCTTCGCGGTCGCGGAAGGGGGAGTGCGGACATGTGTGGGAGCGCGGCGGCATCCCTGTCCGACGCGCGCGGCCGTGCCGGGGCGGGGCACGGGGGCGCGGTGCGAGGAGTGCGCGCGGCTGGACCGGGCGCACTCGGTGGCCGCGGACACCCTGGCCGACGACCCGCGGCCGTACCACGTATATCTGGCCTGGTTCGGGCCCGGCATGACCAAGGTCGGCATCACCGCCGTCGAGCGGGGGCCGGCGCGGCTGCTGGAGCAGGGGGCGGTCTGCTTCAGCTGGCTGGGCGCCGGCCCGTTGATGGCGGCCCGGCGCACGGAGGAGCTGCTGCGGGCGGCCCTGGGCGTGCCGGACCGCATCCCCTACGCCGCCAAGCGGGCCGTGCGCTCGGCGCTGCCCGCGTCGGCGGCCGGGCGGGCGGCCGAGGTGGCGGAGCTGCACGCCCGGGCGGTGGCGCTCGACGGCTGGCCGGAGTCGCTGGCTCCCGAGCCGTGCCGGGCCGTCGACCACGCGGAGGTGTTCGGGCTCGCCGGGCTGCCGCCGGCGGCCGGTGCGGTCGGTGAACTCGTCGCGGGCGGGGCGGTGAGCGGGGAGCTGGTGGCGGCCGCGGGGCCGGACCTGCATCTGCGGACGGGCCGAGGGGCGGTGGTCGTCGACACACGGCTGATGACGGGGTGGGAGCTGGTGGCCGCGGACCCGGACGCGGAACTGTCCGTCCCGGTGGTGGAGTTCAAGGCGAGCGAGGGGAGCGTGCAGGACGGGCTGTTCTAATGAGCTGACGTGCGGACGAGCTGACGCACCGACGAACCGGGTGAACCGGGCGAACCGGGCGCGAGCCGAGCGACCCGCCGACCCGCCGCCCCGCCGGCCGGCGTCTCGCAGGCCGCCCCCAGGTGCCGCCTGAGAGGAACCTGTGCGTTTCTCAGGTGATTCACAGGTTGGGGAAAGGGTCTTCTCAGGGGCCGTCGACAGGGTGTGCCCCATGACCACGACCTCGCCCCAGGGGCGTTCCGAACTGCTGAGGTCGGACGGGAGCCCCGTCCGCGTGCTGGTGGTGGACGACGAGCAGTCGATCACCGAACTGCTCTCCATGGCCCTGCGCTACGAGGGCTGGCAGATCCGCAGCGCCGGGGACGGCGCGGGTGCCCTGCAGGCCGCGCGCGAGTTCCGGCCCGACGCCGTCGTCCTCGACATGATGCTGCCGGACATGGACGGGCTGACCGTCCTCGGACGGCTGCGCCGGGAACTGCCGGACGTGCCGGTGCTCTTCCTGACCGCGAAGGACGCCGTCGAGGACCGGATCGCCGGGCTCACGGCGGGCGGGGACGACTACGTCACCAAGCCGTTCAGTCTGGAGGAGGTCGTCGCCCGGCTGCGGGGACTCATCCGGCGCTCCGGCGCGGCAGACCGGCGGGCCGAGTCGGTGCTGGTCGTCGGCGACCTCACCCTCGACGAGGACAGCCACGAGGTCACCCGGGCGGGGGACAGCATCCACCTGACCGCGACCGAGTTCGAGCTGCTGCGCTTCCTGATGCGCAACCCGCGCCGCGTGCTCAGCAAGGCGCAGATCCTCGACCGCGTGTGGTCGTACGACTTCGGCGGCCAGGCCAACGTCGTCGAGCTCTACATCTCCTACCTGCGCCGGAAGATCGACGCAGGACGGGAGCCGATGATCCACACGCGGCGCGGTGCCGGGTACCTGATCAAGCCGGCCGTGTCGTGACCGGGCGGCGACGGCTGTGGACGCGGCGGGCGGGCCAGCCGCGCACGCTGCGCTCCCGGCTCGTCGTCGCCTGTGTGACGCTGATCGCCGTGGTGTGCGCGGTGATCGGCACGGTCACCACGCTCGCCCTGCGCGAGCATCTGGACGACCAGCTGAACGGGCAGGTCGAGGACGCGGGCAAACGGCTGTCCGTGCCGTTCAAGCCGGAGGGCGGGGATCCCCCGGCGAGCGACGAACGGATCGAGGGCTTCGTCACCAAGGGGCCCGTGCAGACGGGCACCGTCGCCGCCGAGTCCGGAACCGGCCCCCGGGTCACCCGGGCCGTCATGGCCGAGCGGCAGCCGGACGAGTCCACGGGCTTCGAGGGCCGGGCCATCGAACTGGGCGACGCCGTGAAGGACGCGCTCTCCGGCGTCCCCGACGACGGAAGCCCCCACACCGTGAGGCTGCCCGGCCTCGGCGAGTACCGGGCCCTGCACGTCCACCGTCTCGACGGCGGCTACTACGTGGCCCTGCCGACCGCGACGGTCACGGGCACCCTGCGGACCCTCGTCCTCATCGAGGCGATCGTCACCGCCGCCGCCCTCGTGGCCGCCGGACTCGCCGGCACCGCCATCGTCGGCGTGGCGACCCGCCCCCTGCGCCGGGTCGCCGACACGGCCACCCGGGTCTCCGAACTCCCCCTGCACACCGGCGAGGTCAACCTCAGCGAGCGCGTCCCCGAGCCCGAGACCGACCCGCACACCGAGGTCGGCCGGGTCGGCGCGGCCCTCAACCGGATGCTGGACCACGTCCACGGCGCCCTGCACTCCCGCCAGCAGAGCGAGACGCGGGTACGGCAGTTCGTCGCGGACGCCAGCCACGAGCTGCGCACCCCGCTCACCGCGATCCGCGGCTACGCCGAGCTCACCCGGCGCGGACGCGAGGAGATCGGCCCCGACACCCGGCACGCGCTCAGCCGTATCGAGTCCGAGGCCGCCCGGATGACCCTGCTCGTGGAGGATCTGCTGCTGCTCGCCCGGCTGGACGCCGGACGCCCCCTGCAGATCGAGCGGACCGATCTGGTCCCCCTCGTCGTGGACACCATCAGCGACGCCCGCGCGGCCGGCACGGACCACACCTGGCGCCTCGACCTGCCCGACGAGCCCGCCGTCGTCCCGGCGGACGCGGCCCGTGTGCAGCAGGTCCTGGTCAACCTGCTCGCCAACGCGGGCACCCACACCCCGCCGGGCACCACGATCACCGCCCGTGTCCAGCGACGGGGCGCGTGGGTGTGCGTGGACGTCGTGGACGACGGGCCGGGCATCCCGGCGGACCTGCTCCCCCGGGTCTTCGAGCGGTTCGCGCGCGGCGACTCCGCGCGCTCCCGCGCCACCGGCTCCACCGGGCTGGGCCTGGCGATCGTGCAGGCCGTGGTCAGCGCGCACGGCGGCTCGGTGAGCGTCGACAGCGTGCCCGGGCGGACCGTGTTCACCGTGCGCCTGCCCGCGCAGCCCGCAGAGAACGCGACCGCCTGGAACGGCCTCGCCTGGAACGGCCTCGCTCAGCCCAGGGACGCGGTGGCCGCGCGCAGCTCCTCCAAGGCCGCGAGCGCGTAGGGCGCGAACGCCTCGTCGTCCCGGTCGCCCTCCGACCAGCGGGCATACCCCTGCTTGAACGCGAGGACACCCATCTCCGCCGCGAGGTGCGCGGTCGCCTCCGGCACTCCGCGGGCGACGAGCGCCGTCGTCATGGCGGCGGCGAGACCGACGCTCTTCAGGGCGTCGCGCTCCTGGAGTTCGGTGCTGGCCGCGACGGCCGCCTTCAGCCGGGGACCCAGTTCGCGGTTCGCCGGGCCCATCGCGCTCGACGCGCGTTCCAGTCCGGCCGCCACCGCCCGTAGCGGAGTGGCGTCGGCGGGCGCCTCGGCGACCCCCTCCGCGAGCAGCCGGCTGAGCGTCTCCTGACCGGCCACGAGCAGTTCCCGCTTGTCGGAGAAGTAGCGGAAGAACGTGCTCTTGGTGACGCCGGCGCGCTCGGCGATCTGCGCCACGGTCGTGGCGTCGTACCCCTGCTCGGTGAACAGGTCGACCGCCGCGACGACGAGTCGCTGGGCCGCTCCCGGTTGCCATCTAGCCATGCGGCCAAGTCTAAGTGATGGGACTCTTGTCCCATCGCGGTGTATGGTCGGTGATGGGACAAGAGTCCCATCACTTCGAGGAGAACCCATGCACGTGTTCATCACGGGCGGCACCGGCACCATCGGCTCCGCCGTCGTCACCGAACTGCTCGCCCACGGCCACACCGTCCTCGCCCTGGCCCGCTCGGACGCCTCCGAACGGACCCTCCGGGACGCCGGCGCCGACGTGCTGCGCGGGGAGATCGCGGACCTCGACGTCCTGCGCTCCGGCGCCGCGGCCGGCGACGGGGTCGTCAACCTGGCCTTCGGACGCGACTACGGCACCCCGGAGGCCCTCGCGCACTCCATCCGCGAGGAGAGCGCCGCGCTGACCACGCTGGCGGAGGAGCTCACGGGGACCGACCGCCCGCTCGTCGTCGTCTCGGGGACCCCGTGGATCCCGGGACGCGCCGCCACCGAGGCCGACCCGGTGTCCACCGACGGCCCGGTCGGCGAGCGGGGCCGCAAGGTCACGGAACTTCTGGGCTCGGCCGACCGGGGGCTGCGGAGCATGGCCGTCCGGATGCCGCGCACGGTCCACGCCGACGGGCAGGGCGGGTTCGCCGGCCTGCTGACCGAGGCCGCGCGCCGCACCGGCGTCGCCGGCTACCCGGGCGACGGCACCCAGCGCTGGCCGGCCGTGCACGCGGCGGACGCGGCCGCGCTGTTCCGCCTGGTCCTCGAATCGGCGCCGGCCGGGACCGCCTGGCACGCCGTGGCCGACGAGGGGGACGCCGTACGGGACATCGCCGAGGTCGTCGGACGGCGGCTCGGCCTGCCCGTGAAGTCGGTGCCGGAGGAGACCTTCGGCCCGTTCGGCCCGATCTTCGCCGCCGACCAGCCCGCGTCCAGCGCCCACACCCGCGACGTCCTCGGCTGGCGGCCGAAGCACCCGAGCCTCCTGGAGGACCTGGAGAACATCCGGCCCTGACCCTGCCGCTCCCCCGGCCGGGACGCCCGTGCTCACAGGTGCGGGACAGTCCCACCACACCGCCGGAACAGGGGAGTTGACGACAGTCGGGTCCCATGCGAACCGACTCTTCCCCCGGCACCGCGCCGGCGCGGGAGCACCTCCCGGCCGCGGACGCCGGCACCCCTGTCCTGGACGTGGTGATCCCCGTCCACAACGAGGAGAAGGACCTCCAGCCCCGCGTACGGAGACTGCGCGACCACCTCGCGCGCACCTTCCCGTACGCCTTCCGCATCACCATCGCGGACCACGCGTCGACCGACGCCACCCCGCGGGTCTCGCGCCGGCTGGCTGCCGAGTTCCCCGAGGTCGTAGCCGTAAGGCTGGAGCGGAGGGGACGCGGCCGCGCGCTGCGGACCGTCTGGTCCGCCTCGGACGCCCTCGTCCTCGCCCATCTGGACGTGGACCTGTCCACGGACCTCGACGCGCTGCTGCCGCTGGTCGCCCCGCTGATCTCCGGCCACTCCGACCTCGCGCTCGGCTCCCGGCTCAGCCACGGCTCACGCGTGGTGCGCGGCGCCCGGCGCGGGTTCAAGGCGATACGCCGTGACGTGGCCCAGGCGCTGCTGCCGCTGATCGAGGACACCGCGTGGTGCTTCGACACGGAGATGCTGGTGCTCGCCGAGCGCGCGGGCCTGCGGATCCACGAGGTGCCGGTCGACCGGGTCGACGACCCCGGCTCCGGCCTCCGTACCGCGCGGACGGCGACCGACGACCTCAAGGGCGTAGGGCGGGTGGGCCGTGCGCCGGCGGCGGGTTCCCCGCCGCTGGACCGGCCCACCCGCCCCTTCGGCGACGACCCGCGCGACCGCGAGGCCGAGGACGTGCCGCGGCCCCTGCTCCGCCGGCTCGTCGGCTTCTGCGCGCTCGGCGTCCTGTCCACCGTCCTCCACCTGCTGCTCTACAGCGCCTTCCGCGGCTTCGCGGGGTTCCAGAGCGCCAACGCGCTCGCCCTGCTGGTCTCCGTGCTCGCCACCACCGCCGCCGACCGGCGCCAGGCGCAGGGCCTGCTCGTGTTCGGCATCGCGCTCACCCTCACCAGCGGCTCCCTCGCCGCACTCGACGCGGCCGGCGGCCGGCCCGCGCACTCCACCGAACTCGCCGTCCTGGTCACCGCCGACCTCGGGGCGACCGCCCTGCGCCTGCTGCTCCTGCGGGCCTGTGCCTTCCCGGACCCGGGTGAGCCGTCCGCCTCGCGAACCTGAGCGCCTCCGGTCACCGGGGCGTCGCCGCACGCGGAGGGGGCAGACAAGAGCTGACGGCATTCCGAGCGGCCGATGACGGAGTCGGAGGAAGGTGCGCCATGGCCAGGGCAGCCCGGCAGTCCCCGCGGACCAGTGTCTGGCTGGAGGACAAGCCCCGCCGGGGCGGCCGTGGCGGCGGGGGCCAGCCCTCCGGCCTCGACCGGGACCGGATCACCGAGGCGACCGTACGGCTGCTGGACGCCGAGGGGCTGGCCAAGTTCTCGATGCGCCGGCTCGCGGCCGAGCTGAACGTCACCGCGATGCCCGTGTACTGGTACGTCGACACCAAGGACGACCTGCTCGAACTCGCCCTGGACGCCGCCCTCGGCGAACTCGGCCTGCCGGACGACGTGACGGGAACCGACGGCGGCGAGGACTGGCGCGACGAGCTGCGCGCGCTGGCCCGCGCCTACCGGGGGCTGCTGGTGCGCCACCCGTGGCTGTCCCCGCTGATCGGCACCTACGTCAACATCGGCCCCAACAGCCTCGCGTTCTCCCGGCGGATCCGGCGCATCGTCCGCCGCACCGGCCTGCCCCCGCACGGCCTGGTGGCGGCGATCTCCGCCGTCTTCCAGTTCGTGTACGGCTTCGGCACGGTCGAGGGGCACTTCATCGCCCGCAGCGCGGCGTTCGGCATGAGCCCGGACGCCTACTTCCGGCACGCGATGAGCTCGGTGACCGGCTCCGCCGAGGCCGCCGACGTCGTCCAGGACTCCGCCGAACTCATGGAGGCCCGGGGCGGCGACACGGTCGAGGAGATGTGGGAGCGGGACTTCGGCTTCGCCCTCGACCTGCTGGTGGCCGGCATCGAGGCGATGGCCGACAGGGCCCGCCCGGCACCCTCGTAGGACGGCTCAGTCGCCCTCGACGAGCCGCGCCGGGAAGCCGCCCGTCGCCACCGGGCCCCAGCGCTCGGGAGTGACCCGGATGATCGACTTGCCCTGCTTCACCATCGCCGCCCGGTACTCGTCCCAGTCCGGGTGCTCCCCGGCGATGTTCCGGTAGTACTCGACGAGCGGTTCCACGGAGTCCGGCGCGTCCACGACCTCCGCGGTCCCGTCGATCTGCACCCAGGGCCCGTTCCAGTCGTCGCTGAGCACGACCACACTCACCCGCGGGTCCCGCTTGGCGTTGCGCGTCTTGGCCCGCTCCGGGTACGTGGAGACCACGATCCGGCCCGAGTCGTCGACCCCGCAGGTCAGCGGACTGGCCTGCGGGCCGCCGTCGGACCGGCGGGTCAGCAGCAGGGCCCGGTGCCGGGGCCGTACGAAATCGAGCAGCTCTTCGAGCGAGACGCGGGTGTTGGTCGCGATGTTCGGTGCCATGGGACGAGCCTAGGGCGCTCCCGGCCGTGTCAGCCTGACCCTGCTGTGCTCAGGCTTCCGGGAGTGTCCCGCCCTGCACGGCCTGGATGTCGAGCTCCACCTTCAGCGTCGTACCGATCGCGGCGATGCCCGCCTGGACGACCTGGTTGTAGTTCATGGCGAAGTCGTCCCGGCGCAGTTCGGCCGTCGCCCGGAACGCGGCGCGGGTGCCGCCCCACGGGTCGGCGCCGGTGCCGAGGTAGGCGAGGTCCAGGTCCACGGGACGGACGACCCCCCGCATCCCCAGCTCGCCGTGCACGGTCCAGCGGTCGGTGCCGCCGGCCGCCGTGACGCCCGTCGAGCGGTAGACGATCTCCGGGTGCCGCTCCACGTCCAGGAAGTCCGGCGACCGCAGGTGCCCGTCGCGCATGGCGTTGCCGGTGTCGATGGACGCGGCCTCGATCACCGCCTCCACCCGGGACTTGGTGACGTCGTCCGGCGCGATCTCGACGGCGGCGGAGAACCGCGTGAACCGGCCGTGCACGCTGGAGATCCCCAGGTGCTGGGCGACCGCGGCGACCGTGGAGTGCGCCGGGTCGACGGTCCACGGGCCGGGCGTCGGCAGTTCCGTGCCGCCCTGGCGGGCCAGCGTGACCGTGCCGACCTCGGCCCGCCCGCTCGCGGTCACCAGCGCGCTCGCGGCGGCCGGCGCGTAGCCGACGGCGGTGACGATCACGGTGTACGCCCCCGGCGGCAGCGGGTTCGCGTCGCGGACCGCGCCCTCCGGGTCGGCCTCCAGCCGCAGCACCTGCGCCCCGGTCATGTCCGTCACCGTGACGACCGCGTGCGGCACGGCCCATCCGTCCCGCGTGCGGACCCTCGCGGTCAGTCCCATCTCACGTACTCCTCGGAAGTCTTCGAACAGAACCGGCCCGTGGCGGCGGCACGCCTCCGCTCGGAGCGCGCTCGCCACCACGGGCCGGGCCGGGTCACTCGCCGGGGTGGGCGAGTTCGATGTCGTGGCCGTCGGTGCCGCGGCCGGTGACCGTCAGCGCCGTCGCGACCGGCGGGTAGCCCGTCGCGATGACCGTGTACTCGCCGCCGTCCAGGTCGGTGAAGGCGTACGCCCCGTCCGTCCCGGTGGTCGCCGTGCCGACGACGTTGCCGGCCGCGTCGACCAGCGTCACGCGGGCGTCGGCCAGCGGGCCGTGCGGCGCCCGGACGACGCCCTGGACCTGGGCGCCGGCCTCCAGCTCGACCTCGATCCGGGTGACCCCGGTGCCGGCGACCTCGACGGGCAGGGCGCGCGGCCGGTAGCCGTCGGCGTTGACCGCGACGGTCACGGCGCCGGGCACCAGCTCGGCGAGGCTGAACTCGCCCTGCTCACCGGTGGCGGCGGTGGCCAGCAGGTCCCCGCGCACATCGGTCACGATGACCATGGCGCCGGCGACCGGCTCGGCGCCCTGCGCGGCGCGCACGACACCGCTCAGGCCGCTGGTGCCGCTGAGCAGGATGTCGTAGGCCACCGGCTCGTCGCCGTCGACGACGATCGTGGAGGCCTGCGGCTGGAAGCCGTCGGCGGAGGCGATCAGGACGTACGAGCCCGCGCCCGGCGCGTCCACCGCGTAGGCGCCGTCGGCCTGCGCGACCGAGCGGCCCAGCTGTCGTCCGGCCAGCGAGATCAGCGTGACGGCGGCCTGCGGGACCGGCGCGCTCTCTGCACCCCGGACGAAGCCGCGCACCGGGACCCCACGGGAGGCGGCGCCCCCGGTGGCCTCGGCGTCGGCCACGGTGGCCACGGCCGCGAGGGCCTGGGCGGTGCCGGGGGCGGTCTCGGCCGACGCGACCGCGCTCTCGGACCGCTCCGGGGCGGCCTCGGCGGCCTCGGCGGCGGCGACGGCCGGGGTCTCGGCCGGGGCCGGGTTCTCGTCCTCGGCGGCCTGGGCCAGGGCTCCCTTGGTCTTCAGGGGGACCTCCTTGATGAACACGGCGAACAGGAGGGCGAGCAGGGCGATCGGCGCCGCGTACAGGAAGACGTCGGCGACCCCGTGGCCGTACGCGCCCTCGACGACCGTGCGGACCGGCGCGGGCAGGGAGTCCAGGTCGGGGATCTCACCGTGACCGGAGGAGGAGCCCCGCACGCCGAGCTCGGCCAGGCCGTCCTGGACGTAGTGGGTGATCCGGTGGCTGAGGACCGCGCCGAGCGCCGAGACGCCCATGGCACCGCCGAGGGACCGGAAGAAGTTCACGACGGAGCTCGCGGCGCCCAGGTCGCTCGGGTCGACCTGGTTCTGCGTGGCGAGGACCAGGTTCTGCATCATCATGCCGACGCCGAGACCGAGCAGCGCCATGAAGATCGCGACGTGCCAGTACGCCGTGTCGTAGCGGATGGTGCCGAGCAGGCCGAGGCCCGCCGTGACCAGCACACCGCCACCCAGCAGCCAGGCCTTCCAGCGGCCGGTGCGGGTGATGACCTGGCCGGAGACCGTCGAGGAGACGAACAGACCGAGGATCATCGGGATGGTCAGGACGCCGGACATGGTCGGCGACTCGCCCCGGGCCAGCTGGAAGTACTGGCTGAAGAAGATCGTGCCCGCGAACATCGCGATGCCGACGAACAGCGAGGCCAGCGACGCGAGGGTGATGGTGCGGTTGCGGAACAGCCGCAGCGGGACGATCGGCTCGCTCGCCCTGGACTCGACGAACACGAAGATCAGCAGCAGCGCGAGCGCGCCGCCGGTCATCGCGCCGGTCTGCCAGGACAGCCAGTCGTACTTGTCACCGGCGAAGGTCACCCAGACGAGCAGCAGGCAGACCGCGGCGGTGATGAAGAAGGCGCCGGCCCAGTCGACCTTGACCTTCCGCTTCACGACGGGCAGGTGCAGCGTGCGCTGCAGCACGATCAGGGCGACGACGGCGAACGGCACGCCGACGTAGAAGCACCAGCGCCAGCCGAGCCAGTCGGTGTCGGTGATGACGCCGCCGATCAGCGGGCCGCCGACCATGGCGGTGGCGAACGTGGCGCCGAGGTAGCCGTTGTACCGGCCGCGCTCACGCGGCGAGATCATCGCCGCGAGGATGATCTGGGCCAGCGAGGACAGACCGCCCATGCCGATGCCCTGGACCACGCGGAAGGTGATCAGCATGCCCGGGTTCTGCGACAGACCGGCCAGCGCGGAGCCGGCCACGAAGACCACGAGGGCCAGCTGTATCAGCAGCTTCTTGGAGAAGAGGTCGGCGAGCTTGCCCCACAGCGGTGTGGACGCGGTCATCGCCAGCAGCGACGCGGTCACCACCCAGGTGTAGGCGCTCTGACCGCCGCCGAGGTCCTTGATGATGTCGGGCAGGGCATTGGAGACGATCGTCGACGACAGGATCGCGACGAACATGCCGAGCAGCAGCCCGGTCAGGGCCTCCATGATCTGCCGGTGGGACATCGGAGCGCCGTCGGGGGCTCCCGAATGCCTGGCGTGGGCCCGCACACCGGCTGGTGTGGTCGTTGCCATGAACTTCCTTCTCCTACTGGGTGATCGCGGGTGTACGGCAGTCGTCGAAGCTGGCCCGCAGCCGGGCCATGAGCCGGATGAGCGCGGCGACGTCGTCGTCGGACCAGTCGCTCAGGCGCTCCTCGAGCAGCCGCGTGGTCCGGTGGGACATCTCCCGCACCCGTTCCTCGCCGCTCGGGGTGAGACGCACGATGCGGCTTCGCTTGTCCGCGGGGTCGGGGGAGCGCTCGATCCAGCCGCGCTCGGCCACGTGGGCGACATGCCGGCTCGTGACCGACATGTCCACGGCGAGCAGCTCGGCGAGCTTGCTCATGCGCATCTCTCCGTGGCGGACCAGCAACGTGAGGACGGCGGCGGAACCGGAGGGGCAGTCGGACGGCAGGGTGCGTCCCATCTCCCGCTTCACGGCGCCGAAGGCACTGAACTGGCGGACCAGCTCCTCGTACTGTGCCGTTTCGGCCATCACACCTCCCGTGTTTGTTGCTCAGGGCAACTATAGGCAGTGCTTGGTTGCTACAGGCAAACAAATCCGGGGGTGCCGCCGCAAAAAGTTGGCAAAGGCAAGTATTGCGACCGTAAATGTGCAGGTGGAGTGGGGTGTGTGGACCTGTGTGCGGAGCGGCGTCCCCCACTTGGGCCTCCACCGCACATTCGCTAGGGTCTCGGGCCATGGCTAACACCCAGGGCCCCCAGGGCCACCACGACCCCGCAGGCAGCACCCAGATGTTCCGCGCCTTCGTCGACGAGGGCCCGCAGAGCGGCGGACGGCAGCAGGCGGCCTCCTCCGGCCCCCGCATCGGCCTGATCGTCGGCGTGATCGCCGCCGTGGTGATCGTCGCCGCGGTGGCCTGGCTCGCACTGAAGTAACCCGGCGGGGCACGGCGGTCGTACCGGGACGTCCGGCGTCTCGGCGTGTAAGCCGAGCTCCCCGATGACACGGCTGCCGAAGGTGACGCTGCCCGCGCGCACGGCCTCGCCGCCCTCGTTGTGGAGGGTGAGCGTCACCTTCTCGCACCAGCACCGGTCTCCGGGCGCGCGCACCGGCTCGCCCACGACCAGCCGCACGCGGCGAGGCGGACGCCGAGGACGCCGGTGCGTTCGCGGAGGGGGCGCGGGGCGTCACCGTGCCGGTCGGACCCGCCGCCGGGGCCTGGGGCGGGCCGCCCGCAGGTCCCGGCGCCACGAACCCTCCACCGTCCGGACCGCCACCGCACGAGGCCGGGACGGCGCCCAGCACGACGACGGCCGCCGACGCGCCCTCAGGGCGCACCGACGGCCGGGTGTCGAGGTCGTCCACATCAGGCGGAGCGTCAGGCCGTGAAGGCCGGCGCCCGTCCGGCATGAGGCGTCAGTCGGAGATCAGGCCCTCGCGCAGCTGGGCCAGGGTCCGGGTCAGCAGCCGGGAGACGTGCATCTGGGAGATGCCGACCTCCTCGCCGATCTGCGACTGGGTCATGTTGGCGAAGAAGCGCAGCATGATGATGCGGCGCTCACGGGGCGGCAGCTTGGCCAGCAGCGGCTTCAGCGACTCCCGGTACTCGACGCCCTCCAGCGCCGTGTCCTCGTAGCCGAGGCGGTCGGCCAGCGAGCCCTCGCCGCCGTCGTCCTCCGGGGCCGGAGAGTCCAGCGAGGAGGCGGTGTAGGCGTTGCCCACCGCGAGGCCGTCGACGACGTCCTCCTCGGACACGCCCAGCACGGTGGCGAGTTCGGCGACGGTCGGCGAGCGGTCCAGCTTCTGGGACAGCTCGTCGCTGGCCTTGGTCAGCGCCAGGCGCAGCTCCTGGAGGCGGCGCGGGACACGCACCGACCAGGACGTGTCGCGGAAGAACCGCTTGATCTCGCCCACGACCGTCGGCATCGCGAAGGTCGGGAACTCCACGCCCCGCTCGCAGTCGAAGCGGTCGATCGCCTTGATCAGGCCGATGGTGCCGACCTGGACGATGTCCTCCATCGGCTCGTTGCGCGAGCGGAAGCGGGCCGCCGCGTAGCGCACGAGCGGGAGATTGAGCTCGATCAGGGTGTCCCGGACGTACGCGCGCTCGGGGCTGTTCTCGTCCAGCGCGGCGAGCCGCAGGAACAGGGAGCGGGACAGGGTGCGGGTGTCGATGTCCGCCGAAGCCGGGACGGCTGTGATGTCGGATGCCGGAAGAGCCGGGGCCGGAACGGCCTCGAGAGCCGAAACGTCGAGCGCGGCGTCGGGCGACTCGCTCTTCATGAGCGTGAGCACCTTCGAGCTGCCCTGGTCTGCGGACATGCCACCCCCTCTGGGTCGCGGGACGGTCGTGGCGAACGCTCCGAACGAGGAACGCCAGCCTTCACCTGAATACCGGAGCCGAAGCCGCGGCAAACGCGCTAGCCGAAGAATGTCACATGTCGGCAACACGCTGTAGTGACATGTCGACATGTGAGATCCGAATCGGCCCTGCTTACAGGGGGTCTGACGGTGTTTCGGCTCTCAACTGTCGGCATCCGCCCTGGTGAGCGATTCGCTCTCGCAGGTTATGGCTCGCTCGCGTATGCGGTTATGCGTCGATGCGATTCGCCGAGCGGAGCCGCTGGAAGCTACGCGCGAGTAGCCTCGACACGTGCATCTGGGAAACCCCGAGTTCCGCACTGATCTGCGACTGGGTGAGATTGCTGTAGTAGCGCAGCAGCAGGATTCTCTGTTCCCGCTCGGGCAGTTGCACGAGGAGGTGGCGGACCAGGTCCCGGTGCTCCACGCCGTCCAGGGCGGGGTCCTCGTAGCCGAGCCGGTCCAGGAGCCCGGGCAGCCCGTCGCCCTCCTGGGCGGCCTCCAGTGAGGTCGCGTGGTACGACCGACCGGCCTCGATGCAGGACAGGACCTCGTCCTCGGTGATGCGCAGCCGCTCGGCGATCTCGGAGGTGGTGGGGGTGCGCCCGAAGGCGGTCGTGAGGTCCTCGGTCGCGCTGTTGACCTGGACCCACAGCTCGTGCAGCCGGCGCGGCACGTGGACCGTGCGCACGTTGTCGCGGAAGTACCGCTTGATCTCGCCGACCACCGTCGGCATGGCGAAGGTCGGGAACTGCACGCCCCGGTCCGGGTCGAAGCGGTCGATGGCGTTGATGAGGCCGATGGTGCCGACCTGGATCACGTCCTCCATCGGCTCGTTGCGGGAGCGGAAGCGGGCGGCCGCATAGCGCACGAGCGGGAGGTTCGCCTCGATGAGCGCCGCGCGCACGCGGTTGTGCTCCGGCGTGCCCGGCTGGAGTTCCTTCAGCTCCCCGAAGAGGACCTGGGTGAGTGCCCGGGTGTCGGCGCCACGGCTGCGCGGCGGGGACGCGGGTGTTTCCTCCTGCGTCGGGGCTTGAGGCGCAGTACTGGCCGGCACGGTCAACTCCACCTCGTGATCCATCAACTCATCCGTCAAAAGCGGTCATAGCATCACAAGACAGTTCATTGTGTTCAAGTACCGCATAATCCCGTGTTGAGGACCCGGCGCCGCTACGGACACGCGAAAGCCCCCCGCCGGAGGGCGGAGGGCTCGGGAAGCGACGGGGCGCCCGGGGGCGCGGCGCCTCAGAATTCGTAGTCGGCGATCACCCAGCTGCTGAACTCGCGCCACAGCGCGACGCCCGCCTGGTGCTCGGGGTGGTCGACATAGGTGCGCAGGGCGTCCGCGTCCTCGAAGGCCGAGTTGATGGCGAAGTCGTAGGCGATGGGGCGGTCGCTGAGGTTCCAGCCCAGCTCCCAGTACCGGATCTCCTCGATCTTGCCCTCCAGCGCGCGGAAGGCCTCGACGCCCTCCACCACCCGGGGGTCGTCGCGCTCGACGCCCTCGTCGAGCTTGAACAGGACGAGGTGGCGGATCATGAGTCTCCTCCGTTGGCGATCCAGGTCATGAACTCCCCGACGGCCTGGGCGGCGTCCGAGATGCCCTCGAACCCGACCTGGACGTAGTCGGCGGCCTTCGCCGGATCGGTGATGATCACATAGAGCGCGAAGACCACGACCAGGTAGACGGCGATCTTCTTGCCATTCACCGCCATCGCGGCCTCCCCTGTGGCTGCTGTGTCTGCCGTGGCTGCTGTGCCCAGTGCGTCGAAAGAGCCGACAACGGCCCCGTGTTTCCGGCGGTGAGTGTAGCGGCCACGCCTCCACGGAGATCAACAGCACGAAGGGCCCCGTCGTGAGACGAGGCCCTTCCAGAGCGGTAGCGGAGGGATTTGAACCCTCGGTGACTTGCGCCACACTCGCTTTCGAGGCGAGCTCCTTCGGCCGCTCGGACACGCTACCGAGGGAGACCTTACAGCACGGCGGGCCGTGCTCAGAAATCGATAAGCGGCCGGGGCTCACCGGTCCCGGAAGAACTCCGTGAGCAGGTGCGCGCACTCCTCGGCGAGGACGCCCTCGATCACCTCGGGCCGGTGGTTCAGGCGCCGGTCGCGGACGACGTCCCACAGGGAGCCCGCCGCGCCGGCCTTGTCGTCCCGGGCGCCGTAGACGACCCGGTCCACCCGGGACTGCACGAGGGCGCCCGCGCACATCGTGCACGGCTCCAGGGTGACCACCAGCGTGCACCCGGTCAGCCGCCACTCGCCGAGCTCGGCGGCGGCCCGGCGGATGGCCAGCACCTCGGCGTGCGCGGTCGGATCCCCGGTCGCCTCCCGCTCGTTGTGCCCGGCGCCGAGCACCCGGGTCCCGTCGGCGGACAGCACGACGGCGCCGACGGGGACGTCCCCGCCCCGGACGGCCTCCTCGGCCTCCTCCAGGGCGAGCCGCATCGCCGCCCGCCAGCGGTCGCGTACGGGGTCGGGCGAGGTCAGCGGACGGTCTCCAGGACCTCCGAGGCACCCAGCGCCTCGGCGATCGCGCCGAGGGCGTCCTCGGCGTCCAGGGACTTCAGCTCCTTCTCGCCGACGCCCAGGTCGTCGAGGATCTCGCTGTCGCCGACCGGGCTGTGCGGGACCGCGTCACCGCTCCCGCCCTCCTCGTCGTCGGAGTCGCCGTCGGGCTCCTCCGTGCCGTCGAGGTCGAGGGAGTCCAGGTCGGCGCCGTCGTCGCCGGGCTCCCTGCCGAGCAGTTCGTCGGTGAGGAGGATCTCGCCGTAGCTGCTGCGGGCGGCCGCGGCGGCGTCCGACACGTAGATGCGAGGGTCGTCCTCGCCGTCGATGCGGACGACGCCGAACCAGGCGTCCTCCTGCTCGATGAGGACCAGCACCGTGTCGTCCTCGGGCGAGGCCTCACGGGCCAGATCGGCCAGATCCGACAGGGTCTCCACATCGTCGAGCTCTGTGTCGCTCGCTTCCCACCCGTCTTCGGTGCGCGCGAGCAGTGCGGCGAAGTACACCGTGACTCTCCCACTGGTCTGAGGCGTGCCGGTTGGGGGTCCCCCCGGCGGAGGTTACGGGCGGGACGGCTCGGGGGTCCGAGCCCCACCCACTCGGAATCGTGGCAGAAACAAGGCGTCCAGGGGACGTCTTCGGCTCCCTGTGTCCGGCTGTTTTGATCGCCGTGGCCCGAGGGGGTCCGCGAGCGCGTCCGCGAAGGACTCACCAGCGCACTCGTTGCCGCCACCTGCGGATCGTACGCGGCTTTTCCGGGTGTTCCGGCACGCCCCGGCCCCAACGGCGCCCGGCGCGGCCGGTGGTGGCGGCGCCGCGCTACCAGCGGAACGTGCGCATACGCATGGCGTGGCGCAGCCGGGCCGCCTTCGCCCGGCGCGGCTGGACCCGGTCGCGCAGCGCGCGGGCCTCGGCGAGTTCCCGCAGGAACTGGGCGCGCCGCCGGCGGCGGGCGGCGTCGCTCGTGTCCGGCGCGTCCCCCGCGGGGTCCGCCGGCGATTCGGCGTTCGGCATCGGTTCACCACCCCCAGGTCACGTCCCTCCCACTTTCCCTCCGACGGGCGGTTTGATGCAGGCGCGAGGGTGAACCGCGGACCGGGGGCTTGCCGTGTGCGGGGGCGCCGGTCATACCGGGCCCGGTTACTGTTGTGGACATGCGTCTCCACGTCGTCGACCACCCCCTGGTCGCCCACAAGCTCACCACGCTGCGCGACCGGCGCACCGACTCCGCGACCTTCCGGCGGCTCGCCGACGAACTGGTCACCCTGCTCGCCTACGAGGCCACGCGGGACGTGCGGACCGAAGCGGTCGACATCTCGACCCCCGTCACCGAGACCACCGGTGTGAAGCTCTCCCACCCGCGCCCGCTCGTGGTGCCGATCCTGCGGGCCGGACTCGGCATGCTGGACGGCATGGTCCGGCTGCTGCCGACGGCCGAGGTGGGCTTCCTGGGCATGATCCGCAACGAGGAGACGCTTCAGGCGTCCACCTACGCGTCGCGGATGCCCGAGGACCTCTCCGGCCGTCAGGTGTACGTCCTCGACCCGATGCTGGCCACCGGCGGCACCCTGGTCGCCGCGATCCAGGAGCTGATCAAGCGCGGCGCCGACGACGTGACCGCCGTGGTGCTCCTCGCCGCGCCCGAGGGCGTGGAGCTGATGGAGCGCGAGCTGGCGGGCACCCCGGTGACCGTCGTGACGGCCGCCGTGGACGATCACCTCAACGAGAACGGGTACATCGTGCCCGGCCTGGGCGACGCGGGCGACCGCCTGTACGGCGCCGCCGAGTAGGCGCTCAGGGGCGGAACACGCCCCGCGCGCCCCTCAGCACCCCTTCTTCGACGAGGCGGGCGACGGCTGGGGCTCGGCCACCGCGGCCAGGGCCTTGTCGGCGTCCGCCTTCTTCGTCAGCTCCCTGAACTCGTCGCCGATGATCAGGTCGACGGCGGTGCCCTTGCGGGCGGCGTCGGTGCGGCGCTCGGCGGCGGTCAGCTGGGTCGCGAGGACCGGCAGCGAGGTGTTCAGCGAGGAGGCCGGGCCGAGCAGCAGCCCGGTGCCCTTGACCTTCTTGTCGTACTCCTTGCTCGCGTTGCCCACGTCACCGATCTTGAAGCCGCGCTTCTTCAGCTCGTCGGCGGTCTTCTTCGCCAGCCCCCCGCGGGTGGTGGCGTTGAGGACGTTGACGGTGATGGCCCCAGGCTTCGGCGGTTCGGGCGTGGCGGACGGCGAGGCCGTCGCCTTCGTCGCGCAGTCGCTCCTGGCCCCGGCCGCGGAGGCCTTGCCGCCGCCGCCCGTGAAGACGTCGACGAGCTGGAGCGTGCCCCAGCCGGCCAGGCCGAGGCCGGCGAGCGAGGCCGCGCCGAGCAGGACGAGCCTGCCGCGCGCCCGGCGTCGCCGCATCCGTGGGTACTTGTCCCCCTTGATCCGGTACTGGCCACCCATGCCGGGGGGAGTCAGCATGCTCATGGGCGCAGCGTAGTGCGCCCGGGCGGCAATGCCTACTAGATGATCATTCCCAGCCGCGCGGTCCAACCCGAAAGGGTCAATGCGGACCAGGCCCGGCCGCGTCAGCCCGGACTCAGTCCAGTTCCAGCACTCTCGCGTGCAGCACCTGGCGCTGCTGGAGTGCCGCGCGGACCGCGCGGTGCAGGCCGTCCTCGAGATACAGGTCGCCCTGCCACTTCACGACGTGCGCGAAGAGGTCGCCGTAGAACGTGGAGTCCTCGGCGAGCAGGGTCTCCAGGTCGAGTTGGCCCTTGGTCGTCACGAGCTGATCGAGGCGGACCGGGCGCGGAGCGACGTCCGCCCACTGCCGGGTGCTTTCCCGGCCGTGGTCGGGGTACGGCCGGCCGTTTCCGATGCGCTTGAAGATCACACGGAAAGCCTACCGGTCCAGACGTTCCGGGCGCAGCCATGGCGGCGGAGTGCGACGCTGGAAAAGATCGGGCAGAACGTGACGAAACGGCGAAGGCCGTGGGGGAGAGCGGACATGAGCGACCGCAAGAGCACCCCCGGAACCGGGGCCGCGCCCCCGGCGCCCGGGACCCGGACCGGCGCTCCCGCACTCCCGCGGGAGGCCCTGGAGATCGCCGCCGGATACGCCTTCCCCGGCCCCGCCCTCGATCTCGGCGCCCTGCTGTGGGACGGCACCTGCCTGCCGGACGCCCAGATCAGGGTGCCGCTCTCCATGCTCAACCGGCACGGTCTCGTCGCGGGTGCCACCGGCACCGGCAAGACCAAGACCCTCCAGCTGATCGCCGAACAACTGTCCGCGCAGGGCGTCCCCGTGTTCCTCGCCGACGTCAAGGGCGACCTGTCCGGGATCGCGGCGCCGGGGCTGGAGAACGACAAGGTGCGCTCCCGGGCCGCCGAGGTTCACCAGCGGTGGACGGGCACCGGATTCCCCGCCGAGTTCCTCGCGCTGGGCGGCATCGGGCACGGCGTCCCGGTGCGCGCCACGATCACGAGCTTCGGCCCGGTGCTGCTGTCCAAGGTCCTCCAGCTCAACCAGACCCAGGAGCAGTCGCTCGGCCTGATCTTCCACTACGCCGACAGCAAGGGCCTGGAGCTGGTCGACCTCAAGGACCTGCGGGCGGTCGTCGCCTTCCTCACCTCCGACGAGGGCAAGGCGGAGCTGAAGAACATCGGCGGCCTGTCGACGGCCACCGCCGGGGTGATCCTGCGCTCCCTGACCGCCTTCGAGGCGGAGGGCATGGGCGACTTCTTCGGGGAGCCGGAGTTCGACACGGCCGAGCTGCTGCGGACGGCACCGGACGGGCGGGGCCTGGTGTCGGTCCTCGAACTGTCCGCCGTCCAGGACCGGCCCCGGCTGTTCTCCACCTTCCTGATGTGGCTGCTCGCCGACCTCTTCCACGACCTGCCCGAGGTCGGGGACGCCGACCGGCCCAAACTGGTGTTCTTCTTCGACGAGGCGCACCTGCTGTTCGACCAGGCGTCCAAGGCGTTCCTGGACGCGATCACCCGGACCGTACGGCTCATCCGCTCGAAAGGGGTCGGCGTCTTCTTCGTGACGCAGACGCCGAAGGACGTGCCGGCCGAGGTGCTCGGGCAGCTCGGCAACCGCGTCCAGCACGCGTTGCGCGCGTTCACCCCCGACGACCAGAAGGCGCTGCGGGCCACGGTGAAGACGTTCCCGGACTCGCCGTACGACCTGGAGGGACTGCTCACCGGGCTGGGCACCGGCGAGGCCGTGGTGACCGTCCTGAGCGAGAAGGGCGCCCCGACCCCGGTCGCCGCGACCCGGCTGCGGGCCCCCGAGTCGCTGATGGGGCCGCTCGGGGAGGAGGAGCTGGACCGGGCCGTGACCGGGTCCGCGCTGTACGAGCGGTATGCACAGGCTGTGGACAGGGAGTCCGCGTACGAACGGCTCCAGGAGTCCCGGAGCGGCAAGGGCCCGGACGAGATCACCGGCGAGCGGCGCTCTGGGAAGGGGCCCGACGAGGTCACCGGGGAGCCCCGGCGCGGCAAGGGGCCCGACGAGATCACCGGCGCGGGCGGGCGCGGAACGCCGTCCCGCGGCAAGGGCAGGGCGGAGAAGGACGAATCCGTGGTCGAGCAGGTCGTGGGCAGCGGCATGTTCAAGTCCCTGGCCCGGTCGGTCGGCACGCAGATCGGGCGGGAGATCACCCGGTCGCTCTTCGGGACGGCGCGGCGGAGGCGGTGACCCGGAGAAGTCCGCCCCCGCCGCGCCGGTCTCAGCCGCGCTCCCGTTCCTCACGGGGACGCGGCGGCTCCTTCTTCCGGGCCCCGGGCTTCGGGGCGCCGCGGGCCGCCTCCGCGCGCAGCAGGGCGCGCAGGACGGCGTAGGGGTCGGCGGGCATGGCTGTGCTCCTCCTGTCGTGCTGACGGGGCCTCCTGGCGGGGGCGGGTCAGCAGCGCAGGACGACGGTGCGCAGCAGGGGCGGGACGCCCGGGAGCGTGGCCGGGCGGACCGTCCGGCGGGTGACGGGGGCGGGGGCCGACCGGTGCGGCGGGCCCGCGCAGGGCCGTACGGGACGACGGGTGCCGGCGCGGCGGTCGGCGCGGGCGGCGGGCCGGACGGTGGCGTCGAGGGTGTCGTGCTCGACGGCCTCGGCTCCGGCCGTCACGGCCACCGGCAGGGTGTGCGCGTGGGCGTGCGCCCCCGGCACCAGCAGGGCGAGCAGCAGCACGACGACCCGCGGCCAGACCCGGCTGCGCGATCCCCTGCGTGCGGTGCTCACGGAAGGTCATGTCCCCCCGCGGCGTCCACCGTTCATCGCGCCGGACGCCGGAACCCCCCGCACGGACCAACGGACGTCAGCCGCGGGACGCCTTCGCTGCCTTCGCCGCCGCCTTCATCTCCTGCTTGTGCGCCCGCACCTTGGCCAGCGACTCCGGACCGGTGATGTCGGCGACGGACCGGAAGGACTCGTCCTCGCCGTAGGCGCCGGCGGCCTCCCGCCAGCCCTCGGGCCGCACACCGAGCCGCTTGCCGAGCAGGGCGAGGAAGATCTGTGCCTTCTGCTTGCCGAACCCGGGCAGCTCCTGGAGCCGGCGCAGCAGCTCGCGGCCGTCGTCGACGCCCTTCCAGACCAGCTCGGCCTGGCCGTCGTAGTGCTCGACCAGGTACTGGCACAGCTGCTGGATCCGCTTGGCCATGGAGCCCGGGTAGCGGTGCACGGCCGGCTTCTCGGAGAGCAGGGCCGCGAACGCCTCGGGGTCCTGGGCGGCGATCTCGTGCGCGTCGAGGTCGTCCGCGCCGAGCCGGTCCGCGATCGTGCGCGGCCCCTTGAACGCCCACTCCATCGGCACCTGCTGGTCCAGCAGCATGCCGACCAGCGCGGCGAGCGGGCTGCGGCCGAGCAGCGCGTCGGCCTCCGGGTCCTGGGCGAGATGCAGGGTGACGTCCATGCCCCCGATCATGCCGCGCGGGCCGCCGGGCCGCGCGCGGGGGCGGGGCCCGGCCGGTCCCGTACCATTCGGGCTGACGACTTAGGCAAGGCTTACCTAAAGTGAGGGAGGGGTGCAGGTGGCCGGCGAGATCTTCCGTGACGCCTGGGGCATTCCGCATCTGCGGGCGGACGGGGTGGACGAACTCGCCCGCGTCCAGGGCCGGGTCACCGCCCTCGACCGGGCCTGGCAGCTCGAGGTGGAACGGCACCGGGCGCGCGGCACGTCCGCGTCCTTCCTCGGCGCCGAGTCCCTCTCCTGGGACGTACTCGTCAGACGGGCCCGCCTCGACGACACCGCCCGACGCTGCTTCGCCGCCCTGGAGCGGCAGGACCCCGAGACCGCGCGCTGGGTACGGGCGTACGTCGACGGGGTGAACGAGGGGCTGGCCGAAGGCGCCCGCCGGGCACCGGAGTTCGAGCGGACCGGGCTCGCCCCCGGACGCTGGGAGCCCTGGACGCCGTTCGGGATCTGGCTGAGCGTCCACCTGCTGTTCGCGGGCTTCCCCGCCAAACTCTGGCGGGAGCAGGCCCGGCGGCACCTCGGACCCGGGGCGGTCGGCCTGTTCGCCACGGACGGGCCGGGCACCTCCGGGAGCAACGGCTGGCTCGTGAGCGGCGAACGGACCGTGACCGGCCGGGCGATCATCGCCGGTGACCCGCACCGCTTCATCGAGGAACCCGGCGTCTACCAGCAGATCCAGCTGTCCTGCCCGGACTTCGACGTCGTCGGCCTCGCCGTGCCCGGCGTCCCCGGCATCGCCCACTTCGGGCACACCGGCTCCGTCGCCTGGGCCATCACCAACGCCATGGCCGACTACCAGGACCTGTACCGCGAGCGGCTGCGACGGACCGGGGCCGGCGTCGAGGCGCTGGACCCGGACGGGGTGTGGCGGCGCGCCCCCCGGCACACCGAGACCGTCGAGGTCGCGGGGGAGGACCCCGTCGAGGTCGAGGTGATCGAGACCGCCCGGGGACCGGTGATCGTCGGCGGCCCGGAGGGGCTGCCCGACGGCACCGCGGAAGGCGACCGGGAGGACCCGCCCCTCGCGCTCGCCCTGCGCCACCCGCCCCGCGTCACCGGCGACCTCGGCTTCGGCGCCCTCCTGCCCCTGCTGCGGGCCCGCAGGGTCGCCGACGTCGACCGCGCCCTCGACGCGTGGACGGAACCCGTCAACGTGGTCCAGGCCGCCGACACCGAGGGCGGCCTGCTGCACCGCGTCGCCGGGAAGGTGCCCGTGCGCTCCACCGCCAACCGCCTCCACCCGGTGCCCGCCTGGGAACCCGGACACGAGTGGCGGGGCTGGCACGAGACACCCCGCGGCGGCCTCACCGACGGCGTCGCCGTCATGGCCAACCAGCGGGGCCTCGCCACGCCCCTCGGCGTGGAGTTCGCGGCCCCGCACCGCGCCGACCGCATCGCAGCCCTGCTCGCGGAGAAGGAGCACTGGTCGGCCGCCGACATGCCGGCGATCCACACGGACACCCATCTGGCCTCGGCGACCCCGCTGCTGGACCTCCTGGCCGGACTCGGCCCCCTCGGCCCCGGCGCCGAGCGCGTCCGCCGCACGCTGCTCGCCTGGGACCGCCGTATGGACGCGGACAGCGTGGACGCCGCCCTCTACGCGCGGGTGCGCGGGGCCGTCGTCCGCCGGCTCGCCGCGCACCCCGCCTTCGCCGCGCCGGCCGTCCCGCCCGCCTATCCCGACGTCCTGCTCCCCTGGCTGGCCCTGCTCCCCCGCGTCGCCTTCGCCCTCGAACACCTGCTGCGCGCCGGCGACCTGTACGGCGTCGACCGCGCCGAGCTGGTGCGGGCGGCCGTCGAGGAGGTCGCCGAGGACACCACCGCGACCCCGCCCACCTGGGGCGACACCCACCGGCTCGCCCCCTGGCGGGCGCTGCCCGACCCGGCGTCCCGGGAACCCGGTCTGTCCGGCGACCACGACTGCGTGCTGTGCACGTCCTCCGTGCCCGGACTCACCGACCTCAGCGCCCGCGGCCCCGCCGCCCGCTACGTCTGGGACCTGGCAGACCGGGAGGAGAGCCGCTGGGTCGTCCCGCTCGGGGCGTCCGGCGTCCCCGGCTCCCCCCACCACCGCGACCAGCTCCCGCTGTGGCTGCGCGGCGAACTGGTCCCGATCCGCACCGACTTCACCACGTTCGAGAAGGAGACCGATGTCTGACCGGCCCGCGTCCGCCGCCGCCCCCGTCCACGAGCAGACCGTCGACGGCTTCGGCACCGTCACCGTCCGCCCCCTCGACCCGCACGCCGACGCCGCGACCGTGCACGCCTGGGCGAGCGAGGAACGGGCCGTGTTCTGGGGCATGAACGGCCTGACGCGGGAACAGATCGCCGGCATCTACGCCCATATGGCCACCCTCGACACCCACCACGCCTTCCTCGTCGCACGCGACGGCGACCCGGTCGCCCTGCTCCAGACGTACGAACCCGACGCCGACCGGGTCGGCGAGTGCTACGACGTACGGCCCGGCGACATCGGCCTGCACCTGCTGCTCGTCCCCGCCGCCCCGGGCGGCCGGCGGCCCGGCTGGACGTCCGCGCTGCTCACCGTCGTCACGGCCTACGCCTTCCGCACCCTGGGCCGCTCACGGGTGGTCGTCGACCCCGACGTGCGCAACGAGAAGGCCGTGGCCCGCTTCCTCCGGGAGGGCTTCACCGCCGGACCGGCCGTCGTACTGCCCGAGATCGACCTGCCGGACGTGTACCTCCCGCGCAAGGAAGCCCAACTCGCCTTCCTGACACGGGAGGTAGCTTGTGGAGGATGACGCCCGAGGAACTCGTCGCGCACTACCGCCTGGAGCCGATCCCGCGTGAGGGCGGGCTGTTCCGCCGTACCTGGGCCGGACCCGAACGGCCCGACGGACGGCCGCAGGGCACCGCGATCGTCGTCCTGCTCACCGCCGACGACTACTCGGCCCTGCACCGCCTGCCGTCCGACGAGGTCTGGCACTTCTACCTCGGCGACCCCCTGGAGATGCTGCTCCTCGCCCCGGACGGCACCTCCCGCACCGCCGTCCTGGGCCCCGGCATAACGCGCGGCCAGCACCTCCAGCTCACCGTGCCCGCCGGCACCTGGATGGGGGCCCGGGTGGCGGCCGGGGGCTCCTGGGCCTTCTTCGGCTGCACGATGACCCCGGGCTTCACCTACGAGGACTACGAGCACGGCGACCTGGCGGACCTCACGGCGCGCTATCCCCACGAGGCCGCCCGGATCGCGGAACTGTGCCGTCCATGAGCGGACTCCTCGACGGACAGGTCGCCCTCGTCACGGGCGCGGGCGGCGGCATCGGACAGGGCATCGCGGCCCGGTTCGCCGAGGAGGGTACGGCGGTCGCCCTGCACTGCCGCACCGCGCGGGACGCGGCCGACCGGGTCGCCGGGCGCATCCGGGACGCGGGCGGCCGGGCCGTCGTCCTGACGGCCGACCTGACCGACGAGGACGCGTGCCGGCGGCTGGTCGCCGAGGCCGCCGCGTGGGGCGGCGGTCTGACCGCGCTGGTGAACAACGCGGGCGTGCAGCCCACCCGGGAGCTGGCGGAGATGACCGCGGCCGACTGGCGGGCCGTGGTGGACACCAACCTGTCCGGCGTCTTCGCCTGCACCCGCGCCGTGGTGGAGGTCATGCGGCCCGGCAGCGGTTCGGTCACGCACATCGCCTCCGTCGAGGCGGCCCGCCCGGCCCCGCTGCACGCCCACTACGGCGCCTCGAAGGCGGCGGTGGTGGCCCACGCCCGCACGGCCGCGCAGGAGTACGGCCCGCTCGGCGTCCGCGTCAACACCGTCTCGCCCGGCCTCGTGCACCGGGAGGGGCTGGCGGAGGCGTGGCCGGACGGGGTGGCACGATGGCGGGCGGCGGCGCCCCTGGGACGGCTCGGGCGCCCGCGGGACGTGGGCGACGCCTGCGTGTTCCTGGCCTCGGACCTGGCGTCCTGGATCACCGGGCACGACCTCGTGGTGGACGGCGGGGTGTCCGCACGGCCCGGCTGGTGAGCACGGGGGCCGCCGCGTGCGTATGTACCCGGAGGCGGTGCGGACCGAAGGCGGAGATGCGGCGTGGGGTGTGCGGACGGACGACCGGGACGACGGGGGCCGCGACGGCTGCTCCTGCTGGGCCCGCTGCTGGTCCTGCTCCTCCTCGGCGGCGCCGGGCCCGCCTCCGCGCACGCCGTGCTGCGGGACGCCGACCCCGGGGACGGCGCCGTCCTGAAGTCGGCACCCAGACACCTCACCCTGACCTTCAGCGAGTCCGTCGCCCTGCTCGACGACTCCTTCCGCGTCCTCGACCCCGACGGCCGCCGGCTGCGCGTCGGGGAGCCGGAGAACGGCCCGGACGGCGCCGACACCGCCCGGGTGACCCTTCCCGCCGGGCTGGAGCAGGGCACCTACACGGTGGCCTGGCGGGTGGTGTCGGCCGACAGCCACCCGGTGTCCGGCGCGTTCACCTTCTCCGTCGGCAAGGCCACCGTCACCACGGCCGCCGCCGCCCTGGCCAGCGGCCCCACCGAGGACCCGGTGACCAAGGCCCTGCACACCATCGCCCGCTACCTCGCCTACCTCTCCGTCGCCCTGCTCATCGGCACCGCCGCCTTCGTCGCCGTCTGCCGCCCGCCCCACGTGCCGCTCCACGACCGGCTGCTGCGCACCTCCTGGTGGGCGCTGCTCGCGGCCACGCTCGTCCTGCTGGTGCTGCGCGCCCCGTACGAGAGCGGCGAGGGCCCGCTCGGGGCGTTCGACGCCGACGCCGCCGCCCGCACCCTCACCGGCCGCCCCGGCATCGTCCTGCTGGCCCGGCTGGCCCTCCTCCTGGCCGCCGGCGCCCACCTGCTGCGCGTGTCCCGGCGGCGCGGGCGGTACGGCCGGCCCGGCGCCGCCCTCGCCGTGGGGCTCGCGGCGACCTGGGCGGCCGGCGAGCACGCCTCCGCGGGGATCCAGGTGCCGGTGGCCATGACCTCCTCGGCGCTGCACCTGCTCGCGACGGCCGTCTGGCTGGGCGGTCTGGCGGCCCTGCTCGCCGCCCTCCACCACGGGGCCCTGCCCGCGGAGGCGGTGCGCCGGTTCTCCCGGGTGGCGTTCGCCTCCGTGGTCGTCCTGGTCGTGACCGGCGTCTACCAGTCCTGGCGCGGCCTCGGCGGCTGGGACGCGCTCGCCGACACGACGTACGGCAGGCTCCTGGCCATCAAGCTGATGGCGGTCGTCGTGCTCCTCGCGGCGGCGGCCGTGTCCCGCCGCTGGACGGCCCTGCAGACGACGCCCGCCGTGGCGGAGCCGTCCGAGGACCAGGCGGTCCGCACGAAGGTGGCGGCGGCGGTGGGCGGACCGCCGTCCGGGCCGCCGCCGGAGCCGGCCGGCCCGGAACCCTCCGCCGGGGGAGAACCCGATCCCGCTCACCGCAGGGCGCTGCGCCGCTCCGTGCTCACCGAGGTCGCCGTCGGCGCGGCCGTCCTGGCCGTCACCACCCTGCTGACCAGCACACTTCCCGGCCGGGCCGAGTCCGAGGCGGCCACCGCCGCGCCCGCGGTCGTCGGCGCCTCCGTCACCGATGTGCCGTTCGACGTCGGCACACCCGGCGGGCGCGGCACGGCGCAGATCACCATCGACCCCGCCCGCGTCGGCGACAACTCGATCGAGGCGGTCGTCTACGGCCCCGACGGCGGCATCTCCTCCGTCCCCGAACTGCGGATCTCCTTCACGCACCGGGGCCAGGACATCGGGCCGCTGGACGCCGCCCTCACCGACAAGGGCGGCTACTGGGGCAACAGCTTCCTCAACCTGCCCGTCGCCGGGACCTGGGAGATGAAGGTGACCGTGCGCACCTCGGACGTGGACCAGATCACCGAGACCCGCACGGTGACCGTCCACTAGGCGTGCTTCCACACCGTCTCAAAAGGTGAGAGGCCGGAAGGAAACGGGCACACCATAAGAAGTGCGGCATCCACCTGAGGAGGCCGTCCGTCATGCCTGAACTGCCGGACGTCGAGGGATTCCGGGGCGTGCTCCGGGCCTGCGCACGGGGCCGGACCGTGCGCCGGATCGAGGTGCGCGACGCGGGCGTGCTCCACGGCGTGAGCACGCGGCGGCTGCGCGACGCGCTGGAGGGGCGGCGGATCACCCGGGCCGAGCGGCACGGCAAGTGGCTGCTCGCCCGCACCGGCGGCCCCACCCTGGCCCTGCACTTCGGCATGACCGGCTCCCTCGTGTGCGCCGGGCCGGACGACCCCGTGGCGCCGCACGACCGCGTGCTGTTCACCCTGTCCGGCGACCGCCGCCTCAGCTACCGCGATCAGCGCAAGCTGCGGGGCCTGTGGCTCGCCGAGGACGACTCCGCCGTGGCCCGCCTGCTGGCCGGGCAGGGCCCGGACGCCCTGGACGTGGACCGCGAACGGTTCGAGGAGGCCCTGCGCGGGCGCCGGGGCGCCGTGAAGGGCGTGCTGCTCGACCAGTCCGCGGTGGCCGGCCTCGGGAACCTGCTCGCCGACGAAATCCTCTGGCGGGCCCGGCTGAGCCCCGCCCGCCGGGCGAGCGATCTGACCGGCGCCGACCGCAGGGACCTCTACCGCCAGATGCGCCGCACCCTGCGCTCCGCCGTCCCCACCGGACGCGTCCCGCCGCGCCCCTCCTGGCTGACGGGCCGCCGGGACACCCCCGACCCGCACTGTCCGCGCTGCCACGCCCAGTTGCGCCGGACCCGTGTGGCCGGCCGTACGACCGTGTGGTGCCCCGGCTGCCAGCCCGCCACCTCCGGCACCGCCACCGGACCGCGCCGATGAGGAGGCTCAGCGTGCGAGGCACCGCAAGGGCGACCGGGCGCGGCCCCGCCGGAATCCCTCCGAGAGCGAGATGAGCGATCATGCACGAGCCCGCCGGCGCCCGGGCCCCGTCCGACCTCGACGATCTGGTCGGCGCGGACCTGACCGCCCGGGTCACCGTCGACGAACACGGCACCGTCACCGGCTGGAACGCGGGCGCCGAGCGGCTCCTCGGTCACCCGGCCGGTGAGATCGTGGGCCGTCCGGCGGCCGGTCTGCTGGCCGAGCCGCCGCGCGGGCGGGACCTGCCCCCGTTCCCCCGGCTGCGGCGCTGGCACGGCACGGTCGCTCTCCGGCACCGCGACGGCCGTACGCTCACCGCCAAGGTCCTGGCCCACCACCGGACCCGGGAGAACGGGCGGCGCGAGTGGTTCTGCGTCAGCGCGCCGCCCGACCGGCCGTCACCGCCCGAGCGGCACGACGACCCCTTCGTGAGCTGGAGCTTCACCCAGTCCCCGTGCTGCGCAACGGCCCTGTACGACACCCGGCTGCGGCTGCGCCGGGCCAACCGGGCCATGGAGCGGGCCGTCGCCCTCACCGAGGACGACATGCTGGGGCTGCGCGTCGGGGAGATCGTCGACGATCCGGCCGGCCGGCGCGCGGAGGAGAGCATGGCCCGGGTGCTGCGCACCGGGGAGGTGGAGGTCGACGAGGACTTCCTGACCGCCGCGGGCGAGACCCGGGTGGGCGCCTGGTCGCTGCTGATGTCCCCGCTGCGGGACGCCGGCGGAGTCGTCCGGGGCGTCTGCCTCACCGCGCACGACATGACCGAGCAGCACTGGGCCCGCCGCCGGCTCCAGCTGATCGCCGAGGCGGGCCGGCGCATCGGCACCACCCTCGACGTGATGCGCACCGCGCAGGAACTGGCCGACGTCGTCGTCCCCGAACTGGCCGACTTCGCGTCCGTCGACCTGCTGACCGCCGTCGACGACCCGCCGGACACGTCCCGGCGCGGCGGCCCGCCGCCCGGCCCGCTGGAACTGCTCCGGGCCGCCCACCAGTCCGTGACCCCGGGCGTCCCGGAGGCGGTCACCGCGCTGGGCTCCCTGGAACGGTTCTCTGAGGGCTCCGCGCCGGTCGAGACGCTGCGCTCCGGACACGCCACGGCGTACGAGATGACGCATCCGGCGATCACCGCGCTCGTGGCGCACGACCCGGTCCGGGCCGCCCGCGTCCGGGAGTTCGGCATCCACTCGGTGATGACGGTGCCGCTGACCGCGCGCGGCACCACCCTCGGCGTCGCCGTCCTCGCCCGGCACCGCCACCCCGAGATCTTCCAGCAGGACGACGTGGTGCTGGCCGAGGAACTGGCGGCCCGCGCGGCCGTCTGCATGGACAACGCCCGCCGCTACACCCACGAACGCGACCGGTCGGTCACCCTGCAGCGCAGCCTGCTGCCGCAGCGGCTGCCCGAGCAGGCGGCCGTGGAGGTCGCCACCCGCTACCTCCCGGCGGGCGCGCACACCGGGGTCGGCGGCGACTGGTTCGACGTGATCCCGCTGTCCGGGGCGCGGGTGGCCCTCGTCGTCGGGGACGTCGTCGGGCACGGCATCCACGCCTCCGCCACCATGGGCCGGCTGCGGACGGCCGTACGCACCCTCGCCGACATCGACCTGGCCCCCGACGAACTGCTCACCCACCTCGACGACCTGGTGTCCCGGCTGTCCACCGAACGGGACGGCGGCCGGACGCGCGAGCGGCACCCCGAGTGCGAGGGAGAGGTCGGCGCGACCTGCCTGTACGCCGTGTACGACCCGATCTCCCGGCGCTGCTCCCTGGCCCGCGCCGGGCATCCGCCGCCGGTCGTGGTCGCCCCCGGAGGCGCCGCCGAGCGCGTCGACCTGCCGCCCGGACCGCCGCTCGGCGTGGGCGGCCTGCCCTTCGAGGCCGCCGAGATCGACCTGCCCGAGGGCAGCCTGCTCGCCCTCTACACCGACGGCCTGATCACGCCCGGCGGCCGGTCCCGCGCCGGGGACGGGGACGGGGAGGCGGACGTCAGCCGGCTGAGCGGTCTGCTGACCGGCCCCGAACCCACCCTGGACGCCCTGTGCGACCGGATCCTCACCGACCTGCTGCCGCCCAGGCCGCCCGACGACGTCGCCCTGCTCGTCGCCCGCACCCGCGCGCTGGACGCCTCCCAGGTCGCCACCTGGCAGGTGCCGTCCACCCCGTCCGCCGTGGCCCAGGCCCGCAAGGACGCGCTCGCCCGGCTCGACGCGTGGGGCCTGGAGGACGCCGCGTTCGTCACGGAACTCGTCGTCAGCGAACTGGTCACCAACGCCATCCGGCACGCCCGGCCGCCCGTCCAGCTGCGCCTGATCCATCTCACCCACGAGGACTCCCTCATCTGCGAGGTGTCCGACGGCGACAGCACGGCACCCCATCTGCGCCGGGCCCGCACCTTCGACGAGGGCGGCCGGGGGCTGCTCCTCGTGGCGCAGCTGACCCGGCGCTGGGGGACCCGCCAGTCGTCCCACGGCAAGACGATCTGGGCGGAACAGCCCCTGGACGTCTGACCCGGACGTCCGGCCCGGGACGGAGGGCAACGCACCGGCCGCTTTCGGCGTCTTCGTCGGCGGGGTGGGGATTCGGGCAGCGCATAAATCCCCCTTGCCCCGCTCCGATACCATGCTCGAACTCACGAACGAGTGTGCTGACGATCGCCCCTTACACATCGGCCGGGACCATTGATATCCGAGACATCGCAGACGTTCGCGCGCACAGGCAGCCGGCAGCGGGCGCTGGTGTGGTCCGCCGTGGGCGTGGTCGCCCTCGGGTTCCTGATCGCCCTGGAGGCGGCCGCCCGCCACTACGGTGAGCCGGGTCCCCTCACCAACCAGGTCCGCGAGATCGCGTTCCCGCCCAAGTCCGGCTTCCTGCTGTACGCCGGCCTGGGCCTGATGGCGGTCGTCCTCACCTGGCGCGAACGCCTCGTCGCCTTCGGCGCCGCCCTCGGCATCGACCTCGTGGTCCTCGCCGTGCGCTGGGCCACCGGCACCCTGCCCGCCCTCGGCGAGGGGCACCCCTTCGGCAACGGCGCGCTCTGCGTCGTCCTGGCCTGCGCGGTCGTCGCCGTCACCCGCCGCACCGGCGCCGAACGCCTCCTGCTCCTCAAGGGCGTCGGACTGGCCCTGCTCCTGGTGGCCGGCCGCAAGACCGGCGACACCTGGCTGCTGATCACGTCGAAGACCCAGCCGCGGGTCCTCGACCCGTACGTGGCCACCGCCGACAAGGCGCTCGGCAACCCCTCCTGGGTCGTCGGACGGATCGTCGACGCCACCGGCCCCGTCGGCGCCCATGTGCTCGACTACGTCTACGTCCAGCTCGCGGTCGCCGCCGTCCTCGTCTCGGTCTACCAACTGCGCCACGTGGCGGCCGAGCGCCGCTTCCCGAGCCACCACCTGGTGCGCACGTTCCTCGTCATAGGCCTGCTCGGCCCCGGCATCTACATGATCTTCCCGGTGGTCGGCCCGGTCTTCGCCTACGGCCCCGACGGCGGCCACTGGGCGACCGCCGACATCTGGCCCCAGACGGCACCGGCGCTCACCGCCCCGCACTCCATACCCTTCGACGGGATCACCCCGCGCAACTGCATGCCCAGCCTGCACACGGCATGGGCCACCGCGCTCTTCATCCACTCCCGCCGCGGACCGCGCCTCCTGCGCCACGCGGGCACGTTCTGGCTGGTCGCCACCCTCGGCGCGACCCTCGGCTTCGGCTACCACTACGGCGTCGACCTGGTGGCCGGCGTGGTCTTCACCCTCACCATCGAGGGGGCCCTGCGCGCGGCGTCCCGCGGCTGGGACCGGGCCGGCGCCCGCCTCGTCGCGCACGGCGCCCTGGTGTTCACCGCACTCCTGCTGTCCTACCGCTTCCTGCCGCTGGAGATGGCCCGCCACCCCTGGCTGTACGGCCCGCTCCTGCTCGCCGCGATGGGCTCGGTCATCTACGGCTACCTCCGCACGACCCGCGTCTGGGACCCGAAGCCCGCCCCGGCCCTGCGCCCGGAGCCGCGGCCCGAGATGGCCTGACCGTACGGCCGCGGCGGACGGCGCCGGGCGCGCGCCGTCTGCTGTGGCCGAGCGGTCCGCTTCGTTGTCTACTGGGACTCATGTGACGCGCGCGCCCAGAGCGGAAGCCGGACCCCATCCTCCGAGGCGATTCCCGTGAACATTCACGCCCGAGCACTTGTCGCAGCCACCGGAACAGCCCTCCTGCTGTGCGGGACGACCGTCGCCCACGCCGCCGGCGCCCCGTCGGCGACCGGCACCAAAGCGGCGTCCTCCGTGACGGTGACCACCAAGAACACGTCCCTGGGGAAGATCCTCGTCAACGAGAAGGGACACACCCTCTACCTGTTCGAGTCCGACAAGAAGGACAAGTCCACCTGCAACGATGCCTGCGCCGAGGCCTGGCCGCCGCTGAAGGCGGACGGCAAGGTCGTCGCCAAGGGCGGCGTGGACAGCAAGCTGCTCGACACCATCAAGCGCAGCGACGGCTCGAAGCAGGTGACGTACAAGGGGCAGCCCCTCTACACGTTCGCCGACGACACCAAGGCCGGGCAGACCAACGGCCAGGGCGTCGACGCCTTCGGCGCCAAGTGGTTCGTGCTGGGCACCGACGGCAAGAAGATCACCAAGCAGCCCGCGTCCCAGAACGGCGGCTACTGACCGCCGGCGTCAGGTCAGCCCCGGCGAGTCGAACCCGTTGAGCTGCCACAGCGCGGCGGTGTACCAGAGCAGGGCGATCGCGCAGAAGAGCAGACCGCCCCCGAGGGGCAGCGTCCACCCGGGGAACCGCCGGCTGCGCACCACGACGACCTTCGCCGCGAAGGCGCCGTACAGGACGCACCCGGTGACCGAGTGGATCGCCACCCGTGGCGAGGTCGTCTCGATGCCGTACGCGCTCAGGCAGTGGTAGGCGATCGGCACCGAGAGCAGGAAGGCGAGCAGTCCGGTCACCCGGTGCGCGAGGGGCACGGCGCGCGGGGCCGGCCGGGACCCGGGCAGCACGCCGTACATCCAGGCGGCCAGCAGCAGCTGGACGAGCGCGAGCCCGAGCAGGGCGCTGCCCAGCCGGGCCTTGAACTCCATGGCGTCGTCGTACCGGGCCCCGAACAGACCGCTGTTCGGATCGGGCGTCACCCCCCGCCCCACGAACCAGATGCCCAGGCCCACGGCCACGGGGATCAGCAGCAGGACCGCGGCACGTCCCCTGCCCGTCGTGCCGCGGGAGGTGTCGGGTTGCTGTTCCACGAGGGACTCCGTACGAAGGCGACGACCGGAACCCTCACCATGGCGCCGCCCCGGCCCGACGCCCGGCCGACCACCCCGCCACCCCACCGGGAATCACCCGATGGACGGCCCCATGTGACCGACGCCACCTTGGATATGACGCCGGACAACGTCGAAGGGCCCCACCGCGAACGGTGGGGCCCTTCGACATCGTGCCCGGTGAGGCACTGGCGGAGGATACGAGATTCGAACTCGTGAGGGGTTGCCCCCAACACGCTTTCCAAGCGTGCGCCCTAGGCCTCTAGGCGAATCCTCCGCCGCAAACAATACAAGACGTTGAGGAGTGCTCGCGAACTCGTTCCCCGCCCCCGTCATCAGGTACTGTTTGGGCAGCCCCTCACGCGGCGCTATCTGACTGAACTCCCCCAGGGCCGGAAGGCAGCAAGGGTAGGTCGGCTCTGGCGGGTGCGTGAGGGGCGTTCGCGTGCTCCGGGGGCGGGGCCCGATGTCAGTGCGCGCCTATAACCTCGTAGGCGTGTCGTCTCTCGCGCTGTACCGCCGCTATCGCCCGGAGTCGTTCGCCGAGGTCATCGGGCAGGAGCATGTCACCGACCCGTTGCAGCAGGCGCTGCGGAACAACCGGGTCAATCACGCGTACCTGTTCAGCGGCCCGCGCGGATGCGGCAAGACGACCAGCGCCCGGATCCTCGCCCGCTGTCTGAACTGCGAACAGGGCCCCACCCCGACCCCCTGCGGCCAGTGCCAGTCCTGCCAGGACCTCGCACGCAACGGCCCAGGCTCCATCGACGTCATCGAGATCGACGCGGCCTCGCACGGTGGTGTGGACGACGCCCGTGAGCTGCGCGAGAAGGCGTTCTTCGGACCGGCCTCCAGCCGTTACAAGATCTACATCATCGACGAGGCCCACATGGTCACGTCGGCCGGCTTCAACGCCCTGCTGAAGGTCGTCGAGGAGCCGCCGGAGCACCTGAAGTTCATCTTCGCGACGACCGAGCCCGAGAAGGTCATCGGGACGATCCGCTCGCGCACCCACCACTACCCGTTCCGGCTGGTCCCGCCGGGCACCCTGCGGGACTACCTCGCCGACGTCTGCCGCCGTGAGGACATCCCCGTCGAGGACGGCGTGCTCCCGCTCGTCGTCCGCGCCGGACAGGGCTCCGTGCGTGACTCCATGTCCGTGATGGACCAGCTCCTCGCCGGAGCCAAGGAGGAGGGTGTGACGTATGCCATGGCCACCTCCCTCCTCGGGTACACCGACGGCTCGCTGCTCGACTCCGTCGTGGAGGCCTTCGCGACCGGTGACGGCGCCGCGGCCTTCGAGGTCGTGGACCGGGTCATCGAGGGCGGCAACGACCCGCGGCGGTTCGTCGCCGACCTGCTGGAGCGGCTGCGCGACCTGGTGATCCTGGCCGCCGTGCCGGACGCCGCCGAGAAGGGACTCATCGACGCCCCCGCCGACGTCCTGGAGCGGATGCTGGCCCAGGCCGGCACGTTCGGCGCCGCCGAGCTCAGCCGCGCCGCCGACCTGGTCAACGAGGGGCTGACCGAGATGCGCGGCGCCACCTCGCCGCGGCTCCAGCTCGAACTCATCTGCGCGCGCGTGCTGCTGCCCGCCACCTACGGCGACGAGCGGTCCCTCATGGCCCGGCTCGACCGGCTGGAGCGCGGTGTGAGCTTCACCGCGGGCGCAGGCGCCCCGGCGATGGGATACGCCCCCGGTCCCGAGGCCCACGCCGCCCCGGCACCCCCGCAGGCCGCCGCCCCTCCGGTGCCGCCCGGCGGGGGTCTCGCCGCCGCCCGCGCCGCCGTACGGGGTCCGGGCGCCCCCGCCCCGGAGGCACCGGCCGCGGAGGCAGCGGCGGCTCCGACGCCCCCGGCTCCGGCCCCCGCCCCTTCCCCGGCTCCGGCGCCGCCCGCGCCTCCGCAGGCGCCCGCCGCTCCCGCCCCCGGCGCCTGGCCCACCGCCGCACCCGCGGGCGGCGGCCGACGGCCCGGCGGCTGGCCCACGGCGGCCCCGGCGGGCGGCGGTGCCCCGGCACCCGCGCCCAGCGCCCCCGCGCCCGCACCCACGCCCGCCCCGGGAGGCGGACCGGCGGCGCCCTCCTCCGCGCCCCCGAGCGGCGGCCTGGACCCCCGCCAGCTCTGGCCGAACATCCTGGAGGCGGTCAAGAACCGCCGCCGCTTCACCTGGATCCTGCTCAGCCAGAACGCCCAGGTCGCCGGCTTCGACGGCACCACGCTCCAGCTCGGCTTCGTCAACGCCGGCGCGCGCGACAACTTCGCGAGCAGCGGCAGCGAGGACGTGCTGCGGCAGGCCCTGGCCGAGCAGTTCCACGTGCAGTGGAAGATCGAGGCGATCGTCGACCCGTCGGGCGGCGGCTCGGCGCCCCCGGCCCCGGGTGGTTCCCCCGGCTTCGGCGGAGGCGGCGCCGCCCCGGCCCCCGGCGGCTACGGCGGTCAGTCGGCCCCGCGCCCGGCCCCCGCCCCGTCCGCGGCACCGGCGGCCCCGTCGGCACCGGCCCCCGCGCCGGCCCCGCGGCCCAGCGCCCCCGAGCCGCCCTCCGTCTCCATCGAGGACGACATCCCGGAGGACGACGACCCCGACCTCAACGAGTCGGCCCTGTCCGGCCGCGAGCTGATCGTGCGGGAGCTGGGCGCGACGGTCGTCGAGGAGATCACGAACGACTAGGCCTCGCCGGCGGTCTGTGGTGAGGGGCCGGTTTTGGAGGAACGCACAGCTCCCGAGCCCCCGGCCCCTCGGCGTCCCGCACAAGAAGGCCGTTAGGCTGACCCCGTGAAGGTCCTCGTCATCGGTAGCGGCGCCCGCGAACACGCCCTGTGCCGCTCCCTGTCCCTCGACCCCGACGTCACCGCGCTGTACTGCGCCCCCGGCAACGCCGGCATCGCCGAGGTCGCCGAACTGCACCAGGTCGACGCCCTCGACGGCGAGGCCGTCGCCGCGCTGGCCGAACGGCTCGGCGCCGGCCTCGTGGTCGTCGGACCGGAGGCCCCCCTCGTCGCGGGGGTCGCCGACGCCGTGCGCGGGGCGGGCATCCCGGTGTTCGGCCCCTCCAAGGAGGCCGCGCAGCTCGAGGGGTCCAAGGCGTTCGCCAAGGACGTCATGGCCTCGGCCGGCGTCCCCACGGCCCGCTCCTACGTCTGCGCCACGCCTGCCCAGGTCGACGAGGCCCTGGACGCCTTCGGCGCCCCCTACGTCGTCAAGGACGACGGTCTGGCGGCCGGCAAGGGCGTCGTCGTGACCGCCGACCTCGACGCGGCCCGCGCGCACGCCAACGCCTGCGAGCGCGTCGTCATCGAGGAGTACCTGGACGGCCCCGAGGTCTCCCTCTTCGCCATCACCGACGGCCGGACCGTCCTGCCGCTGCAGCCCGCCCAGGACTTCAAGCGCGCCCTGGACGGCGACGAGGGCCCGAACACCGGCGGCATGGGCGCGTACTCGCCGCTGCCGTGGGCGGACCCGAAGCTGGTCGAGGAGGTCCTGGAGACGGTCCTCCAGCCGACCGTCGACGAGATGCGCCGCCGCGGCACCCCGTTCTCCGGACTGCTCTACGCCGGTCTCGCGATCACATCGCGGGGCGTGCGCGTGATCGAGTTCAACGCCCGCTTCGGCGACCCGGAGACGCAGGTCGTCCTGGCCCGGCTGAAGACCCCGCTGGCCGGTGTCCTGCTGGCCTCCGCCCAGGGCCGCCTGGCCGACCTGGAGCCGCTGCGCTGGAGCGACGACGCCGCGGTCACCGTGGTCGTCGCCTCCCACAACTACCCGGGCACCCCCCGCACCGGCGACCCGATCACCGGCCTCGACGAGGTGGCCGCGCAGGACGCCCCGCACGCCTACGTGCTGCACGCCGGCACCCGGCGCGACGGCGAGGCGGTCGTGAGCGCCGGGGGACGCGTGCTGTCCGTCACCGCGACCGGTGGCGACCTCACCGAGGCCCGCACCCGCGCCTACCGCGCGGTGGACCGGATCGGGCTGGACGGTTCCCAGCACCGTACGGACATCGCCGCGAAGGCCGCCGCCGACGCGTAGCCGCTCCAGCGAGCCAACCGTCCGGGCCCCGGATCCGTCTCAGGATCCGGGGCCCGACGCATACCCGGACGCGTGCGGGCGCGGGCACCGTGATCAAAGGGGTGATCCTCGCTGTCCGTCATCCACCTTTCCCCAAAGCCATTCCATCGAGTGAGCGATGGCCCAACCGGCTGACGTGGGTCGACGCCCCAACTAGGGTGCCGCGCAAGCGTTCCGGCACTTGGCCCACCGGCATTGCGATGTCGGTGGCGGGTGCCACAGTGGGGGGATGAGCAGAGCCAGGACAGTTCCGACGACCAGGGCAGCGCGGAGGGGGTGAGGTCCGGCCGTGACCGGGATGGGGATGGAAGCGGGGGCCCAGGCCGCGCGTGCCCGGGCCCTGGCGGTGCTGCGCGTCCGCAGCCGTGCGCTCGCCGTCGCCCTGCTGCCCGCGGCGTTCGCCGTGGTGCTGCTCGCCGGACCGTCCACCGGGCATCTCACCGGCCCCGCCTGGGACGCCGTGCGCTGGGTGCTCACCCCGTTCGCCGTCCTGGTGCTGCTGGCCGCCGGGGTCATCGCGCTGGTCGTCGCCCGCGCCCGTCCCGCCGTCACCCCCACCGTGACGATCGGCGAGGAGCAGGCCCCGGACCTCTACCGCCTGGTCCGCGACCTCGCCGACCGGCTCGACGTGCCCGCCCCGTCCGCGATAGCGCTCACGCCCGACTGCGACAGCTGGCTGGAGGACCGCACCCATCGGTCCCACGGCCCGCCCCCGCCCGAGGAGCACGCGGACGACGGACTCAACGGCCTGCGCGGAGGCGGGCGCGGCCCCCACCGCCGTACGCCGGCCGCGCCCGTCCTCGTCATCGGCTCGCCGTTCCTGTGGTGGATGCGGGTCGGGGAGCTGCGGGCGGTGCTCGCCCCGGTCGTCGCCGGCACCGGGCCCTCCGCGCACCCGGACATAGCCCAGGCCCGGCGCTTCGTCCGGGGCCTGGACGCCGCCGTGGCCGTCGCCGCCACGGGCGGCCGCTGTCCGGGGTCGCGGGCGGTGTGCGCGGGCCTCGGCCGGGTGGCGCGCCTGCTGCTGAGGAACTGCCGGGAGCACGCGGCCGAGATGGAACGGGGGGTGGCCGCCGCGGCCGCCGAGCGTGCGCAGGCGGTGGACTACGGTCTGCGGATCGTCGCCCAGGAGCAGGTCGGCCTGGCCTACGCGGGCTGGGACCGGCTGCTGACCCGGGTCGCGCTGCCGGCCTGGCGGATGGGCCGCTGGCCGTCCCGGCTGGACGCGGGCGTCGTCGCCGCCCTCACCGAGCTCTCCCGGCGCGACCGGCTGGCGGAGGGGTTCGCCTCGCGGCTGGGCGAGCGCCCCGCCTGCGACCTCCTCGAGGAGCCCGGCGCGATCGACGAGGCCGCCTCCCTCCTGGCCGCCCGGCTGTTCCACGGCGGCCCGGCCGAGACCGGCCAGGACTGGTCGCCGGTGGGCTGGCAGGAGTATCCGGAGGAGGTCGTGGACCGCACCTGGCGTACCGACGCCGCCCGCCTCCACCGGGTCCTCGACGCCCTCGGCGTCCGCCGCTCCCCGGACGACGCGTCACCCGGGTCCGACGGCCCCACCCTCTCCCGGGTCCTCGACCATCTGACGGCCCCGCAGCCGGCCCCGGTGCCGGAAGCGCCCGTCCCGCCCCGTGCCGCCGCCGACGACCTCGACCCCTACGAGGACCAGGAGACCGAGCGGAGTTCGGCCCTGGCCGCCGGCATCACCGCCGAGCTGGCCCGCGAGGAGGCCGCCGCGCCCGCAGGGCCGCCCGCCGCGCCCACCCCCGAGACCTCGCTGCTGGACATCGGCACGCTCCCGCTCTTCCCGCTCCAGCCGCCCCGCAGCTCCCGCGAGCTGCTCACCGACCACGTGACCGCGATGGTGTGCTGCGCGGCCATGGACACCGCGGGCGCGACACCCGGTCTGGACTGGCTCGACGGGCCCACGCTGCTCATCGACGGGGAACGCGCCACCGACCTCACCCCCCGGGTCCTCCGCCTCATCGAGGACGGCGATCCGGCGCCCTTGCGCGCCTGGCTCGTGGAGTCCGGGATACGCCCCGAGAAGCCGGTCCGCCTGGTCTGACGGGCGAGGACGCGGCAGCCGCCCCGGCCGTGCGTCCCCCGGCGACGGAACTCAGTCGGAGCCCCCGGTTCCACTTTCGGCCAATTCACAACGAATAGTGACAGGAAGCGAGCGCAATGTGATGTGCTGGGGTCGATAGCGCATATGGCAAGGGCTTACGCCACGACAGCCGGTGAAGCCCTGCCGCACGGCGGCACCACCGGGCAGGCGCATCGGCGTACGACAGGCACCACCGGACAGGACGAGCACGACGCGCACCACCCGGCACCGTGAGCACGACGTGCACCACCGCACCACCGGTACGGCGTGCGCCCGGCGCGCCACGGCCGGGGCACGACGCTCGATGTGCGCACACGGGGACAAGGGAGGGGTACGGCCATGGGGTCGGAGCAGATCCGCCGCTGGGAGTCGGGAGCTCTCGCGCACGCCGTGACGGACCCCTTCGGCCAGGGCCCGGTCCCCTGGCTGCGCGGCAACGTGACGTACTTCGACGACACCGGCCAGGTGGTCCCCTGGTACGTCGACGGCCAGGCCCACCCGCCGACGTCCGGCACCCCGAGGGTCCCCGCGCCCCGCAGCGCCGGACCCCGCTCCGCCGACGACGTCCACCGTCAGATCAAGGGGTTCACCTCCACCGGCGCGGTCGCGCCCGGCGAGGCGGTCGACTTCCACATCACGGTCGACCCGCCCCAGGAGTTCGCCGTCGACATCTACCGCATCGGCCACTACGGCGGGGACGGCGCCGCCAAGATCACCACGAGCCCCCGGCTGTCCGGCATCGTGCAGCCCGCGCCGCTCACCGCCGACCGCACCGTCTCCTGCCACCACTGGTGGCTGTCCTGGCGCCTCCAGGTCCCCAGCTACTGGAGCAACGGCGCCTATGTCGCCGTCCTCACCACCCACGACGGCTACCGCTCCCACATCCCGTTCACCGTCCGCGACAACCACCCGGCGGACCTGCTCCTGCTCCTGCCGGACGTCACCTGGCAGGCGTACAACCTGTATCCGGAGGACGGCCGCCTCGGCGCCAGCCTCTACCACGCCTGGGACGAGGACGGCCGGCTCCTCGGCGAGGACGACGCCGCCACCACCGTCTCCTTCGACCGCCCCTACGCGGGCGCGGGCCTGCCCCTGCACGTCGGCCACGCCTACGACTTCATCCGCTGGGCCGAGCGCTACGGCTACGACATCGCCTACGCCGACGCCCGCGACCTGCACGGCGGACACGTCGACCCCACCCGGTACCGGGGCCTGGTCTTCCCCGGCCACGACGAGTACTGGTCGGCGAACATGCGCCGCACGGTCGAGCTCGCCCGGGAGAACGGCACGTCGCTGGTGTTCCTCTCCGCCAACTCCCTGTACTGGCAGGTGGAGCTGGGCCCCTCCCCGTCCGGTGTCCCCGACCGGCTGCTCACCTGCCGCAAGCGCAGGGGACCGGGCCGCCCGGTGCTCTGGCGGGAGATCGACCGCCCCGAGCAGGAGCTCATCGGCATCCAGTACGCCGGGCAGGTCCCCGAGCCGCACCCGCTGATCGTCCGCAACGCCGACCACTGGCTGTGGGAGGCCACCGGGGCGCACGAGGGCGACGAGATCCCGGGCCTGGTGGCCGGCGAGGCCGACCGCTACTTCCCGCGCACCCCGCTGCCCGGCCACGAGGAGCGCATCCTGCTGGCGCACTCCCCGTACGCCGACCGCGACGGGGTGCTCCGCCACCAGGAGACCTCGCTGTACCGGGCGCACTCGGGCGCCCTGGTCTTCGCCTCCGGCACCTTCGCCTGGTCCCCGGCGCTGGACCGCCCGGGCCATGTCGATCCCCGGGTCCAGCGCGCCACCGCCAACCTCCTGGACCGCATCTGCAAGCGTGACTGACCTCACGCGGCACGGCCCCGGCGGTCCCCCCGCCCCACCCCCGGTCCATCGCCCGCGCCCCGTACGGGACAATCGACGCATTGGACAGACTTACGGGGAGGAACCGTGTCCGGATTCGTAGAAAAGCCCGAACCGCTTCAGGTTCCGGGCCTGGTGCACCTGCACACCGGCAAGGTGCGCGAGCTGTACCGCAACGAGGCCGGTGACCTCGTGATGGTCGCCAGCGATCGCCTGTCCGCCTACGACTGGGTGCTGCCCACCGAGATCCCGGACAAGGGCCGCATCCTCACCCAGCTCTCCCTGTGGTGGTTCGACCAGCTCGCCGACCTGGTCCCCAACCATGTGCTGAGCACCGACGTGCCCGACGGCGCCCCCGCCGACTGGGCCGGCCGCACCCTCGTCTGCAAGTCGCTGCGGATGGTCCCGGTCGAGGCGGTGGCCCGCGGCTACCTCACCGGCTCCGGGCTCGCCGAGTACAACGACACCCGCACGGTCTGCGGCCTGGCCCTCCCCGAGGGCCTGGTCGACGGCTCGGAACTGCCGGCGCCGATCTTCACCCCGGCCACCAAGGCCGCCGTCGGCGAGCACGACGAGAACGTCTCCTACGAGGAGGTCGCCCGCCAGGTCGGCGCCGATACCGCCGCCCAGCTGCGGCAGACGACGCTCGCCGTGTACGCGCGCGGCCGGGACATCGCCCGGGAGCGCGGCATCATCCTCGCGGACACCAAGTTCGAGTTCGGCTTCGACGGGGACACCCTGGTCCTCGCCGACGAGGTCCTCACCCCGGACTCCTCGCGCTTTTGGCCGGCCGAGCAGTGGGAGCCGGGCCGCCCGCAGCCGTCGTACGACAAGCAGTTCGTGCGGGACTGGCTGACCTCGCCGGACTCCGGCTGGGACCGGGCGAGCGAGCAGCCCCCGCCGCCGCTGCCGCAGGACGTCGTGGACGCGACCCGCGCCAAGTACGTGGAGGCGTACGAGCGTCTGACGGGCACGAGCTGGAGCTGAGGGGCGGTCAGTCCCGCCCGGCCGGGGCGAGCCGCTCGCGCACCCAGCGCGGATCGGGGTTGGTGTGCGGCCGCCCGGCCACGACGACCGTCGGCACGGTCTCGTCGCCGCCGTTGGCCGCCCTGACCTCCGCCGCCCCGGCCGGGTCCCGCCAGATGTCCACCCAGTGCGCCCGGCGGGCCCGCAGGCCCAGCCGGAGGCGCAGCCGCAGGCAGTAGACGCAGCCCGGCCGCCAGTAGACGACCGGACGGCCGTCGGCGGCGCTGCGCCGGACCGCCTCCTCGGCGCCGACCGCCCTCGGGAAGACCAGCGGGGAGTGCAGGACCGCGAGCAGCAGGAACACCACGGCGACGGGCAGTGCCTCGGCCGGGTTGCCGCTCAGGAGGAAGCCGGCCGCGAGGACCGCGCCCCCGAGCGCGAACCGGGCCGGCAGGGTCCAGCTGCGTGTCATGGTCACGCACGCTACCGCGTCGCGTCCCACGCGAAAGGCCCCGGTCGATGACCGGGGCCTCTGCTCTGGAGCGAACGACGAGGTTCGAACTCGCGACCTCAACCTTGGCAAGGTTGCGCTCTACCAACTGAGCTACGTTCGCATGCGCCGTGGCGCGGGAACCACTATACCCAACCCCGGGAGCGCGCGAGGCGCACCGCCGCGTGCCGGTTCTCCGCGCCGAGCTTCGAGACGGCGGAGGACAGATAGTTCCGCACGGTCCCCTGGGACAGCGCGGCGCGCTCCGCGATCTCCGCGACGGGCGCCCCGTCGGCGGCGAGTTCCAGCACCTCGGCCTCACGGGCGGTCAGCGGCGAGTCCCCGGCGGCGATGGCGTCGGCCGCCAACTCGGGGTCGACGTACCGGTTTCCGCCGTGCACGGTCCGGATGATCTCCGCGAGCCGCTGGGCGCTCACCGTCTTCGGGACGAACCCACGCACACCCGCCCCGAGGGCCCGCTTGAGATGCCCGGGCCGCCCATGACTGGTCACGATCAGCACCCGGCACTCCGGCAGTTCCGCCCGCAGGGTTGTGGCGACCTTCACACCGTCGGCGCCCGGCATCTGCAGATCCAGGACCGCCACGTCGGGTCGGTGGGCCCGGGCCATCGCGAGCGCCTCGGGCCCGCTCGCCGCCTCCGCGACGATCACCAGGTCGTCCTCCAGGGACAGCAGCGCGGCGAGCGCGCCCCGGATCAGATGCTCGTCGTCGGCCAGCAGCAGCCGCACCGGCCCGCTCATACGACGGCCTCCGGCACCCCGGCCGCCACCAGCGGCACCTCCGCCACCAGCCGGAACGCCCCCTCGCCGACCTGCCCGGCCTCCAGCGTGCCGTCCACCGCGGCCAGCCGCTCCCGCAGCCCGGCGAGGCCGGAGCCGCCACCCCCGTCGGCGGCTCCGGCGGCCCCGTCGTTCTCCACCTTCAGCACCACTCGTCCCTCACGCACCCCTACATGCACCGTGCACCGCTCGGCGTTCCCGTGCCGCAGCACGTTCGTGGTCGCCTCCCGGACGACCCAGGCCAGCGCCGACTGCACGTCGACCGGCAGCCCGGCCGTCTGTCCCGTCACCTCGCACGTGATCCCCGCCGCCGTCAGCACGCCCTGCGCCCCGGTCAGTTCCCCCTCGAGGTCGGCCTCCCGATAGCCGCGGACGACAGCCCGCACCTCACGCTGGGACTCCTGCGCGATCCGCTGCACCTCGATCATCTGCTCGACGGCCTCGGGCCGCCCGCGCCGCGCCAGCTGCACGGCCAGCTCGCTCTTCAGGGCGATGACGGCCAGGTTGCGCCCCATCACGTCGTGCAGATCACGCCCGAACCGCAACCGCTCCTCGGCGACCGCGAGCCGGGCCCGGGTCTCACGGGCCTCGTCCAGTTCGAAGACGGCCCGCAGCAGCCAGAGGGAGAACACGGCGGTGAAGGAGGCGAAGCCGCTGCCCAGCAGCACGATCACCGCGAGGACCAGCGCTTCGAGCGGGATCCCGGTGATCGCGAGCACGAGAAGCCCGGACCCGGCGGCGAAGCCCGCGACGAGGGCGTACACCTGCCTGCGCTCGCGGATCCCGAGGACGATGATGCCCACCCCGAAGATCGTGGTGACGCCGAAGACGCCGCCCATGCTCGTGGCCAGGTCGTCGTCGTCCGGGCCGTACTCGGCGAGGGCGAGGCTCGTGACGGCGATCGCGGCGGTGGCGGCGCCGAGGGCCCACATCAGCCGGAGCGGCTGCTCACGCCTCCCGCGCACCCAGTCCACGGCGTGCGACACGGTCACCAGGCAGAGCGCCGAATGCGCGCAGACCATCAGCAGCAGCCACCCGCCCGACGCGCCGCCGGGGTGGCGGAGCAGCGGCACCCCGGCGCTGACGACCTCGATCACCGCGAAGAAGTGGAACGACCCCCGGGTGTACGTCTCCACCTTCGCCGGGGTGCTCTTCCCCCGCCACCACCTGCCGGGCCCGCGCATACGTCCGTGTCCCCTCCGTCAGCGCCGCGGTTCCCACCGGAACCACCGCCGTACAGCAAACACGGCGAGGACCGTCCAGGCCAGCGCCGTGGTGGCCGCACCGAGCGTCTCGTACGCGGACAGCCCGCCGGTCCAGCCGCCCCGGATCAGGGTGATCACCGGTGTCAGCGGCAGCAGTTCGCACACCGACGCCATCCGGTCGGGCAGGACCTCCAGGGGCACGAACATCCCGGAGAAGATCATGGAGAGCAGTACCACGGGCAACGTCGTGACCTGCGCGCTCTCGACGCTACGGGTGAAGGAGGAGGTCACCGCGGCGAGCGCCGCGCACAGCACGAACCCCGACAGCAGGCCCAGCACGGCGAGATGGGGAGCGCGGGGCGCGCCCACGTCGAGCAGGACGGCGCAGCCGATCGCCAGCACCACACTCTGCGCGAGGCCGACGGCCACGGCCGGCAGCGCGGCCCCGCCGAGGATCTCGGTGTCCCGCGGCTCGCCGGTGCGCAGCCGCTTGAGGACCAGCTCCTCGCGCCGGGCGGTGTAGACGCTCACGAGCGTGGCGTACACCGCGTACAGCAGCGAGAAGCCGATGGAGGCGGGCAGGATCACCGTGCCGAGGGTGAGACCCGCCTCCGCCAGATCCATCTGCTTCGCCGCCTCGCGTGCGCTCAGCGGCAGGATCAGCGGTACGAACAGCGCCGCGAAGAGGGTGCCCCTGCTGCGTCCGAGCAGCGTCAGTTCGGCCCGGGCCAGCGACGTCATGCGCCCCGCCGGGGTGGTCGTCGCCGTGCTCATGCCGCGTACTCCTTCGTCCCGGCGGCCTCCGCCGCCTCCCGCGCGATACCGAGGAACGCCTCCTCCAGCGACGCCGACCGCACGTCGAGCCGCCGCAGCCCCACCCCGGCCTGCTCGGCCCACACCAGCAGCCGGGTCGCCGCCCACTGCAGCCGGTGGGTGCGCAGCCGTACGGCCCGCCCCTCGACCTCGTGTCCGCTCACGCCCAGTTCGGCGAGCGGCGGCAGGTCGCCCAGGAAGTAGCCGTCGGGCAGGTCGAAGGTGATCCGCGACGGCTGGGCCGCGGTCACCTCGGCGGGTGTCCCGGCTGCCGCGATCCGCCCCTCGTGCAGGATCGCGAGCCGGTCCGCGAGATCCTCGGCCTCCTCCAGGTAGTGCGTGGTGAGCAGCACGGTGGTGCCGTTGTCGCGCAGCGCCCGCACCAACTCCCAGGTGTCGCGGCGCCCTTCGGCGTCGAGTCCGGTGGTCGGCTCGTCGAGGAACAGCACCTCGGGGTCCCCGAGCAGCGCGAGCGCCAGGTCGAGGCGCCGGCGCTCACCGCCGGACAGCTGCTTGACGCGGACGCCGGTCTTCCCGGCCAGCCCGACCAGGCCGAGCACCTCCAGCGGCGGCCGGGCCCCGCTCACGCACCCCGCCCACATCCGCGCGGTCTCGGCGACCGTCAGCTCGGACGGGAACCCGCCCTCCTGCAACATCACCCCGGTGCGCGGCCGTACGGCGGCCCGCTCGGCGAAGGGGTCGTGCCCCAGCACCCGCACCTGCCCTCCGGCGGGCTCGGCGAGCCCTTCGAGCAGTTCCACGGTGGACGTCTTGCCGGCGCCGTTGGTGCCGAGCAGGGCGAAGACCTCACCGCGGCGCACGGAGAAGGAGACTCCGCGCACCGCCTCGAACCCGCCCCCGTAGACGCGCCGCAGGTCGGTGACCTCGATCACGTGCTCGTGTTCGTCGTTGTCCATGCCCTCAGCCTTCCGCCGGCCGAGGGCGCCCGGCAGTGCGTGCTGTCATCGCCCGGCATGACAAATGTCAGAAGGGGCGGGGTGCTTCGGGGCAACGAAAAGACCCCGGTCCAGAAGGACCGGGGTCTCATTCCCGAGCGGACGACGAGGCTCGAACTCGCGACCTCAACCTTGGCAAGGTTGCGCTCTACCAACTGAGCTACGTCCGCATTGCCTCCGACCGGCTCTCACCGATCGGCGCGGGCACCAGCCTACCTGATCCACAAGGATCGTCGGTACGGCGGTGCAGAGCGGGTGACAGGAATTGCACACTGCGCCTTCCCCCTGGAAGGGGGATGTTCTACTACTGAACTACACCCGCATGCTCGGCGAGCTGGACTTTCTCGGCCCCGCCCGCTGGCGTGCTCCAGACATTAGCTGATCAGCAGGGGGGTAGCGCAAGTCGGTTGTCGCACCGGTCCGGGCGCACCGCCCCGAGGGTCCGCCGGCGGGCCCTGAGGACCCGCCCCGCGGACCGGCTCACTGCGCCGAGGCGAACGCCTCGTAGACCTTCTTGGGGATACGGCCGCGGGCCGGCACCTCCATCTTGTTGGCCTGGGCCCAGGCGCGGACGGCCGCCGGGTCGGGGGCGACCTCCGTCTGCCGGAACGCCTTGCCCGACCTCGACCGCTTGCGGCCGGCCTCCACGTAGGGCGCGAGCACCTTACGCAGTTTGCTGGCATTGGCTTCATTCAGGTCGATCTCGTACGACTTGCCGTCGAGTCCGAAGGCGATCGTTTCCGCCGCTTCTGAGCCGTCGATGTCGTCAAAGAGAGTGACCACGACCTTCTGCGCCACGAATATCGGTCCCTTCGTACGGCACGCTGACAATTCATTTGTACCGTGCCCGACAATGCAATGTGAAGCTCGACTAAATCCTTCCGCGTGTCCAAAAGCAAGAAGGAGCCGGAGTGACTTCGGTGGAAGCGTGGTGCGCGGAGACCGTCGCGCGCAATAGGCATCGGGTGTCGATCCGGGATCTTTTCCGGAACTTTTCACGGCGTGGCCCGCCGGGTGGCCGTCGTGAGCGCGGTCACGTAGCTTCCTACAAGTCGACGCGCGTAGAAATTTTGTGCGGGTAGTCTGAAAGCACCTTGCAGGAACCTGCTCAGCACCACACCACCGGGAGTGCACGTGGCACGCGTCGTAGTCGACGTCATGCTCAAGCCGGAGATCCTCGACCCCCAGGGCCAGGCGGTGCAGCGCGCACTGCCGCGACTGGGTTTCGAAGGCATCTCGGACGTACGTCAGGGAAAGCGTTTCGAACTGGAAGTTGACGGACCGGTCGACGAAGCCGCGCTCGCCCGCATCCACGATCTTGCGGAATCCTTCCTCGCCAACACCGTGATCGAGGACTTCACCGTCCGCGTCGAGGAAGTCGCGGAGGCCGCGAAGTGACCGCTCGTATTGGCGTCGTCACTTTCCCGGGTTCTCTCGACGACCGGGACACACAGCGCGCGATCCGCCTCGCGGGCGCCGAACCGGTCGCCCTGTGGCACAAGGACAAAGACCTCAAGCAGGTCGACGCCGTGGTGTTGTGCGGTGGTTTCTCCTATGGCGACTATCTGCGCGCCGGAGCCATCGCCCGCTTCTCGCCGGTGATGGACACCGTCATCGAGCAGGCGAAGGGCGGCCTTCCCGTCCTCGGAATCTGCAACGGCTTCCAGATCCTCACCGAGGCGCATCTGCTGCCCGGCGGCATGCTCGGCAACGACCACCTGCACTTCATCTGCCGTGACCAGAAGCTGCGCGTGGAGAACGCCGGGACGGCCTGGACGACCGACTACACGGCCGGCCAGGAGATCCACATCCCGCTGAAGAACATGGACGGCCGCTATGTGGCCGACCAGTACACGCTGGACAAGCTGGAGGCCGAGGGCCGGGTCGCGTTCCGCTACCTGGACTTCAACCCCAACGGCTCGCTCAACGACATCGCCGGCATCACCAACGAGGCCGGCAACGTCGTGGGCCTGATGCCGCACCCGGAGCACGCCGTGGAGTCGCTCATCGGCACCGGCCGCACCGACGGCCTCCCGTTCTTCACCTCGATCCTCAAGAAGCTGGTCAACGCATGAGCCGGACGCCTCTGGACACGGTCGAGCACGCGGCCGCGACCCCCGACGTCGAGCTGCCCTGGGCCGAACTGGGCCTGAAGAAGGACGAGTACGAGCGCGTGGTCGAGATCCTCGGCCGCCGGCCCACCGGTGCCGAGCTCGCCATGTACTCCGTCATGTGGTCCGAGCACTGCTCCTACAAGTCCTCCAAGGTGCACCTGCGCCAGTTCGGCGAGAAGGCCCCCGAGTCCGACGCCCTGCTCGTCGGCATCGGCGAGAACGCGGGCGTCGTGGACGTCGGCCAGGGCTACGCGGTCACCTTCAAGGTCGAGTCGCACAACCACCCGTCGTACGTCGAGCCCTACCAGGGCGCGGCCACCGGCGTCGGCGGCATCGTGCGCGACATCATCGCGATGGGCGCCCGCCCGGTCGCCGTCGTGGACCCGCTGCGCTTCGGCGCCGCCGACCACCCCGACACCAAGCGCGTCCTGCCGGGCGTCGTCGCCGGCATCGGCGGCTACGGCAACTGCCTGGGCCTGCCCAACATCGGCGGCGAGGTCGTCTTCGACGCCTGCTACCAGGGCAACCCGCTGGTCAACGCCGGTGCCATCGGCGTCATGCGGCACGAGGACATCCACCTCGCGAAGGCGTCCGGCGCCGGCAACAAGGTCATCCTGTACGGGGCCCGGACCGGCGGCGACGGCATCGGCGGCGCCTCGATCCTCGCCTCCGAGACCTTCGACGACGCCAAGCCGTCGAAGCGCCCCGCCGTGCAGGTCGGCGACCCCTTCCAGGAGAAGCTGCTCATCGAATGCACCCTGGAGGCGTTCGCCGAGAAGCTCGTCGTCGGCATCCAGGACCTCGGCGCGGCCGGCCTGTCCTGCGCGACCAGCGAGCTGGCGTCGAACGGCTCGGGCGGTATGCGCGTGACGCTGGACGACGTCCCGCTGCGCGACTCGACCCTCTCGCCCGAGGAGATCCTCATGAGCGAGTCGCAGGAACGCATGTGCGCGGTCGTCGAGCCGGAGAAGGTCGACCGGTTCCTCGAGATCTGCGACAAGTGGGACGTCATCGCCACCGTCATCGGTGAGGTCACCGACGGCGACCGCCTGGAGATCTACTGGCACGGTGGCAAGATCGTCGACGTCGACCCGCGTACGGTCGCGCACGAGGGCCCGGTCTACGAGCGCCCCTACGCCCGCCCGTCCTGGCAGGACGAGCTGCAGGCCGACGACGCGAACAAGCTGCCCCGCCCGGCGACTTCGGAGGAGCTGAGGGACCAGGTCCTGAAGCTGGTCGGCTCCCCGAACCAGGCCAGCAAGAAGTGGATCACGTCCCAGTACGACCACTTCGTGCAGGGCAACACCGTCCTCGCCCAGCCCGAGGACTCCGGCATGATCCGCATCGACGAGGAGACCGGCCTCGGCGTCGCGATCGCGACCGACGGCAACGGCCGGTACGCCAAGCTGGACCCGTACCACGGCGCCCAGCTGGCCCTCGCCGAGGCGTACCGCAACGTGGCGACGACCGGCGCCAAGCCGCTCGCCGTCTCCGACTGCCTGAACTTCGGCTCGCCCGAGGACCCGGCCGTCATGTGGCAGTTCGCCGAGGCCGTGCGCGGTCTCGCGGACGGCTGCAAGCAGCTCGGCACCCCGGTGACCGGCGGCAACGTCTCGCTCTACAACCAGACGGGCGAGGCGGCCATCCACCCGACGCCGGTCGTCGCCGTCCTCGGCGTGATCGACGACGTGGCCCGCCGCACGCCGGTCGCCTTCCAGGAGGAGGGCCAGCTGCTCTACCTCCTCGGCGACACGCGTGAGGAGTTCAGCGGCTCGGCCTGGTCCCAGGTGATCCACGACCACCTCGGCGGCCTGCCGCCCAAGGTCGACCTGGAGCGCGAGCGGCTGCTCGCCGAGATCCTGATCTCGGCCTCCCGCGACGGCATGATCGACTCCGCGCACGACCTGTCCGACGGCGGCCTGATCCAGGCCGTGGTCGAGTCGGCGCTGCTCGGGGACAAGGGCGCCCGCCTGGTCGTGCCCGACGGCCTGGACGCCTTCACGTTCCTCTTCTCGGAGTCGGCGGGCCGCGCGGTCGTGGCCGTGCCCCGCTCGGAGGAACTCCGCTTCACCGACATGTGCGGCGCCCGCGGTCTGCCCGCGACCCGCATCGGTGTCGTGGACGGCGACGCGGTCGAGATCCAGGGCGAGTTCTCCCTCCCCCTGACCGAACTCCGCGAGACGCATGAGGCGACGATCCCGGCGCTGCTGGCGTAGCCGGCGTACGCCAGGAGGTCCCGTCCGGCCGACCGGACGGGACCTTCTTCGTCTCACCGCACGTAGTTCTCGAGGATCTCCGTGTCGAGTTCGATGCCGACGGGGTCGGGGAGAAGCACCTTCTCGTCGAACTTCGCGACGTGCACCTCGCGATAGCCCCCGACTCGCCGGTCAGGGGAACTGTGCACGGTGACCGTGCAGTTGTCCCGGTCGATCAGGAGATACAGCGGGATGCCGGACTGGCCGTAGGCGGCCGGCTTGTCGTGCCGGTCCCGCCGGTCCGTGTCCGAGTCGTACGAGGTAACCCCCACGACCATGAGGGTTCCGTCGGGGTCGGCCCACTCCCCGTGCCCGGCGAAGTGGGCTTCGGGTGCGAGTACTGCGTCCGGTTTCGCCCGGCCTTCCCGGTACGCCTCGACCCGGAGCCCTTGACCCTGATACAGGTCCAGGTCGGGCCTTGTCTGCATACACCGCCGGGCCAGCCAGGACACGAGGGTGCTGTGGTCCCCGTCCGTCACCGCTTTGACCCCGATCCGTCCGTCGATGAACTCCAACGTGACGGTCTCGGGAGCGGCGGCGGCGATCGTTTCGAACTCCTCCACCGACATCTGAGACGTGCGCTCGGCCATAACCGTCATGCTGCACCTCCTCCTGAGCGGTGACCAGTGTCGTCCGGGGCAGCCGACGCGGGATGTCTTCCGCAGTCGATCACTCGGACGAGTTATCGAACGCCGATTCGAGCCGCGATCTCCCGCAATAGGCTGCTCCCCATGCCCCCGGCCAAGAAGCGCGCGCGCACCTACGACCCCGTCAAGATCCGCACCGCCGTGCTCGCCCAGTTCGGGCACGTCCGGCAGGCCGTCCGCGGGCTCACCGCCGAGCAGCTCGCCCTGCCGACCCGCCTGGACGCCTGGACCGTACGGGACCTGGCCGCCCACGTGACCATGGCCGTGGAGACCGTCAGCCGCAACCTCGACCGGGACGAGCCGGCGAAGGCCACGCTCACCCTCCTCGACTGGCCGTCGGCCACCGCCGCCCGCGCCGCGGACATCGCCGACGGCACCCGTGAGCTGGCCGCCGCCCACCCCGACCTCGACGCGCTGTACGCCCGCACCGAGGAGCGCATCACCGAGCGCCTGGCGGCCGCGCCCGGCGACCGGCTCCTCGACACCCGCACCGGCGTCCTGTCCCTCGCCGACTACCTGGTCACCCGTACCGTCGAACTGGTCGTCCACACCGACGACCTGAACGCCGCCGTCCCCGGCCTCGACATCCCGTACGAGCGGCAGGCCCTCGCCGCCTGCACCCGGCTCCTCGCCGACGCGCTCGCCGTGAAGGCGCCCGGCGGTTCGACCGAGGTCCGCGTCCCGCCGTACGCCGTCGTGCAGTGCGTGGAGGGCCCCCGGCACACCCGGGGCACCCCGCCCAACGTCGTCGAGACCGACCCGCTGACCTGGATCCGGCTCGCGACCGGCCGCCTCACCTGGCGGGACGCCCTCGCGGAGGCCAAGGTCAGCGCGAGCGGCGAGCGCGCCGACCTGGGCGCCCTGCTGCCCCTCATGGGCTGACCGGGCCCCCGGGGAGCGGGCTACAGGGCACGGCGTGCTCGGTGGCCCCGCCCTCCCCGGCCGGCTCCACCCGGTACAGCCCGGCCCCGGGCACCCGCGTCACCGCCTCCGTCAGCCGGCCCTCCGTGAACAGGGCGCCGACCCCGTCCTCCACCGCCCAGCCCGGCGGCAGCGCCCCGCCCGCCACCGCCGCCCGGTAGGAGGGCCGCCGTCCCGGCTCACCGTCGTAGTGGGGGCACACCGAGCCGGGTAGCAGCCCCAGCCCGTCGGCCAGGTGCGTCAGCGGCCCGAAGGAGTCGGTGTGGGAGCCCTCGGCCCAGCAGTTGGCACCGGCGCTGATGCCGCACAGCAGGACGCCCCGGTCGTACGCCTCGCGCAGCAGCCGGTCCACGCCGTGCGCGCGCCAGACGGCCAGCAGGTTCGCGGTGTTGCCCCCGCCGACATACACGACGTCCCGGCCCAGCAGGAAGGACCGCAGGGCCTCGTCGTCGAGTGTGCGTCGGAACAGGGGCAGCACCCCGGTGTCGACCGGACGGGACGCGAACGCGTCGAGGAAGCGGTCGACGTAGCCGGGCGCGTCGCCGCTGGCCGTCGGCACGAAGCAGACCTTGGGCCGGGCCGCGTCCACCAGGCCGAGCACCCAGTCGTCCAGCACGCCGTCGTCGTCGGTGGAGAACCCGCCCCCGAGGAGGGCCAGACGGCGTCGCGGGCCGGGCGTCACGGGCGGTCTCCTTCGGCCGGGTCACGGATCGGGTCCGACTCTGCCCACCCAGGCGCCTGGGTCGCAATCGAAAAGCGGAACCGGTCCCCCGTCCCTCCCGTCCCACCGGCATGGACACTCTCGGCACACCCGGTACGCGGCAGCGGCGACTGCCCGCCCTCGCCGCCCTCACCCTCATCCCGCTCGCCGCGGCCTGCGGCAGTGAGGACGCGGGCAGCTCATCCGTCGGCGCCGGGGCGCGGGCGTCCCTCTCCGACGCCCGATGGGCCGTCGACCAGGTGACCGTGGACGGCCGGAAGAAGGCGGCCCCCGACGGCGCCTGGCTGCGGATCTCCGGCGACGGGAAGGTCGAGGGGAACCTCGGCTGCAACGCCTTCGGCGCCCGCGCCGACTTCGCCGACGGACACGTCTCCTTCGACGGCATCCAGTCGACGGAGATGGCCTGCGACGGCGTCCCCGCCGGCTTCGAGCAGACCCTCGCCCGCACCCTCGCCGACGGCGACCTGACCACCGGGAAGGACGGCGACAAGCTCACCCTCACCACGAAGGACGGCGACCGCGTGGCGCTCACCCGGAGCGAGGCGGCCCCGCTCAAGGGCACCGAGTGGACCGTCACCAGCCCGGACGCCGACGGCCGGGCCCACCTCACCTTCGACCCGAAGACCGGCCAGGTCGGCGGAAGCCTCGGCTGCAACCGCGTGAAGGCCACCGCGACGGTCCGCGACGGCAGTATCACGCTCGGCACGGCGTCCACCACCCGAATGATGTGCGACACCTCACTCATGACAGCGGAGAAGAAGCTCCTGGGGCTCTTCGACAGCACCGTGAAATACCGCGTCGACGGCCAGACCCTCACGCTGACCAGCGAAAACGGCGAGACCGTCCGCGCGACCGCCGGCAAGTGATCCTTTACGGCCGCGCATCCCCAATTCGGACCAGTGGTCGACCTCGCCTACACTCGGGGACGTGCCACGTGGTGACGGTCGACTCAATCACGATCTGCTCCCCGGCGAGAAAGGCCCCCAGGACGCGTGTGGCGTCTTCGGTGTCTGGGCTCCGGGCGAAGAGGTCGCAAAGCTCACGTACTTCGGGCTCTACGCCCTCCAGCATCGGGGCCAGGAATCCGCGGGAATCGCGGTCAGCAACGGCTCCCAGATCCTCGTCTTCAAGGACATGGGCCTCGTGTCCCAGGTCTTCGACGAGACCTCGCTCGGTTCGCTCCAGGGTCACATCGCGGTCGGACACGCCCGCTACTCGACCACCGGCGCCTCCGTGTGGGAGAACGCCCAGCCGACGTTCCGTGCCACCGGGCACGGCTCCATCGCGCTCGGCCACAACGGCAACCTCGTCAACACCGCCCAGCTCGCCGAGATGGTCGCCGACCTGCCCAAGCAGGAGGGCGGCCGGTCCCCGCGCGTCGCGGCGACCAACGACACCGACCTGCTGACCGCGCTGCTCGCGGCCCAGGTCGACGACGACGGCAAGCCGCTCACCATCGAGGAGGCGGCCCACGAGGTCCTTCCGCAGGTGCAGGGCGCCTTCAGCCTCGTCTTCATGGACGAGCACACCCTCTACGCCGCCCGCGACCCGCAGGGCATCCGCCCGCTGGTCCTCGGCCGGCTCGAGCGCGGCTGGGTCGCCGCCTCCGAGAGCGCGGCCCTCGACATCGTCGGCGCCAGCTACGTCCGCGAGATTGAGCCGGGCGAGTTCGTCGCCATCGACGAGAACGGCCTGCGCAGCTCCCGATTCGCGGAAGCGAAGCCCAAGGGCTGTGTCTTCGAGTACGTGTACCTGGCCCGCCCCGACACCGACATCGCCGGCCGCAACGTGTACCTCTCCCGCGTGGAGATGGGCCGCAAGCTGGCGAAGGAGGCCCCGGTCGAGGCCGACCTCGTCATAGCGACCCCGGAGTCGGGCACCCCGGCCGCCATCGGGTACGCGGAGGCGAGCGGCATCCCGTTCGGCGCCGGCCTGGTGAAGAACGCCTACGTCGGCCGGACCTTCATCCAGCCCTCGCAGACCATCCGCCAGCTCGGCATCCGCCTGAAGCTGAACCCGCTCAAGGAAGTCATCAAGGGCAAGCGCCTGGTCGTCGTCGACGACTCGATCGTGCGCGGCAACACCCAGCGCGCCCTGGTCCGCATGCTCCGCGAGGCCGGCGCCGCCGAGGTCCACATCCGGATCTCCTCGCCGCCGGTGAAGTGGCCGTGCTTCTTCGGCATCGACTTCGCCACCCGCGCCGAGCTCATCGCCAACGGCATGACGATCGAGGAGATCGGCACCTCGCTGGGCGCCGACTCCCTGTCGTACATCTCCATCGACGGCATGATCGAGGCGACCACCATCGCCAAGCCGAACCTGTGCCGCGCCTGCTTCGACGGCGAGTACCCGATGGACCTCCCGGACCCGGAGCTGCTCGGCAAGCAGCTCCTGGAGACCGAGCTCGCGGCCGGTACGGCCGCCACGGCTGCCGCCGACGCGATCCGTCGCCCGTAAGCCCCGTAGTTCCCAACCGAAAGATCCCAGGCAATGTCTCCTGTGTCAGATCAGTCGCCTCCGGCGACGGGCACCAGCGGTGCCTCCTACGCGGCGGCGGGCGTCGACATCGAGGCGGGTGACCGCGCGGTCGAGCTGATGAAGGAGTGGGTGAAGAAGGCCCAGCGCCCCGAGGTCCTCGGCGGCCTCGGCGGCTTCGCCGGACTCTTCGACGCCTCCGCCCTCAAGCGGTACGAGCGTCCCCTCCTCGCGTCCGCCACGGACGGCGTCGGCACCAAGGTCGACATCGCGCGCCAGATGGGCGTCTACGACACGATCGGGCACGACCTGGTCGCCATGGTCATGGACGACATCGTGGTGTGCGGTGCCGAGCCGCTGTTCATGACCGACTACATCTGCGTCGGCAAGGTCCACCCCGAGCGGGTCGCCTCGATCGTCAAGGGCATCGCCGAGGGCTGTGTGCTCGCCGGCTGCGCCCTGGTCGGTGGTGAGACGGCCGAGCACCCGGGCCTGCTGGGCGAGCACGACTTCGACGTCGCCGGCGCCGGCACGGGCGTCGTGGAGGCCGACCGGCTGCTCGGCGCGGATCGCATCCGTAAGGGTGACGCCGTGATCGCCATGGCGGCCTCCGGCCTTCACTCGAACGGGTACTCGCTGGTGCGGCACGTCCTGCTGAACCAGGCCGGTCTCGCGCTGGACGCCCGGATCGAGGAGTTCGGCCGCACGCTCGGCGAGGAGCTGCTGGAGCCCACGAAGATCTACTCGCTGGACTGCCTGGCGCTGACCCGGACGACCGAGGTGCACGCCTTCAGCCACATCACCGGTGGCGGTCTGGCCGCCAACCTGGCCCGGGTGATCCCCGACACACTCCACGCGCTCGTCGACCGGTCCACCTGGACCCCGGCTCCCGTCTTCGACCTCGTCGGCAGGACCGGACGGGTCGAGCGCCTGGAGCTGGAGAAGACGCTGAACATGGGCGTCGGCATGATGGCGATCGTGCCGGCGGAGTCGGTCGACGCGGCTCTGGCCACGCTGGACGACCGCGGCGTCGACGCCTGGGTGACCGGCGAGATCACGGACCGCGGCGAGCACACGACCGGCGCGGAGCTGGTCGGCGACTACGCGGTCTGAGACTCCGCGGTCGGAGCGGTGCGGACCTGAGGACAGCACAGAACCCGGCCGGTGGCAGAGCCACCGACCGGGTGAGTGCTCACTGCATGGTCAAGCGCCGCGACGGTGTTGTGAAGAGGGACCGTCGTCTTCGTCCTCGTCGTCGTCCTCATAGAGGTCGGCGTATCGAGAGTAGAGATCGTCCTCGTCATCCTCATCGTCCTCGAACGGCTCGCCGTTCGGCGGCTGGCTCGAAGTCGATGCGCCCAGTTCACTGGCCAGACGTGAAAGGTCCGTCCCACCGCTGTTGTACTTCAGCTGGCGGGCGACCTTCGTCTGCTTGGCCTTGGCCCGGCCGCGCCCCATGGCTCGACCCCCTCGGTGACGGGGCTCGACGGCCCCAGAGTCTGACACGCGTTCATGATCCGGAACGGACTCTCCATGGAGAGGCCGATCCGTAGGGCTTCCACGGTACCTGAGCCCGCGCCCATACGGTACGTCGCCCGCAGCACGCGCGTCTGCCCAGGACCTTCGAGGTGCCCTTTCCTCGCTGGTCAACCGCGATTTTAACCACTTATGGGCGGTCGACCCGCCGGTAGAAGTGAGAGTTCTCTCCAACCGCCCACCCGCGGGTACCGCCCGGGGCGGGGCCGTCGGACCGGCCCCGCCCCGGGCGCGCCGGATCAGCGGCCCGCGCGGGCCTCGCGCCCCTCCGCGATCCGCTGCTCGGCGATCCGGTCGGCCGCGGCGGCCGGCGGAATCCCGTCGGCCTTCGCACGTGCGAATATCGCCAGCGTGGTGTCGAAGATCTTCGCCGCCTTCACCTTGCACCGGTCGAAGTCGAACCCGTGCAGCTCGTCGGCGACCTGGATGACCCCGCCGGCGTTCACCACGTAGTCGGGCGCGTAGAGGATCCCGCGGTCGGCGAGGTCCTTCTCGACACCCGGATGGGCGAGCTGGTTGTTGGCGGCGCCGCACACGATCCCCGCGGTCAGCACCGGCACGGTGTCGTCGTTCAGGGCCCCGCCGAGCGCGCAGGGCGCGTAGATGTCGAGGCCCTCGACCCGGATCAGGGTCGCGGTGTCGGCGACGGCCGTCACGGAGCCCGGGTGGGCCGCGACGATCCGTCCGACGGCGTCCTCGCGCACGTCCGTGATCACGACCTTGGCGCCCTCGGCCACCAGGTGCTCGACCAGGATGTGCCCGACCTTGCCGACGCCCGCGATCCCGACCGTGCGGTCCCGCAGCGACGGGTCGCCCCAGCGGTGCTGCGCGGAGGCGCGCATGCCCTGGTAGACGCCGAAGGCCGTGAGCACCGAGGAGTCGCCGGCGCCGCCGTTCTCCGGGGAGCGCCCGGTCGTCCAGCGGTTCTCGCGCGCCACCACGTCCATGTCGGCCACATACGTGCCGACGTCGCACGCGGTGACGTAGCGGCCGCCCAGGGAGGCCACGAACCGGCCGTAGGCCAGCAGCAGCTCCTCCGTCTTGATCCGGGCCGGATCACCGATGATCACGGCCTTCCCGCCGCCGTGGTCGAGCCCGGCCATGGCGTTCTTGTACGACATCCCGCGCGCGAGGTTCAGGGCGTCGGCGACGGCCTCCTCCTCGGTCGCGTACGGGTAGAAGCGCGTACCGCCGAGGGCGGGGCCCAGGGCGGTGGAGTGGATGGCGATGACGGCCTTGAGGCCGCTGGCGCGGTCCTGACAGAGCACAACTTGCTCATGACCCCCCTGGTCCGAGTGGAACAGGGTGTGCAGGACGCCGTGTGTTACGTCGGTCACTGTGGTGACTCCTGAGTACGGGCGGCGATCGGAGCGGAGCCCCCTGGGGGTCCCCCGCGCTTGTGGCGCGGTGTGGGGACGGTGGCGGGTGCCCGAGCATGAGATTAGACCTCCGGACGCCCCCTGAACCCGCGGTGCCGGGGATCACCTCCTCCCGGAGTACAGCCGTGCGACGATTTGCATGGATTTCCCGCTCCCGTCCCCCGGGCGGGCGCCACAGGTTTTCCCGGCAGACGGAGGGGGAGGGAGCAGGCGTGCCCAAGGTGTCCTCGGTGATCGTCCCGTATACGACCTACCTGCGGGTGTACGAGCCACTGGCCGCCTTCCCCGAGCCGGAACGAGGCCACTGGACCCGGTACGCCCGCCGCCCCGACCGTCCCTCGTACCAGGACGAACTGCGCCGCTCCCTGGCCGACTTGCTGCCCACGCCGCCGGTGCCGGTGCCGGTGCACGAGAGCAGCGACGCCTTCGTGCTGGAGGTGGACGGGGTGGTGTGCGTGTGCCCGTGGCGCACCCGGCTGCGGGGCTGGCAGGCGCTGGGGGAGCTGGGCGACGAGCTGCCCAAGCCGGTGCTGGACGCGGTCCTGCCGGAGGTCGTCCGGCGGCAGGCGGCGCAGGACTACGAGCGCTGGCTGGCCCGCAACCCGGACGCGCGGCCGTGGATCCGCACCTCGACGTGGCAGGTGCCGCTGCACTGGTTCGTGCTGGTGTCGGACAGGGAGCGGCGCTTCGACAAGGGCTCCGGCGACGTGCCCCCGATGCTGCGGTACCGGACGCCGATGGTGGAGGCCCGGCGCCGGGTGGCGCGGGCCCTGCGGACGCTGAAGGAGACCATCGACGAGGGCCCGCTCATCGACGGGCTGCTGGACGTGGGCCGCTGGCTGGAGGAGTTCCACCCGCGTTCGCTGGTGGAACTGGACTACGGCGGCCTGGTGCACGCGCTGCCGGCCGGTGAGCTGGAGGACGACCACTCGGCGGCGGACGTGGCCGAGGGCATCGAGGCGCTGCGGCAGGGCGACGGCGCGGCGGCCGGGGAGGCGTACGGGCGTCTCGTGGAGCGCTGGCGGTCGGTGCGGGACCGGCGGTCCGCCAACTGAGCTCCTCCGCGCGGCGGGCAGTGTGACGTAGCACACGGTCCAGGCCAAGAGGTGGCAGGTGGCATCCCGTTTGTAACGAACTGACGTTTGACGATCCGCCCGTTTTGGGGTTTCGTGCTCGGTCTGAGTACCTGATGTTTCGTCAACAAAGGACGTAAGGCGCGATCTGGACGTATGCCACTGGATCCAGCCAACTCGTCCAAGCGTGATGGACCGCACGTACACGGCCCTTGCGTCCCTAACCCCCCCTCGTGCCAAAATAGGACAAGGAGTCCGGGGAGGACTCCGTCTCGACATTGCACGCTTTGGGGGGTCTTGGGACTCCTGCACGCCACTGTGACTGATCGTCACAGTGGCGTGACTGTCCGCTATGGCATGGTCCATCGGCTTCCGTCGCTGATGAACACCTGGAGGGGCAATTCCATCGGTTTGGCCGACGCGGCTGGACAGATGGTGTAGTTGTAGTGCCGAGGACAAGCCGTTCGTCCTATAACCGACTCGACTCGCGTCCGCCATTTCGGGCAACGCGGGTCAAGGTGCAGAATTTAGAGGAAAGAACCGAGAAGGTTCGGTTCTCCCGAGGAGGCCGCTCATGACCGCTCGCACCCCTGATGCCGAGCCGCTGCTGACCCCGGCTGAGGTCGCCACGATGTTCCGCGTCGACCCCAAGACGGTCACGCGGTGGGCGAAGGCCGGGAAGCTCACTTCCATCCGTACGCTCGGCGGACACCGCCGCTACCGCGAGGCTGAGGTCCGCGCTCTGCTCGCGGGCATTCCGCAGCAGCGCAGCGAGGCCTGAACTCTCGCAGAACCGGGCAAACCGGCGGTTCCCCCAACTCGCCGCGGCGCCCGGACCTAGCTCCAAGCGACGCGGGTTCTGCCCCAACAGAGCCCTCGCCCAAGCCGTCAGAGCACTTCAGGCACGCAACAAGGGTGCGTCGTAGATCGCGCTGGACTCCGCCGGGTCCAGCGCGATCTTTTTTGTGCGCCCCCGCGCGCCCGCCCGTGGGGCTGTGCGTGGCCTTGTCGAAGTCTGGGGAGCGCTGTCGGATCGCCTGTGCGAGCGGCCCCGGACAGGCCCCTGGAGCGGCCGGCGCGACCCCTGGAACCTGGTGCAATTGCACATATTAAATTGACCTGTTGTAGGCGGGGTGTAAGTTCCGGGGTCCCGGAAACTCATGCGGTGACACCCGTCACATGCCGAGGTGCTTGTTGCCTCTGGCGTATGTGCGCTAAAGGGAGTCCCGCGTTCCAGAAGCCGCTGCCGTGACCGGAGTTGACGACGGGCGCGGTCAGGCCGGGGACGGCGTCTCCTCCGGCGTCACCTCGTCCGCGGCCGGCCGGGGGGTGCCCGGCGTGTCGGACGCCCCGGAGTCACGGAGGGCGCCGGGGGCGGCGGGAGTGCCCGGTCCGCTGTCGAGGGCCAGCCGCAGCAGCCGGTGGCAGATCGGACAGTGCCGGGTCAGATGTCGGTAGGAGGAGGCGGCCGACAGGTGCGCGCGGAGGAGAGCCCGCGTCTCGTGCCTGGTCGATGCCGCCATACGCCACCTCCACCGGGGGCCAGCCGAAAAGGGCCCTGAGATCTGGGTACCGAGCGAATGTGACTCCGTCAAGGCGGTGTGGAGGGCCCGCGGGGCCGACACCGCCCCAGAAGCCCCCCGCGTCCCTCCGGGCCCTCCAGAGCGGCCCAGAGGGCGCGGAGAGGGAGGGCGCGGACCGTACGCGCCGGTGGAAGACCTCCGCGCAAGCCCCCTGGGGGGCGCCTCCGGAAGCTGTGCGGCAGGCATGCGAAAGGCCCGCCCCCTCGACGGGGACGGGCCTTAACTTGCGGTCCTGACGGGATTTGAACCCGCGGCCTCCACCTTGACAGGGTGGCGAGCACTCCAAACTGCTCCACAGGACCAGGTTTTGCGGCGCCATTCGTGCGTTGCGCTGCGAGAAGAGACTGTACAGGAGGGTGAGCCCCGGGTCGAACTCACCCTCCGTGCGCGGTCCGTCACGGCGCCAGCGCGTCGATCGCCTTCACGATCCGCTTGTCGGAGATCGGATACGCCGTCCCCAGCGCGTGCGCGAAATAGCTGACCCGCAGCTCCTCCAGCATCCAGCGGACGTCCAGCACCGCCTGCGGCACCGGGCGGCCCTGCGGCATCTGCTCCAGCAGCCAGGCGTACTCGTCCCGCATCTCGTGGACCTTCTCCATGCGCGTCGTGTCGCGCTGAACGTTCGTCGGCATCTGCTGCAGCCGGCGGTCCACCGCGATCAGATAGCGCATCAGGTCGGGCAGCCGGCGCAGCCCCGCCTCGGTCACGAAACCGGGCTTCACGAGGGCGTCGAGCTGGGCCCGCACATCCGCGAGGTTCGGCAGCAGGGCCGGGCTGCGCACGCCCTTCAGCCGCCGCTCGGCGGCCTGCCAGGCGGCCAGCACCTGCTGCACCTGCCCCACCGCGCGGACCGTCGTGTCCACGATCTCCGCGCGCACCTTGTCGTACAGCTTCCGGTACGACTCCTCGTCCCACGCGGGGCCGCCGAAGTCACCGATCAGCTTGTCCGCCGCCGCCATGGCGCAGTCGTCGAACAGCGCCTGGATCGAGCCGTGCGGATTCGCCGACAGACCCAGCTTCTGAGCGTTCGTCAGCTTTTCGCTCGCGAACTTCGCCGGGTTGACCGGGATGTTGCGCAGGATCAGCCGCCGGGTGCCCTTCCACATCGCCTGCTGCTGCTCCGCCTCCGTGTCGAACAACCGCACGGAGACCGTGTCGCCGTCGTCCACGAGCGCCGGGTACGCCTTCACCGGCTGCCCGGCCCGCCGCGTCTCGAAGACCCGGGTGAGCGAGCCGATCGTCCAGTCCGCCAGACCCGAACGCTCCAGCGACTCCCCGCCCTGCCGGGACGCGGTCGCCGCGGCGGCCTGCGAGAGCGCCTTGCGCGCCTTCGGCTTCAGGCGCAGCTGCAGCGCCTCCAGGTCCTTGTCCTCGGCCAGCTTGCGGCGCCGCTCGTCGACGATGCGGAACGTGATCCGCAGATGCTCGGGCACCTTCGCCCAGTCGAAGTCGTCCGCGGTGAACGGCACCCCGACCATCCGCTTCAGCTCGCGGGCCATCGTCACCGTCAGCGGTTCCTGCCCGGGGACCGCCGTGTCCAGGAACCGCTTCGCGAAGTTCGGCGCCGGCACGTAGTTGCGGCGGATCGGCTTCGGCAGGGAACGGATCAGCTCCGTCACCAACTCCTCGCGCAGACCCGGGATCTGCCAGTCGAAGCCCTCCGCGGTGACCTGGTTCAGCACCTGCAGCGGGATGTGGACGGTCACACCGTCCGCGTCCGCGCCCGGCTCGAACTGGTAGGTCACCCGGAACTTCAGCTGCCCCTGCCGCCACGAGTCCGGATAGTCGGCCTTCGTGACCGCCTCCGCCGACTCCCGGATGAGCATCTCCCGCTCGAAGTCCAGGAAGTCGGGCTGCTCCTGCCGCTTGCGCTTCCACCACGAGTCGAAGTGCGCCCCCGACACGACGTGCTCGGGGACCTTCTCGTCGTAGAAGTCGAACAGCGTCTCGTCGTCGACGACGATGTCCCGGCGCCGGGCGCGGTGCTCCAGCTCCTCGACCTCGCTGAGCAGCCGGCGGTTGTCGGCGAAGAACTTGTGGTGCGTACGCCAGTCGCCCTCCACCAGCGCGTTGCGGATGAACAGCTCCCGGCTGACCTCCGGGTCGATCCGGCCGTAGTTCACCTTGCGCTGCGCCACGATCGGGACGCCGTACAGCGTGACCTTCTCGTACGCCATCACGGCCGCCTGGTCCTTCTCCCAGTGCGGTTCGCTGTACGTGCGCTTCAGCAGGTGCCCGGCGAGCGGCTCCACCCACTCCGGCTCGATCTTCGCGTTGACCCGCGCCCACAGCCGGGACGTCTCCACCAGCTCGGCCGACATCACGAACCGCGGCGGCTTCCGGAACAGCGCGGAGCCGGGGAAGATCGCGAACTTGGCGTTGCGGGCGCCCAGATACTCGTTGCGCCCGCCGTCCTTGCGCGCCCCCGGAGCGGAGTCCTTGGACTCCTTCACGTCCTTCATCCCGATGTGGGAGAGCAGACCGGCCAGGAGGGAGACGTGGATACGGTCCGCCGGCGCGTCGTCCTCGCTCAGATGGATGCCCATCTGCTTCGCCACGGTCCGCAGCTGCGTGTAGATGTCCTGCCACTCACGGATCCGCAGGAAGTTCAGGTACTCCTGCTTGCACATCCGGCGGAACGACGACGAGCCGCGCTCCCGCTGCTGCTCACGGATGTAGCGCCACAGGTTCAGATAGGCGAGGAAGTCGCTCGTCTCGTCCTTGAACCGGGCGTGCTGCTGGTCGGCCTGCGCCTGCTTGTCCGCCGGGCGCTCGCGCGGGTCCTGGATGGACAGCGCCGCCGCTATGACCATGACCTCCCGGACACAGCCGTTGCGGTCGGCCTCCAGGACCATCCGGGCCAGCCGCGGGTCCACCGGGAGCTGGGCGAGCTTGCGGCCCGTCTCCGTGAGCCGCTTGCGGGGGTCCTTCTGCGCCGGGTCCAACGCCCCCAGCTCCTGCAGGAGCTGGACGCCGTCGCGGATGTTGCGGTGGTCCGGCGGGTCGATGAACGGGAACTTCTCGATGTCGCCGAGGCCCGCCGCGGTCATCTGCAGGATGACGGACGCCAGGTTGGTGCGCAGGATCTCCGCGTCCGTGAACTCCGGCCGGGCCAGGAAGTCGTCCTCGGAGTACAGCCGGATGCACACACCGTCGGACGTACGGCCGCAGCGGCCCTTGCGCTGATTGGCGCTGGCCTGCGAGATCGGCTCGATCGGCAGCCGCTGCACCTTGGTGCGGTGGCTGTACCGGCTGATCCGGGCGAAGCCGGGATCGATGACGTACTTGATGCCCGGAACCGTCAGCGACGTCTCGGCGACATTGGTCGCCAGAACGATCCTGCGCCCGGTGTGCGGCTGGAACACCCGGTGCTGCTCGGCGTGCGAGAGCCGCGCGTACAGCGGCAGCACCTCGGTGAAGCGGTATTTCTTCTTCTCCAGCGCGTCCGCGGTGTCCCGGATCTCCCGCTCACCGGAGAGGAAGACGAGGATGTCGCCCTTCCCCTCGCCCATCAGCTCCTCGACCGCGTCCGTGATCGCCGTGATCTGATCGCGGTCCGCGTCCTCGGAGTCCTCCTCCAGCAACGGCCGGTACCGCACCTCCACCGGGTACGTACGGCCGCTGACCTCGACGATCGGGGCGTCGCCGAAATGCCGCGAGAACCGCTCCGGGTCGATGGTCGCCGACGTGATGACGACCTTGAGGTCCGGCCGCTTCGGCAGCAGCTGGGCGAGATACCCCAGCAGGAAGTCGATGTTGAGGGACCGCTCGTGGGCCTCGTCGATGATGATCGTGTCGTAGGCGCGCAGCTCGCGGTCCGTCTGGATCTCGGCGAGCAGGATGCCGTCCGTCATCAGCTTGACGAAGGTGCCCTCCGGGTTCACCTGGTCGGTGAACCGCACCTTCCAGCCGACCGCCTCGCCCAGCGGGGTGTCCAGCTCCTCCGCCACCCGCTCGGCGACCGTGCGCGCGGCGATCCGGCGGGGCTGCGTGTGCCCGATCATGCCGCGCACACCGCGGCCCAGCTCCAGGCAGATCTTCGGGATCTGCGTCGTCTTGCCGGAACCGGTCTCACCGGCGACGATCACGACCTGGTGGTCGCGGATCGCCGCGGCGATCTCGTCCTTCTTCTGGCTGACCGGGAGCTGCTGCGGGTAGGAGACCGCGGGCACGCGGGCGCGCCGCGCGGCGACGCGCTCCTCGCCCTTGGCGATCTCCGCCTCGATCTCGGCGAGCACGGCGGCCCGGGCCTCGGGCTTACGGATCTTGCGCGCGCCCTCCAGCCGCCGGCCGAGGCGCTGCGCGTCACGCAGCGACAGCTCGGTCAGACGGGGGGCGAGGGCGCCGAGGGCGGGGGCGGGGTGCGTGGACATACGCGATCCAGGATCTCATCCCGCCGAAATTCCTGGCGAACGCTTTTGTCGCGGCTCTCGTCCCGGCGGGAACGGCGAAGCCCCCGCCGATCACTCGACGGGGGCTTCCTCTGTGGCTGGGGCCGGGGTCGAACCGGCGACCTATCGCTTTTCAGGCGATCGCTCGTACCAACTGAGCTACCCAGCCGTGAGGGTCTTGCGACCTTCACTGCGGTCCTGACGGGATTTGAACCCGCGGCCTCCACCTTGACAGGGTGGCGAGCACTCCAAACTGCTCCACAGGACCTTGCGATGCGTGCAACAGTGTCGCACACCGTACTGCGTGCCCCCAACGGGATTCGAACCCGTGCTACCGCCTTGAAAGGGCGGCGTCCTAGGCCGCTAGACGATGAGGGCTATCGGCCCGCCTGGGCGCTTCTCAGCGCGTCGGGGACGTGAGAAGCATATGGGATGGCGGGAGGTATCGCCAAAACGGTTTACGGGCTCGCGCCGACCCCGGCACTCGGCGACGCGCTCTCGCCGTCCGGGGCGCCCGGCTGGTTCTCCTCCACCAGGTGCCGGCGCACCTCCGCGGTGGTCAGCCCCAGGCCGCCGAGCTCGATCTCGTCCCACGCCTGGAGACGCCGGGTGTCGCGGTCGAAGTAGAGGATCGACGTCTGGATGGGGTCGGGGTGCTTGCCCTCGACCGCGCGCAGCCCGCTGCCCCCGGTGGAGCCCTCGACCCGCAGCCGGGTGCCGTACGGCAGCACCTCGGTCTTCTCCTGGTGGATGTGACCGGCCAGGGCCAGCGGCACCTCGCCGTCCGCCTGGCGGGCCGCGACCGGCTCATGGGCGACCGCCACGTCCACGGGGGTGCCGGCGGCCTTCTGGTCGCGCAGGGCGGAGGCGAGCCGGGCACCGGCGAGTTCGTTCGCCGCGTCGCCGCCGGGGGCCTGGGAGCGGTCGGGGGTGAACTGGGGGTCGCCGACCCCGGCGAACCGCAGTCCCCGGAGGGTCACGGCCTCGCCGTCGTCGAGGACGTGGACGTGCTTCAGGCCCTCCAGATAGCGCTGGGTGACCTGGGAGTCGTGGTTGCCGCGCACCCAGACGTAGGGAGCGCCCAGGTCCTCGATCGGGTCGAGGAAGCCGTTCTCGGCGGCCGTGCCGTGGTCCATGGTGTCGCCCGAGTCGACGATCACGTCGACCTTGTACTGCGCCACCAGCGAGGCGATGATCTTCCAGCTCGCCGGGTTGAGATGGATGTCGGAGACGTGCAGGACACGGATGGTGCTCGGGTCCGGGGCGTACGCGGGGAGCGTCGACGTGGCGTCGTAGAGCTTGGTCACGTTGGTGACCAGACGCGCCAACTCCTTCTGGTACACGTCGAATTCGGTGACGATGCTGCGCGCGTCGCCCACCAGCGACGGGGCGGAGGACAGCAGCCCGGAGAACTTCGGCTCCAGGACGGACTCCGGGTTCCAGGTCGCGTACGCCGTCCCGCCGGACGCGGCCAGCAGGGTGAGGGCGAGCCCGCCGGCGGCCAGGGCGCGGCGCGGGCGCCGGTACACGACGAGGCCCAGCGCGGTGGCGCCGGTGACGACGGCGACGACACTGCGCAGGGCCAGGTCGAGGGTGCCGTCGCTGACGTCCCGCGTCACCTCCTCCTGGAGGCCGGAGAGACGCTCGGGGTGGTCGACGAGGGCCTGGGCGCGCTCGGGGTCGAGCTGGTCGACGTTGACGTCCAGCCGGACCGGGGCGACGTGGCTGCTGAACTGGAGCGCGCCGAGCGGCGACACGTTGATCTTCGTGCCGCCGGTGAGGGAGGGCCGCAGCGTCATCGTGGTGTTCATCGGGCCGACCGGCACCCGGACGTTGCCCACGACGAGCAGGCCGAGCCAGGCACCGACGAGGACGACGGCGACGAGACCGAGGGCTCGCGTCCAGGGATTCGGCCGGGCGGCGAGCTCGGGTTCGGTGCGCGCCCGGCGGGCGGCGTGGCGGTCGGCGAGGGCGCGTGGTGCCCTGGGGAGGTGTCCGAGAACTTTCATGATCGCGGGGACGCGGGCCATTGGTGCCGTATGCCCAAGTCCGTCGCCGGATATGCGGGGCGGCCGGCGGCTCCTCGGGGGGAGGTGCCGTGCCCGACAATGGGGCTGTGCTGGAGATGACGCGCGAGGAGTTCGAGGAACTGGTCGCCGAGGCGCTGGACCGGATCCCCCCGGAGCTGACGCGGCTGATGGACAACGTCGCGGTGTTCGTCGAGGACGAGCCGCCCGCCGACGACCCGGAGCTGCTCGGGCTGTACGAGGGGACGCCGCTGACCGAGCGGGGCGAGTGGTATGCCGGGGTGCTCCCCGACCGCATCACGATCTACCGGGGGCCGACGCTGCGGATGTGCGCCTCGCGGGAGGAGGTCGTCGAGGAAACCGAGGTGACCGTGGTTCACGAGATCGCCCACCACTTCGGGATCGACGACGAGCGGCTGCATGCCCTCGGGTACGGGTGAGGGGTGGCCCGGTGGGGGGTGGGCGGGGCGCGTGTCCTCTTGTGGGCGGGGGGAGTTGGGCAGGTTGACTTCTTCGCCCGCCCCTGGAGGTGGCTCGCGTGCGCCCTCTGTACGTACCTGTCCGACTGGCCGCGGCGGCCGTGGCCGTGGCCGCCGTCGCCGGCTGTATGAGCGTCGGTGACGACGGCGGCGGGGGGAAGGCCAAGCCGTCGCACTCCGCCGGGCAGCGCGGGGGCGAGGCGCCCGACGGGGGGCCCGCGGGGGCGGGGCCCGGGTCCGGGTTCGGGCCGCACGCGGACGTGGACGGCAAGCGGGGGAAGCGGAAGGGCAAGGGCGAGGGGAAGAACGGGCGCGAGTCGGCGGATCCGTCGGACTCGCCGTCCGCCGGGGCGAGCGCGTCGCGGCCGGCCGGGGGCCGTCCCGAGCAGCCGGGCCGGACCGACGGGCCGGGTCCCACGCGTCCGGCCGATCCGGAGCCCACCCGGACGGCGGAGCCCGAGCCCACGCCGACGCAGGAGCCGTCGCCCCCGGCGCCGACGCCTCCGACCGCCGAGCCGTCGTCGTCGGCGCACGAGGAGACGGCACCGCAGATGGTGCGGCGCGAACCCGCTCCGGCGGCGCAGGCGCCCGTCTAGGGACAGTGCGGTGGGGGACCGACGGGGAGTGACGTTGCCTACATGGTTGACGGTCGGTTTGCCTTGGGGGGTGAGGGGTGCGTATGGTGGTAGATCGTTTGATCCCATTTGCCCGGCGCCACCACAGAGCGCGCCGTGTGGCGCGTACTCTCCCTTGCCGTGGCTGACCGCATTGAGGCGGTCTTATTGCGAATCACGGAGTTGACGGGCGCGTGCCGACGAGACTCCGGAAGGTTTCGCATACGCATGTCCATTTCCAGTACTGATCACGTCGTCGTGCCCGAGAACGGCGAGAACGAGCCCGTCGTCGAGGAGACCCCCACGGTCACCTTCGCGGACCTCGGTCTCCCCGAGGGCGTCGTGCGCAAGCTCGCGCAGAACGGCGTGACCACGCCCTTCCCGATCCAGGCCGCGACCATCCCGGACGCCCTGGCCGGCAAGGACATCCTCGGCCGCGGCCGCACCGGCTCCGGCAAGACGCTGTCGTTCGGCCTGCCGACGCTGGCGCGCCTGTCCGGCGGCCGCACCGAGAAGCACAAGCCGCGCGCGGTCATCCTGACCCCGACCCGTGAGCTCGCCATGCAGGTGGCGGACGCCCTCCAGCCCTACGGCGACGTCCTCGGCCTGAAGATGAAGGTCGTCTGTGGCGGTACGTCCATGGGCAACCAGATCTACGCGCTGGAGCGCGGCGTCGACGTCCTCGTCGCCACCCCGGGCCGGCTGCGCGACATCATCAACCGCGGCGCCTGCTCCCTGGAGAACGTCGAGGTCGCCGTCCTCGACGAGGCCGACCAGATGTCCGACCTGGGCTTCCTGCCCGAGGTCACCGAGCTGCTCGACCAGGTCCCGGCGGGCGGCCAGCGGATGCTGTTCTCCGCCACGATGGAGAACGAGATCTCCACGCTGGTCAAGCGCTACCTGAGCAACCCCGTCACGCACGAGGTCGACAGCGCCCAGGGCAACGTCACGACCATGTCGCACCACATCCTGATCGTGAAGCCCAAGGACAAGGCGCCGGTCACCGCCGCGATCGCCTCCCGCAAGGGCCGCACGATCATCTTCGTGCGCACCCAGCTGGGCGCCGACCGCATCGCCGAGCAGCTGCGCGACGCCGGTGTGAAGGCCGACGCGCTGCACGGCGGCATGACGCAGGGCGCCCGCACCCGGACGCTGGCCGACTTCAAGGACGGCTACGTCAACGCGCTCGTCGCCACCGACGTCGCCGCGCGCGGCATCCACGTCGACGGCATCGACCTGGTGCTGAACGTCGACCCGGCCGGCGACCACAAGGACTACCTGCACCGCGCGGGCCGTACCGCGCGTGCCGGCCGTACCGGCACGGTCGTCTCCCTCTCGCTGCCGCACCAGCGGCGTCAGATCTTCCGTCTGATGGAGGACGCGGGCGTGGACGCCTCGCGCCACATCATCCAGGGCGGTGCCGCCTTCGACCCGGAGGTCGCCGAGATCACCGGCGCCCGGTCGATGACCGAGGTCCAGGCCGAGTCGGCGGGCAACGCCGCGCAGCAGGCCGAGCGTGAGGTCGCCCAGCTCACCAAGCAGCTGGAGCGGGCGCAGCGCCGTGCCGCCGAGCTGCGCGAGGAGGCCGACCGTCTGGTCGCCCGGGTCGCCCGTGAGCGTGGGGACGACCCCGAGGCCGCGGTGGCCGAGGCGCAGGCGGCGGCGGTCGAGGCCGTCGAGGTGTCGGTGCCCGAGCAGCCGGCCGCGCAGGACGTGGACCGGGCCGAGCGCGCGGAGGCCCCGGCGCCGTACGAGCGCCGTGACCGTGGCGGGTTCAACCGCGACCGTGAGCGGTCCTTCGACCGTGACCGGGGCGGGCGTTCCTTCGAGCGCCGCGACGACCGCGGTGGCTTCAACCGGGACCGTGACCGCGACCGTGGCTTCGAGCGCCGTGACGACCGTGGCGGGTTCCGCCGCGACGACCGGGGCGACCGGGGCGACCGGGGTGGCGACCGTCCGTTCAACCGTGACCGTCGTGACGACCGCGGTGGCCGTTCCTTCGAGCGTCGTGACGACCGCGGCGGCGACCGTGGCGGGTTCCGCCGCGACGACCGGGGCGACCGGGGCGACCGGGGTGGCGACCGTCCGTTCAACCGTGACCGTCGTGACGACCGCGGTGGCCGTTCCTTCGAGCGCCGTGACGACCGTGGCGGCTTCCGCCGGGACGACCGCGGTGCCGGCCGTTCCTTCGAGCGCCGTGACGAGCGCGGTGGCCACCGGGGCAGCGACCGCCCGTTCAACCGTGACCGCCGTGACGACCGTCCGGGCTTCCGCTCCGGCGGCCACGAGCGTCCCTACGGCCGTCGTGACGACCACCGGGGCACCGGCTCCTCCTTCGGGCGCCGTGACGACAAGCCGCGCTGGAAGCGCAACGGCTGACATCGGCTGATCACCGAAGGGCCCGTACGACTCATGTCGTACGGGCCCTTCGGCGTTCCGCTACCTGGGTGACCGCTGTTAAGATCCCCTGCCTTTGATGTGCATGTCATGAGTGGACGCGGCCGGGGGGTCTGCGTACGGCCGTCACCATGCCTGCGCCCTTTTCCCTGGGGAGGGACCCTTGGCCCGGCGTGCCCGGATCACCACGACTCTCGCGTGCCTGGCCGCCCTCGGCGCCGGCACGCTGACCACGGCGGGGACGGCGACCGCCGACACCGCACCGACGCCGATCCAGACGGACGGCGTCTGGGGGATCGACTACGCGGGTGGCTTCCTGACCACCGTCGAGAACACGCCCAGCGGCTACCAGTGGGTGATCGGCCGCCGTGTCGCGGCGGACGGCTCCACGGTGCTGGAGAAGACCAACCGGGGCTACGCCGACCCGTTCGCGGACGGCAGCCACATCCAGCGGGTGCCGTGCGAGGCCGGGCCGCGCGGCTGTGTGCCGATGCGCTCCACCGGCGACGGCGCGGTCGGCTACTTCCTGCAGACCAGTGCCGGGCAGCAGGTCGCGCAGCTCCGCCTCACCGAGACCACGCTGAGCGGCACGCACGAACCGGCGGTGACCGGGGCCCGCTTCGTCGACGCCACCGGCCGCTACTACGTGTACGACGCCGCCGGTACCGGCAAGCAGTACGTCGACGCGGTGGCCGCCCACCGGACGCAGGACGTGCGGCGCACCCGTGCCGTCACCGCCGCCTCCGTGTGGGGATCGATCCTGTGGACGCCCGGCACGGGCGACGGCGTGGTCACGGGGTACGACCTGGAGACGAGGAAGACCTACCAGACCCTCGCCACGGGCGCGCCCTGCACGGTCAAGGAGCTCCAGGTCGTCGGCCGCTGGGTCTACTGGAACTGCGGGCCGACGGGCGCGGCGGGCGTGTACGACCGTACGGCGAAGAAGACCGTGAAGGTGCCCTCCGGACCGGTCCTGGTCGGCGACGGCTACTTCGTCCGGCACGACCGTACGGCCGGAAAGCTGATGCTGACGGACTATCACACGGGGACGGCGGCGCCCGAGCGCGCGGTCGCGGACCTGCCCGCCGGGACGACGGCCGACCAGCGGCGGCTGTCCTGGACGGTGGACAAGTTCGGCGGCGACATCGCCTATGTCGGCCCGGACAAGGCGATCCGGATCGTGCAGAGCGGGGTCCCGGCGCAGGCGCTGACGAAGATCGAGTCGGATGTCGCCGGTGACACCGTGGATCCGTCCGACAAGGCCGGAGTGCCCTACTGGGCCAGCTTCTGGCAGTTCAACCGGCCCGCGCACTGGACCTTCACCGTGAAGGACGACCAGGGCCGCGTCGAGCGCACGATCAAGGGCGGCGGCGCCTCGGCCGACGTGGAGTGGGACCTGAAGTCCGACACCGGGGCCTTCCTCTACAACGGCCGCAAGACGTGGACCCTGACGGCCACCCCCGAGGAGGGCGGCGCCGGATACAGCACGAGTGGGAAGCTCGGGTACGCCGGCGGCCTGCAGGGCCACCACGACCAGGGCGGCTACCGCTACGGCGAGCTGGTCACGCTCAACTCCTCCGGCGGGCTGACCCTCCAGTACACCGAGGGCAAGGGCACCTTCGACTTCAAGCGGTCCGCGTCCGGCTGGCCCTCCGGCACCGTGGCCGTGCCCTTCGGCGACATGGGCAAGGACCGGTGCGCCGAGATGCTGGTGCGCATGCCGAACGGCGAGCTGCGCCGGTACGCCGGCAAGTGCGGTGCCTCGTACACCCCGTCGAGCAGCCACACGTCCCTCGGGACGGGCTGGAACGCGTACGACGTCCTCACCGCGCCCGGCGACCTGACCGGGGACGGCCGGGTCGACCTGCTGGCCCGCAAGGCGTCCACGAAGGACATCTACGTCTTCGCGAACGACGGCGCCGGGAAGCTGAAGGCGGGCGTGAAGATCCGCTCGGCGTGGACCGGCTACACGAAGATCGTCGGCGCGGGCGACCTGACCGGCGACGGGCACGGCGACGTGCTCGCCCGGGACAAGGCCGGGACGCTGTGGCGGTACGACGGCCGCGGCGACGGGAAGCTGAAGGACCGGGTGAAGGTCTTCAGCGACTGGGGCGGCTCGTACAACGCGATCGTCGGCGTCGGGGACATCACCGGCGACGGCCGCAACGACCTGGTGTCCCGGGACAGCGCGGGCAACCTCTACCGCAACACCGGCAACGGCAAGGGCTCGTTCGGCTCGCGGGTGAAGATCGCGAGCGGCTGGAAGGGCTACAAGGGCCTCTTCTGACGCCCCGCCGCACGGGCGTGGGCGCCCCCGCCCGGCGGGCGCGCCCACCCCGGCGACAGGGCCGTCACCCCGATACCCGATCGGCTCGGCGGCCACGTGCGGCTATGCTCGGTGTGGCACCACGCCTGGGCCCTTAGCTCAATTGGCAGAGCAGTGGACTTTTAATCCATTGGTTGTGGGTTCGAGTCCCACAGGGCCTACCGGTGGTGGTCGGGGGACATGCCCTCCGAACCGCTGCGCAGCGCCTGAGTCGGCTTCGGCCGGGTCGGGCGCTGCGTCGTTTCGACGCCACCGCGCGAGCCATGCGTCAGCGGATGTGCTCGCGGCCCGCTGATCCCGCCGTCCTCGCTCCCGATGGCGGCGGAAGCCGTGTGCAGTCGTTGGCCTGGTCGCCCGACGGACAGTTGCTCGCATCGGTGTCGGAGGACCGGCATGTCGTCGTCTCGGCCGTGGCCGACGCCGTGACGGCCGGTGCGGGGGCGTTGTGGAAGCGACCGGACTGCGGGGAGAAGCTGAGCTGTGTCGCATGGTCTCCCGACAGCCGGCGCCTCGCCGTGGGCGACGAAGTCCGTACGGCCCGCGTCTGGGACCTGGACACGGGTGAGTCGACGCTGCTGTCCGGCCACACCGACAGCGTCAACGGCATCGCCTGGCACGGCTCCCGGATTGCCGGACTCCCCTAGCGTCTTCGGCCGGTTCATGCCGGGCTCGCCGTCAGATCCCCCAGCGGCAGCGTGTGCTGGGTCTGGAGGACCTTCGCGCGCAGGTAGCGGACGTTGTCGGGGGTGGCGAAGACGCCGGTGGGGACGCGGTGGTGGACCGTGATGCCGAGGGTGCGCAACTGGTCGGCCTTGTCGGGGTTGTTGGAGAGCAGGTCCAGTTCGCCGATGCCGAGGGCGGTCAGCATCTGGGCGGCCGCCGTGTAGTCGCGGGCGTCCTCGGGCAGACCGAGCGCGGCGTTGGCGGCGTAGGTGTCGAGGCCCTCGTCCTGGAGGGCGTAGGCGTCCAGCTTGTTGTAGAGGCCGATGCCGCGGCCCTCCTGGCGCAGGTACAGCAGGACGCCGCCCTGCTCGGCGATGCGCTCGACGGCCTCGCGCAGCTGGGGGCCGCAGTCGCAGCGGGCCGAGCCGAAGACGTCGCCGGTCAGGCACTCGGAGTGGAGGCGGACCAGGGGGGTCGTGCCGGGCTCGGGGGTGCGGAGGACGACGGCCACGTGTTCCAGGCCGTCGGCCAGGCCGTGGAAGGTGACCAGTTCGGCGTCGGCGGTGTAGCCGTCGGGGAAGCGCAGCGGGACCCGGACACGGGCGCGCTGGGTGGCGGCTGCGGGGGAGTCGGGCATGCGGGTCTCCGGGTTCCGTGCGGCTTTCTGCTTCAGATTTGAAGCAGCTCGGGAGACCGACCCTACCCCGTGCTTTAAGTTTGAAGCAATGACTCCGTGTCACCCGTCCCCGCGGTGTCCGTCACGAACAGAGCTTGGAGGCGCGCCTGCGCCAGGGCACCTCGTCGCCCGTGGCGTGACCGCAGTCGCCCTGGAGGCCCGAGCCGATCGCCGTGAAGATCTCCTCCAGTTGCCCGACCTGCTCCGGGGAGAGCCGGTCGAAGATCATCGACCGTACGGTGTCCACATGCCCGGGCGCCGCCTGCTCCAGGAGCCGCATCCCCTCGTCCGTGAGCGCCGCGACGCTGCCCCGCTTGTCCACGGGACAGTCCTCGCGCCGCACGAGCCCGTCCTTCTCCAGCCGCGAGACGCCGTACGTCAGCCGGCTGCGGGTGATCTTCAGCCGCTCGGCGAGATCGGTCATGCGCAGCCGGTGTTCCGGGGCGTCGGACAGGGTGGCGAGAATGGAGTAATACAGATGGGGCATGCCGGCCTCCTGCTGGAGCTGCCGGTCCAGCGCGTCCTCCACGAGCGCGACGGCGGCGATGTAGGCGCGCCAGGCGCGCTGCTCCTCGGGGGTGAGCCAGCGAGTCGTCATGTGCCCAGTGTAGGTTTGTTTCAAACTTGAACCAAGCCCCGTCGAAACCAGCCCCGATCCACCGAGCGGGAGAGCGCTGCCGATGCCGTCGTACCCCTACGTCCTGCTGTCCGCCGCCGTCTCCCTCGACGGCTACCTCGACGACACCGGCCCCGACCGGCTGCTGCTGTCCGGCCCGGCCGACTTCGACCGGGTCGACGAGGTGCGGGCCTCCGTGGACGCCATCCTCGTCGGCGCCGGCACCATCCGGGCGGACAACCCCCGGCTGCTTGTGAACTCGGCCGAGCGCCGGGCCGCCCGCACCGCCCAGGGCAGGCCCGCGTACCCGCTGAAGGTCACCGTCAGCGCGTCCGGCGAGCTGGACCCGGCGGCGAACTTCTGGCACACCGGCGGCGAGAAGGTCGTCTACACGACGGAGAAGGGCGCCCGGCGGCTGCGGGAGGACCCCGTCGCCGCCGACGTCGTCGCCCTCGGCGACGACCTGGACTGGCGGGCCCTGCTGACCCACCTGCGCGAGGCGCGCGGTGTCGAGCGGCTGATGGTCGAGGGCGGCGGCACCGTCCACACGCAGCTGCTGCGCCAGGGGCTCGCCGACGAGCTGCAGCTCGTGCTCGCCCCGCTGTTCGTGGGCGACCCCCGGGCGCCCCGGCTCTTCGGGCCCGGCGGATACCAGGAGGGCCGGCTGCGGCTGGTGGAGACCCGGCGCATCGAGGACGTGGTGCTCATGCGCTACGAGCCGACCGCCCCCGGCACCGGTGTCCTCCCCGCCGCCGCCGACCGGCACTGGCTTGCCCTCGCCTGCGACCTGGCCGCCGAGTGCCCGCCCTCGCCCACCGCGTTCAGCGTCGGCGCGGTCGTGGTCGCCGCGGACGGCACCGAGCTGGCGCGGGGCCACTCCCGGGAGGCCGGCGACCCCGTCGTGCACGCCGAGGAGGCGGCCCTCGCCAAGATCGCGCCCGGCGACCCGAGGCTGGCCGGCGCCACCGTCTACAGCAGCCTGGAGCCCTGCACCCACCGCGCCTCGCGGCCCACGCCCTGCGCCCGGCTGATCCTGGCGGCCGGGGTGCGCCGGGTGGTCACGGCCTGGCGCGAGCCGGACACCTTCGTCACGGACGCCGACGGCAGCGGGATGCTCGCCGCCGCGGGCGTGGACGTCCTGGTGCTGCCCGAGTACGCGGCCCGGGCGGCGGCCCCCAACGCCCACCTGGCGCCCTGACGCCCGCCCGGCGAGGCCCCCGCGGCCGGGGCCTGCGGAAAGGCGTGTGCGGCGGGCCCCCGCGATGGCGTACTATGGACACATCGCCGCGGGGTGGAGCAGCTCGGTAGCTCGCTGGGCTCATAACCCAGAGGTCGCAGGTTCAAATCCTGTCCCCGCTACTGAAGGCTCAGGGCCGGAACTCATCAGTTCCGGCCCTGAGTGTTTTCCGGCCGTCCCCCAGGTTCGCGGGGCGTCTCCGCCGTTCTCACGGAACGTGATCGCGCGAACCCCCTCCGCATAACAACTGACACACCGTCATCAGTCATGGGGGTGTGGCGGGGAAGTCAACTCGCCCGATTTGGACCGCTCATGGCCCGTAAGTCCCGGCGGAATTCGTTAATGATCAAGAGGAACGGCTTGGAATCCGTACCCCGCGTCTATTAACGTTCGATAACGCAGCGCGGTCGTCCCAGCCGTCACAAGAGGCGGCTCCGTGCGCACGCGCCGAATCCTGCGAAGGAACCGGGGAACCACCACCTTGGGGTGAATCGCGCGGATACCACCGTGGCAACACGGCACGTATACGCGCGTAGGAGACCTTCCTGCTCCGAACCCGTCAGCTAACCCGGTAGGCGAGAAGGAAGGAAAGGAGTACGCCCACGTGGCGTCGAACCGTCCTGCCCCGCATGCCTCGTTCGTACCCGGTCAGCGCACCGCCGACACCTTCGGCTACGACCGCACCGACGAGGGCCCCTTCGAGGAGTGGAACCCCACCGCGGACTCCCTCCGTCCCGTCCGCGGCAGGCACCGCGTCTCCAAGCAGCGCGGCGGGGGACTCGCCCGCAGCTCCACGGTTCTCGGCGTCGGCGTCATAGCGGCCGTCGGCGCGGGCGGCATGGCCACCGCGCAGAGCGGCAAGCCGCCGGTCGCCATCACCCTGCCCGACCTGCCCCTGATCTCCGGCGACGACTCCGCCGCGGACGACACCGCCACCGCCCTCAGCACCATGGGCGAGACCGGCCAGGAGACCGCGCAGAGCGGCTCCGACGCCGGTGAGGCACTGCGCAGCCGGATCATCGCCCAGGCCGAGTTCCAGCAGGACCAGGTCGACAGCAAGGCCGCCGCGGCCGCCGTCGCCGCCGCCGAGAAGGAGGTCGCCGAGGCGGCCGCCAAGGCGGAGAAGGAAGCGAAGGAGAAGGCCGCCGAGGCGAAGGCCGCCGCCGAGGAGGAGGCCCGCAAGAAGGCCGAGGCCGAGCGTCTCGCCGAGCTGGCCAAGCAGTACACGCTGCCGACCTCCTCGTACACCCTGACCTCCACCTTCGGTGAGGCCGGCGCCTACTGGTCGTCGGGGCACCACACGGGCCTCGACTTCGCCGCGCCGACCGGCACCCTGATCAAGGCCGTCCACTCCGGCACGATCACCTTCGCCGGCTGGGACGGCTCCTACGGCTACAAGACCGAGCTGACCCTGGACGACGGCACCGAGATCTGGTTCGCCCACCAGTCCTCGATCAGCGTCAGCGTCGGCCAGAAGGTCAACACCGGTGACGTCATCGGCCGCGTCGGCGCCACGGGCAACGTGACCGGCGCCCACCTGCACCTCGAGGTGCACCCCGACGGCAGCGCGAGCGGCATCGACCCGCTGGCCTGGCTGCGCGGCAAGGGCCTCACCCCCTGAGCACGCTCCCCACCTGATCCCCGGCGGTCCTGACGACGACCCCCCGACGTCAGGGCTGCCGGTCTTCGGTGCGCCCGCCCGCCCCTTCACAGGGAATTCATCCCCGGAGCGGAATCGGCGCCACCGCCGGGGTCGTTGATCCCTGGTATGACTGCACTGCGCAAACTCGGCTCCTCCGACCTCGAGGTCTCCCCGCTCTGCCTCGGTGGCAACGTCTTCGGGTGGACCGCCGACGAGGCCCACTCCTTCGCCGTCCTCGACGCCTACACCGAGGCCGGCGGCAACTTCCTCGACACGGCCGACTCCTACTCGGCGTGGGTCGAGGGCAACGTGGGCGGTGAGTCCGAGACCGTCATCGGCAACTGGCTCAAGGCGCGCGGCAACCGGGACGACGTCGTGATCGCCACCAAGGTCAGCCAGCACCCCGACTTCCAGGGCCTGAACGCGGCGACCATCAAGGCCGCCGCCGACGCCTCGCTGCGCCGCCTCGGCACCGACCGCATCGACCTCTACTACACGCACTTCGACAAGCCCGAGGTGCCGGTCGAGGAGATCGTCGGCGCCCTGGACGAACTGGTGAAGGCCGGCAAGGTCCGGCACATCGCCGCGTCCAACATCACCGCCGAGCGGCTGGCGGCCTCCCTCGCCTTCTCCGACCGCGAGGGCCTGGCCCGGTACGTGGCGCTCCAGCCCCACTACAACCTGGTCTCCCGCGACACCTACGAGGGCGCCCTCCAGGACCTCGCCGAGCGGGAGAACCTCGCCGCGGTGCCGTACTACGCGCTCGCGGCCGGGTTCCTCACCGGCAAGTACCGTCCCGGCGCCGCCGTGGACAGCCCGCGTGCGCAGGGCGCCGGACGCCACGCGGAGACCGGGCGGGGGCGGCGGGTGCTGGCCGCGCTGGACGAGGTGGCCGCCGCGCACGGCGTGCCGGTCGCCACGGTGGCCCTGGCCTGGCTGGCCTCCCGGCCCACGGTCGCCGCGCCCATCGCCTCGGCCCGCACCCCGGAACAGCTGCCGGCGCTGCTCGGCGTGGCCGAGCTGACCCTGACCGACGGCGAACTGCGCCGGCTGACGGAGGCGTCCGCCTGAACTGTCAGACCTGGTACGGGTTCCAGGCCGGGGCCGGTGCGCCGGGGCCGTGCCCGTGCGGGGCGTACGGCTGCGGCCACCAGGCGCCCGGCACCTGGGGCGGCGCGTACGCGGGGAGCGGCCGGCTCTTCGCGGCGAGCGCGTGCTCCAGGGCCGGGCGGGCCCACGCGCGGCGGCGCCACAGCTCGTTGAGCAACTCGCCCTCGCGGACCACGTAGTCGGCGCCGGCCCGGCCCCGGCGGCCCCGGCGCCGCAGGAACGCCAGCGAGGTGGCGTACGCCTCGTATTCGGCGACCGCCCGGGCCGCGGGGCGTCCCCCGTGCCGGCGGGCGTACTGCCGGGCCACCCGGCGGTCCCGCATCGAGCCCAGCGCGAACGGCTCGGCGGGGGACAGCCATCCGGCGACGGCGTAGGCGGGCAGCTCCTCGCGCACGGTCCGCAGCTCGCGGTACCGCGTCCACAGCACCAGCCAGACCAGCAGCCCGAACGCGGGCACCATGAAGGCCGCGTACACGGCGAAGAAGCCGAACTCGCCGAACGTCGACGAGCCGTTCCACAGGGCGTGCATGCCCATCGCCAGCAGCAGCCCGGACAGCGGCAGGAGCACGCGGCGCACCCGCTGGCGCTCCCCGGACAGCGCGGCGGCGCCGAAGCCGATGCCGGTGAGCACGGTGAACAGGGGGTGCGCGAAGGGCGACATGACGACGCGGACGAAGAAGGTCGCCGCGGTCACCGACGCGATGCCGCTGCCGCCGGACAGCTGGTCGGTGCCGAAGGCGGTGCCGAGGTAGAGGATGTTCTCGGTGAAGGCGAACCCGGTGGCGGTGACCCCCGCGATCACCACACCGTCCAGGAGGCCGCTGAAGTCGCGGCGGCGGAAGAGGAACAGCAGCAGGACGGCCGCCGCCTTCGCCGTCTCCTCCACGACGGGCGCTATGACCGTCGCGCCCAGGGTGTCCGCGTGGGACGGGTCGGCGGTCGCCGTCGCTATCCACCGGGTGGCGAAACTGTTCGCCACGATCGCTATGAGGGCCGCCGCGCAGGCGCCCCAGGCGAAGGAGAAGACCAGGTTCCGCCAGGGGCCCGGCTCGACCCGGTCCAGCCAGCGGAAGGACGCGACGAGCAGCGGGACCGGCAGGACCGCCAGCCCGAGCCCGACCAGGAAGCCCTCCGTGCCGGTCTGCTCGCGCACCAGGGCGAGGATGACCAGCCCGGACAGCGCCAGCAGGGTGCTGAGCGCGGCATAGGGCACCCAGCGCCGCTGCCACCAGTGCGCGTGCCGCAGCGCGCCGCCGGCGGGGGCGGGGGGATGCGTCGGGTACGGAGGGCAGTCGGCCACGGCATCGACCCTAACGAGACGGGGGCGCCGCCCGCAGCGGCGCGAGGGTGCCGGGGCGCCGGGGCGGGGCTGCTGTCGGTGGTGCTGTGGGTGTTCTCGGGGTGTTCTCGTGGTGGTCTCGGAGGTGCTGTCCGCCCGCTGCTCCTACCGCTGTACGCGGCGGAAGAGCAGGTCGTTCACCACATGACCCTTGTCCAGTCCCTGGCCCTCGAAACGGGTCAGCGGCCGGTGCGCGGGACGCGGCGCGAAACCGCCGTCGGGCCGAGTGTTCTCGAAGTCCGGATGGGCCGTCAGCACCTCGAGCATCTGCTCCGCGTACGGCTCCCAGTCGGTGGCGCAGTGCACCAGCGCGCCGGGCTTCAGCCGGGTCGCGGCCAGGTCCAGGAACGCGGGCTGGATGAGGCGCCGCTTGTGGTGCCGCTTCTTCGGCCAGGGGTCCGGGAAGTAGACGCGCAGCCCGTCGAGCGAGTCCGGCGCGAGCATCTCGCGGAGCAGGATGATGGCGTCACCGTTGCCGACGCGGACGTTGCGCAGGCCGTGGTGCTCGGCGAGGTTGAGCAGGTTCCCCTGGCCGGGGGTGTGCACGTCGACGGCGAGGATGTTGGTGTCCGGGTCGGCGGCGGCCATCTGCGCGGTCGCCTCGCCCATGCCGAAGCCGATCTCCAGCACGACCGGGTGGCCGTTCCCGAAGAGTTCGGGCAGGTCGATGACGTGCTGCCCGTCGATGTCGAGGCCCCACTGCGGCCACAGCCGCTGCAACGCGTCCGCCTGCCCGGTGGTGACCCGGCTGCGCCGGGGCTGGAAGCTGCGGATCCGCCGCTCGAAGTGCGATCCGGCCGGGTCGGCCTTGGGCCCGTCGGGGAACCGCGGCTCCCCCTTGGTCCGGGTGTGCCGGACGGGGGCACCGGGGGCGTGGGCGCCCTGCTCGCCGGGGGCGCCGGCGGAGGCGGGGGCACCGGGCGGTGCGGCTTCGGGGGCGTTGCGGGAATCAGACACAGTGGCATCGATTTTACGTGCTCGGCGGCGCCGGTCCCCCGGGCCGCGAGCCCGGCCCGGGGCAGCGGCCCCCTGCGTCGCGGCCCGGCTCAGGCGGTCGCCAGCGCCGCCAGCGCCCGGCGGGCCACCTCGCGCCCGATGGGCAGGGAGGCCGTCGCCGCCGGGCTCGGCGCGTTCAGCACATGGACCGCGCGCGGGCCCTCGCGGATCAGGAAGTCGTCCACCAGCGAGCCGTCCCGCAGCACCGCCTGGGCCCGGACCCCGGCCGCAGCCGGCACCAGGTCGCCCGGCTCCACGGCGGGCAGCAGCCGGCGTACCGCGTCCGTGAACGCCGCCTTGGACAGCGACCGGCGCAGCTCGCCCGCCCCGTACCGCCAGTGCCGCCGGGCCATGCGCCACGCGCCGGGCCAGGCCAGCGTCGTGCCGACCTCCCGGGGCCGTACGACGCCCCAGCGGTAGCCCTCGCGGGCCAGCGCGGGGACGGCGTTCGGCCCGATGTGCACGCTGTCGTCGATGCCGCGCGTCAGGTGCACGCCGAGGAACGGGAACGCCGGGTCCGGCACCGGGTACACCAGGCCGCGCACCAGCTCGGGCCGCTTCAGCGTGTAGTACTCGCCCCGGAACGGCACGATCCGCGCCTCCGGGTCGTCCCCGGTCAGCCGGGCCACCTCGTCGCAGTGCAGCCCGGCGCAGTTCACCAGGACGCGGCCGCGGACGACGTCCCCGCGCGCGGTGCGCACGGCCACCCCCAGCGAGGGTCTGCGGTCGACGCGCTCGACGCGGGCGCCGTAGCGGATCTCGGCGCCGGACGCCTCCGCCAGCCGGCGGGCCACCCCGGCGAAGTCGCAGACGCCGGTCGTCGGCACGTGGAGGGCGGCCAGGCCCCGCACCTCGGGCTCGTGCTCGGTGATCTGCGCGGCGCCCAGCTCGCGCACCGCGATGCCGTTCTCCCGGCCGCGCTGGGCCAGGGCGTGCAGCCGGGGCAGCTCCTCGCGCCCGGTGGCGACGATCAGCTTGCCGGTCACCGCGTGCGCGACGCCGTACTCGGCGCAGAACTTGACCATCTCGGCGGCGCCCCCGACCGCGTACCGGGCCTTGAGGGAGCCGGGGCGGTAGTAGACGCCGCTGTGGATCACCCCGCTGTTGCGTCCCGTCTGGTGGCGGGCCGGGCCGGGCTCCTTCTCCAGGACGGTCACCCGGGTGCCCGGCGCCGCGCGCGTGACCGCGTACGCCGTGGCCAGCCCGACGATGCCGCCGCCGACCACGAGCACGTCACAGTCGAGCCCGAGCGCCCGCACCCGCACCACCTCCCGGTTCCGATGATGCCCTGCCCCACCGACAGCGCGGTCGAACCCGGGAGGCGCGCCCCGTGGGTGTCATGAGCCGCTCAGGCGGGGGTCATCAGCAGCGGGCGGGCCCGCTCGCGCAGCTCGACCACCCTCGGCTCGTCGCCGTACGGCTCCAGGCGGTGCAGCAGGTCCTTCACGTACTCGGTGGTGCGCGCGGACGATATCCGCCCCGCGACCTCCACCGCCCGCACGCCCTGCTCGCACGCCGCGTCGAGGTTCCCCGACTCCAGCTCGGCGACCGCCGAGACGACGAGCCGCAGCCCGTGCGAGCGCACGAACTCCTCCGTCGGCTTCGACAGGGCCTGCTCGGTGAACCTGCGCACCTGGCGGGGCGCCTTCAGGTCCCGGTAGCACTCGGCGGCGTCCGCGCAGAAGCGGTCGTAGGAGTAGAAGCCGAGCCACGACGGGTCGTGGTCGCCCTCCCGGGAGCGCTCCAGCCAGCCCTCGGCCGCCTTCAGGGCGGCGCCGGCCGCCTGCGCGTCGCCCGCGCGCGCGTGGGCCCGGGCCTCGACCAGGCGGAAGAAGCTCATGGTGCGGGCCGTGGCGAGGCCGCGGTTGCGCTCCAGGGCGGCCTGCGCGAGGTCGACGCCCTCGTCGCCGAAGCCCCGGTAGGTGGCCTGCAGGGACATCGACGCCAGCACATAGCCGCCGAGCGGCACGTCGGCCGCCGCGCGGGCGAGGCGCAGCGCCTGGATGTAGTACCGCTGCGCGGCCTCCTGCTGACCGGTGTCGAAGGCCATCCAGCCCGCGAGACGGGTCAGTTCGGCGGAGGCCCCGAACAGGGCGCGGCCCACTTCGTCGGAGTACGAGCCCAGCAGCAGCGGGGCCGCCTCCACCCGTAAGCACTCGGGCACCATGGACGAACGCCAGTCACCGCCCCCGTACTTGGAGTCCCAGCGTCTGGCGTCCTCGGCGGCCTCGCGGAGTTTCTGCACATCGCTGTGGCCGACTTTGAGCGGTGCCCCGGAGCCCTCGGACGGGCCCACCTCGCGGGCGACCGACGAGTCGGCCGGTGTTATCAGCCACCGGGACGCGGGGGTCGCGTACGCGCTGACCGCGAACGAGCCGGCCAGGGACTGCCAGATGCCGCCGGAACCGGCGCGGCGTCCGGCGAGGTCGAGACGGTAGAGCTCCGTCGCCGACTTCACCGCCTGTCCTACGTCCCGGGGGAAGGCGAGGCCCACCTCCGGCGCGGGGTCCGCGTCCGCCAGGCCGATCTCGTGGAGCGGCACCGGGCGGCCGAGTTTCTGGCCGATCGCGGCGGCGATCAGGTGCGGCGCGGCGCCCTGCGGCACCATGCCCTTCGACACCCAGCGCGCCACCGACGTCTTGTCGTAGCGAAGTGTCAGTCCCCGCTGGGCGCCAAGGTCGTTGACGCGCCGCGCGAGGCCGGCGTTGCTGATTCCCGCGAGGGCGAGAACGGCGCCGAGTTTCTCGTTCGGCCCGCGTTGCTCCCTGGACATGCGCCACCCCTCGACACAGACGGCTGCCGCCCTGGCATAACCGTGCGGCATTCGTAAACCCAGCGTAGTTCGCCGCATCCCAAGCGTTAAGGGGCATTCTTCCGGATGGCGGGATTGTGGTCCGCACTCAAGTGCGCACCCCCTACGCACAGTTGTGCCGTGCTCCCGCTGTGTGGCCGTGCGCCCGCATGTGCGCTCTTCTCCGGCCACCGGGGGAGCGGTTCCATGGATCTCGCGTGGGTCGGCCCGCTGTACTGGATCCAGTGGGCTGGGGGATTCCGCCGCCTCCATCCCCGCGGGCGGCGGAACGGTCCGGGGGGCGCACTCCGTTCCCCGGACTGCGCGCACGACGAGCACGGCGTGTAGTCCGCAGGGGTCGCACGGAGTGTGCGTAAGCCTGCCCCTACAGCGCCGATTTGGCCGAAAATCGACTACGCCTGACGCGAAGGATTCCCGCCCCCACCACGGCAGTTGAGGGCGCGAACGGCGTTTTCGGGGAGCGTACCGGGGGCGCATTCAGGTCGCGGATGATGGCCGATCCGCCCCGGTCACCCGCCCGATCGCCCGCCCGCACAGGGCAGTTGGGGTCGCACGCAACCCCGGCGGGGGGCGCGGACGCGGGCGCATTCGACGACGCCGGGCGGCTCCGTCGCCGCTCCGGCGCGCCTCCTTCATGGCAGCATGGTGACCCGGTTCATACCGTGCACCTGGTTGTCCACAGCCTGTGGAGGCGTCGATGCGGTGGTTGGTGGGATGGAGCAGCACCGCCGCGGTGGCCGCCGGAATCGGCTCCGCCGGCGCCACCGGGCCGGACGGCGAGACCGTGCACCCGGTGGGCTCGCAGCTCCTGTGGGGCGACCCGGACCCGCTGTGGGCGGTCGGCGACTGGCGCCCCGACGAGGTGCGCGTGGTCAAGGCCGACGCCCAGAACCGCATCGCCGTCCTCGGCACCTGCGGGGCCAGCGACGAGCAGCTGCGCCTCGGGCTGTTCGCCGCGCGCGGGGGCGCACTGCGCCATCTGACGGCCTGGCCCGGCAGTTACACCGCCGTCGTGCAGGTCGGCCGCCGCGTCACGGTGTGCGGCGACCTCGCGGGCGCCCGCCCCGTCTTCTACACCCCCTGGGCCGGCGGCACCGCCTACGCGACCGCCGCCCTCCCGCTCGCCGACCTCATCGAGGCCAACCTCGACTTCGGGCACCTGGCGGCGCTGCTCGCCGCCCCGGACGTACCGGCCGCGGTGCACGACTCCACCCCGTACGACGGCGTACGGCGCATCCCGCCCGGGCACGCGCTGATCCTGCGCGCCGGGGCGCGTGAGATCGCCGGGTACGAACCCGTCGCCTCGCTCGCGGTGGCGGCACCGCCCGCCGACCCCGACAGCGCGGTGGACGCCGTACGCGACGCGCTGGTGGACGCCGTACGCGCGCGTCTGTCCGCGCCCCGCCATGTGCCGGACATCGACCCGGGGCCGGTACCGGGAATGGGCCCGGCCGAGCGGCGCGCCGCGCGCGGGATGCCCGTCCCCGGCATCGGCGCCGACCTGTCCGGCGGGTCCGCCTCCGGCACCCTGGCCCTGCTCGCCGCCGGCCTGCCCGGTATGCCGGGCACCGTCCTGGGACACGGCACCGGCGCGGGCGAGCGCCTGCTGGCGGTCACCTTCAACGACCTGGCCGTCGGCGGCCGCGAGGCCGAGCTGGAGCGGGCCGGCGCCCTCGCCGCCAACCCCCGTCTGCATCACGTCGTGGTCGCGGGTGGCGACGACACCCTGCCCTACGCCGACCTGGACGGACCGCTCACCGACGAGCCAGGGCCCAGCCTGGTGATGGCGGCCCGGCACCGCGCCCGCCTGGCGTCCGGCAGCGCCGACCACTTCACCGGCTACGGCGCCCGGCAGGTCCTGGACGCCCATCCGGCCCGCCTCGCCGACCTGTTGATGGACCGCAAGCGCCGCCATCTGGTCCGCCCGGTCGCCGCGCTGACCAAGGCCGACGGCTCGGTGCTGGTCCCCGCGCGCGTGTACGGCGCGGCCCGCAAGCTCGCCCGCACCCCGTACCGCGCGGGCCTGGAGACCCTGGCCGCCCGGCTGATGGACCACCGCTTCGAGGAGCCGGGCGGCGCGGTGGGCGCCTCGCTCGCCGCGCTCACCTGGGCGAGACCCGGGCCGGCGGCCCGCTGGCTGACCGGGGAGGCACTGGCCGAAGTATCGGTTCGCCTCCAGACGGCGACGGGCCGCAACGGCATCGGCCCCGGCCAGCGCCCCGGCGACTACCGCGCGCGGGCGGCCCTCGCCCGGCACGCCGCCGACATCCGCGTCCTGGAGCAGGCCGCCGAGATCCGCTCCCAGCGGCTGCACACCCCGTTCCTCGACAACCAGGTCGTGCGCGCCTGCCGGGCCCTGCCCGAGGCCCTGCGCGTCCAGCCCGGCGCCCGCGCCTCGATCCTCCGCACGGTCCTGGAGGGCGCCGGGGTGGCCGACCTCCCGCCCGGCTGGGGCGCCCCCTCGCACGCACCGGCGGCGGTCGCGGCCCGCACCGGCCTCAGGGTGGCCGCCGAACCCCTGATGGACCTCTTCGGCAGCCCCCTGCTCGCCCAGGCGGGGCTGGTCGAGGCGCGGGTGGTCCGCAAGGCCCTGCGCTCCGCCGCCGAGGGCGAGCCGCTGCCCCTGGACGGCCTGGCCGACCTGGTCTCCCTCGAACTGTGGCTGGGCCGTCTGCTGTCCCGCCGGGGCACCTGCTGGACGGGCACCCCGGCCCGCGCCCGCGCCGTACCGGAAGGCATCCGTCCGCAGCGCGGAGCCCTGGGGGCGGGCGCGGCGGGCCGGTAGACCGGACCCAGGCCGGTTTGGCCCGATCCAGCCCGGCTCGACCTCGACTTCGCCGTCCTGGCTCAGCCCGTCCTGGCTCAGCCCGGCTCGGCTGCTCTGGGTCAGCCCGGTTCGGCCGCTCGGGTTCGACTTGGCCGCCCCGGCTCGGCAGCTCTGGCTCTGCCCGGTTCGGCCGCCCTGGCTCAACTCGGCCCGGACGCCCCGGTTCGACTGGCCCGGCCCGGCAGGCATCCGGTCCCAGCGCGGAGCGTCGGCCGGTAGACCGGGCCCAAGCCGGTCGGCGCGATCCGGCCCGGCTCGACCTCGACTTTGCCGCCCCGGCTCAGCCCGGCTCGGCCGCTCCGGTTCGACTTAGCCGCCCCGCCCCGCCCCGCCCCGCCCCGGCCCGGTCAGGGCACGACCCGCCCCCGCGCCGTACCGGAGGGCATCCGGCCGCAGCGCGGGGCGGCCGCGGCGGGCCGGTAGACCGGGCACAGGCCGGTCCGGCTCGACCTCGACTTCGCTGCCCTGGCTCAGCCCGGCCCGGCCGCTCCGGTTCGACTTAGCCGCCCCGCCCCGCCCCGCCCCCGCCCCGGTCAGGGCACGGCCCGTGCCCGTGCCGTACCGGCGGGCGTCCGGCCCCAGCGCGGAGCCCTCGGAGCGGGCGCGGCGGGCCGGAGGCGATGGGCGCGGCGGGTCGGTAGGCGGCGGGCGCGGCGGGCCGCTGACCGCACCGGACCGGCCCGGTCAGGGCACGCCCAGCTCGAAGAGCACATAGCCCGCGTACGAGCCCGACGCCACCGCCGCCAGGCCGAGCAACCCGCACAGCAACGGCATGCTCAGCGTGCGCAGTTTGAGCGCGAGCGGCAGAAACAGCGGGAACGCCGGGAGCAGATACCGGGAGACGTTCCCGAAGATCTGCTGGCTGCCGAGGACCAGGACGAAGGTCAGCACCGTGTAGACGACCAGCACGGACGGCGGGCGCAGCCGGATCAGCAGCGGGATCAGCGCCAGGCCCAGCAGGACGACGATCACCCCGATCAGGTCCTCCACCGGGAACGGAAAGAGGTAGTCGCGCCGGCCCACCGCCACGTTGGTGAAGACGTCGAGGGTCTGCTCGCCGAAGTCGAAGCTGTGGGCCCAGGCGCCCTTCTGCAACGCGAAGTAGCCGTCCAGCCGGCCCATCCGGTCGCCGACGTACAGCAGATAGGTGCCCAGTCCGAGGGGGGCGAGCAGGATCGCGGTGAGCGGACGGGTCAGGTCCCCGTCGTGGCGGCGGTGCAGCGCCCGCAGCGCGGCCACGGTGAGCGCGGCGATCAGGGCCACCGAGGTGGGGCGGCTCAGCCCCGCGGTGAAGGTGAGGACGCCCGCGGTGAGCCAGCGGTCGTTCATCACCGCGTGGCACACCCACACGGCGAGGGCCACGTACAGGGACTCCGAGTACCCCGACCACTCCGTGCCCGAGCCGGGCCACACGGCCCACAGCCCGACGGCGGCGAGCCCGGCGCGACGGCCGCCGAAGCGGGCGGCGACGGCGTGGATGCCGAGGGCCGCGACGAACGAGGAGACGATCGACACGAGCAGGCCGGCGCCGTACAGGCCGAGGCCGGTGACGTCGGAGACGAGCCGCATCGTGGCCGGGTAGAGCGGGAAGAACGCCGCCGAGTTGCCCTCCAGGGTGATCAGCCCGGTGGCGTCGGGGATGCGCACCAGCGCCGGGTCGTACCCGTGCGCGGCGATCTGCTGGTACCACCAGCCGTCCCAGCTGGCCAGGACGTCCCACGCGTGGGCGCCGCCGCCGAAGCGGGGGTGCTTGCGCCGGAAGTCCCCGGAGGAGTCCAGGAGCTGCAGGAAGACCAGGAAGCCGATCAGCTTCAGGACGCCGTACAGGACGATGACCGGCAGATGCTCGCGGGCGAGTTCCGCCGCTCGGCGCCGCACCTCGTCGAGCCGGTCCCGGCTGGTGCGGACGGGCTGGAGTGCGCCGGGGTCGTCGACGGGGCTCAGGATGCCGTTCACGCCCGTGCCCCCGTGCCGCGCCGGCCCGCGCGGAACACCCAGGCGCGCAGCAGCAGGAACCGCAGCAGGGTCGCGGCCAGATTGGCGGCGACGAGCACCACGAGTTCCGTGAGATGGGCGGCGTCCGGCGCGAGGCGGTCCAGGACGGCCAGCGAACCGCTGGTCAGGGCCAGGCCGACCAGGAACACCAGCAGCCCCTTGGCCTGGTGGCGCAGCGCGCCGCCCCGGCCGCGCACCCCGAACGTCAGCCGCCGGTTCGCGGCCGTGTTGGCGAGCGCGCACACCAGCAGCGCGACCGCGTTGGCCGCCTGCGGTCCCGCCGCCGGGCGCAGCAGCGCGTACAGCAGGACGTAGCCCAGGGTGCTGACGGCCCCCACCGCGCCGAAGCGCAGCAACTGCCCGGCCAGTCCGTCGGGTGGCCCGTCCTCGTGCCGGCGCAGCCGGGCCGTCGGCAGGGTGCCCCGGGCCAGCGCCGCGCCGATCCGGGCGATGCCGCGCAGGTCGGCCAGGGCCGTGGACCAGATGTCGACGCGGCTGTCGGGGTCGTCGACCCAGTCCACCGGCACCTCGTGGATCCGCAGGCCCGCCCGCTCGGCCACGTCCCGCCGCACGGCCTTGAAGCCGCACTGCGCGTCGCTGAAGCCCACGGCCAGCGTCGAGCGCAACAGGACGTTGTAGCAGCGGGAGATGACCTCCCGGCGGGGCCCGCGCACCACCCGCGAGCCGCGCGCGAGCCGGGTGCCGATCGCGATGTCGGAGTGCCCGGATATCAGCGGGGCGACCAGCGGCAGCAGCGCCGCGAGATCCGTCGACAGGTCCACGTCCAGATACGCCAGGACCGGCGCCCGGGACCGGGACCACGCCGTGTGCAGCGCCCGGCCGCGCCCCTTCTCGGCGAGCCGCAGCCACTCCGTCTCCGGGAGTTCCGCCGCCAGCCGGGCGGCGATCGCCGGGGTCGCGTCCGTGCTGGCGTTGTCCGCGACGGTGATCCGGAACGGGTACGGGAAGGTCTCGCGCAGATGGGCGTGCAGCCGCCGCATGCTCCGCTCCAGGTCCGCCTGCTCGTTGTGGACCGGGACGACCACGTCCAGGACCGGCTCGCGCTGGTGCGCCGTCAGCGGCGTCCGGAGCGGCAGATGATCCATCAGGTTTGTCACGTTCCATCCAGGTTCGTTCTCTGGCGCAGGGCATGCCGAAGGCGCGCGTGACGTCACGGGGGTGACCTGCCGTGGGTGAGGTGGTCGGGGTCGGGCGGACGGCCCGGTCGTCGGGGGGGCTAGAAGGACTCCCCAGAGGGCGGCGCGGAGACCTCCGTGTGCGAGGGGAGGCCGTCCGGGGTGTTCGTGGGCGGGCTCGTGTCCCGGTCCGGCGGCGGCTCGGTCTTCGTGTCCTTGTCCGAACCGGCCTCGGTCTCCGTCCCGCCCCCGCCCGCGTCCTGGTTGTCGGACCGGGTCCTGGTCGGGTCGGCGGTCGGGGAGTCCCGGCCGACGGTCGGCGCGTTGGTCGGGGTCGAGGAGGGGCTCGCGGGCCAGGTCGGCGACTTTGGCGGTGACTCGGTCGGGGCCGACAGCTCCGGCGAGGGCGTGGGGCCCGGGGAGGCGGGGGCCGTCGCCGGACGCGGGAACGGGCCCTGCGGGCGCCCGTCGCCCCGGTCGTGGGGCACCGCGAAGTAGGCGAAGCCGATGCCGATGCCGACGACGGCCAGCACCGAACCGGCGGCCCGCTTCACCGCCCGTACGCGCCGGTGGGTCCGCACCCCGGCGTGCAGCCGTGTCCGGTGCTCGGGCTCGAAGGGGATGTACTCCCGGGAGTCGCGCATCATCCGCGCCAGCTCCCGCTCGAAGTGGTCCATCGGCTTGTTCACCCCACCGGCTCGATCACGTCGGACAGGAGGCGGCGCAGCCGTGCCACGCCGCGAGAGGCATGGGACCGCGCGGTGCCCACCGGGCACCCCAGCACCTCGGCCACCTGCCGTTCCGACAGGTCCTGGTAGTACCGCAGCACCACCGCGGCCCGTTGCCGCGGCGGCAGTTGGGCCAGCGCGGCCTCCAGCCGGGAGCGTTCCACCACGGCGGCGGACACGTCCCCGGCCTCGGGCAGGTCGGGCAGTTGCTCGACCGGCCGCTCCCCCCACCAGCGCCGCCGGGCCGACCGGGCCGCCGCGCGCACCAGCACCTTCCGTACGTACGCCTCCGGCGCCTCCTCCGCGATCCGGGGCCAGACGAACCACAGCTTGACCATCGCGTCCTGGAGCAGGTCCTCGGCCCGGTGCCGATCACCACCCACGAGGAGACGGGACAGGTGGAACAACGCCGACCAGCGAGCTGCCACGAACCCGTCGAACCCTTCGGCCCGACTCTGCTCCACGCCCACCGTCCCCTGTCGCCACCGGCCCCCTACATTCAGGGAAAGACACTGGGTGGCGCGAAACGATGCACTGAGTCCGTGTGATCCGGGTTACATCACGAGGGCCGCGTCCGAACGCCCTTAGGAGCAGCGGAATTTGGATTCCGCCCAGTCCACCGGGAGCAGCGTGCCGAAGGCGCTGTGCGGCTCCACGACGAGCTGTACGGTCCGGCGCCCGGTGAGGTCCACCTGGACGGGCACCGCGGCCTCGCCCGCCTTGACCGTGCCGGAGCTCCACAGCCGGACCCCGTCGGCCCGCACCGAGAAGGTGAACCTGCCGAGCCCCAGCGTCGAGTCGTCGACGCCGGCCCGTGCCTCGTAGGCGGTGCAGCGCCGGTTGAGGTCGATGGTCACGGAGGACCGGCCGTGCACGGTGACGCCGTGCTCGTAGCGCCGGCCCGCGATCGACAGACCCTGGCGCTGCCACACCCAGCTGCTCTCGGCCAGCCGCATCTCGGGTCCGCTGCCGTCGCCACTGACGTCGTACGCCAGCTCGTTCCACCGGTACTCGACCGGGGCCGGCGGGGGAGGGGGCGTGGGAGCGGGTGCCGGGGTGGTCGGCGCCGGGGCGCGCGGGGGCGTGGGTGACGGGGTCGGCGTCGGGCTGGGCCTGCGCGTCGGCGTGGGGGTGGGCGTCGGTGACGGGGTCGGCTTCGGCGCGGTCCTGGCCACGGGCGCGGGAGCCTTCGGCCGCGGGGGCGCGGGGCTCTCGGACCGGGGCGGCCGCGGGGTCGGTGTGTCCTCGACGACGGGGGAGGGCACCGGCGGCTGCTTGGCGTCCGTCTTCTCGGCGGGCTTGTCGTTCCCGATCAGCGCGAACACGATCGCCGCCACCACGCCCACGGCGACGACTCCGGCCGCGATCCCGGCCTTCAGCGGGGCGCCCAGCCCCTCGGAGGCGGCGGCCCCGCCGCCTCCGCCCGCGCCGCCGGACGACCCGCCGCCCGCCGCACCGGCACCCGCGCCACCGCCGCCGGCCGCCGCGGCGGCTCCCGCGGCACCGGCCGCGCCCGCTCCGGCGCCCCCGGCGACGAGCCCGGCCACCTTCGCGTACCCGGCGGCACCGAACCAGCCGATGACCGCGACCGGGACGACCGCCGGGATGCCCCCGGCGACCTCCTTGATCTGCCCCGCGGCCAGCCGGCACCGGGCGCACTCGTCCAGGTGCTTGCGCAGGCCGCGTTCGGCCCGGGTGCGCAGGCTGCCGCGGGCGAACGCGCCGAGCCGGTCGGCGTAGCGGGCGCACTCCCCGTCCCGGGCCAGGCTGGCGCTGACATGGGCCTGGAGGTACGCCTGCTTGAGCCCCTCACGGGCCCGACTGGCCAGCACACGCGTGCCGTTGGCGTCGAGCCCGAACAGCGTGGCGACCTCGCTCGGCGACTCGTCCTCGACCTCGGTGTGCCACAGCACCGCCTGCCAGCGCTCGGGCAGCGACCGGAACGCCTGCATGGCCAGGGACTGCTCGGCCTCGTGCATGGCCCGCACGTCCGCGCCGAGTTCCAGGGTGTCGTCCTCGGACAGCTCGGCGGACCGCGCCGACTGCGCCGCGAACACGGCGAAGTCGTCGACCAGTTGCTCCCGGCGCGCCGACCGCGTCCAGTCCGCGGCGGCCCGCCGGATCGAGGTGAGCAGATAAGCGCGTACGGCGTGCTCGGGACCGGCGCCGGACCGCACCGCCTGGAGCATGCGGGCGAACACCTCGGCCGTCAGGTCGTCGGCGGTGTGCGCGTCACGGCAGCAGGTGCGCGCGTACCGGCGGACGGCCTGCGCGTGGCGGCGGTACAGCTCCTCGTAGGCGCTGTCGTCGCCGGCCCGCATCCGGCCGATCAGGTCGACGTCCGAGGGGGGCGGCATGTGCGGGGGCGTGGTGCTGTCCTCACGCCGGTCGCGCTGCGCCGGGACGTTGCCCTCCGCGCGCGGTGCGCGGTCGTCCGGGGCGTCACCCTGCGCCGGGACGTCGGGGCGGCCGCCCTGGTTCGGCACCTGTGGGGTCGCCGCGTCGCCGTCGTCCCGCGACTCGTCCCACCCGTCAACGCTCATCGCGGAAAGCCCCCGCTGCCAGCTCCACCAGTCCCGGACACCGGGTCAGGGTGCCACATCAGGTTTTGCCCGGAACTGGCGCGGACGGACAACCACCCGTCCGTGGGGACTCGCCGCGATACGGCATGAACATGCCCGGTATCGGGGAAGGCTCAACAGCCCTGCCTCACAGGCGAGTTGACCGGCGGGCCCGGAACGCCCCGGTGTGTCCGCGACCGTGTTCGAGGAGGCGGTGGGTCAGTCCTCCCCGTACACGTCCACCCTTTCGGGGACGCGGTGTCCGGCGGTCGGGCTGACCGCCGGACCAGCGGACCCCGGAAACCCGGGGCGGCCCGGGTGCCGGGTCAGCCCTGGGGCCGCGACCGCAGACCCTCCAGCAGGATGTCGAGAAGCCGCGCCGAGGCCGCCGCCTGCTGGGCCGCGTCCGGCAGGGAGGGCGCGGCCGTCGCTATCACCAGCAGGACGTCCGACACGGACACGTCCGGCCGCAGCTCGCCCGCCGCACGCGCCCGCTCCACGAGCCGGCCCACCACGTCGAGCAGCGCCGCCGCGCCGGCGTCGTCCACCGGGCCCGCCGAAGCGGCCGGAGCCGGCTCGGACACCAGCCGCAGCTCACCCGTGCCCGGCTGCACCCGCTGCTGCGGCACCCGCGCCTCGTCGGGCCCGCCCTCGTCGGCCACGCCGACCCGCAGGACCTGCGGCGGAAGCAGCCGGCCCGCGCCGGACGCCACCGACGTGCGCAGGAAGCGCGACAGCGCCGACCACGGCTCGTCCTCCTGGCCGAGCGCGGCACGCGCCTGGTCGGTCAGCCGCGAGGTCTCCTCCTCGGCTATCCGGCGCACCAGGACGTCCTTGCTCGGGAAGCGGCGGTACACCGTCCCGACGCCGACCCGCGCCCGGCGGGCCACGTCCTCCATCGGCGCCCCGTACCCGAGTTCGCCGAAGACCTCACGCGCCGCGCGCAGCACGTGCTCCAGATTGCGCTGCGCGTCCACGCGCAGCGGCGTCGTACGCGACGACTCCCCGCGTCCGGCACCCGCGCTCATGGCGGCGGAGCCCATCGCCCCACCCGCCGGCGCGACGGCGGACGCGGAAGCCCATCGAGAATCCTGAACATGCATAGGTGATCCCCCGGTAATGACGTCTCCCCCCGGAGACACTCCCCGTCATTGCTAGCCGGAGCGTCGCGGAACAAGCCCGGGACAACGAGCCCGTCCCGTGTGTCTCACGGACCCGATGAGCGCATCCCCCTGCACCCCGTCGACACACGAACATAGTTGAGAGGGGGTCAATTCAGAAGGGGCACGTTCCGCACGGAGCGCCCCTCGATCGGAGTACGGGTCGTTTACGTCCCGATTCCGCCACCCGCACACCCCCGGTGCACCCCACCTGACCTGCATACTCTTGCGGCACTCCGGCAATTCGGCCAAATCGCGGCCACGTCGGCGAGCGGTCATACAAATCGTCGAGGCTGTGGACAAACGCAAGCGACGGGTGCGTCATGGGATGGTGAAGGAACGTGCGCGCATTCTCGTTGTCGGCGGCGGCTACGTCGGGATGTACACGGCCCTGCGTCTCCAGCGCCGCCTCAGACGGGAACTGGCCCGGGGCGAGGCCGAGATCCACGTCGTCACACCGGACCCGTACATGACGTACCAGCCGTTCCTCCCCGAGGCGGCGGCCGGCTCCATCTCCCCGCGGCACGTCGTCGTCCCGCTGCGCGCCGTCCTCCCGCGATGCCGGATCGTCCTCGGCGAGGTCACCGCCGTCGACCACGCCGCCCGCACCGCCACCGTGACCACCCTCGCCTCCGAGGGCCACGCGGGCAGCGAGCGCGTCGCCTACGACGAACTCGTCCTCGCCCCCGGATCGGTCTCGCGCACCCTGCCCGTCCCCGGCCTCGCCGACCACGGCATCGGCTTCAAGACCGTCGAAGAGGCCATCGGTCTGCGCAACCACGTCATCGAACAGATGGACATCGCCTCCTCCACCCGCGACCCCGAGGTCCGCGACGCCGCCCTCACCTTCGTCTTCGTCGGCGGCGGCTACGCCGGCGTCGAGGCACTGGGCGAACTGGAGGACATGGCCCGCTACGCCACGCGGTACTACCACAACGTCCGGCCCGAGGACATGCGGTGGATCCTCGTCGAGGCCTCCGACCGCATCCTCCCCGAGGTCGGCGCCGACATGGGCCGCTACACCGTCTCCGAACTGCGCCGCCGCAACATCGACGTACGGCTGCACACCCGCCTGGAGTCCTGCGTGGACCGCGTCGCCGTCCTCGACGACGGCTCCCGCTTCCCCACCCGCACCGTCGTGTGGACCGCCGGCGTCAAACCCCACCCCGTCCTCGCCGCGACCGACCTGCCCCTCGACGAGCGCGGCCGGCTGAAGTGCACCCCGGAACTGACGGTCGACGGCACCACCCACGCGTGGGCCGCCGGAGACGCCGCCTCCGTCCCCGACGTCACCGCCCAGGAACCCGGCACCCTGTGCGCGCCCAACGCCCAGCACGCCCTGCGCCAGGCCAGGGTGCTCGGCGACAACATCGTCCACACCCTGCGCGGCGAGCCCCTGGAGACGTACGCGCACGCGTACGCCGGCTCCGTCGCCTCCCTCGGCTTCCACCAGGGCGTCGCCCAGGTCTACGGCCGCCGGCTCAAGGGCTACCCGGCCTGGTTCATGCACCGCGTCTACCACCTCAGCCGCGTGCCGACCGTCAACCGCAAGGCACGGGTCCTCGCCGAATGGACGCTCTCGGGTCTCTTCAAGAGGGAGATCGTCTCGCTCGGTTCACGCGAACATCCGCGAGCCGAGTTCGAACTCGCGGCCGGTGGAAAGCATCCACACAGGCCCGAAGAAGACCCGAAGGGGTCGTCCTGACCGGACCCAGGAACTCCCCGGCCGGGGCAGGCGTCTGACGGGTGTCGGCCGGGACGGCCGCCCTGCCAGACTGACCCCCGACCGATCCCGGACGACCGGAGCCGGCCGAAGACGACGACACGAGGCAAGGATTCGTGAACTTCACGCGCTGGAGCGCCCGGCTCCCCGGAACGCAGCGCCGCGCCGCGGCGCGGACGGAACCCGCGGCGGCCCTCGCCCAGGACCGCCCGGGAGACGGCCCCGGAGCCGTCCCCGCGGCCCGCGTCGAGCAGCTCACCGACGGCGACCGCCCGATCCCCGCCCTGGACGAGCTGCCGGCCCGTGAGGTCCTCGACCGCGTCCCCGCCCTCGTCGCCCTCGTCCACGGCCCCGAGCACCGCCTCGCCTACGTCAACGACGCGTACGCCGCCGCCTTCGGCGCCCGCCTCACCGGCGAACCCGCGCGCGCGGCCCTCCCCGAGCTGGCCGAGCTCGGCCTGCTCCCGCTCCTCGACCAGGTCCTGCGCAGCGGCCGCTCCCGCACCCTGAAGTCCCGCAAGGCCACCGACGGCCGCTCCTACACGTTCACCTGCACCCCGGTCGCCGAAGGAGACGGCGGCGTCCTCGTCTTCGCCACGGACGTCACCGACCACGCCGAGGCCGCCGAGCGCCTGCGCGCCAGCGAGCGCCGCCAGCGCGAGACGGCCGTCACCCTCCAGCGCTCCCTGCTCCCGCAGGAACTCGAGGAACCCGACGACCTGCGCATCGCCGCCACCTACCACCCCGGCGGCACCGAGGCCGCCGTCGGCGGCGACTGGTACGACGTCATCACCCTCGGCGGCGGCCGCACCGCCCTGGTGATCGGCGACGTCATGGGCCGGGGCGTCCGCGCCGCGGCCGTCATGGGCCAGCTCCGGACGGCCGTGCGCGCGTACGCCCGCCTCGACCTGCCCCCGCACGAGGTGCTCCAGCTGCTGGACGGCCTCGCCATGGAGATCGACGCCAACCAGATCGCCACCTGTGTCTACGCCATCCACGACCCCAACGAGGGCCGCCTGGTCTACGCGTCCGCCGGGCACCTGCCGATCCTCGTCCGCGACGAGCACGGCGCGGTCCAGCGCGCCGACGAACCCACCGGGCCGCCCCTCGGCACCGGTGGCTGGATGCACGCGTCCGGCTCGATCGCCCTCACCCCCGGCTCCACCGCCGTCCTCTACACCGACGGCCTGGTCGAGCGCCGCGACAAGGACCTCGACGAGGGCATCGCCTCCCTGGCCCGCGCCCTCGCCGGCGCCACCGGCACCCCGCAGGTCGTCTGCGACCGCCTGGTGCGCTCCGCCGGCGTCACAGCCGACCACGACGACGACGTCGCCGTCCTCGTCCTGCAGCACCCGGCGCGCACCGGCCCCGACCACGAGCTCTTCCGCAACGCCGCGCTGGAACTGCTCGGCGGCGTCGAGGCGGCCCCCCGCGCGCGTGCCTTCGCCTCCGGCGTCCTGACCAGCTGGCGCTTCCCGCCCGACCTGCACGACCACGGCGTCCTCGCCACCAGCGAACTCGTCGCGAACTCCCTGCAGCACGGCACCCCGCCCATGCGCCTGCGCCTGCGCCGCACCGACCGCCGCCTGATCATCGAGGTCACCGACGGCGACGACCACCTGCCGCGCCGCCGCCGCGCCGAACCGGCCGACGAGTCCGGCCGGGGCATCGCCATCGTCGCCAGCATCGCCTCGGCCTGGGGCTCCCGTCGCACCCCCGGCGGCGGCAAAGCGGTCTGGTGCGAGTTCCTCCTGCCCCGGACCCGCTGACGCGTCACGCGTGCGCCGACTGCCCGGCCGGTGCGGCGGTCCCCTGGGCCACCACCCGGCTGCGGTGCAGCCACGGCTGGTCCTGCGCGACGGTCAGCTGCCGCCCCAGCCGCAGCGCCAGCCAGGTGACCCCCAGCGAGAACAGCAGGAAGGTCACCACGTACGGCCCGTGCAGCGAGGCCGCCATGGGCCCGCCCACGGCCGGACCCACCGCCAGCGCCAACTGCTTGACCAGGGCGAACGCCGAGTTGTACTGCCCGGCCAGACCCGTCGGAGCCAGATCGGCGACCAGCGGGGCGACGGTCGGCGACAGCATCGCCTCACCCAGCCCGAACAGCGCGTACGTGGAGATGAACGCGGCGGTGGCCATCTCCTTGCTGCCGTTCCCGAGCCCCGCGTACGCCGCCGCGACCCACGCCACGGCCCAGATCAGCCCGACCGCCGCGATGACCCGCGTCCGCCGGCGGCGCTCCACGAACCGCAGGACGACGAACTGCGCCACCACGATCATCGCGGTGTTCGCCGCCAGCGCGGTGCCCAGCGTCGACGTCGACACCCCGGCCGCCTCCACGCCATAGGCGCTCAGCCCCGACTCGAACTGCCCGTAGCAGGCGAAGAACAGCACGAACCCCAGCACGCACAGCTGCACCATCTGCCGGTGCCGCAGCATCCGCTTCCAGCTCCCCTTGGCCGTACGGCCGTCCGGCGCCCCACCGACCTGCGGCGCGCGCGGCATCCGCACGGTCGCCATCACCACGACCAGCACCAGGAACATCGCGGCCTCGATGGCGAACAGCAGGGTGAACGAGGACACGCTCGTCGTGTCGACGAGGTGCCCGCCGATCAGCCCCCCGATCCCGAGCCCGAGGTTCTGGAGGAAGAACTGCGTCGCGAACGCTCGTGACCGGGTGTCCGCCGTGGAGCAGTCCACGATCATCGTGGCCAGCGCCGGCTGCATCACGGCCTGCCCGGCACCCAGCACGGCCGACGCCAGCAGCACGGTCGCCGCGCTCCCCGCGAGCCCGAGGCCCAGCGCTCCGGCGGCGGCGGCGATCAGGGCGGCGAGCAGCACCGGCAGCGGGCCGCGCCGGACGATCGCCCGTCCGGCGAACGGCAGCACGACCAGCGCGGCCACGGCGAAGACGGCGAGGACCAGCCCCGCCGTCATGGCACCCAGCCCCCGCACCTGCGCCACATAGACGTACAGGTAGGGGACGGTGAAACCGAGCCCGAACGCGCTGAGTGCGTTGCCCACGTGGATCCGGCGCATCGCTGCGCCCATCGCCCTGGTCACGTTCACCCCTCTTCTGGCAGACCTTGATGCAGGCCTGAAGACTTCGAACCTAAACTTCGAAGCTAAAGAGTACACACTCAAGGACTTCAATGCGAAGCGGGGGCGTGCCATACTCCCCCCATGGGCGACCCCGACATCGGCGAACCGACGCTCGAAGAGCAGATCGCCGCCTACCAGCGCGAGTTCCAGGACCTCGACCCCCAGGTCGAGAAGATCGTCTCCGCCCTGTCCCGGCTGAACCGGCGTATGAACGTCGCCTACGGACGGCAGACCGCCGCCCTGGGGATCAGCAACACGGACTGGGAGGTCCTGAAGGCCCTCGTCCTCTCCGGCGCCCCGTACCGGATGGGACCCGGCGAGCTCGCCAAGCGCCTCGGCCTCACGCCGGCGGCGATGACCCACCGGATCGACCGCATGGTCACCGAGGGTCTCGTCACCCGGGAGCGCGACGAGAGCAACCGCGTCCGCGTCATCGTCGAGCTGACGCAGGAGGGGCGCGGGAAGTGGCTCGAGGCGATGCGCCTCGCGACCGTCTTCGAGGAGGACCTCCTCCAGGACCTCTCCCCTGAGGAGCGCGCGACCCTGGGCGAAGCGCTCACGCGCCTGCTCCGCCGGGTGGAGGACGCGCAGCCCGACGCGGGCGGCCGTCTCACCGACCTGGACTGAAAAGATCTTGACAGGGGGAGGTTGACATCGCCCTGGCCGATCCGTAAGGTTCTTCGGGTTGCCACGGAGCCGGAACGGTTCTGCGACAGCACCTCCGCCGCGACAGCGGCACCTCAAACCACCAGAACGACCTCCCTGACGGGTTGATTTCGGCGTGCCCGAATTCAATTCGAATAGGGGGCCGGCGGCCCGATTGGGAATCGCCGGAAGGATCCGCTAAGGTTTGAGACGTCGGAACGGCCCAACAGCCGGGAAGACAGCCCCCGCTGACTGGGGATCAGGGCCGAAAGGATCTGGTAAAGTCGGAACCGCCGGAAAGGGAAACGCGGAAGCGAGAACCTGGAAAGCGCCGAGGAAATCGGATCGGAAAGATCTGATAGAGTCGGAAACGCAAGACCGAAGGGAAGCGCCCGGAGGAAAGCCCGAGAGGGTGAGTACAAAGGAAGCGTCCGTTCCTTGAGAACTCAACAGCGTGCCAAAAGTCAACGCCAGATATGTTGATACCCCGTCTCCAGCATCTGCTGGGGCGAGGTTCCTTTGAAATAAACACAGCGAGGACGCTGTGAACGTCGGGATCATTCCTCCCGATGTTCCGCTCTCGTGATGTGTGCACCCGATTACGGGTAAACATTCACGGAGAGTTTGATCCTGGCTCAGGACGAACGCTGGCGGCGTGCTTAACACATGCAAGTCGAACGATGAACCACTTCGGTGGGGATTAGTGGCGAACGGGTGAGTAACACGTGGGCAATCTGCCCTGCACTCTGGGACAAGCCCTGGAAACGGGGTCTAATACCGGATACTGATCTGCTTGGGCATCCAAGTGGTTCGAAAGCTCCGGCGGTGCAGGATGAGCCCGCGGCCTATCAGCTTGTTGGTGAGGTAATGGCTCACCAAGGCGACGACGGGTAGCCGGCCTGAGAGGGCGACCGGCCACACTGGGACTGAGACACGGCCCAGACTCCTACGGGAGGCAGCAGTGGGGAATATTGCACAATGGGCGAAAGCCTGATGCAGCGACGCCGCGTGAGGGATGACGGCCTTCGGGTTGTAAACCTCTTTCAGCAGGGAAGAAGCGAGAGTGACGGTACCTGCAGAAGAAGCGCCGGCTAACTACGTGCCAGCAGCCGCGGTAATACGTAGGGCGCAAGCGTTGTCCGGAATTATTGGGCGTAAAGAGCTCGTAGGCGGCTTGTCACGTCGGTTGTGAAAGCCCGGGGCTTAACCCCGGGTCTGCAGTCGATACGGGCAGGCTAGAGTTCGGTAGGGGAGATCGGAATTCCTGGTGTAGCGGTGAAATGCGCAGATATCAGGAGGAACACCGGTGGCGAAGGCGGATCTCTGGGCCGATACTGACGCTGAGGAGCGAAAGCGTGGGGAGCGAACAGGATTAGATACCCTGGTAGTCCACGCCGTAAACGGTGGGCACTAGGTGTGGGCAACATTCCACGTTGTCCGTGCCGCAGCTAACGCATTAAGTGCCCCGCCTGGGGAGTACGGCCGCAAGGCTAAAACTCAAAGGAATTGACGGGGGCCCGCACAAGCGGCGGAGCATGTGGCTTAATTCGACGCAACGCGAAGAACCTTACCAAGGCTTGACATACACCGGAAACGTCCAGAGATGGGCGCCCCCTTGTGGTCGGTGTACAGGTGGTGCATGGCTGTCGTCAGCTCGTGTCGTGAGATGTTGGGTTAAGTCCCGCAACGAGCGCAACCCTTGTCCCGTGTTGCCAGCAGGCCCTTGTGGTGCTGGGGACTCACGGGAGACCGCCGGGGTCAACTCGGAGGAAGGTGGGGACGACGTCAAGTCATCATGCCCCTTATGTCTTGGGCTGCACACGTGCTACAATGGCCGGTACAATGAGCTGCGATACCGCGAGGTGGAGCGAATCTCAAAAAGCCGGTCTCAGTTCGGATTGGGGTCTGCAACTCGACCCCATGAAGTCGGAGTCGCTAGTAATCGCAGATCAGCATTGCTGCGGTGAATACGTTCCCGGGCCTTGTACACACCGCCCGTCACGTCACGAAAGTCGGTAACACCCGAAGCCGGTGGCCCAACCCCTTGTGGGAGGGAGCTGTCGAAGGTGGGACTGGCGATTGGGACGAAGTCGTAACAAGGTAGCCGTACCGGAAGGTGCGGCTGGATCACCTCCTTTCTAAGGAGCACTTCTCACCAACTTCGGTTGGTCAGAGGCCAGTACATCAGCGAATGTCTGATGCTGGTTGCTCATGGGTGGAACGTTGACTATTCGGTCCTGACCTCGGGTCGGTGGCTGCAAGTACTGCTCTTCGGAGCGTGGAACGCACGATCATCGGACAGGGATGGACCGGGCACGCTGTTGGGTGTCTGAGGGTACGGCCGCGAGGTCGCCTTCAGTGCCGGCCCCAGTGCACTCGAGCGTTGAGCTCGGGGTGATGGGTGGTTGGTCGTTGTTTGAGAACTGCACAGTGGACGCGAGCATCTGTGGCCAAGTTTTTAAGGGCGCACGGTGGATGCCTTGGCACCAGGAACCGATGAAGGACGTGGGAGGCCACGATAGTCCCCGGGGAGTCGTCAACCAGGCTTTGATCCGGGGGTTTCCGAATGGGGAAACCCGGCAGTCGTCATGGGCTGTCACCCGCTGCTGAACACATAGGCAGTGTGGAGGGAACGCGGGGAAGTGAAACATCTCAGTACCCGCAGGAAGAGAAAACAACCGTGATTCCGGGAGTAGTGGCGAGCGAAACCGGATGAGGCCAAACCTACGACGTGTGAGACCCGGCAGGGGTTGCGTCGTGGGGGTTGTGGGATCTCTCTTGATCAGTCTGCCGGCTGGTCGACGAGTCAGAAACCGTTGATGTAGGCGAAGGACATGCGAAAGGTCCGGCGTAGAGGGTAAGACCCCCGTAGTCGAAACGTCAGCGGCTCGTTTGAGAGACACCCAAGTAGCACGGGGCCCGAGAAATCCCGTGTGAATCTGGCGGGACCACCCGCTAAGCCTAAATATTCCCTGGTGACCGATAGCGGATAGTACCGTGAGGGAATGGTGAAAAGTACCGCGGGAGCGGAGTGAAATAGTACCTGAAACCGTGTGCCTACAAGCCGTGGGAGCGTCGGGCAAGCACTTGTGCTTGCCTCGTGACTGCGTGCCTTTTGAAGAATGAGCCTGCGAGTTTGCGGTGTGTTGCGAGGTTAACCCGTGTGGGGAAGCCGTAGCGAAAGCGAGTCCGAATAGGGCGATTCAGTAGCGCGCTCAAGACCCGAAGCGGAGTGATCTAGCCATGGGCAGGTTGAAGCGGAGGTAAGACTTCGTGGAGGACCGAACCCACCAGGGTTGAAAACCTGGGGGATGACCTGTGGTTAGGGGTGAAAGGCCAATCAAACTCCGTGATAGCTGGTTCTCCCCGAAATGCATTTAGGTGCAGCGTCGTGTGTTTCTTGCCGGAGGTAGAGCACTGGATAGGCGATGGGCCCTACCGGGTTACTGACCTTAGCCAAACTCCGAATGCCGGTAAGTGAGAGCGCGGCAGTGAGACTGTGGGGGATAAGCTCCATGGTCGAGAGGGAAACAGCCCAGAGCATCGACTAAGGCCCCTAAGCGTACGCTAAGTGGGAAAGGATGTGGAGTCGCAGAGACAACCAGGAGGTTGGCTTAGAAGCAGCCACCCTTGAAAGAGTGCGTAATAGCTCACTGGTCTAGTGATTCCGCGCCGACAATGTAGCGGGGCTCAAGCGTACCGCCGAAGTCGTGTCATTCCAGCATGTACTCCCAACGGAGGCTGGGATGGGTAGGGGAGCGTCGTCTGCCGGGTGAAGCAGCCGCGGAAGCGAGTTGTGGACGGTTGACGAGTGAGAATGCAGGCATGAGTAGCGATTCACACGTGAGAAACGTGTGCGCCGATTGACTAAGGGTTCCTGGGTCAAGCTGATCTGCCCAGGGTAAGTCGGGACCTAAGGCGAGGCCGACAGGCGTAGTCGATGGATAACCGGTTGATATTCCGGTACCCGCTGTGAAGCGTCAAACATCGAATCCAGTGATGCTAAGCCCGTGAAGCCGCCGGCTGAGTCTTCGGACGAGGTCGGAGTGGTGGAGCCGGTGACCCGAGCTGGTAGTAGGTGAGTGATGGGGTGACGCAGGAAGGTAGTCCATCCCGGGCGGTGGTTGTCCCGGGGTAAGGGTGTAGGACGGTGTGTAGGCAAATCCGCACATCATGTGTCTGAGACCTGATGCCGAGCCGATTGTGGTGAAGTGGATGATCCTATGCTGTCGAGAAAAGCCTCTAGCGAGTTTCATGGCGGCCCGTACCCTAAACCGACTCAGGTGGTCAGGTAGAGAATACCGAGGCGTTCGGGTGAACTATGGTTAAGGAACTCGGCAAAATGCCCCCGTAACTTCGGGAGAAGGGGGGCCATCACTGGTGATCCAATTTACTTGGTGAGCTGGGGGTGGCCGCAGAGACCAGCGAGAAGCGACTGTTTACTAAAAACACAGGTCCGTGCGAAGCCGTAAGGCGATGTATACGGACTGACGCCTGCCCGGTGCTGGAACGTTAAGGGGACCGGTTAGTCGAGATTCGTCTCGGCGAAGCTGAGAACTTAAGCGCCAGTAAACGGCGGTGGTAACTATAACCATCCTAAGGTAGCGAAATTCCTTGTCGGGTAAGTTCCGACCTGCACGAATGGCGTAACGACTTCTCGACTGTCTCAACCATAGGCCCGGTGAAATTGCACTACGAGTAAAGATGCTCGTTTCGCGCAGCAGGACGGAAAGACCCCGGGACCTTTACTACAGTTTGATATTGGTGTTCGGTTCGGCTTGTGTAGGATAGCTGGGAGACTGTGAAGCTCGGACGCCAGTTCGGGTGGAGTCGTCGTTGAAATACCAGTCTGGTCGTGCTGGATGTCTAACCTGGGTCCGTGATCCGGATCAGGGACAGTGTCTGATGGGTAGTTTAACTGGGGCGGTTGCCTCCTAAAGGGTAACGGAGGCGCCCAAAGGTTCCCTCAGCCTGGTTGGCAATCAGGTGTTGAGTGTAAGTGCACAAGGGAGCTTGACTGTGAGACCGACGGGTCGAGCAGGGACGAAAGTCGGGACTAGTGATCCGGCGGTGGCTTGTGGAAGCGCCGTCGCTCAACGGATAAAAGGTACCCCGGGGATAACAGGCTGATCTTCCCCAAGAGTCCATATCGACGGGATGGTTTGGCACCTCGATGTCGGCTCGTCGCATCCTGGGGCTGGAGTCGGTCCCAAGGGTTGGGCTGTTCGCCCATTAAAGCGGTACGCGAGCTGGGTTTAGAACGTCGTGAGACAGTTCGGTCCCTATCCGCTGTGCGCGTAGGAGTCTTGAGAAGGGCTGTCCCTAGTACGAGAGGACCGGGACGGACGAACCTCTGGTGTGCCAGTTGTTCTGCCAAGGGCATGGCTGGTTGGCTACGTTCGGGAGGGATAACCGCTGAAAGCATCTAAGCGGGAAGCCTGCTTCGAGATGAGGACTCCCACCCACTTGATGGGGTAAGGCTCCCAGTAGACGACTGGGTTGATAGGCCGGATCTGGAAGCACAGTAATGTGTGGAGGTGACCGGTACTAATAGGCCGAGGGCTTGTCCTCAGTTGCTCGCGTCCACTGTGTTGGTTCTGAAACCACGAACAACCCCATGTGCCACACATGGTGCGGTTGATTGTTTCATAGTGTTTCGGTGGTCATAGCGTGAGGGAAACGCCCGGTTACATTCCGAACCCGGAAGCTAAGCCTTACAGCGCCGATGGTACTGCAGGGGGGACCCTGTGGGAGAGTAGGACACCGCCGAACAATTTTTGGGAAAGGGCTCACACCTTACGGTGTGGGCCCTTTCTGCGTTTCCGGACCTATTTCCCGGTGGAGTTCAGGACGGATGCACCAGGCCCGCGTCGTAGGCCAGGATCACCGCCTGGATCCGGTCCCTGGAATTCGTTTTCGCCAGGATGCGGCCTACGTGTGTCTTCACCGTGGACTCCGCGAGGTGCAGACGGGCCGCTATCTCGGTGTTCGTCCAGCCCCTGCCGACCACGGTGAGGATCTCCCGTTCGCGTTCGGTGAGGGCGGACAGGCGCGGGTCATCCCCCGGCCTTCCCTTCCCCGCACGGTCGTCCTGGGGCGTTTCCGACGGCAGATGGTGGACGTACGCGTCCAGGAGGCGGCGGGTCAGGCTGGGGGCGACCACCGCGTCGCCGGTGGCCACCGCCCGGATGCCGGCGAGGAGTTCCTCCGGCTGGGCGTCCTTCACCAGGAAGCCCGAGGCGCCGGCGCGGAGTCCGGCGTAGGCGTACTCGTCCAGGTCGAACGTGGTCAGGATGAGTACCCGCGTGCGGGCGCCAGCGGCCGTGATGCGGCGGGTCGCCTCGATGCCGTCCAGGCCGGGCATGCGGACGTCCATCAGAACCACGTCCGGGCTGAGGTCCGCCGTCATACGGACCGCTTCGCTGCCGTTGGCGGCCTCGCCCAGGACCGTCATGTCGTCCTGGCTCTCCAGGAGCATGCGGAAGCCGAAGCGCTGCAGAGTCTGGTCGTCGGCGATGAGGACGGTGGTCACTGCGGGGGTTCCTCCGGGAGGCTCAGGTGGACGCGCCAGCCGCCCGCCGGGTGCGGGCCGGCCTCAAGTGTGCCGCCGTACAGGGCCGTTCGCTCACGCATGCCGGGCAGGCCGCGGCCGTCGGGGCCCGGAGCGGGGCCGCCCCGGCCCGTGTCCGTGACCGTGGCGGTGACGGCGCCCTTCTCCTCGTACGACAGCAATATGCGGGCGGTGGTGCCGGGGCCGGCGTGTTTGAGGGTGTTGGTCAGGGACTCCTGGAGGACGCGGTAGACGGTGAGCTGGCGGCCGGGGGAGAGGGCCGGGACGCCGGTCACGGTGACGTCGACGGGGAGGCCGGCCGCGCGGACACCGCCGACGAGCCGGTCGAGGTCGGTGAGGTCGGGCTGCGGGGCGAGCTGTGCCGCGGGGGTCTCCTCGGCGTGGTCCTCCTCGCGCAGGACGTCGAGGAGGCGGCGCAGTTCGCCGAGGGCCTGGCGGCTGGTGGTGGCGATGGCGTTCAGGGCCTGGGCGGCGCGCTCCGGGGACTTGGCGGCGGCGTACTTGCCGCCGTCGGCGAGGCCGGTGATGACGGAGAGGTTGTGGCCGATGATGTCGTGCATCTCGCGGGCGATCCGGGCGCGTTCGGCGGCCGCCGCGAGCCGGGCCTGCTGGTCGCGTTCGATCTCCAGGCGGCGAGCGCGGTCCTCCAGGGTCTCGGTGTGGTCGCGCCGGGTGCGGACGGTGATGCCGATGGCCGTCGCCACGGCGAACGTCATGAGGATGGGCACGATGTCCTGGTCGGGTCCGCCGCCCTGCGGATGGCGTACGGCCGTCACCGTGGCGCTCGCGGTGAGGAGGGCCGCCGCCCACCACAGGGAGCGGGCCGGGCGGCGCAGGGCGATGTGGAAGACGACCAGCAGGTGCAGCAGGACGGCCTGGAGGGTGATGCCCGTCCAGGCGTTGACGAGGGCGAACGGGGTCAGGGCCAGGAGGACGGTGCGGGGGTGGGTGCGGCGCCACAGGAGGGGCGCGGACAGGCCCAGGCTGAGGGTGAGGACGAGCCAGCGGGGGCTGTCGGGGGCGCGGGTGACGGTGAGCCAGCCGCCGCCGTAGTAGTCGATCAGGGCCGCCGTCACCCAGAATCCGGTGAGGTGCAGGTCCCAGACGAGCGGGCGGCGGGTGTCGAAGGCGCGGACGCGCCGGCTGACGCGCTGGACGTACTGGGTCAGCGGCTCGGCCGTGCGTGCCCCGGTGGCTGGTTGGTCCGTCACGCGTCCATCGTGCGGGTTCTTCCCGGCCGGTCCCAGAGGCGTGGGGCGTATTCCGGATGAGGGATGTCGTACCCGGGTACTACGGTGGCCGTCATGTGCACCAGCAGCCCCGAGAGCTATGTGATCCGGTCGATACGGGCGGACGAGTGGCCGGCCGTGAAGGAGCTGCGCCTCGCCGCGCTCCAGGACCCGGTCGCGCACCTGGCGTTCCTCGAGACGTACGAGGACGCCCTGACCCGGTCCGACGCGTTCTGGCAGGAGCGGGCGGCCGGTGCGTGCGAAGGGGCCGACGGGGCGCAGCAGATCATCGCCGCGCGCCCGGACGGGGTGTGGGTCGGCACGGCCACGGTGCTGGTCGAGGAGCCGGGCACGACGGACTGGGCCGGGCTTCCGGTGGAGCGCAAGCAGGGGCATGTCGTCGGGGTGTTCGTACGGCCCGAGGAGCGGGGGAGCGGGCTGACGGACGTGCTGTTCGACGCCGCCCTGGAGTGGGCCTGGTCGCGGGGCGCGGAGCGGGTGCGCCTCATCGTGCACGAGGAGAACGGGCGGGCGCAGCGCTTCTACCGGCGGGTGGGGTTCGTGCCGTCCGGGACGACCGTGCCGGTCGGTGAGCAGGGGGCGCGCGAGCTGGAGTTCGTCATCGAGCGGCCCTGACCGGACGGGCCGGACGGACGGGGCGGCGCGGTCAGCCGGGGAGGTCGGCGTGCGGCCAGCGGGAGCGGGCCTGCTCGCGGGACCGGAGCAGGGCCAGGGTCGGCATACCCCGGTCCGCTCCGGTTGCCAGCAGCTCCGGTACCTGGGGAAGCGGAGCCACGGCGGCGACGTCGTCCAGGACGAGCGTCATTGGTGGGTCGAGGCGACCGGAGGATGACCGTTCGGCCATGCGCCGGCCGCGCTCGACCACGCTTGCGGCCAGGGCCGTCAGGAGGGGCATGGCGCCCGGCTCGGCTCTGGGGTCCTCGATGGATTCACCCACCACGTAAAGCGTGCCCGTTTCGTGGACGAAGGAATCCAGGGTGAGGGCATCGGTTCGGTGGGGCGTGCAGGACTCCCGGATGTTGACCGTCGAGAGGGCGGCCAGCGCCCGGGTGGTCAACTCCTGGGCCATGTCCCGGCGTTCGGGGTGGGCGGTCAGTGCCGCCTCCAGCTCCCCGGCGGACCCGGCCGCGGCCTTCGGGTGGGTGCGGAGGATGCGGACGGCGTCCTGGATCTGGGTGCCCTGGGACCAGCGGTGGACGTGCCGGACGGTACGGCCGTCGACGGCGGCGGCGTGCAGATAGCTGCGGAGCAGCGTCTCGGCGGTGTCGCCGAGGGCCTGGTCGAGGCGGGAGGTGGGGCGGACCGGCGCGAGCAGCGCGGCGGCCCGGGAGGCGGCCGTCGCCTTGTCCTCGCAGCCGGTGGTGGGCGACCAGTGGAGGCGGGCCGGGGTGTCGCACAGGTGTGTGGGGTCGTACAGGAGGACCGGGCCCAGCTTGCCGCGGGCGTCCTTGGTGTCCTGCCAGAGCGCCGGGTTGGACGTGACGACGAGCGCGGCGCCCTCCGCGTCCAGGACGGCCTGGGCCGCGCGGTCCCGGCGGGCGTCCCTGGGGGCCAGGAGGAGCGTCTCGCGGGCTGTGACGGCGGTGGGGAGGGGGGCGAGGACCGGCTCGGCCGGCGGGGAGGCGGGCGGGGCGGGCTCGGTGAGCGGGGCCGTGTGCTCGAGGGCCGCTTCCGGCTGCCGTTCCACCGCGGGGGCTGTCTGCCGTGGCCCGGGGTCCGGCACGGGCTCCGTCCGCGGGGCCGGCACCTCGTGGGGTGCCGGTGCGGCGGTGGCCGCGTACGGCTGTCCCGTGCGGCGGGCCGCCCGGACGGCGCGCCAGCGGGCCAGCGTGCCCATCACGAAGACGGTGAGCACGACCAGCACCATCAACTGGCCGATGAACAGGCCCCAGAACAGCCCGTAGCCGGAGAGCTGCCCGTCCGGGGTGTCCGGCCACGCGCCCGCCAGGTCGTGGGGGTCGCCGATGAGGGAGCGCATGGCGAGCGGCGTGCGGGGGATCGTGACGCCGTCCGGCCACGACCCGTGGACGAACAGGGCCGCCAGGCCCGTCGCCGTCCACACCATCAGGGTCATGCCGAGGAGGAAGCCGAGTATGCCGATCAGCAGGCCGTCGGGAATGCCTCCCTGGCCCTCCCGGTGCCGGCGCTCCCCGCGGTCGTCCGGTCTCACGCTCGTCCCCCCTACGCCACCGTCGATTCCGAGTCGCCCAGATGCTGCTCCACGAAGGCCGCCGCCCGTTCCTCCGCCTCGAGTTCGGCGGCGCGCAGGGCGTCGTCGGCGAGGCGGTCGGCGGACGACTCGGTCATCGCGCGGTCGGTGAAGACGAGTGGGCGTTCGGACTCCGTGATCAGGTGCTTGACCACCTGGACGTTGCCGTTGACGTCCCACACCGCGATGCCCGGGGTGAGCGACGGGATGATCTCCACGGCCCAGCGGGGCAGGCCGAGCACCCGGCCGGTCGCCCGCGCCTCGTCGGCCTTCTGCGCGTAGATCGTCCTGGTCGACGCCATCTTCAGGATGGCGGCCGCCTCCTTGGCCGCCGCGCCGTCGACGACGTCGGAGAGATGGTGGACGACGGCCACGAAGGACAGACCGAGCCGGCGGCCGAACTTCAGCAGCCGCTGGAACAGCTGGGCCACGAACGGGCTGTTGATGATGTGCCAGGCCTCCTCGACCAGGAAGATGCGCTTCTTCCGGTCGGGGCGGATCCAGGTGTGCTCCAGCCACACGCCGACGATCGCCATCAGGATCGGCATGGCGATGGAGTTGCGGTCGATGTGGGACAGGTCGAACACGATGAGGGGCGCGTCCAGGTCGATGCCGACCGTCGTCGGGCCGTCGAACATGCCCCTGAGGTCACCGTCGACCAGCCGGTCCAGGACCAGCGCCACGTCCAGGCCCCACGCCCGTACGTCGTCTATGGCGACGTTCATCGCCTCCGCCGACTCGGGCTCGGGGTGGCGCAGCTGCTCGACGATGTCGGTGAGGACGGGCTGGCGTTCGACGATGGTCTCGTTGACGTAGGCGTGCGCGACCTTCAGGGCGAAGCCGGAGCGCTCGTCCAGGCCGTGGCCCATCGCGACCTCGATGATGGTCCGCAGCAGCGCCAGCTGGCCCGTCGTGGTGATCGACGGATCGAGCGGGTTGAGCCGGATGCCGTGGTCGAGGGCGGCCGCCGGGTCCAGCCGGATCGGCGTTATGCCCAGCTGCTCGGCGATGAGGTTCCACTCGCCGACGCCGTCCTCGCCCTGCGCGTCCAGGACGACGACCTGCCGGTCGCGGAAGCGGAGCTGGCGCAGGACGTACGTCTTCTCCAGCGCCGACTTGCCGTTGCCGGACTCGCCGAGGACCAGCCAGTGCGGGGCGGGGAGCTGCTGGCCGTACAGCTGGAAGGGGTCGTAGATGTAGCCCTTCCCGGAGTAGACCTCGCGGCCGATGATGACGCCGGAGTCGCCGAGACCGGGGGCGGCGGTGGGCAGGTACACCGCCTGCGCCTGGCCCGTGGACGTGCGCACCGGTGGCCGGGTCGTCTCGACCTTCCCGAACAGGAAGGAGGTGAAGGCGTCGGTGAGGACGGACAGCGGGTCCCGCATCAGGTCCTACCTCCGAATGCCGGTGGCGAAGGGGAGTGTGTTCACGAATGCCCGGTGGTGCTCGCGGTCGCACCACTCCAGCTTCAGATACGACTTTCCGGCCGACGCCCGGATGGTCCGCTTGTCGCGGGCCAGGGCCTCGGGGGTGCGGGAGGAGACGGTGATGTAGCCGACGAGGTTGACGCCCGCCGCGCCGCTCGCGAGGTCCTCGCCGCGCTGGTCGAGACGGTTGTGGGCGGCGATGTCCCGGGGGTCGACCGTGCGGTTCATCTTGGCGGCGCGGCTGGCCTCGGCCTCGTCGTTGGTCTTCTCGGTGAGCATGCGCTCGATGGCGATCTCGGTGGGTTCGAGGTCCATCGTGACGGCGACCGTGCGGATGACGTCCGGGGTGTGGACGAGCAGCGGCGCCAGGAAGTTCACGCCGACCGGGGTCATCGGCCACTCCTTCACCCAGGCCGTGGCGTGGCACCAGGGCGCGCGGGTGGAGGACTCGCGGGTCTTCGCCTGGAGGAACGTCGGCTCCATGGCGTCGAGCTCGGCCGGCCAGGCGTTGCGCCGGGTCATCGCCTGGATGTGGTCGATGGGGTGGTCCGGGTCGTACATGGAGTGGATCAGCGACGACAGCCGGCCCTGGCCGAGGGGCTGGCGGACCCGGATGTCGGCCTCCTGGAGGCGCGAGCAGATGTCGGTCAGCTCGCGGGCCATGACCACCGCGAGTCCGGCGTCCCGGTCGACCTTGCCGCGGCCGTGGGGGCGGGCGGCACGGGCCATCGCCTGGGCCTCGGCGGCCAGCTCGCGGGTGTAGTGCATGCAGGCGACGAGATAGGCGCGGTGCTGCTCGCTGCTCGTCGACACCATGGACTGGAGCTGGTCGTACGACTGCTGCAGCCAGCCCGGCGCGCGGTCGTCGCCGCGGACGGCGACGTCCTTGGCGTGGGCGTCGGGGTCGGCGGGCAGGGTGCGGGCCAGCATCTGCAGGCGGGTCACGAAGCCGTCGTTGTTGGCGACGTGCTTCAGCAGGGTGCCGAAGCGGTCGACCAGGGCCTCCTGGTCCTCGGAGTCGCGCAGGCCGACGCCGGGGCCCTCGATCTCGATGGCGGCGGTGACGGTACGGCGGTCGGCGTGCAGCAGCACGGCGATCTCGTCCGGCCCGAACGGGGCGGCCAGCCACGTGATGCGGCCGATGCCCGGCGGCGGTCCGACCTCGACCTCACGGCCGTCGATGCGGGTGCCGGCCTCCATGGCGGAGGAACGGTAGGTGGTGCCCTGGCGCAGGGTGCGCTTGTAGCTGCGGTTGATCTCGAACCACTTGTAGAAGGTCCGCTGCTTGTACGGCACGTACACCGCGGCCAGCGCGAGCAGCGGGAAGCCCATGAGCAGCACGATCCGCAGGGACAGGACGGGGACGAGCAGTCCGCACATCATGCCGAGGAACGCGCCGACGATGATCAGCGCGATCTCGCCGGACTCGCGGTTGCGGCCGACGATCGCGTTCGGCCGGGCGCGGCCGATCAGATAGGTACGGCGGGGCGTGACCGGATGGGCGACGTGGGACTCGGTCGTCAACGCCCGTCACCTCCTGGACGATTGCGGGTGTTGCCTGCGTGCGGGGTGTTCACCGGGCTGCTCGAACGGGGTGCGGGTGCGGCGGAGGGGACAGATCCGCCGCCCCCGTTCGAGGAGCGCGAGCTGTGGGCGGCGACGCCGCCGGAGGCCGGGTTGGCCGGGCGGGGCGTACTGGCCCCGCCTCCGCCGCCGTTGTTGTCGGCCCGGGAGCTGTGGGTCTTGATGCCCTGGGCGACGAGGGTGGCCGGGGAGCTGATGACGGCCGCGGCCTTGCTCTCGGCGCCGCGCATGATGCGGTTGTTGCGGGTGTTCGCGATCTCGTCGCCGAAGCCGGGGACGAAGCGGTAGATCATCGCCGAGGCGAAGATCGCGAGCAGGATGATGGCGAGGCCGGAGACCACGGCGGCGAGGGAGTCGGGGCCCTCCTCGGTGGCGAGGGCGCCGGCGAGGCCGAGGACGATGACGATGACCGGCTTCACCAGGATGACGGCGATCATGATGCCGGCCCAGCGGCGGACGTGCCCCCACAGGTCCTTGTCGACGAGGCCGGCGTAGACGACGACGCCGAGCAGGGCGCCGACGTAGAGCAGCACGGCCCGGATGTAGAGCTCCAGGTAGAGGATGCCGGCGGCGAGGATCGAGATCAGCGAGACCAGGATCAGCATGATCGGGCCGCCGCCGATGTCGTCGCCCTTCTCCAGGGCCTTGGAGAACGTGCCGAAGAACGTGTCCGTCTGGTTGCCGGTCGCCTTCGCGAGGACGTCGCTGACGCCGTCGGTCGCCGAGACGACGGTGTAGAGGATCAGGGGCGTGAAGGCGGACGCCAGCACGGTGAGCCAGAGGAAGCCGATGGCCTCCGACACGGCGGTCGCGAACGGCACGCCGCGTACGGCGCGCTTGGCGACGGCGAGCAGCCAGAGGAGGAGGGTGAGGATGGCGGAGGCGGCGAAGACGACGGCGTAGTGCTTCAGGAACGTGAGGTTCGTGAAGTCGACGGCCGCGGTCTCCTTCACGGCCTCGCTGAGCCGGTCGACGGTCCAAGCGGCGGCGTCGGCACAGCCCTTGGCGAGGGAGGAGAGGGGGTCGAGGGTGGTGGTGGGGTCGGTGAGGGAGGGGGTGCCGGAGCTTTTGCCGCCGCCGTTGTCTTTCTCGCAGAAGTCCTTGGCGGGGCCGTGGATCAGGTCGCAGGGGTCGTTGCTCGGCGAGGGCGTGGGTGCCGCGAAGGCGCGGGAGGCCGTGAGGACCACGGTGGTCTGGACGGCCGTGAGGACGGCAGTCAGCTTGAGCGCGGTGCGGTTAGCGGGCATACGTGAACCCTCCGAACTCCTGGACGGCCTTCGCCATCTCGTCGGCGCTGGAAGCCCGCTCGTCGCCGGGGACCGGTGTGGGGCCGTCTTTCTGGGAGTGCGTGACGATCTTCCAGTCGCCGCCGGTCCACTCGAGCTGGATGGTGATGGTGAACCAGCTGTTCGTGACCGGGCTCGTCGACTTCTCACCGGCGAGGCCCAGCAGGCCGCTGCACCACACCTCGACGGTGGAGCTGGTGGTGGAGGCCGCGACGACCTTCGTGCCGATGGGGCTCGTGCGGGAGACGAACGTGTAACCCGTCGGGGTCGAGCCGTCCTCGTTCAGGCCGACGTTCTTGTAGAACGCGGCCGTGTAGGCCTGGTCCAGAGTCGTCTCGAACTCGGCGACGCGGGACGGCGTGATGATCGTCGCCAGGATGTCGTCACGCTTGGCCTTGTCGAACATGTCGGCCGAACCCAGAGCGATGGCGTAGTTCGCGGCAGCGCTCTGCGCCCCCTGTTCGTCGTGCGCGTAGCCCGTCGGGATGCCTGACGACTTGGCCTTGACCGGGCGGGTGCCCGTGGCCGCCGTGGAGGAGGCCTTCGGTTTGTCCTCGTCACCCCCGGCGGAGCCGGAACCGCTGCCTCCGCGGTTCGCGAAGGCGATCGCGGCGATGAGGAGCACGACCACACCCACGACCGTGATCATGCTCCGGGACGACGAACGGCCCCCTCTGCGCGCGCCCCCGTACACGTCACCGCCGGCTTCGGGCAGCCGGGTGCGGGTCTGCCCCTCCCGATCGTCTCCGAGACTCATGCCGCGTACGCCCCCTCGGCGTCGGACGAATACACGTTGGAGTACGAAGGTAGCCGCGCTGGTTCCCGCGCGGGCGCGGTGTGGTGACTGGACATCAGGGAGACGCAACCTCAGCCGGTGGGCACGACGGGTGGGTAGGGGACAACGAGCCGGGCGTGCCCGGGAGGACGCAGGGGTGAGGCGCTAGACGGCCATGCCGTACACGATGGTGAAGAGCGTGCCGAGGGAGCCGATGATGAAGACGCCCGTCAGGCCGGCGACGATCAGGCCCTTGCCCTGCTCGGCGCTGAACGTGTCCCGCAGGGCCGTGGCGCCGATGCGCTGTTTGGCCGCCCCCCAGATGGCGATGCCGAGGCAGATCAGGATGGCGACCGCCATGACGACCTGGATCATCGTCTTGGCTTCGTTCCCCAGTGCTCCGAACGGACCCCAGTCCGGGGCGATCCCGCCGATGATGGTGTTGATGTCGCCCTTGTCGGCCGCAAAGAACATGTAAGTCACCGCCCCTGTTGGGTAGTTCCACGGTCCCCCCGCAGTGCGCAGAGGTCAGGTCTCATTCTCGCCGACAATGCCGCTTCCGTATGTCGACTTGGCGTCATTGATGGGCGGGATTCGTACGAATAGCTCGTATGGTCACTCTGTGTATCACGCCAGGTTACGCCGGGCAACGAGGCCTGAGCGGAACCTGGGGTGCGGTTCTGTCGTTAGCCCCTCTTCGTGCCGGCGCCGCTTCTGGCGGACGTCCGGGTGAGAGGTCGTGCCCGTGTTCTGCGGGTGAAGGCTATCCCGCGTGGGTGAACGCGCGCGTGACAGGGCGTCAGGCTCCGCGGTCCTCGCCGACGTTCGCCGTGATGAGCCGCAGGAGCTGCTTGGCCAGGGCGTCCTGTTCGGCCGTCAGGCCCATGGCGTCGCCGATCGCGAGCGGGACGGCGGCCGCGCGCTCGCGGAGGCCGGCGCCGGCGTCGGTGAGCCGGATGGCGACCGACCGCTCGTCGTCGGGGCGGCGCTCGCGGCGCAGCAGCCCGGCCGCCTCGAGGCGCTTGAGCAGGGGTGACAGGGTGCTGGACTCCAGCTGGAGGGCCGTGCCGAGGTCGCGTACGGAGATCGAGTCCTGCTCCCAGAGGACCAGCATCACCAGGTACTGCGGGTAGGTCAGGCCCAGTTCGTCGAGAAGTGGCCGGTATCGCGCGGTCACGGCGCGGGAGGCGGCGTACAGGGCGAAGCAGAGCTGGTCGTCCAGGAGCAGGGAGCCGGGGCCGCGCGCGGGCGGTTCGGGTGGCGGGGTCGCGCTCATCGGGGCTCCTGGTGCGGCGGTTGCATCCTGTGTGGTCCTGCGTCGCCCAAGTGTATCGGGTGCCATCTCATCGCGACCTAAGGAGTCGTGCACTAGGGCTTCGTGTGCGAATGAGTTGCGCACGACTTAATCGAGCGCTACGTTTACGTCGTGCCGCCGACCCCGGCGAACCGGCCGGGCGGTCCTGCCCGCGGCACCCCGATCCGAGGAGATCGCCATGACCGAGTCCCACCGCCCCGTTCTCGAGCCCGCCGCCCAGGCGTTCGTCGAGGCGACCGCGCAGCCGCCGTACCTCTTCGATCTCGGGCCGGAGGGCGGGCGCAACGCCGTCGACGAGGTGCAGTCGGGCGAGGTGGCCGCGCCGGCCGTCGACGAGGAGTGGCTGACCGTGCCCGGTGGCCCGACCGGTGAGGTCCGGGTCCGGATCGTCCGTCCGGCGGGCGTCTCCGGGACGCTGCCGGTCATCGTCTACATCCACGGCGCCGGCTGGGTCTTCGGCAACGCCCGCACCCACGACCGCCTCGTACGGGAACTGGCCGTGGGCGCCGGTGCCGCGGTCGTCTTCCCCGAGTACGACCTCTCGCCCGAGGCCCGCTATCCCGTGGCCGTCGAGCAGAACCACGCCGTGGCGCGCTGGGTCGCCGCCGAGGGCGCCGGGCACGGCCTGGACGCGCGCCGGATCGCCGTCGCCGGTGACTCGGTCGGCGGCAACATGGCCGCCGCGCTGACCCTCATGGCCAAGCAGCGCGGAGACGTCCCGCTGGTGGCGCAGGTGCTCTTCTACCCGGTCACCGACGCCTCGTTCGACACCGGCTCCTACCGGCAGTTCGCCGAGGGCTACTTCCTGCGCCGCGACGCCATGCAGTGGTTCTGGGACCAGTACACGACCGACGCTGCCGAGCGCGCGCAGATCACCGCCTCGCCGCTGCGCGCCACCGTCGAGCAGCTCACCGGCCTGCCGCCGGCCCTCGTCGTCACCGCCGAGGCCGACGTGCTGCGCGACGAGGGCGAGGCGTACGCGAACAAGCTGCGCGAGGCCGGCGTCCCGGTGACCGCCGTCCGCTACCAGGGCGCCATCCACGACTTCGTGATGCTGAACGCCCTGCGCGGCACCCGGGCCGCCGACGGGGCGATCAAGCAGGCGATCGGCGTGCTGCGGGACGCCTTCGCGGCGTGACCGCGGTGCCTCAGGCGGACGTGCCGTCCGGGGCGGGCAGGGAGTCCCGTACGGCCTGCGCGGTGGCGGTGGGGTCGTAGCCCTCGGGGACCCCGTCGACCAGGACGATGTCGCCCGCGATGTGACGGGTGCGCAGCGGGGCGATCTCCTGGTAGGCGGGAGAGTTCCACCAGGCGCGGGCCTCGGCGAGGCCGGGGAAGGCGATCATCACGACGGCGCCGGGCCACTCGCCCTCGACCGTCTCGTGCGGGGTGCCGTGCACGAGGAAGCGGCCACCGTACGGCGTGAAGGTCGCGGTGATGCGCTCGATGTACTCGGCGACCTCCGGGTGCGGGGTGATGTCGCGGAGGTGGGCTATGGCGTACGCGGGCATGGGGTCCTCCCGGTCGGAGCGGGACGTGAGGGGCCGGGTCGCGAGCGGCCCGTGACGCGATCGTGGCACGCCGGCCACGCCGGGATCGATTACCCGCCGGGTCATGCCCGGACGGCGGCTGGGCCGGTTGCCGGAGCCCGGGCGGGGGAAGCTCCTACACTGGCGCGGGCGGACTCCCGGCGGGTGAGGGGCGATTGACGGTGCGTAAGGCTTGGATCGTGGCGGGTTCCGCCGTCGCGGCGGGGCTGAGCTTCGTGCTGGTGCTCGTCATCGGGGTGTACCTCGTCGCCGGGAACCTGGCGGGCGGCCTGAGCGGCGGCGCCCGGAACCTGGCCAAGGGCGCCGTGCCGGCCGCGTACCAGGCGCTCGTGGAGAAGTGGGGCAACCTGTGCCCCGCCATCAACCCGGCCCTGCTCGCCGCCCAGCTGTACCAGGAGAGCGGCTTCAACCCGCGGGCGCAGAGCGCGGCGGCGGCCCAGGGCATCGCGCAGTTCATCCCGGGCACCTGGGCCACCCACGGCATCGACGGCGACGGCGACGGCGACCGTGACGTGTGGGACCCGGCGGACGCCATCCCGTCGGCCGCGTCGTACGACTGCACGCTCGCCAAGTACGTGAAGGACGTGCCCGGCGACCTGAAGCGCAACATGCTCGCCTCCTACAACGCCGGGGCGTACGCGGTCATCAAGTACGGGGGCGTGCCGCCGTACAAGGAGACCCGGAACTACGTGAAGACGATCACGACGCTGGAGGAGAGCTTCGCGGCGCCGGTCTCGCGGCTCGACCCGAGCAGGCAGGCCGCCGGGGCCATCGCGTACGCGCAGAAGAAGCTGGGCACGCTCTACCTCTGGGGCGGCGACGGCACCGCCGAGGACGGCGGGCGCTTCGACTGCTCGGGGCTGACCAAGGCCGCCTACGAGAGCGTCGGCGTCACGCTGCCCCGCGTGGCCAACGACCAGTGGAACGCGGGACCGCATCCGGCCAGGAACGAACTGCTGCCCGGGGACCTGGTGTTCTTCTCGGACGACCTCGGGAACTCACGGGCCATCCGGCATGTCGGTATTTATGTGGGCGGCGGATACATGATCGACGCCCCGAGAACGGGTGCTGTGATCCGGTTCGACCCGATCGACACGCCCGACTACTTCGGGGCCACCCGGGTGACGGAGGATGGCGCGAAAGCGCTGCCCACGACGGTGTAGACGGAGCGTTAACCCTCCCCCTGAGCTGCGATGACGGGTCTCTCTTCGATAACGTCTGCGTGATCATTCAGTGGAGTGTGGAACGTATCGACGGGGACCGTGCGTTCCTGGTGACGTAGCCGGATCTACAACCACGGGGGTGGGCGGAGCGGCGTACGCAGGATGCGCCGAGAGACGATGAAGGGGCCGCGGCAACATGGCTGGACTCGCAGAATCCGGGTCGAACCCCGACGTCGAGCTGCTGTACGACATCAACGGCCTGGCCAAGGACGCGCCGCACTGGTTCGACCGGGTCATGGAGTTCGTCGGTGAGTACGGCGTGCTGCTCGGCCTGGTGTTCGCCGTGCTGTGGTGCTGGTGGACCGTACGGCGGCGCGGCGCGGAGGACGCGGCCTCGTCCGTGGCCGCGCTCGTGTGGGCGCCGCTGGCCGCAGGTATCGCCGTCCTCGTCAACGTGCCGATAAGGGGCTTCGTGGAACGCCCCCGGCCCTTCAACGACCATCAGGGGCTCGAGGTCCTGGTCAGCGGCAAGACCGACTACTCCTTCGTCAGCGACCACGCCACCATCGCGATGGCCCTCGGCGTCGCCCTGTTCGTCGCCAACCGGAAGTTCGGGCTCATCGGCATCGGCCTCGCGCTGCTCGAAGGCTTCTGCCGGGTCTACATGGGCGTGCACTACCCGACCGACGTCGTCGGCGGGTTCGCGCTCGGCACGGCCGTCGCGCTGCTCCTGTCCCCGCCGGCCATGGCCCTGCTGACGCCCCTCATGTCCGCCATCGAGCGGTCCCCGCGCGGCGGTTGGCTGATCCGCGCGCGCGGGCGGTCCGGGGCCGACGGCAGCGGTGCGCTGCTGCGCGGCGGCCGCAAGGACGGCCCCGGGGCCGAGGAGCGCGACCTCGCCGCCTGAGAGGCGCCAGGGCGTGTCGCGGAACGCGCCCTACAGCGACTGCGGGGAGGAGAAGAAGTTCTCCGGGTCGTACCGCCTCTTCAGCTTCGTCAGCCGGGTCGCCGCGTCCCCGTAGTACGCCGAGCGCCAGTCCTTCAGGGACGGGTCGGTGTAGTTCTGGTACGCGGCCCCGGAGGCGTACGGCCGCATCGCGTCGTGCGCGGCCGTCAGCCAGGACTGGACGGCGGTTCCCGAGGTGCCCGCCCGCCACGAGCCGATGTACTGGGCCAGCATGCGTGAGCGGCGGTGGACGAACGCCGTCGCCGTGGGGGAGACCCGGTTCACGGCCCCGCCCAGGGCCGTCAGGGCGATGCTGCCCGAACCGCCGCGCACCGACTCCAGCTGACGGATCAGCGTCCGCACGCCGGCCTCCGACAGGGAGCGGTCGAAGAAGTCCGACTTCGCCGCGTACGTCTCCCGGTTCAGCGCGCCCTGCGGGGTGCGGCCCGGGGTGGAGCCGGGGAGGTGGCACTGCGCGTCGGTGAACGACGCGCAGCCGGCGTACAGCTCCATCGACTCCTCGTAGGAGCGGCGCCTGAGGCTGACGCTGCGGGCGGGGCCCGGACCGCCGGGGCCGTCGGCGAGGCGGTCGACGGCGTTCTGGAGTTCGCGGTAGGTGCCCAGGGAGAAGGCCGACACGGAGACGGTGGGGGTGGCGCCGGCACCGCTGAGGTGCAGCGCCGACCAGATCTCGTCCGGCTGGGACGGGCCCCACTCCTGCCACGCCTCGATCACGGCGGCGGCCTTCGACCAGGGCCAGCTCATGTACGCCGTCACCGACTGCGGGGCGGGGTGGGTTTTGAAATGCAGTTCCGTCACGACGCCGAAGTTGCCGTTGCCGGCGCCGCGCAGGGCCCAGAAGAGGTCCTTGTTCGTGGAGGCGTCGGCGGTGAGCTGCTTGCCGTCGGCGGTGACGAGGACGGCGCGGGTGAGGCTGTCGCAGGTCAGGCCGTAGGCGCGGGAGGTGACGCCGTGGCCGCCGCCGAGGGTGAGGCCGGAGACGCCGACGGTCGGGCAGGAGCCGGCGGGTATGGTCACGCCCTTCGCCGCGAGCGTGCGGTAGACGTCGATGAGCTTGGAGCCGGCGCCGACGACCGCGGTGCCGCCGGAGACCCGGATGCGGTCGAGCCGGGAGACGTCGACGATCAGGCGGCCGTCGCCGGAGGACCAGCCGGCGTAGCTGTGGCCGCCGTTGCGGATGGCGACCTTCAGGTGGTGGGCGCGGGCGTAGGCGAGGGTGGTGCGGATGTCGTCGGCGTGGGCGACGTAGGCGACGGCGCTGGGCTTCAGGGTGTCGAAGCGGGTGTTGTAGAGCTGGTGGGCCGTGGGCCAGGAGGCGTCGCCGGGGCGGATGAGGTCGCCGTCGAGGGTGTGGGCGAGGGCGGACCAGGTGGTGGGGGTGGGGGTCCTCTTCGAGGAGGGGTGGGTGGTGCCCTTGTCCGTGCCGGAGTTGTTGGTGCGGCCCTTGTCCGTGCCGCCCTTGTTCGTGCTGTTCTTGTCCGTGCCGGCCTCGCAGGCGGTGGTCGTCAGCGCGGCGAGGGCTGCCGCGGTGCCGCCGCCGAGGAAGGTGCGCCGTTCCATGTCGCCTCCTGGGGTCACGTGGAACGAGACGGGGTGGCGCGGTGTGGGGTTCCATGGGGTGCGGCTCGGGGCCGGAGGAGTTCGCCCCCGCCGCCCCTGCCCGTCCCGTCCCCGGGGGCTGCCGCCCCCGGACCCCCGCTTCGGCCCTGGACGGGCCTCGTCCTCAAGCGCCGGACGGGCTGATCATGGCGGGCTTCGTCGTCATGTGCCGGACGGGCTGGGGGTGACGGAGGGCTGGGATCCGCCTCGGGTGTGGTTCTCCGCGTCCGTGCGCGCCTGGCTTCGGGCTCGGCGGGCCGGGCCTCGCCAGCCGCAGGTGCAGTGGGCCGTGCAGAAGGGGCCCTTCTCCACCGTCGTCGTCCGGTGCTCGTCCTGGTCTGGCATCGCCCCCACGGTACCCAGGCGTGACGGGGGCCCGCACCGTTCGTTAACCGGTACGACAAGGAGCCCGTGACAGACGTACCGGGGGTAGGCAGGCGATGGCCCAGAGGCAGCAGCACAGGCGCATGCGGGGAGCCGGCGTCGCGGTGGGGCTCCTGGGTCTCTGCCTCGCCGGCAGCGGATGCGCGCAGAGCGGGGCCGCCGCCGAGGACGCCCGCGGGGGCGATCCGGTCGACGTGGTGCGCGCGGCCGCCGACGCGCTGGTGGACGCCCGCAGCTCCCGGGCGCGTACCTGGATGGAGATGGCCACCGGCGGCACCCGGGTCACCATCCGGGGCGAGGGCGTGTACGACTTCGGGCGGCAGCTCGGGCGGCTGAAGGTGCGGCTGCCGCAGGACCCGGCGGGGACGGCCGGGCAGCAGCCGATCACCGAGCTGCTGGCGCCCGGCGCGCTGTTCATGAAAAACCGCGGTGCCGGGGTGCCCGCCGACAAATGGGTGCGGGTCGAGACCCGGTCCCTGACGGACGGCAATCTCGTCACGGGGGGTGCCACCGATCCGTTCGCCGCCGCCGAGGTGCTGCGGGGGGCGCGCACCGCCAGGTATGTGGGGCGGGCGGAGGTCTCAGGTACCCGGGTGCGGCACTATCGCGGGACCGCCGATCTGGGTGCCGCCGCCCGGAAGGCGTCCGACGGGAACGCCCGTGCGCTCGCGGCGGCGGCGAAAGGGTTCGCCACCGACCAGGTGCCGTTCGACGTCTACCTGGACGACGACGGGCTGGTCCGGAAGGTCAGGCACCGCTTCAGCTTCGTCAACGGGCAGCACCGCGACGCCGTCGACGTGACGTCCACCACCGCGCTGTACGACTTCGGGGCTCCCGCCCGCGTGCGGCTGCCCGACGACGACGACATCTACGCGGGGCAGATCGCCGAGAACTAGCCCGTCCGTGCCATGCGCGGTCCGTAGGCCGCTCCCTACTCTAGGAAGTCGGTGACGGCAGAGAAGAGGTGATGCGCGTGGCTCCGGTCGGCGGTACGGCGGTGCAGGACCACGTGGCCCTCGCCGAGATCGAGCTGTGCGGAGAGCTGATCATCGCGGCGTCGGCCGCCCGTGAGGAGCGGCTCAGCCTGGAGAGCATCGACCAGGTGCTGCGGGTCGCGGAGGAGCGGGACGGACGGGCCCGCTGACCGGGCGGGCGCTCAGGTCCGCAGCAGGCGGCCGATGGCCTTCGTGGCCTCCTCCACCTTCGCGTCGATCTCCGCACCGCCCTTGAGGGCCGCGTCGGCGACGCAGTGGCGGAGGTGCTCCTCCAGCAGTTGCAGGGCGAAGGACTGGAGCGCCTTCGTCGACGCGGAGACCTGCGTGAGTATGTCGATGCAGTAGACGTCCTCGTCGACCATGCGCTGCAGACCGCGGATCTGGCCCTCGATCCGGCGCAGGCGCTTGAGGTGTTCCGTCTTCTGGTGGTGGTAACCGTGGACGCCGCGGTCGTGATCCGTCACGATGTCCGCGCCGGGCGGCGTCTCCAGGGCGTCGTCGGCGGCGGAGGGCGCACCCGCGCCGGCCTCTGTGGTCGTCATCGCGTCCTCCCGACGTAAACCGCTTCTATACCCCTACCGGGTATATCGTACCGAACTTTGCCCGGGTAGGGGCGTGATGGCCGCCACCCGTGGGCCCGCCCACCGGGGCTTACGGGCGGCCCCCGTGCCGACCACTGTGCCTGATGGGCGACACTGGGAGGCGGCCCATTAGCCGTGGCCGGATGATGCGCCTAGCATCAGCCTGACCGAAACCGATGCATCCTGAGGACCACACGTGCGATTTCGTCTGACCCCCCGGGAGACGAGCTTCTACGACATGTTCGCCGCATCCGCGGACAACATCGTCACGGGCTCGAAGCTCCTGATGGAACTGCTCGGGGCGGACACCGCCGGCCGGGCCGAGATCGCCGAACGGATGCGGGCCGCGGAACACGCGGGTGACGACGCGACGCACGCGATCTTCCACCAGCTGAACTCCTCGTTCATCACGCCGTTCGACCGCGAGGACATCTACTCCCTCGCGTCGTCCCTCGACGACATCATGGACTTCATGGAGGAGGCCGTCGACCTGGTCGTCCTCTACAACGTCGAGGAACTGCCCAAGGGTGTCGACCAGCAGATCGAGGTCCTGGCGCGGGCGGCCGAGCTGACGGCCGAGGCGATGCCGAACCTGCGCACGATGGACAACCTGACCGAGTACTGGATCGAGGTCAACCGCCTCGAGAACCAGGCCGACCAGATACACCGCAAGCTGCTCGCCCACCTCTTCAACGGCAAGTACGACGCGATCGAGGTGCTGAAGCTCAAGCAGATCGTGGACGTGCTGGAAGAGGCGGCGGACGCCTTCGAGCACGTGGCGAACACGGTGGAGACCATCGCCGTCAAGGAGTCCTGACCCCTCCATGGACACCTTCGCCCTGGTCGTGACCATCCTGGTCGCGCTCTTCTTCACGTACACCAACGGCTTCCACGACTCGGCGAACGCGATCGCCACCTCCGTGTCGACGCGTGCGCTGACCCCGCGGGCCGCGCTGGCCATGGCCGCCGTGATGAACCTCGCCGGTGCCTTTCTCGGCTCCGGCGTCGCCAAGACGGTCAGCGAGGGGCTGATCGAGACGCCCGAGGGCTCGACGGGGATGGGCATCCTCTTCGCCGCCCTGGTCGGCGCGATCGTCTGGAACCTGATCACCTGGTACTTCGGTCTGCCGTCGTCCTCCTCGCACGCCCTGTTCGGCGGCATGGTGGGCGCTGCGCTCGCCGGTGGGACGAAGGTGTACTGGGACGGCGTCGTCGACAAGGTCGTCATCCCGATGTTCGTGTCACCGGTCATCGGTCTCGTCGTCGGCTATCTGGTGATGACGGCGATCCTGTGGATGTTCCGGCGGGCCAACCCGCACAAGGCCAAGCGGGGCTTCCGTATCGCGCAGACGGTGTCGGCGGCCGGCATGGCGCTCGGGCACGGCCTCCAGGACGCGCAGAAGACGATGGGCATCGTCGTGATGGCCCTGGTCATCGCCGACGTCGAGGACTACGGCGACCCGATCCCGGTGTGGGTCAAGATCGCCTGTGCGCTGATGCTGTCGCTGGGCACCTACGCGGGCGGCTGGCGCATCATGCGCACCCTGGGCCGGAAGATCATCGAGCTGGACCCGCCGCAGGGCTTCGCGGCCGAGACCACCGGCGCCTCGATCATGTTCGGCTCGGCGTTCATCTTCCACGCGCCGATCTCCACCACCCATGTGATCACCTCCGCGATCATGGGCGTGGGCGCCACCAAGCGTGTGAACGCCGTGCGCTGGGGCGTGGCCAAGAACATCGTCCTGGGCTGGTTCATCACGATGCCCGCGGCGGCCGTCGTCGCGGCCCTGTCGTACTGGATCGTGGACCTCGCGTTCCTGTGAGGCCCGCGTCCCTGTGACGCGTACGAGGAAGGGCCCGCCCCCGGCTCCTGGGGGCGGGCCCTGCCCGTGCCTCGCGATGGCACCGCCAGGCAGCACCGCGAGGGGTCCGGCGGGCGGCGGCCCGGTCAGCCGAAGCGGCCCGAGATGTAGTCCTCGGTGGCCTGGACCGACGGGTTGGAGAAGATCCGCTCGGTGTCGTCGAGCTCGATCAGCCGGCCGGGCCTGCCGACGGCCGCCAGGTTGAAGAATGCCGTGCGGTCGGAGACCCGTGCCGCCTGCTGCATGTTGTGGGTCACGATGACGATCGTGAACCGTTCCTTCAGCTCGCCGATCAGGTCCTCGATGGCGAGGGTGGAGATCGGGTCGAGGGCGGAGCAGGGCTCGTCCATCAGCAGGACGTCCGGCTCGACCGCGATGGCGCGGGCGATGCACAGGCGCTGCTGCTGGCCGCCGGAGAGGCCCGAGCCCGGCTTGGCCAGCCGGTCCTTGACCTCGTTCCACAGGTTCGCGCCCCGCAGGGACTTCTCCACGATGTCGTCCAGCTCGGACTTCTTGTACGAGCCGTTGAGCTTCAGGCCGGCCGCCACGTTGTCGTACACCGACATGGTGGGGAACGGGTTGGGGCGCTGGAAGACCATGCCGACCTCGCGGCGCACGGCCACCGGGTCGATGCCGGGGCCGTACAGGTCCTCGTCGTCCAGGAGGACCTTGCCCTCGACGCGGCCGCCCGGGGTGACCTCGTGCATCCGGTTGAGGGTGCGCAGGAAGGTGGACTTGCCGCAGCCGGACGGGCCGATGAAGGCGGTCACGGAGCGGGGCTCGACGGTCATCGAGATGTCCTCGACGGCGAGGAAGGAGCCGTAGTAGGCGTTGAGGCCGCTGACGTCGATGCGCTTGGCCATGTCGATCACTGCTTCTTTCGGGTCCGGGTCGCTGACTGGTGTCACGGGGTCGCGTCAGCGACCGGCCTGGGGGGCCTTCCAGCGGGCGATGCCGCGGGCCACCAGGTTGAGGATCATGATGAACGCGATGAGCACCAGGGCCGCCGCCCAGGCGCGGTCGTAGGCGGCGCCCGAGCCGCCGCTGTTCGCGTACTGGAGGTAGATGTAGACGGGCAGGGAGGCCTGCGGGTCCTGGAAGGGATTGGGGTTGATGAAGTTCGTCACCCAGACCAGGAGCAGCAGCGGGGCCGTCTCGCCGGTGATGCGGGCGACGGCGAGCATCACGCCCGTGGTGATCCCGCCGACGGAGGTCGGCAGCACCACCTTGAGGATGGTCCGCCACTTCGGCACGCCCAGCGCGAGGGACGCCTCGCGCAGCTCGTTCGGGACGAGCTTGAGCATCTCCTCGGTGGAGCGGACGACGACCGGCAGCATCAGGATGGCGAGCGCCATGGAGCCGGCGAAGCCGGAGTAGCCCATGCCGAGGACGACGATCCACAGGCTGAGGACGAACAGTCCGGCGACGATCGACGGGATGCCCGTCATGACGTCGACGAAGAACGTGATCGCCTTGGCGAGCCTGCCCCGCCCGTACTCGACCAGGTAGATCGCGGTGAGCACGCCGAGGGGCACGGCGATGGCGGTGGCGATGCCGACCTGCTCCAGGGTGCCGAGGAGGGCGTGGTAGATGCCGCCGCCGGTCTCGGTGTCGGCGACCACTCCCATCGAGTGGGTGAGGAAGTGCCCGTCGAGGACCTTCGTCCCGCGCCGGACCGTCTCGTACACGAGGGAGGCCAGCGGGACGACGGCGAGCAGGAACGCGACCCAGATCAGGCTGGTGGCGACGCGGTCCTTGGCCTGCCGGCGCCCTTCGACCCGCGCCGAGATCCCGTACGAGCCGGCGACGAACAGCAGGGCGGCGATCAGCGCCCACTGGACACTGCTCTCCAGTCCGGCGGCCGCGCTGACGGCGAGGCCGAGGGCGACGGACCCGGCGGCGACCGCCCAGGAGAACCACTTCGGCAGGGTGGCGCCCTTGAGGCTGCCCGGGCGCCGGGCGGCGGAGAGGGACGTGTGGCTCATGCGGAGGCCCCCGAGAACTCCTTGCGCCGCTCGATGATGACGCGGGCGGTGCCGTTGACCAGCAGGGTGATGACGAACAGGACCAGACCGGAGGCGATCAGCGCGTCCCGGCCGTCCGTGGTGGCCTCGTTGAACTTGCTCGCGATGTTCTGGGCGAAGGTGCCGCCGCCCGGGTCGAGCAGGCTGGCCTGGATGTCGAAGGTCGGCGACAGGACCATCGCGACGGCCATCGTCTCGCCGAGCGCCCGGCCGAGGCCCAGCATCGAGGCGGAGATGACACCGGAGCGCCCGTAGGGCAGGACGGCCATGCGGACGACCTCCCAGCGGGTGGCGCCGAGCGCGAGGGCGGCCTCCTCGTGGGTGCGCGGGACCTGCCGGAAGATCTCCCGGCTCACGTTGGTGATGATCGGCAGGATCATGATGGCGAGCAGGATGCCGACGGTGAACAGCGCGCGCGGGGCGCCGCCGTTCCACTCGAACACGCCGGTCCAGCCCAGGTAGGCGTCCAGCCAGGCGTACAGGCCGCCGAGGTGCGGCACCAGGACGAGGGCGCCCCACAGGCCGTAGACGATGGACGGGACGGCGGCGAGCAGGTCGATCACGTACGCGATGGGGCCGCGGAGGCGGCGCGGGGCGTAGTGCGTGAGGAACAGCGCGATCCCGACGGAGACCGGCACGGCGATCGCCAGCGCGATGACCGACGACACGACCGTGCCGAAGGCGAGCACCGCGATGCCGAAGGCGGGCGGGTCGCCGGTGGGGTTCCACTCGAACGTGGTGAAGAAGTTGGCCTCGTCCTTCCCGATCGCGCTCGCGGCCCGAAGGCTCAGGAAGACCGCGATGGCGGCCATGAGCAGCAGCAGGAAGACGCCGGAGCCGCGGGAGAGGGCGAGGAAGATCCGGTCGCCGGGGCGGGTGGCGCCGCGGGCGCTGCCGCCGGGCCGTGCCGGGGCGGGGAGGGGGGTGGGCGGAGCTGTGTCGTTCTTGACTGATATGTCCATGGGGGTCTCCGGTCTGCGGAGCCGCCGCGCGGGGCGGCTCACGGCGGAGCGCGCCCGGCGGCGGGGCGCTCCTGGCGGCGGTGCACCGGATGGGCGGCCGGACCCCGGTGGGGGCCCGGCCGCGGCTGGGTCAGCTCAGGCTCGCGACCGTGGAGCGGACCTTGGTGATGATCTCGGCCGGGACCGGGGCGTAGCCGGCGCCGGCCAGCTGGCCCTGGCCGTCCTCGGACGCGATGTAGGAGAGGAAGGACTTCACCGCGGGCAGGGACTCCGCCTTGTTGCCCTTGTCGCAGGCGATCTCGTACGTCACGAGGGTGATCGGGTAGGCGCCCTCGGCGGACGGCGTGTAGTTCAGCTCCAGCGCCAGGTCCTTGCCGGTGCCGACGACCTTGGCCTCGGAGATGGACTTGGTGGCGTTCTCGGTGGTCGCCTCGACCGGCTGGGCGGCACCCGTCTTGATCTTGACGGACTTCATGCCGTCCTTGACGTAGGACAGCTCCATGTAGGAGATCGCGCCCGAGGTCTGGCTCACCTGCTGCGCCACACCGGAGGAACCGGACGCGGACTGGCCGCCCTTGGCCTCCCAGGACTTGCCGTGCTCGTACTTCCAGTCGTCGGGCGCGGCGGCGGACAGGTACTTGGTGAAGTTGTCCGTGGTGCCGGACTCGTCCGAGCGGTGGAACGCCTGGATCTTCAGGTCGGGCAGCTTCGCGTCGGGGTTGAGCTCCGCGATGGCCTTGTCGTTCCAGTTGGTGATCTTGCTGTCGAAGATCTTGGCGAGGGTGGGCGCGTCCAGGACGAGGCTGTCGACGCCGGGCACGTTGTAGCCGACGCCGATCGGGCCGACGACCATCGGCAGGTCGATGGCCTGGCCGCCGTCGGCGCAGGCGGTCTTCTTCGACTCGGCGATCTCCTCCGCGTCCAGGGCGGAGTCGGAGCCCGCGAACGCGGTCTGGCCCTGGAGGAAGGCGGTGACGCCGGCACCGGAGCCGGTCGGGTTGTAGTTGAGCTGGACGCCCTTGCAGGCCGTCGTGTACTGCCGGACCCACGCGTCGATCGCGTTCTTCTGCGCGGACGAGCCGGACGCCTGGATCTGGCCCTTGGCGTCACCGCAGTCGATGGCGCCGGCCTTGGCGGTCGCCGCCGAGTCGCCGCCGCCCGCGTTGCCGGTGTCGTCGGAGCCGCACGCCGTGAGGGCCAGGGCGCCGGAGACGGCGAGAGCGCCGAGTGCGAGAGCCCGCCGGGTCTTGCGCTGAAGCTTCACTGTGAGGGATTTCCTTCCGGGAGCCGCCGTCCTGAATTCGGCGGCGTGCGAAGAGTGGTGCGATGAGGACACGTCCCCCGGGGCGCGGTCTCTCATCGTGCACGGCCGAAATTAGACAGAACAGGTGAAGCCACCGAAGGGCGAGCGTGAACGGGGGGTGAACCCCTGAGGACGGGGCGGTGCCGCCCGCGCCCCGCCTCTACTCCCGGTGCAGCGAGGCCAGAAGCGCGTCGACGAGCATGCGGTCCCTCGGCTGGGTCAGCCGCTCCCGGGCGCGCTCCGGGGGCAGCCACAGCACCTGGTCGACCTCGGAGTTCGGCGTGAAGGTGCCGGGACCCGCCTCGGCGGCCCAGTAGCGCACCTCCTTGGGGCGGCCGTCCACGAGATAGCGGACCGTGGGCAGTTCCGCACCCGGCCGGGCCGTGTGCCCGGTCTCCTCGGCGACCTCGCGCAGCGCGCCCGCGAGGGGGTCCTCGCCGCGCTTCAGCTTGCCCTTGGGGTGCGACCAGTCGTCGTACCGGGGCCGGTGGACCAGGCAGATCTCCAGGCCGTCCCCGTCCGGCGAGCGGCGCCACAGAACGCAGCCCGCGGCATGCACCGTACGGTCGTCCGCGTCTGTCACCGGCGCTCCTCCTCGGGACGGGCGTGGGTCAGGGCGTGCCCACGGTCTGCTTCCGCCAGGACCGCTGGAACGCGTACCGGGCCGCCTCCACCTCGTGCCGCTGGTCGGCGTGCAGCACACCGAGGGCGTAGGCGGTCGCGGGCGCGATCCGGGGGGTGCGGGCCGCGCGGGCGGCGGCGGCCGCCGCCTCGGAGGCGTCCCGGTGCCGGTCCAGGGCCTGCCCGGCCGCCGTCAGCCGTACGTCCGTGAGGTCGTCGCCGTGCAGGACCTCGCGGGCGTAGCGGTGCAGGCGCAGCAGCAGCCGGACCTGGTGCCAGGGCGCGTCCTGCGGATGCGGGGACGGGTCCGGGGACAGGCCGTGGACCAGCGCCTCCGCGTTGTACGGGTGCCCGGCCCGCACCAGCGGCAGCGCCGTCACCGCGGCGGCGAGCCGCTCCTCGGCGGCGGCCGCGAGGGGACGCAGGTCGGTGCCGGCCGCCGCCGGGGCCAGGGGGACCTGGCTGGCCAGCAGGGCGACGGTGTCGGCCACCGCGTGGAAGCGGCTGCCGCCGAGGGTCTGGAGAGTGGTGGAGTGGGCGCGGGTCCGGGCCAGGGTGAGCTGCCGTTCGAGCAGGGCGCCCGCCTTGGCCGCGCCCAGGGCGAGCCTGCCGCGCTCGGTGGTGGCGGACCCGGCCGGGCCCGGTGCCTGCGCCGGGAGGACCGGGGCGCCCGACAGCCGGTGCAGGGCCAGCAGCAGACGCTCCAGCCGGGCCGCGTACGCCTGCTCCAGGGCCAGGGTGCCCGACAGCCAGGCCAGCTCCGGCCGGACGGACTCCGCCCAGCCGGCGTCCAGCAGCGGGCGGAACGTGTGCAGGCTGCCGCTGATCCGGCGGGCCGAGCGCCGCAGCGCCCGGACCGCGTCGTCGGACTCCGCGCCCGTGCCGCCCTCCCGGTGCAGCCGCAGCGCGCGGAGGAACTCCGTGGCCCGGGCGCGCAGATGGTCCGCGAGGGCGTCCCCGGTCACCGCGCCGGCCGCGGGGTCCGCCGGATCAGGGGGTCGCTGTGCCACGCCGGCGCCTCCGGGCGTCTATGAGCATCTCCTGCACGTTGCGCAGGGGCTGGCCCTCCGCGTCCGTCGCGTGCCGGGTCCACTCGCCGTCCGGGCCGAGGTGCCAGGACGCGGTGCTGTCGGACATCCCGGTCTCCAGGAGCCGGTTCAGGGCCGCGCGGTGGGCCGGGTCGGTGACCCTGACCAGGGCTTCGATACGGCGGTCCAGGTTGCGGTGCATCATGTCGGCGCTGCCGATCCACACCTCGGGCTCCCCGCCGTTGCCGAAGGCGAAGACCCGGGAGTGCTCCAGGAAGCGGCCGAGGACCGAGCGGACGCGGACGTTCTCCGACAGGCCCGTCACGCCCGGGCGGACCGCGCAGATGCCGCGCACCCAGATGTCCACGGGCACACCCGCCTGGGACGCGGCGTAGCAGGCGTCGATCAGGGCCTCGTCGACGATCGAGTTGACCTTGATGCGGACGTAGGCGGGACGTCCGGCGCGGTGGTGCTGGACCTCCTTGTTGATCCGGGCGATCAGGCCGTCCCGCAGCGACTTGGGGGCGACCAGCAGACGCCGGTAGGTCTCGCGGCGCGAGTAGCCGGACAGCCGGTTGAACAGGTCGGACAGGTCAGCGCCGACCTGCGGGTCGGCGGTGAGCAGGCCCAGGTCCTCGTAGAGGCGGGCCGTCTTCGGGTGGTAGTTGCCGGTGCCGACGTGGCTGTAGCGCCGCAGCGTCTCGCCCTCCTGGCGGACCACCAGCGACAGCTTGCAGTGCGTCTTCAGGCCGACCAGGCCGTAGACGACGTGGCAGCCGGCCTCCTCCAGCTTGCGCGCCCACTTGATGTTGGCGTGCTCGTCGAAGCGCGCCTTGATCTCGACCAGCACCAGGACCTGCTTGCCGGCCTCGGCCGCGTCGATGAGCGCGTTGACGATGGGGGAGTCGCCGGAGGTCCGGTACAGGGTCTGCTTGATCGCGAGGACGTCCGGGTCGTCGGCCGCCTGCTCCAGGAACGCCTGCACGGACGTGGAGAAGGAGTCGTACGGGTGGTGCAGCAGGACGTCCCGGCTGCGCAGCGCGGCGAAGATGTCCGGCGCGGACGCCGACTCGACCTCGGCGAGGTCGCGGTGGGTGCCGGCGATGAACTTCGGGTACTTCAGCTCGGGCCGGTCGATGGAGGCGATCCGGAAGAGGCCGGTGAGGTCCAGGGGGCCGGTGAGCGGGTACACCTCGGCCTCGCTGATCTTCAGCTCGCGCACCAGCAGGTCCAGGACCTCCTGGTTGATGTTCTCCTCGACCTCCAGGCGCACCGGCGGGCCGAAGCGGCGCCGCATGAGCTCCTTCTCCAGGGCCTGCAGCAGGTTCTCCGCGTCGTCCTCCTCGACCTCCAGGTCCTCGTTGCGGGTGACCCGGAACGCGTGGTGCTCCAGCACCTCCATGCCCGGGAACAGCTCCTCCAGATGCGCGGCGATGACGTCCTCCAGCGGGACGTACCGGCCGGGCGAGGCCTCCAGGAAGCGGGAGAGCAGCGGGGGCACCTTGACGCGGGCGAAGTGCGGGGTGCCGGTGACGGGGTTGCGGACCCGGACGGCCAGGTTCAGGGAGAGCCCGGAGATGTACGGGAAGGGGTGTGCCGGGTCGACCGCCAGCGGGGTCAGCACCGGGAAGATCTGGTGCCGGAACAGGGTGAAGAGGCGGGCCTGCTCCTTCTCCGTCAGCTCGTTCCAGCGGACCAGGTGGATGCCCTCCTCCGCGAGGGCGGGGGCCACGTCCTCGTGGTAGCAGGCGGCGTGCCGGGCCATGAGCTCGCGCGAGCGGGCCCAGATCATCTCCAGCACCTCGCGCGGCTGGAGCCCGGACGCGGAGCGGGTGGCCACGCCGGTGGCTATGCGGCGCTTCAGGCCGGCCACCCGGACCATGAAGAACTCGTCCAGGTTGCTGGCGAAGATGGCCAGGAAGTTGGCCCGCTCCAGCAGCGGGGTGGCCGGGTCCTCGGCGAGTTCGAGGACCCGCTCGTTGAACGCCAGCCAGCTGCGCTCCCGGTCGAGGAAGCGGCCCTGGGGGAGCTGGACGCCCTCCACCTCGTCGACGTCGTAGGCGTCGAGATCGGCGTCGATGTCGGGTTCCAGATCGGAGACGACCGCCGAGGTGACGGTGTGCGGGCGGTGCGCCGCGATGGAGCCCACGGAGGGCTGCGCGGGCTGGACCTGTGCGGCGTTCGAGGACTGGCTCATACGCCCATTCTTCCGCGCATCGAGGCGTACAGGCGCGTCGGAACGGGCGGGTGGGAGCGGCGCCGGGAGGCGTCGCACGTTCCCGTCGCCCGCGCGCGCGTGCGGAGGCGGCGTGGGCTCTGGCACGGCCGGGGTCATGGGCCGAGCGTCCCAAGGGTGTCTTAACCCCCGGTTACCGGGACATGGCGTGTGGTGAAGCGGGACGCGGCCCGCGCGCGTCCGCACGTCCCTCCCCCCGTGGAGAGGCGTGCGGCCGCGCGCGAGGCGGCCCGCTCCCGTCATACGGCTCGCGCGGTGCGGCGGTTCAGCAGCCGGAAGGAGACCAGGACCGCGAGGGCCGCCAGGGCCAGGACGATGCCCGTCTCGACCAGCTGCAGGGGCCAGAAGTGCGAGGCCGGGTGGAAGTCGCGGTAGTAGCCGACGATGTCGTGCTCGGCCAGGCAGCGGGTGTCGTCCACGCAGATCGGGTCGCTGACGCGGGCCCCGCTGGACGTGAGGGCGCCGTCGTCGACGACCATGCCGGGCCACTCCGGGTACTCCGTGCCGGTCAGTGTCTTCACCGGCCACAGGTACGGGCGCAGATCGCCGAGGACGATCGTCAGGGCGCCGAGGGCGAGGACCGCCGTGCCGAGCGCGGGCACGGCGCGGCGCAGGAGCAGGCCCGCGAGGGCGCCGACGGCCAGGCCCAGCAGGGCGTAGGCGGCGGCGAGGGTGCCGTTGGCCTCGTAGGCCGGGCTCCGGTACCAGTCCGACGCGCCGATGGTCTCGCGCAGCGCGCTGTCGGAGCCGAACACCAGGCGGTGCAGCAGGGTGAGGACGAGCATGCCGGCCACCAGCAGTCCGGCCGGGACGGCGAGCTTGGCGGCGAGCCAGCGGGCCGGGGAGACCGACTGCGTCCAGGCCAGCCGGGCCGTGCCGGTCTCCAGCTCCCGCCCGATGAGCGCGGCGCCGGCCCAGGCGGCGGTGAGGAAGGGGACGATCCCGATGAGGCCGCCGGCCAGCGCCGTGGCGCTGTGGTAGAGCCCCGCGGCGTCGCCCGCCATGTCGCAGCCCAGGAGCGGCCGGCCGCGCAGGCAGCCCCGGGACCGGTACTCGGCCCAGGCGGCGTCCGCGCCGGGGCCGTACGCCCACAGCAGGACGCCGGCGCCGACGATCACCAGCATCACCCAGAACCACAGCGCCGAGCGGTGCACCCGCAGCGTCGCCCAGAGCAGGCCGCGGGGTCCCCGGCGCCGGTCGGCGGCGGCCGTGGTCTCGAGGGTCACGGCGGTCATACGGCGGCCTCCTGAGCGTCGTCGAGGTGCAGGGCGGGCGCCTGCGGGGCACGGAGATGGGCGAGGACCAGCTCCTCCAGGGTGGGGGCGGTGTCCTGCCACGCGGGGTCGAGCGGGCCTTCGGGCCGGATGAGGGCGGTGAGCCCGCGGCCGGTGGTGCGTGTCTCGACCACGGTGTGCGGGTCGAGGGAGGCGTCGGCGCGGGCGGTGACCAGGCGGTGCGCGGCCAGGACGTCGTCCAGCGGTCCGGCCAGGCGCACCCGTCCGGCGCCGAGCAGCAGGAGGTGGTCGCAGGAGCCCTCCAGCTCGGCGACGACGTGCGAGGACATCACGACCGTGGTGCCGTGCTCGGCCGCGTCCGCCATGAGCGTCCCGGTCAGCTGGTGCCGGGCGAGCGGGTCGAGGTCGGCCATCGGCTCGTCCAGGAGCAGCAGCTCGGGCCGCTTGCCGAGGGCGAGGGCGAGCGCCACGCGGGTGCGCTGGCCGCCGGACAGGGTGCGGATCTTCGCGTACGGGTCGAGTTCGCCCTCGGCGACGACCCGCTCGGCGACCTGCTCGTCCCAGCGGCCGGTGTTCAGCTCACGGCCCCAGCGCAGGGTCTCGGCGACGGTCAGCTGGGGGTAGAGGGGCTTGTCCTGGGCGACGTACCCGACCCGGGCGCGGACCTCGGCGGGGGAGCCGCCGAGGACGGTGAGCGTGCCGGCGGTGGGCCGGGTCAGCCCGGCGGCCAGGGACAGCAGGGTCGACTTGCCGGCGCCGTTCGGGCCGACGACGGCGCACACGCCGCCCGCCGGGACGCGGAACGAGCAGCCGTCCAGCGCGGGCTTGCCGCGCCGCCCGAACCGCATGCCCAGTCCGGCCGCCGCGATGGCGGTCTCGGTCATGACGGGTCCCCCTTGAAGTGTGTGTCCAGTACGGAAGTGAACAGCGCGTCCACGTCGTCGCGGTCCAGCCCGGCCGCACGGGCCCGGACGGCCCAGGCGTCCAGCTCTGCGCGCAGCGGCGAGTCCGCCGGCGCGGTGTTCAGCCCCCGCCGCACGAAGGTGCCGAGCCCCCGCCGCGCCTCGACCAGTCCCTCGCGCTCCAGTTCGCGGTACGCCTTGAGGACGGTGTTCGGGTTGATGGCGGTGGCCTCGACGACCTCCCGGGCGGTGGGCAGCTTGTCCCCGGGCTCCAACAGCCCGAGCCGCAACGCCTGTTTGGTCTGCTGCACGATCTGCACGTAGGTGGCGACGCCGGAGCGCCGGTCGATGCGGTACTCGATCATCGCGTTCCACCACCCTTTCACTAATTGAGTAGTGAAAGGGTGGTGCAAGGGGGGTCGTGGTGTCAAGCCGGACCGGTACGGTGACGGGACTCGACGACAGGGGGGGCACGTGGACCGGTCCGCCGCGCGTGTGGTCGCCGTCGACGTGGGCTCCGTACGCACCGGCTCCTTCGCCTGGGCGGCCGTCGACACGCCGGGAAACGGGCTCGCCGCGCACGGCGAAGATCCGGCGGGCGCGGTGCAGGCGCTCACCGCCGCCCTGACGGGCGGGGTGAGCGCGGTGCTGGCGCTGGAGGCGCCGATGTCCGTGCCCGTGCCCGACGACTGGCGGCTGCTGGGGAAGGGCCGTGCCGGGGAGGGGAACCGGGCCTGGTCGGCGAGCGCGGGGGCCGGGGCGCTGGCGACCGGGCTGGCGCAGGGGGCGTGGCTGCTGGCGGAACTCGCCCGCGCGCTGCCCGGACTCGCGGCCACCACTCAGGTACGGCGCTGGCGCGGCACGGCGGACGGCGGGGCGGCCCCGCTGCTGCTCGTGGAGGCGTTCGTGTCGGGACAGGGCAAGCCGGTCCCGACCGAGCTGGGCCCGCACGCCGCCGACGCCGAGGCGGCCGCCCGCGCCGTGGCCCTGCGGCTGGCCGCCGAGGGTGGCGGCACCGACGTGGCGTGCGCGCCGCAGCGCGCGTTCAGCCTGCTCGCCGCGCAGGCGGGGTGGGCCGGGCTGTCCCTCGCCGGTGACGAGCACGCGCTCGACGTGCTCGTCGTACGGGCCCGGCCCGGCGGGTGAGGGGGGCTCAGGTCTCCGTGCGGTACATCAGGTCCGTCTCGTACGTCGTGAAGCCGAGACGTTCGTAGACCGACACCGCCGCCTTGTTGTCCGCGTCGACGTACAGCATCGCCGTCGGCATCCCCTGCGCCGCCAGGTGCCGCAGCCCGACCGTCGTCAGCGCCTTGCCGAGGCCGCCGCCCTGGGCGCCCGGGCGCACCCCGACGACGTACACCTCGCCGAGCCGCTCCTCCGCGTGGACCTTCGTCCAGTGGAAGCCGGCGAGTTCGCCGTCGCGTTCGGCCAGGAAGAAGCCCGCCGGGTCGAACCACGGCTCGGCCTTGCGGTCGTCGAGGTCCCGCTGGGTGAGCGAGCCCTGCTCGGGATGGTGGGCGAACGCCGCCGCGTTCACCGCCAGCCAGGCCGCGTCGTCCTGCCCCGGCACGAACGTACGGATCGTCACGCCCTCCGGGAGCACCGGCTCGGGCAGCTCGACCCCGGTCAACGGCATCCGCATCTGGCGCAGTTCACGGAACAGGGTCAGCCCCAGCACCTGGGCGAGATGCCGGGCGGCGGAGTGCCCGCCGTGCGCCCACACCCGCAGCCGCTTGCCGGAGGCCGCCAGAAGGGCCGTACCGAGGGCGCGCCCATGGCCGTGACCCCGGTGCGAGGGGTGCACGACCAACTCGGCGGCCGGGGCCTCCACCGGGTCGGTGTCCTCCAGCTGGGCGTACCCGACGAGTTCGCCGTCCGCGGTCAGCAGCAGATGCGAGACGCCCTCGCGGCCCCCGTGGCGCAATTGCAGCCGTCCCTGTTCGGACACCGCCTGCTGACCGTCGACCCGGGCGGCGTCCGCGAGCAGTTCGAGGACGGCCTCGGTCTGCTCCGGGGACAGGACGGAGTAGGTCTCGACGGAACGGGACGGGACGGATCGGGCGATGTCGTCGCTGGTCATGCGTACGAGGGTAAAGGGCGCCCCGGGCAAAGTCGCGGCACAGAAGCAACCAAGGTGTAACCCGGAACCCCCTGTCGCGCTACGCGCGTTGACTTTAGGCTGCCGCCCGACGGGCCCATGCCACTCACGACCCACAGGGGGGCGGATGTCAGCCACATCCCACCAGCAGCACCGCAGACGCCGTACATACGCACTGGTCGCGACGGCCGCCGGGCTCGCCACCGTCGGCGCGCTCGCCGCGGCGCTCCCCGCGACCGCCTCGCCGGGCGCCGGCAAGGGCGGCCACGGGCACGGTCACGGCCACCACCCCGGCCGCTACCAGGACGTGCAGCTGCTGTCCTTCAACGACCTGCACGGCAACCTGGAGCCGCCGTCCGGCTCCTCCGGCCGGGTCACCGAGATCCAGGCCGACGGCACCACGAAGACCATCGACGCGGGCGGCGTGGAGTACCTGGCCACGCATCTGCGTCAGGCGCGCGCCGGCAAGCAGTTCTCCGTCACCGCGGCCGGCGGCGACATGGTCGGCGCCTCCCCGCTGGTCTCGGGCCTGTTCCACGACGAGCCCACCATCGAGGCGCTGAACAAGCTCAAGCTCGACGTCACGTCCGTCGGCAACCACGAGTTCGACGAGGGCTCCAAGGAACTGTCCCGCCTGCAGAACGGCGGCTGCCACCCCACCGACGGCTGCTACACGGACAAGAAGTTCAAGGGCGCCGACTTCCCGTACCTCGCCGCGAACGTCCTGAACGAGAAGAGCGGCAAGCCGATCCTCAAGCCCTACTGGGTGTGGAAGAAGAAGGACGTCAAGATCGGCTTCATCGGGGTGACCCTGGAGGACACCCCGGGCGTCGTCTCCGCCGAGGGCGTCAAGGGCCTCAAGTTCAAGGACGAGGTCGAGACGATCAACAAGTACGCCAAGGAGCTGCAGCGCCAGGGCGTGAAGTCGATCGTGGCCCTCATCCACGAGGGCGGCTTCCCGGCCTCCTCCTCGTACAACTACGACTGCGACTCCGGGAGCGCCGGCTCCGGCATCTCCGGCCCGATCGTGGACATCGCCAAGAACGTGTCGCCGTCGGTGGACGCGCTGGTCACCGGCCACACGCACAACGCGTACGTGTGCACGATCCCCGACCCGTCGGGCAAGCCCCGCATGGTCACCTCGGCCTCGTCCTTCGGCCGCCTCTACACCGACACCACGCTGACGTACGACCGCCACACCGGCGACATCGCGCGTACGTCCGTGAAGTCCGCGAACCACGTGGTCAGCCGGGACGTCACCAAGGCCCCCGACATGACCGCGCTGATCTCCAAGTGGAACACCCTCGCGGCCCCCATCGGCAACCGCCCGATCGGCTACATCTCCGGCGACATCGTCAAGGACGGCACCGAGTCCCCGCTCGGTGACCTGATCGCCGACGCCCAGCTCGCGTACGGCAAGGAGCTGGACCCGGCGACGGACCTGGCGCTGATGAACCCCGGCGGCATCCGGGCGCCCCTGACCTACGCGGCCTCGGGCGCCGAGGGCGACGGCGTGGTCACCTACGCCGAGGGCTTCACGGTGCAGCCGTTCTCCAACACGGTGAACCTGCAGACCCTCACCGGCGCCCAGCTCGTCCAGGTGCTCAAGGAGCAGGTCAGCGGCTCCAACGAGGCCGCGCCGAAGATCCTGCAGATCTCCGCGGGCCTCACCTACACACTGGACCTGACCAAGTCGGGCGCGGACCGTGTGGTGACGGACTCGATCAAGCTGAACGGCGCCGCGATCGACCCGGCCGCCACCTACCGCGTCGCGATGAACAACTTCCTCGCGGGCGGCGGCGACGGCTTCACCACGCTGGGCCAGGGCACGGACCCGCTCGTCGGCACGGACGACCTGACGGTGCTGCAGAAGTACCTGACGGACAACTCCACGCCGTCGAGCCCGATCGCGCCCCCGGCGGCCGACCGCATCACCGTCGTCCAGTAGCCAGCACATCGTCACCGCGCCGGGGGAGAGGCGTGAACCAGATCGCGAACCCCCGGTGGCGGTGGCGGTGGCGGTCGCGGGTGGGGGAGCGCGCGTGGTCGGTCGAACCGATGCGCTCCCCCCGCCCCATGACGGCGCATCACCCTCCGGCATCCGTCCGCCCGGAGGGCACGGGCCCGGACCTGGGCCCGGGTCGACGGCCCGGAACACCCCAGGTCACGGGCGCCGGGCGGACCTTTCACGGACCGGCCCGGTTCCCTCACTCCCTCTCCATCCGGCCGCGTGGGCCGGTGGTAGGTTCGGGCGCGTGACAACCACGGGGTCCGCGCGCACGCCGGCGCCGGAGGTCCTTCCCCGCGGCCCCGCCGGGCACGACGCCATCGACGCGTCCGCCGACGACCTCGGGACGCGGGCCTGGCGATGGCGGCCCGCCACACGACGCGCCGCCGGCGCCACCGCCGCCGTGCTCTGGGCGTCGGCCGCCGCCGTCCTCGCCCTCCACCGCCTCGACCCGGCCACCGTCGGCGCCGCCCTGCTCGTCGTCGCCCCGGCCGCCGCCGGGGCCGGTGTCCTCGCCGGGCGGGCCCGGCGCTCCACGACCGCCGTCACCCTGCTCGCGCTGGCCGCCGCCCTGGCCGTCGTCGGCGTGTGGGCCTCGGCCGGCGCCCACGGCTGGCCGGGTCCGCTGCGCGCCGCCGGTCTCGCCGGAGCCGTGGCGGCCGCGCTCGCCCTCGCCGGCTGGTGCACCCCCCTCGGGCGTCCCGCGCTGACCGGCGCCGCCGCCGTCCTCGGCTGTCTCGTGCTGGGCGAGGCGGCCGTCCTGTTCCAGGGCGGCGCGGACACAGCCGTACGGCAGAGCCGGGCCGCCGCCCTCCCGGCGGTGGCCGCCGGACTCGCCCTCGGCGTGCTCCCGCGGCTCGCCCTGACGGCGTCCGGCCTCACCGCCCTCGACGACCGGCGCTCCGCGGGTGTCTCCGTCAGCCGGCACGACGCCGGCACCGCCCTCGCCGTCACCCACCGCGCGCTCGCCCCGGCGACCGTGGTGCTCGCCCTGGCCGCCGCCGTCTCGGGCGTGTTCCTGCTGCGCACCGCCACGGCGGGGACGGTCACGCTCGCCGTCCTGCTGGCCGTCGTCCTCGTGCTGCGCGCCCGCGCGTTCCCCCTCACCGTCGAGGCCGGGGCGCTGCTGCTGGCCGCCGCCGTCGTCGTGGTGCGGCTCGCCGCCCTGTGGGGGGAGCCCGGGATCGTCGTCCTCGCCCTGCTCGCGGTGCTGCAGTTGACCGTGCACCCGTCGGAGACGCCGCGCGCACGGCTGCGCCGGGCCGCCGACCTCCTGGAGCCGTGGGCCGTGCTCGCCCTGGTCCCGGCGGCGGTCGTGGTGTCCGGCGGCTTCGCGTAGGGCAGGGTGACAGCGTGACGGGGACTCAGGACGCACACCGCGGCCCGCTCGGGCCCGTACCGGACGCCGGGCAGGCACCCCCGCCCCAGGTCCCCCGGGGGACCTTCGTGCCCGACCACGGCCGTGGGACGCCCGAGTCCGTGCCGACCGTCGACCCCCGCCTCGCCGTCGCCCTCGGCCGCCCGCAGCACGGCGACTCGGCCGCCCGCCGCGCCGGCGCCTCGCTGCGCAGGCTGACCGCCTCCGCCGCGCAGGAGGTCACCGAGCAGACGCGGCTCGCCCGCGAGGTGCAGCAGCCCGTCACCACCGGGCGGGTCGTCGCCGTCACCTCCATCCGCGGCGGCGTCGGCAAGTCCACGGTCGCCGCGCTCCTCGGGCGCACCTTCAACCACTACCGGCACGACCCCGTCCTCACCCTGGAGGCCGACGCCGCCCTCGGCACGCTCCCGATGCGCATGGGCGCCAAGACCGTCCGCTGGACCTGCGCCGACCTGGCCTCGATCCTGACCCCGTCGATGGGGCTCACCGACCTCACCGGCTATCTGGTGCCCGTCCAGGACGGCGGCTGGCTGCTGCCCGCGAGCCAGGGCCGGGTCGGCGCCCCGCTGGACGTACGGACCTACCGGACCGTGACCCTCGCCCTGCGCCGCTACTTCGCGGTCACCGTCGTGGACAGCGAGACGCTGCCCGGCGAGGTGGCGCGGACGGCGATGGACACCGCGCACGCCCGGGTCGTGGTCGCCCCGATGACCGCCGAGGGCATCCACGGCACCCGCCAGGTGCTGGACTGGCTCGCCCAGCTCCCGCACTCCGCGCTGCACACCACGGTCGTGGCCCTCAGCGCGGCCACCCCGGACGCCACCCTCGACGAACGCACGGCCGTCGCCCATCTGCGCGAGCCCGGCGTCCCCGTCGTCCTGCTCCCCTACGACCGGCACCTCGCGCAGGGCGGCCCGATCCGCACCGACCTGCTGGCCGGCGCCACCCGCGACGCGGCGGTCCATCTGGCCGCCGAGGTCATGCGCCGCGCGGCCGGCCCCCGCTGACCCCTTCCGGCTACGGCGTCCCGGGCGGCGGCGTCGGCGCCCCCGGCAGCCGTACGGTCGCGACCGTCCCGCCGTCCTCGGCGCGGGTCAGCGCGACCTGGCCGCCGGACTGCTCGACCGTGCGGGCCACGATGGACAGGCCCAGCCCCGAACCGGGCAGCGCCCGCGCGCTCGGGGAGCGCCAGAAGCGGTCGAAGACGTACGGCAGTTCGTCGGCGGCGATGCCCGGGCCGTGGTCGCGGACCGTGAGGACGCCGTCGGCCAGCGCCACCTCGATCGTGCCGTCGGCGGGGCTGAACTTCACGGCGTTGTCGAGGATGTTGACGACCGCGCGCTCCAGCGCCGCCGGTTCCGCGCGGACGTACCAGGGGCGCAGGTCGGCCTCGATGGTCAGTTCCGGGCCGCGCAGCCGCACCCGGCGCAGCGCGGCCTCCACGGTGTCCGTCAGGGAGACCACCTGGACCCGCTCGCCGCGCTGGCCCTGCGGCCGGGACAGCTCCTGGAGGTCGCCGATCAGGGCGGCCAGTTCGGTCATCTGCGCCTTCACCGAGGCGAGCAGGGCCTTGCGGTCGGCCTCGGGGAGCGGCCGGCCGGTCTCCTCGCTGCGGGTGAGCAGCTCGATGTTGGTGCGCAGCGAGGTGAGGGGCGTGCGCAGTTCGTGCCCGGCGTCGGCGATGAGCTGCTGCTGCAGCTCGTGGGAGCTGGCCAGCGAGGACGTCATGGAGTTGAAGGACCGGGAGAGCCGGGCGATCTCGTCCTCGGCGTCGTCCTCCACGGGGATGCGGATGCTCAGGTCCTCGGTGCGGGCCACGTGCTCGACGGCCTCGGTGAGCTTGTCGACGGGCCGCAGCCCGGCCCGCGCGACCGCGAGCCCCGCCGCCCCGGCGCCGACGACTCCGACACCGGAGACGAGGAGGAGGATCAGGGCGAGGTCGCTGAGGGTGGCACGGGTGCCCTCCAGGGACACGGCGATGCTGATGGCCACGTAGGACTGCCGTCCGGTGCCGGCGTCCTGCGCCAGCTGCGGCACCGTGATGACCCGGACCGGCGTGCCGTCCTCGGCCGTGCTGTTGTGGATGACTCCCTTGCTGGTCGCCCCGTCCCTGATCACGTCCTTGTCGGACGGGGTGACCTTGATCGCGCCGATCGAGTCGGCCGTGACGCAGGGCGTCCCGTCGGCCTTGACGATCTGGGTGTACAGGTTCCGGAAGGGCCCCGGGTCCTGCGGGGACGTCGTGCAGTCGGTGAGCGCGCGCTGCAGCTCGACCCACTGCCCCGGCTTCGTGCGCACCGCCTGGCGCAGGTCGTCGTTCAGCTGCTCGTACAGCTTCCCCTGCACCAGGAACCAGCACGTCACCGACACCGCCGCCACCGCGAACGCCACCGCCGCCGCGACCAGCAGCGACAGCCGGGTGCGGATCGGCAGCGTACGGAGGCGGCGCAGTGCTCTGCTCACTCGGCGCCGCCCTGACGCAGCACGTACCCGACGCCCCGGACGGTGTGCACGAGCCGCGGCTCGCCGCCCGCCTCCGTCTTGCGGCGCAGGTACATGACGTAGACGTCGAGGGAGTTGGACGAGGGCTCGAAGTCGAAGCCCCAGACGGCCTTCAGGATCTGCTCGCGGGTCAGGACCTGCCGGGGGTGCGCCAGGAACATCTCCAGCAGTGTGAACTCCGTGCGGGTCAGCTCCACGGGCCGCCCGCCCCGGGAGACCTCCCGGGTCGCGAGGTTCATCCGCAGGTCGGCGAAGGTCAGCACCTCGTCGTCGTCCGCCCGGCCCGCGCCGGCCGCCGCGTACGAGCTGCGCCGCAGCAGCGCGCGGACCCGGGCGAACAGCTCGTCCAGTTCGAACGGCTTGACAAGGTAGTCGTCCGCTCCGGCGTCCAGGCCGGTGACGCGGTCGCCGACGGTGTCGCGGGCGGTGAGCATCAGGATCGGTGTGGTGTCACCGGCGGCGCGGACCCGGCGGGCGGCGGTCAGGCCGTCCATCCGGGGCATCTGGATGTCGAGGACGACCAGGTCGGGCTGGTAGGCGGCCGCCTTCTCCAGGGCGTCCGCGCCGTCGACCGCGACCTCGGTGGCGTAGCCCTCGAAGGCGAGACTGCGCTGGAGGGCCTCGCGCACCGCCGGCTCGTCGTCGACGATCAGGATGCGCTGCGGGTCACGGTCGGCGTCGGCGGGGCTCATCGGCTCGGGTTCCTCGGGTGCGACGGGACGGGGACGGGTGTGCGGGCGTCCCAGGGCGGACACGGCCTGGGGCTGGACCTCTTCAGCCTCGCACGGTTCACGGCCTTCTCAGCTCTGTGCTCCCGCCCGCAGCTTCGCCAGATCGGCCTTGACCGTGTTCACGGGGATGGCGAAGCCCAGTCCGACGCTGCCGGCGTCGGAGGAGCCCGACGATCCCGCGGCCGAGTACATCGCGGAGTTGATGCCGATGATGTTCCCGTTCATGTCGATGAGCGCGCCCCCGGAGTTGCCGGGGTTCAGGGAGGCGTCCGTCTGGATCGCCTTGTACGTCGTCGTCGAGGACCCGGTGTCGCCGTTGAACTGCCGCCCGCCGAACTCGAACGGCCAGCCGCCGTCCGGCTGCTGCTGTCGCTGCCCCTCGTCCGTGGAGACCGTGACGTCGCGGTCGAGCGCGGAGACGATGCCGCTGGTGACCGTGCCGGTCAGGCCCTCGGGCGAGCCGATCGCCACGACCTGGTCGCCGACCTGCACCTTGCCGGAGTCGCCGAGGGTGGCCGCCGTCAGCCCGGACGCGCCCTTCACCTTGATCAGCGCGAGGTCCTTGCCGCTGTCGGTGCCGACGACGTCGGCGGTGTGCTGCTTGCCGTCGCTCGTGCGGACGGTGACCTGGGAGGCGCCGGAGACGACGTGGTTGTTGGTGACGATCTCGCCGTCGCTCGTGATGATCACGCCGGAGCCGGTGGAGGTGCCGGCGTTCGACTGCGCCTTGATCTCCACGATGCTCGGGCTGACCGCCTTGGCGACCCCGGCGACCGTGCCCTTCTGGCTGGAGGGGACGACGGTGGTCCCGGCGGGCGCCGCGGTGGCCGCGGTGTCGCCGTGGGTGAGCTCCTGGATGCCGTAGGCGGTGCCGCCGCCGATCGCCGCGGCGACGATCGCCACGGCGGCGAGGAGGGCGACGGGGCGGCCGCGCCCGCGGCGCCGCCCGGCCGCCGGCTGGGCCGCCGGCTCGGAGAGGAGAGCGGTGGGCGCCGTCCCGCCCACGGGGTGACCGGCCGGGTGGGCCGGCGGGGGCGGCCACTCCGGGTTCACGGGGGAGGAGGCGTGCTGCTGGGCGCCCTGGTACGGGTCGTCGTCGCCGCTGCGGCGGTAGCTCTCGGTCATACGAATCAGCGTGGCGCCCGAGGATGAGAGCTTCCTGAGGGCGGGCTGAGAAGCCCGGCAGAAGACCGTATGCCCGATATAAGGACGGCCGGGGACGGTCAGGCGCAGCCGCAGGACTGGCGCTGGACGAGCCGGGACGGGAACACCTTCAGCCGCTCCCGGCGCGATCCCGCGACCCGCACCCCGTCGTCGAGGACGAGGTCGACGGCGGCGCGCGCCATGGCCGAGCGGTCGGAGGCGACCGTCGTCAGCGGCGGGTCCGCCAGCGCCGCCTCCTTGATGTCGTCGAAGCCGGCGACGGCCAGCTCTCCGGGGACGTCGATGCGCAGCTCGCGCGCCGCGCGCAGCACGCCGATGGCCTGGTCGTCGGTGGAGCAGAAGATCGCGGGGGGCCGCCGCGGCCCAGACAGGATGTCCAGCGCTATGCGGTAGGCGTCGTAGCGGTTGTACGGCGCCTCGAACAGCCGTCCCTCGGTGGGCAGCCCGGCCTCCGCCATGGCCCGCTTCCAGCCCTCGACGTGGTCGGACACGGGGTCGCCGACCGCCGGGGTCTCCGCGGTGCCGCCCATGCAGGCGACGTACGGGTATCCGTGCTCCAGCAGATGGCGTACGGCGAGCTGGGCGCCGCCCAGGTCGTCGGTGACGACGGCGACGTCGTCGATGGCCTCGGGCCGCTCGTGCAGCAGCACGACCCGGGCGTCCCACGCCTCGATCTCGGCGGCGGCCAGGTCGTTCAGGGCGTGCGAGACGAGGATGAGCCCGGAGACGCGCATCCCGAGGAACGCCCGCAGATAGTGCACCTCGCGCTCGCCGACGTAGTCGGAGTTGCCGACGAGGACCATCTTGCCGCGCTCGGCGGCGGCCCACTCGACCGCGTGCGCCATCTCCCCGAAGAAGGGCTGGCGGGCGTCCGGCACGATCAGGCCTATGAGGTCCGTGCGCCGCGAGGCCATGGCCTGGGCGACCCGGTCGGGCCGGTAGCCCAGCTCCTTGATCGCGGCGAGCACACGCTCGCGGGTGGCCGGGGCGACCGGCCGGGGTCCGTTGTTGATGACATAGCTGACGACGGCGGTCGATGTCCCCGCCAGTCGTGCGACGTCATCGCGAGTCACCTTGGCCACGCGCGGAGTCTACGCGGATGGACCCGCTCTGGGCAGGGCGTGCGGGAGCGTCCCGTATGCCGGACGGGGCCCGGCCGCGCCGGTGCGCCCCGCCCGGGGGGCCGTCAGGCGTCGGCGCGGACCTCGGTGGCGTCCAGGGCGGCCGCGGTGTCCGTATCCACCGGCTTTGCCCGCCCGGACGAGGCCTTCGGCTCCTCGGCGGAGCGCTCCGGCTTCTCCGGGGTAACGAATCGATAACCGACGTTGCGGACGGTGCCGATCAGCGACTCGTGCTCGGGGCCGAGCTTCGCGCGCAGCCGCCGTACGTGCACGTCCACCGTCCGGGTGCCGCCGAAGTAGTCGTAGCCCCAGACCTCCTGGAGGAGCTGGGCGCGGGTGAAGACGCGGCCCGGGTGCTGGGCGAGGTACTTCAGCAGCTCGAACTCCTTGAAGGTGAGGTCCAGGACCCGGCCCTTCAGTTTCGCGCTGTAGGTGGCCTCGTCCACGGAGAGGTCGCCGTTGCGGATCTCCATGGGGGAGTCGTCGTTGACGATCTGCTGGCGGCCCATGGCGAGCCGCAGCCGGGCCTCGACCTCGGCGGGGCCCGCCGTGTCGAGCAGGACGTCGTCGATGCCCCAGTCGGCGGTCACGGCGGCGAGGCCGCCCTCGGTGACGACCAGGACGAGCGGACAGCCGGGGCCGGTGGAGCGCAGCAGCTGGCAGAGGCTGCGCACCTGCGGCAGGTCGCGCCGGCCGTCGACGAGGATGACGTCGGCGCCGGGGGTGTCGACGAGGGCGGGGCCCTCGGCGGGGGCCACCCGCACGTTGTGCAGCAGCAGGCCGAGTGCGGGGAGCACCTCCGTCGACGGCTGGAGGGCGTTGGTCAGGAGCAGCAGAGAACTCATACGTCTGGTTCCTCCTCGGTCCCTGCGAGGACGTGTGCGGTACGGAACTGCTCTGCGATCCCGAAGGCCCCGTACACCCGCGGTCTCCCGCGTCGTATACAACGCTTCCGAAAGCACAAAAGGACCCGGGGGCAACGCTGCCCGAGTCCTCTGCCAGCAGAATAGCCCACATGAGCAACGGTCCGGCAGGTCATGTGGCACGTTCCACGGTTCGTCCGAATTCCGAGACGGATGGACGGGTACCTATCCGGACGTTCCTGCGCACGGCGGACGGCGTGGCCGTCGATTCCGTATACGACCCGGGCCGGGCCGTATACGAAACCTCCCGGCCGTCCGGCGGCGACCCGGTGTTCGTCGTCGCGCACGGCTTCACGGGCGACGCGGACCGGCCGCATGTTCGGCGGGTGGCGGGCGTGCTCCGGCGGTACGGCGCGGTGGTCACCTTCTCCTTCCGCGGGCACGGCGCGTCGGGCGGCCGCTCGACGGTCGGCGACCGGGAGGTGCTCGACCTGGCGGCGGCCGTGCGGTGGGCGCGGGGACTCGGGCACGCGCGCGTGGTGACCGTCGGCTTCTCCATGGGCGGCTCGGTGGTGCTGCGGCACGCGGCGCTCCACCGCGACGACGACGCCCGTACGGACGCGGTCGTCTCGGTGAGCGCGCCCGCCCGCTGGTACTACCGGGGCACCCCGCTCATGCGCCGGCTGCACTGGATGGTCACCCGCCCCGAGGGCCGGCTGGTCGGCCGGTACGGCTTCCGCGTCCGCATCCACCACCGCGAGTGGGACCCCGTGCCCATGTCCCCGGTCGAGGCGGTCCCCCGGATCGCGCCGGCCCCGCTGCTGATCGTGCACGGCGACCGGGACGGCTACTTCCCCCTCGACCACCCCCGGATGCTGGCCGCCGCGGCCGGTGACCACGCCGATCTCTGGCTGGAGCCCGGCATGGGGCACGCCGAGAACGCGGCCGGCGACGACCTGCTCGCCCGGATCGGGGACTGGGCCGTCACCCGGTGCGGCTAGCCTGACCGTGTACACAGACGACCGATCGAGGGACGGGATGGCAAAGGTCACGGTGCGCTACTGGGCCGCCGCGAAGGCCGCGGCCGGGGTGGCGGAGGACGCGTTCGACGCGGCCACGCTCGCCGAGGCGCTGGACGCCGTACGCGAGCGGCACCCCGGTGAGCTGGAGCGCGTCCTGCGCCGATGCTCGTTCCTCGTCGACGGTGACCCCGTGGGCACCCGCGGGCATGAGACGGTACGGCTGGCCGACGGCGGCACGGTCGAGGTGCTCCCGCCGTTCGCAGGAGGGTGACGATGAGCGACCAGCCGTATCAGGGATACGACGGGTACGACCCGTACCGGCAGCAGCAGCCGCCCCAGGGGTGGCCGCAGCAGCAGCCGTACGAGGACCCGCAGGCCGCGCAGCAGTACACGCAGCAGTGGCAGGGGCAGACCTGGGAGACCCAGGTGCAGCCCCCGGTGGCCCCGGCCGCCGAGGAGACGGCGTACATGCCCTCGCAGGGCGCCGGCGCGGTCCACGGCGGGCACCAGGCTCCGGCCGCCGGGTACCAGGAGGCGGGCTGGGCCGGTACGGGCCACCCGCAGGGCCCCGCGCACCCGCAGGCTCCCGCCCACCCGCACGCTCCCACTCCGGCGGCGCCCGCCGGCAGCGCCGAACCCGGGTACGGGCCGGCGACCGTCGCGGGCAACGCCCGCATCACCGACGCGCAGCGGGCGCGGCTCGAAGGGCGCTCCCCGATCATCGAGCCGGGTGTGCAGCCGGCCGGGCTCACCGCGCTGCTCGGGCTGCTGCTCGCCGTGGCCGCCCCGATCGGCCCGTACGCCCTCGTCGTCCCGCTCGTCGCCCTCCAGGCGGTGACGGCCGCCGGCTGGTTCCGGCTGAACGGCATGTGGCCCGCCCGGCAGGGCATCGCGCTGGCCTTCGCGGGCGCGCTCACGGCGGACGTGGCGCTGCTCGCCTCCGGCCGCACCCCGGCGGCCATCCTCGGCACCCTGGGCGTCTGGGTGCTGCTGGCGCTCGTGCTCCAGCTCCGCTCGCACGCCGACCCCGACGAGCGCATGTACGGCCTGATGGCGACGGTGGCCTCGGCCGCCCTGGCGATCGTCGCGGCCGGATACCTCGCCGCGCAGGGCGACGCGGTGACCGTCGGCGCCGCAGCGGTGGCCGTCGCGGTCCTGGTGCGGGCGCTGCCGCTGCCCACGCCGGCGTCCGTGGCCGCCGCGCTGCTCGCCGCCGCGGGAGCCGGGGCCCTGGCCGGCGCGCTGACCGGGATGGGGGCCTCGGGCGCCCTGCTCGGCGCCGGTGCCGCCGTGTGCGCGCTGATCGGGCACCGGGTGGCGAGCTACGACTACCCCTCGCGTTTCGTCCACTTCACGGCGGGCGTCGCCCTGCCGCTGGCCGCGGCGGCCCCCGCGGTGTACCTGCTCGGCCGGGCCCTGGTCTGACGCGCCGGTCCGGGCCGCCGGTCGGTCGCTCCTGTCACAGGTGATCGACAATTCGGCGGTCCGGTCCCGCGGCGGGGTTAGTCTCACGGCGTGGACGGCCGCCCGGTCGTCGGGCAACCGTCGTCGTGGACGACCGTCGAGGTGGGGGAAGACCGGACCATGCGAGCCCTGCGCATACTGCTCATCGTCGTGGTGATCCTGGGCGGCCTGTTCGTGCTGGCCGACCGGCTCGCCGTCGGGTTCGCCGAGGACGAGGCCGCCGGGAAGCTCCAGGCCACCGAGAACCTCGCGGCCACCCCGGACGTGTCCATCAAGGGCTTCCCGTTCCTCACCCAGGTCGTCGGCGGCACCCTGGACGACGTCGAGGTCGGCATCAAGGACTACGAGGCCACCGCCGACGGAGGGACGATACGTATCGACGACCTCCAGGCACACATGAAGGGCGTCGAGTTCTCCGGCGACTACAGCTCCGCCACTGCCGCCACCGCCACCGGCACGGCCTCCATCTCGTACGCCGAGCTGCTGAAGACCGCCAAGTCCGAGTCCACGCAGGTCGCGCCGGGCGTCACCGCCCGCGTCGTCGGCCTCTCCGACGGCGGCAACGGCAAGATCAAGGTGTCCGTCGAGGCGACCGTCCTCGGCACGAAGCTGCCGCAGCCGGTCTCCGTCCTCAGCACCGTCACCGCCGAGGGCGACACCGTGCGGGTGCACGCGGACAAGCTGCCCGCCTTCGGTGGCGCCGACGTCGCCGAGAACCGGGTGCGGACGATCACCGACTTCGAGCAGAAGATCGACGGCCTGCCCGGCGGCATCAAGCTCGACAGCGTCCAGGCCGCGAAGGACGGCGTGGAGATCACGGTGCGGGGTTCGAACGTCCGCCTCGCCGGGTAGGACGGGACCGGACGAAGCGGACGGCCCCCGCCGGACCCCGGACCACCCGTGATGGACGGTCCGGTCCCAAAGGGCGAGACGCCCCCGTCCGCCGTCCCGCTGTGATCGCCGATACACGCGCCCGGAACCCTTTCCGGAGCGGGGCCGGCGGTCTTCTCGTTTCGCATCCCGGACAATACTGTCTCAGCATGCGACACACCGGTGACACGCCAGCCTGTCCGTCCCTACGATCGACGTCATGAAGCGACAGGCGGACCTCACGAAGCGGCGGGCAGTAGACCTGTGCCGCGTCGCCGCCATGCTCTGTCGCCCCTTCTGAGCGGACAGACCGGCTCCGCCGGTCCACCCTCCGCATCCCCGCAGCCCTGACCGGGCCCCCGTGCGCGCCCCGGCCGCCCGAGCCGGTGCCTCATCGCACGCCCGCACCTTTGCACGCCCCGCCGCAACTGCCCCGGAGGAGAAACATGAGCCGCAGCGACGTCCTGGTCGACGCCGACTGGCTGGAGCAGCACCTCGACGACGCGAACATCGCGATCGTGGAGGTGGACGAAGACACGTCCGCCTACGAGAAGAACCACATCCGCAACGCGATCCGCATCGACTGGACCAAGGACCTCCAGGACCCGGTCCGCCGCGACTTCGTCGACCAGGAGGGCTTCGAGAAGCTCCTGTCGAAGAAGGGCATCGCCAACGACACGCTGGTGATCCTCTACGGCGGCAACAACAACTGGTTCGCGTCCTACGCCTACTGGTACTTCAAGCTCTACGGCCACGAGAACGTGAAGCTTCTCGACGGCGGCCGCAAGAAGTGGGAGCTGGACGCCCGCGAGCTCGTCGCCGGCGACGAGGTCCCCGAGCGCGCGGCCACCGACTACAAGGCCAAGCCGCAGAACACCGCGATCCGCGCCTTCCGCGACGAGGTCGTGGCCGCCATCGGCACCAAGAACATCGTCGACGTGCGCTCGCCCGACGAGTTCTCCGGCAAGCTGCTCGCCCCGGCCCACCTGCCGCAGGAGCAGTCGCAGCGCCCCGGCCACGTGCCGACCTCCCGCAACATCCCGTGGTCCAAGAACGCCAACGACGACGGCACCTTCAAGTCGGACGAGGAGCTCAAGGCCCTCTACGAGGACGAGCAGGTGGACCTGGCCAAGGACACCATCGCCCTGTGCCGCATCGGTGAGCGTTCCGCGCTGACCTGGTTCGTGCTGCACGAGCTGCTCGGCGTGGAGAACGTCAAGAACTACGACGGCTCCTGGACCGAGTACGGCTCCCTGGTCGGTGTGCCGATCGAGCTCGGCGCCGGCAAGTAACCCACCTCAGCGATCCCGACCGGCCTTCCTTCCGGTCAGACCCCAACCTGGAGAAAGACATGTGTGGAGCGAAGGCCGGCGGCCCCGACGCCTCGACGATCAAGCCCGGTGAGACCACGATCCAGGGTCACGTGACCCGCGACGGCGAGCCGGTGACGGGCTACGTCCGTCTGCTGGACTCGACCGGCGAGTTCACCGCCGAGGTTCCCACCTCCGCGACGGGCCAGTTCCGCTTCTACGCGGCCGAGGGCACCTGGACCGTCCGCGCGCTGGTGCCCGGCGGGACCGCCGACCGCACGGTCGTCGCCCAGCAGGGCGGCCTGGCCGAGGTCGCGATCGCGGTCTGAGGCGAGACGGGCGGAAGGGCCGCACCCCTGCTGTACAGGGGTGCGGCCCTTCCGCATGCGAGCCCGGCGAGCCGACCTACCCTGGACGTATGTACGCACGGCGGCGTCACCGGTACTTCGCCTTGATGGGGCTCTGCGTCACGCTCTTCGTCCTGGCGTGGGCCGTCGTGCGCCTGTGGTCGGTCCCCGTCGCGGTGGGCATGTGCGTGGTCGCGATGGTCATCCCGCCGCTGGCGGCGATGGTCGCCAACCGGCGCGGCCCGGACGACCGCTGGTGGGACGAGCCCTCCGGCGACCCGCAGTCCGACGAGTGGTGGGACGAGCTGGACGGCAAGAAGAAGCCGCAGTAGAACAGGCCGCATGCCGTCCGCCAAGCTGTCCACGGTGGTGCTGGACGCACCCGACGCCCATGAACTCGCCGCCTTCTACCGGCGGCTGCTGGACTACGAGGTCCGCTCCGAGGAGCCGCACTGGGTGCTGATCGGCCCGCCTCCCGGCGCCGAGGGCGTCGCCCTGGCCTTCGAGACCGAACCGGACTACGTACGTCCGGTCTGGCCGACGCGCCGGCCGGGGGACCAGCAGATGATGCTCCACCTGGACGTGCTGGTGGACGACCTGGCGGCCGGGACCGCGCGGGCCGTGGCGGCGGGGGCGGCCCTCGCCGGGTACCAGCCGCAGGACGACGTACGGGTGCTGTTCGACCCGGCGGGCCACCCGTTCTGCCTGTGGACGGAGACCGGTCGGTAGACGAGGGCCCTGGGTCAGTAGACGAGGGCCTGGGTGCCGTCCGTCATCGCCTCCTGGACGAAGACCTGGGCACCCGCGATCCGCACGCCCTCGATCACGTCCTTCTCCGTGATGTCCCGGCGGGCCGCGCACTGCGTGCACAGGGTGACCCGGCCCCCCGCGAGCAGCGCGTCCAGCAGGTCGGGCAGCGGGGCCGCGTGCGGGAGCTCGAACTCGGCCGCCCGGCCCGGCAGGGCGAACCAGGCGGACTCGCCGGTCAGCCACAGGGAGACGTCGACGCCGCTGGCCACGGCCACCGCCGCGACCGTGAACGCCTGCGAGCAGCGTTCGGGAGCGTCGGCTCCCGCCGTCACCTTGATCACCAGCTTGTTCGCCATGACCGAATCGTAATCAACATCACCACAACCCCGGCCGTGGGCCATGGGTCTCCTGTGCGCCGCATGTGAAGTGCGCACGTCACGCATCTGTGGGAGACGTCGTGGAACAACCCGAAAGACCGGGCGAGCCCGAGGGCATCGCCCCTCCCGGCACCGCGCCCGGGCCCGAGGCGGCAACGCCGGAGGCCGCCGAATCCGAGACCGCCGCAGCGCCGGTCCGTGCCCGCCGCCGTGGACGGACGACGCTGCTGATCGCCGGGGCCGCCGTGCTCGGGCTCGTCGCCGGGACCTGCACCGGATACCTGGTGCAGGCCGACCGCGAGCCCACGAAGCTGCCGCCGCTGTCCCAGCCGAAGCTGAAGCAGGCGAAGGGCGAGGCGCCCGAGCCGCTGTCGGCCGCGCGGGACCGCCGCGTACGCACCGACGGCGACCTGCGCAAGCTGCTGCTGAAGAAGCCGCGCGGGGCGAAGACCGCCGACTGGTCGTCCGCCGACGACGGCTGGATGGACCTGGCCTCGTACGCGGAGACTTTCTCGGACCCCAAGAACATCTTCCCCGAGCTCGTCGGCAACGAGTTCCGGCGCGCGGCCGTCGCCGCCTGGGAGCAGGGCGACACCACGGTGGAGATCCGGCTCGTCCAGTTCCGGCAGGAGGAGTCGATGGCCGCGGCCGAGCAGGCTCGGGGCGCCCACTACTGGGCGGACGAGGACGACAACCACTCCTGGCCTGTCCCCGGCACGGAGGACGGCATGGCCTACGCCTACACGAAGCCGCAGGCCGAGCCGGGCTACGTGCCCATGTACGAGGCGAAGGCGTTCGCGTGGCGCGGCGACATCGAGATGGAGATCTTCGTGAGCTCCACCAGGTCGATCGGCAAGAAGACCCTTCTCGGACTGGCCAAGCGGCAGATGGAGCGGCTGTGAGCGAGGAACGTCCCCTGGACGAGGGCAGCGCCCCCGTCGCCGAGAGCCCGGCCGAGACGCCCGTCGCCGAGCAGCCGCCCGCCCGGAAGCGGTGGCGCCGCGGCCGGATCGCCGCCGTCGCCGGAGCGGTCCTGACCGTCGCGGCGGTCGTGGCCGGCACCGGCTACACCGTCGTCACCGTGCGCGACGCCGACCGCGACCCGGGGGCGCCGACGTGGAAGTTCCCGCCGGCCGCCGCCGACCGCCCCGCCGAGCGGCCGAAGGCCACCGGCCTCGCCGCGATGCTCGTCCCCTACGGCACCGACAGCTGGGTCCGCGGCCCCGACATGGGCCAGTTCGGCTCGGACGCCCAGCTCACCGGCGCCGAGGCGACGGCCCTGCGCAAGGATGCGCTGCGCGACCTGCCGCGCTCCCAGCGCCGTGAGCTGGAGAAGCAGATGGACCGGGTGCGCCCGAAGGGCGTGGCGATGCGCAGCTACTTCAGCGAGTTCGCCGCCGGCCGCGCCGGAGGGTCGGCCTCCGACATCTACAGCGTGAGCGTCGTGCTCAGCCGGATGGACAACCGCACGGCCGTGCGTGACGCGGTCCGGACCCAGAACAGTCTCTTGGCCGTCCTCGACATCTTCCGCAAGGGCCCCAAGGTCAAGGGGTACAAGGACGCCAAGTGCTTCCTGGCGCCCAAGGAGCTCAGCGAGGGCACCGACGAGATGTCCTGCACCGGATACGTCGGAGACGTGCTGGTCACGGTCTCCGCGCAGGGCGCCCGCCCCCTCGACGCCAAGGCCGTCGCGAAGCTCATGAGCACCCAGCTCGACCGCATCGCCGAACCCGGGAAGGCCGTATGACCGAGCAGCAGGCCCAGGCCGTCGAGCCGGGCCCCGAGACGGCGCCCGCGGGCGCCCTGGCGACGGCGGAGACGCCGGAGCCCGCCCCGGAGCAGGCGCCCGCGCCCGAGTCCCCCATCCCCGCGAAGGACCGCCGGGTCCTGCGGGCCGTCCTGCGCTGGACCGCCGCCGTGGTCGTCTTCGCGGCGGTCGGGGCCGGGACGGCGTACGGGATCACCGGGATGGAACGCACCGACGTACCGGGCCTGGCCACCGAGTCGGACGGGCGCTGGGACTACCCGACGCTGACCCGGCCGCCCCTGCCGTCCGGCAGCCCGCGCCCCTTCGCCGAGGAGAACGCCGCCGAGGCGCACTACGCCGACCCGCGCGCGCTCCTGCTGCCGGCCCCCGCGGGCGCCACCGCCGACCGCGCCCTGCGCGGCGACGACGGCTGGCTGCCGGCCGAGGACTTCCTGAAGGAGTTCGCCGACGACGACGAGCGCGCCGACCTGCGGCAGATGCTCAAGGACGACGGCCTGCGGCACATCGCGGCCCGCGGCTGGACCACGAAGGACGGCACCCACACCCGGATCTACCTGCTCCGCTTCGACACCTCGGTCGTCGTGGACGACCTGGCCGGCCGCCTGGCGCCCTACGGAGCCCCGGGCTACCGGCTGCGCGGCACCGAGACGTCCGTCGCCGACGAGGGCTTCGCCGACCTGCCCTGGCCGGGTGACTTCCCGCGCTGGGCGTACACCGAGTCCAAGCCGTACGGCGCCGAGCAGGTCCGGCAGGCGTACCTGGGCGCCGGTGACATCCTCGCCGTGATCGTGCAGTCACGGAAGGGCACCGCCGCCTCCGTGCCGTTCCGCCAGACGGTGACCCTGCAGGGCCAGCTGCTCGGCTGACCCCGCGAGGGCGCACCTCACACGAAGGGCCGGTCCCGGGCCGACTAAGCTGGGGACCGGCCCTTGTACGTTCCGCTCAACCTCCGCTCAATCGAGGAGCACCCCGTGGAGATCTTCTTCGAAACCCTGCTCGTCCTGGTCTGCGTCGGCGTGCTCGCCTTCGCCGGCCTGACCGTGAAGAAGCTGTACCAGGGCCAGCGCTGACCCCCCGTCCCAGACGTACGAGACTTCTGAGCTGCTCATGATCGAGATCCCGTCCGACCTCCACAAGGACCTCGTGCCCCTCGCCTTCCTGCTCGGCAACTGGGCCGGCGCGGGCGTGCACGACTTCCCCGGTTCCGAGAAGTGCAACTTCGGTCAGGAGGTCTCGTTCACGCACGACGGCCGGGACTTCCTGGAGTACCAGTCCCACACCTGGGTGCTGGACAACGAGGGCAACAAGGTGCGCCCGCTGGAGTCCGAGCACGGCTACTGGCGCATCGACGCCGACCGCAAGGTCGAGGTGACCATGGTCCGCCATGACGGCGTGGTCGAGATCTGGTACGGCGAGATGGCCGACAAGAAGCCCCAGATCGACCTGGTGACCGACGCGGTGGCCCGCACCGCCGCCTCCGCCCCGTACTCCGGCGGCAAGCGCCTGTACGGCTACGTCAAGAGCGACCTGATGTGGGTCGGCGAGAAGCAGACCCCCGAGGTCGAGCTGCGCCCCTACATGTCGGCGCACCTGAAGAAGGTCGTCACCCCGGAGGACGTCGAGCGCTGGGCCAAGGCCCTGCCCGACGACATGCCGGACGACGGCATCGCCTTCTTCAAGTAGTCCTAGACTTCCAGTGTGGTGAGCACCGACTGGAAGAGCGACCTCAGGCAGCGCGGCTACCGGCTGACGCCGCAGCGTCAGCTTGTCCTCGAGGCAGTGGACACCCTGGAGCACGCGACCCCCGACGCCATCCTCGTGGAAGTGAGGAAGACGGCGTCGGGGGTCAACATCTCCACGGTCTACCGCACCCTGGAGCTCCTGGAGGAGCTCGGCCTGGTCAGCCACGCCCACCTCGGGCACGGCGCGCCCACCTACCACCTCGCCGACCGCCACCACCACATCCACCTGGTCTGCCGGGACTGCGACAACGTCATCGAGGCCGACGTGTCGGTGGCCGCCGAGTTCACCGCGAAGCTGCGCCGCGACTTCGGCTTCGAGACCGACATGAAGCACTTCGCGATCTTCGGGCGGTGCGGGGACTGTGCGGCCCGGGGCACGGCTGGGAAGACTTCAACTACCGGGTCGTAGGCTGGACCCATGAAGAGCCCCCTGCTGACCCTGCCCGGCGCCGTGCCCGCCGAGGGCGTGGACGAAGGCGTCGCCGCGCACTACGGCGACCTGTTCCGCGAGCAGCGCGCCCTCGCCGACGGCACCGGCTTCGTCGACCTCTCCCACCGCGGCGTCGTGACCGTCACCGGCGAGGACCGGCTGACGTGGCTGCACCTGCTGCTCACCCAGCACGTCACCGACCTGCCGGCGGGCGAGGCCACCGAGGCGCTGATCCTCTCCGCGCACGGCCACATCGAGCACGCCCTGTACCTCGTCGACGACGGCACGACGGTCTGGGCGCACGTCGAGCCCGGCACCCAGGACGCGCTGATCGCGTACCTGGAGTCGATGAAGTTCTTCTACAAGGTGGACGTCGCCGACCGCACCGGCGAGTTCGCCGTGGTGCACCTGCCCGCCGGGTCGATCACCGAGGTCCCCGAGGGCGTCGTCGTGCGCGAGACGCCGTACGGCCGCGACCTGTTCCTGCCCCGCGCGGACCTGGAGGCGTTCGCGGAGCAGGCCGGACCGCCCGCCGGGCTGCTCGCCCACGAGGCGCTGCGCGTCGAACGCCACCGCCCGCGCCTGGGCTTCGAGACCGACCACCGCACCATCCCGCACGAGCTGGGCTGGATCGGCACGGCCGTGCATCTGCAGAAGGGCTGCTACCGGGGCCAGGAGACGGTCGCCCGGGTCCAGAACCTCGGCAAGCCGCCCCGCCGCCTGGTCTTCCTGCACCTGGACGGCAGCGAGGTGCACCTGCCCGCCGCCGGCACCGAGATCCGTCTCGCGGACGAGGAGCCCGACGGCCGCAAGATCGGCTTCATCACGACGTCGGCCCGCCACCACGAACTGGGCCCCGTCGCCCTCGCCCTGGTCAAGCGGAACGTCCCGGTGGACGCCCGCCTGATCGCCGGCGACACGGCGGCGGCCCAGGAAGTGGTCGTCGAGCCCTGACCGGCGGGGTCCGGGTCTAGATCTCGATCAGCACGGTGAACGGGCCGTCGTTCGTCAGGGACACCCGCATCCTGGCGCCGAACCGGCCCGTCGCCACCGTCGCCCCCAGGGCGCGCAACTGGGCCACGACCTCGTCGACGAGCGGCTCGGCCACCTCGCCGGGCGCTGCGGCGTTCCAGGTGGGGCGTCGGCCCTTGCGCGCGTCGCCGTAGAGGGTGAACTGGCTGACGACGAGCAGCGGGGCGTCGATGTCGCTGCACGACTTCTCGTCGTCCAGCATCCGGATCGACCAGAGCTTGCGGGCGAGCTGCGCCGCCTTCTCCTTGGTGTCCTCGTGCGTGACGCCGACGAGGACGCACAGCCCCTCGCCGGTGATCTCGCCGACCGTCTCGCCGTCCACGACGACGCTCGCGCCGTCCACTCTCTGCACCACAGCTCGCATACGGCCATCATGCCGTGCGTCCGAGGGCGGTCCGGCACCGCCCGGCGCGGGACGGCCGCTGTCCCGAAGACCCCTTCGGGTGCTTCTTCTTGAACAGGTAGCCCCCCATCTGGGGCCGTTCGGGGGCACTCGGTCACGTGGGGGCCGGTCGGGATGGCACGATGCTTCCACACGCCGGTCGAGGGGACGGTTGAGGCACATGAGCACACCGAGTACCGGGCAGCCGCCCGGGGCTGTCGTGCTGGCCCACACGGGCCGGCTGGACGGTCTGCGGCCGCCCACGCAGCGCACCGCCGACGATCCGGGCCCGGGCCCGCACGCACCGCTGCCCCCGGAGCCGCCCGAGCAGGACCTGACCGTCCTCAGCCTGCCCGAACTGCGCACCCTGCGCCGGGACGCCCAGAGCGACGAGGCCGATCTGAGCTATGTGCGGCGCCTGTTGCAGGGCCGTATCGACATCCTGCGGGCGGAGCTGGCGCGGCGGTCCCCGGCGGGAGCCGCGGCCGTCGTGGACCGCCTCCCGGAGATCCTCACCGACGCCCCCGCACGGCACCGCTCCTCGGCCCGCCACGTGACGCTGGGGACCCCGCAGAGCGAGGAGTCGCGGCGGCTGGCGTCCGAGATGCTGGCCGAGGTCGAGCTGTCCGACCTCCAGGCGCGCACCGACGCGGAACTGACTGCCGCGATGGGCCGCCTCGTCCGCTACGAACAGCAGGTCTCCCGCCGCCGCCAGCGCCTCCAGCGCACGGCCGACGAGTGCGGCGCGGAGATCACCCGCCGCTACCGGGACGGCGAGGCCCAGGTGGACGACCTGCTGAGCTGACGGCGGGACGGCTCGGGGCGGGGGTGCGGGGAAATTCCCGGGACACTTCCCGCGCCCCGACCTACGGTGGCTCCATGAGCCGTTCCGCATCCCTCAGCGACATAGAGATCCGCCCCCTCACCAAGGGCGACGTCACGGAGTGGAGCCGGGCCCTGAGGACCGGCTTCCTGCGGTCTCCCGGCGTCTCCGAGGCGGAGGCCGCGGACCGGGAGTCGTACATCGACCCGGCCCGCACACTCGGTGCCTTCGACGGGGGCCGCTGTGTGGCCACGTTCCGTTCCTTCGCGCAGGAGGTCACCGCGGTCGGCGGTGCCGCCGTCCCCGCCGACGCCGTCACCAACGTCACCGTCAGCCCCACCCACCGCCGCCGCGGCCTGCTGACCCGCATGATGGCCCGCGACCTGACGGCGGCCCGGGAGCGCGGTGACGTCGTCGCGACGCTGATCGCCGCCGAGTACCCGATCTACGGCCGCTACGGCTTCGGGCCCGCCACGTGGATGGCCGAGTGGATGGTCGACGTGCCGCGCGCCGGGATCGACCCGAGGTGGTCGGGGCCGGACGGCGGCGGCCGTATCGAGCTCGTGGACGGGTCCGAGGTCCGCAAGGCGGGCCCCGAGCTGTTCGAGCGGGTGCGCCGCGCCCAGCCGGGAGCCGTCGACCGGGACGAGCGGTGGTGGCAGGTGCACACGGGCGGGCTGCGGGTGGAGGGGACCCCGTGGACGGAGCCGTTCTTCGCCGTGTACCGCTCGGCGGACGGCACGGTCGACGGGCTGGTGTCGTACAAGGCCGACGACACATGGGGCGACGGCAAGCAGCCCCTCAACACGGCGACCGTGGACTGGCTGGTCGCGGCGACCCCCGAGGCCGAGCGCTCCCTGTGGCTCTACCTGTGCTCCATCGACTGGATCACCACGGTGAAGAGCGGCCGGCGGGTCCCCGACGACCTGCTGCCGCTGTACCTGCCCGATCCGCGCGCCGCCCGCATCACGACACTGGCGGACTGGCTGTGGGTGCGGATCCTCGACGTCGAACGGGCCCTCACGGCGCGCACCTACGCCGGGAGCGGCGCGCTGGTGCTGGAGGTCGTGGACGGATCGGGGCTGTCGGGCGGGCGGTTCCGGCTGGAGGCGTCCGCGGACGGCGCGTCCTGCGCGCCGACCACGGCCACCGCGGACCTGACCCTCGACGTGTCCGACCTGAGCCGGCTGTGGCTCGGCGACGAGTCCGTCGTACGGCTCGCCGCGCTGGGGCGGGTGCGGGAAGAGCGAGCGGGCGCCGCCCTGACGGCCGACGCCCTGCTGCGTACGTCCAGGCGACCCTGGTGCCCGGACATCTTCTGAACCTCCTTCCGCCGAGGTGACGGGTCCGCTCATCCGTAGCGAGCTGTTCAGTTGTGGGGGCGGGCGGAGTGCGCCCTTCTTCAGTTGTGGCTGTGCGTCCGTATGCGGTTGTGGCTGTGCTGTCGGTGTTTGGATGTCGATGTGGAGTTGTGGCTGTGCGTCGGCCGCCCGGGCTCCCGGCTCCCCTCCGGAAGGGAGCCCGGTCGGCTGAACCTGCGGCGACTCGTGGCCAACTCCTTGAAGTGTGACCATGTCGTTGAAGTTGGCGACCAACTTCACTGTAGTTATGACCGTCTTGACACGTCCTATAACCACCATCCGGTGAACTGCCCAAAGATGGCGGGAAGTTGTAATGTTCGGTCGTGGAGCCGAAACACGCCCCCGCCACTGGGCGGAAGAGGTCGCAGCGGCCACAGACTTCACACCGGGAGGTGGCCGCGGCGCTGCGTGCCCGGATCGCCTCGGGCGAACTGCAGCCGGGCCAGCGCATGCCCACCCAGGCCAAGCTGGCCGACGAGTTCGGCGTCGAGCGCGGAGCCGTACGGCAGGCCCTGCGCATCCTGCAGTCCGAGCACCTGCTCACCAACGCCTCCAAGGGCGCTCCGGCCACCGTCGCTCCCGAGCCCGGCAGGGCCGTCACCGGCCCCGAAGCAGTGCCGCAGCCCACGATGGTGACCCTCGGCCCGCGCGTCGCGGCCGCCTTCGCCGCCCCGCACGTCGAGATCGACGCGCTGTGCCTCACCTCGGTCTCCCTCACCCTCGCCATCGGCGAACCGCTCCGGCAGATCCACGCCGGGCGTATGAAACCGGCCAAGGTCGTCGTGCGGGTGCTGCTGCCGAGCCGGGACATCCCGCTCGCGTTCCCGACGCCGGTGGACGACGCGTCCGACGACCTCGACGTCCAGCTGCGCCGGCGCTGGCTCGACCAGCGCAACGCCCAGGGCCAGGTGCTCCGGCACAATCTGCTGGCGCTGCGCTCCACGCACGGCATCGACGTCCAGGTCACGTTCCGCGCGCTGCCGTTCACCCCGCCGGTGAAGCTGTACCTGCTCAACGGCACGGAGGCGCTGTTCGCCTACTACACGCTGACCCGCAGCGAGGTGGAGATCGGCCAGCAGCACCTGGAGATGTACGACGCCCCGGGCATCCAGTCGACGCTGTTCGCCTTCGAGCAGGGGGCGGGACTGCGCGACACGACGTTCGTGGAACAGTCGCACGTGTGGTTCAACGCACTGTGGGAGACGATCAGTTCGGAGCTGACGCTCACGACCTGACGGTCTCCCACGGCGTTCGACCTGCGCCTTTCGCCTTTCGGTGGTCCCTCGCGCGTACGACTCACAGGGCCGGGCCGGAGAAGAGGACGGCGAGGACGGCGGCACCGATGGAGCTGACGGCCGGGTTCCTGGCCTTGATGCCTATGGTGAGGAGGAGCAGGCCGATGAGGCCGGTGGCGCCGTACTTCCACTGCAGGAGCTGCTCGACGCCGACGACGAAGACGGCGGAGAGGAGTGCGAGGACGGGCATCGGTGTTTCCCCCTTCGATCTTCCGGGGATGGAAGGATTACTTCCGCCAACTCAACCAACTTGGTGCCAACTCTGAAGAGGTTGTCCCCACTTGGTCCCTACTTTGAAACAAGCTACAAACAACTGCCGCCAGATGGGCACAAGTTGTAGCGTTTGGTCGTGACTCAGGAGAACGTGGCCGTGAACGGCAGCAGGAGACTCTCTCCGCAGGAGATCGCCGACATCCTGCGGGAACGCATCCGCGTCGGGGAACTCAAGGCCGGCGACCGCCTGCCCACCCAGGCCGAGCTCGCCGAGGAGTTCGGCGTCGAGCGCGGCACCGTCCGCCAGGCCCTGCGCGCCCTCCAGGAGGACGGCCTCCTCACCAACGTCAGCAAGGGCAGCCCGCCGCGGATCGCCCTGCCGCCGCCCACGCGCGGCGCGCCGCAGCCCACGATGGTCGGCCTCGCCCCCCGCCTGGCCGAGGCGTTCGCCGCGCCCCACGTGCGCGTGGACGTCGTCTGCCACACCTCCGAGACGCTGATGCTCGCCCTCGGCGAACCGCTCCGCCTCATCCACGAGGGCTCGATACGCCCCGAGTCCGTCGACGTCCGCGTCCTGTTGCCGTCCCGGACCATCCACCTCGCCTTCCCGGTCTCCGTGGCCGGCGGCGAGGGCGACGACCCCGTGCACAAACGGTGGCTGGAGATGCGCAACGCGCAGGCGCGCGTGCTGCGGCACAACCTCCAGGCGCTGCGCTCCACGGTCGGCGTCGACGTCCGCGTCACCTTCCGGGCGCTGCCGTTCACCCCTCCGGTGAAGCTGTATCTCCTCAACGGCCAGGAGGCACTGATCGGCTACTACGTCCTCACCGAACGGCAGGAGGAGTACGAGAGCCGGACCCTGGAGATGTACGACGCCCTCGGCTCGACGTCCCTGCTGTTCTCCTTCGTGGAGCAGGCCGGGCAGCGCGACGCCGCGTTCGTGCAGGAATCGCAGAAGTGGTTCGACGCCCTCTGGGAAACCATCACGACTGACCTGACACTCTCCTAGTGACTCCTGATACGACGCACACTGAAGCGGTGGCAGCACACCCGGACGGCGAGACCGACGACCTGACGGCCCTGGTCGAGCGCGCACGTGTGGTGGTGTGGGACTTCGACGGCCCGATCTGCCGGCTCTTCGCCGGGCACAAGGCGGAGGGAGTCGCACGCGACCTGGTGAGCTGGCTCGAGGGCCGCGGACTGCACAGCCTGCTGGACGAGGCCGAACGGGAGTCCCTCGACCCGCACGTCGTCCTGCGCGCCGTGAACCGCCGCCACCCGGGCAGCGACCTGGTCGCCGAGCTGGAGGAACGCCTCACCCAGGAGGAACTGCGCGCCGCCGCCTCGGCGATGCCCACCGCGTACGCGGACGTCCTGATCCACACCTGGGCGGAGATCGGCGCCCGCCTCGCCGTCGCCACGAACAACGCCCCGCGCGTCGTCCGCACCTACCTGACCGACCGCAGACTCCTCCACCGCTTCCAGCCCCACATATACGGCCGCACCCAGGACCTGCAGTACCTGAAGCCCCACCCGCACTACCTGAACCGGGCGTTGAGCGCGATGGGGGCGGCCCCCGGCAGCGCCCTCTTCATCGGCGACACCCCCACCGACTGGCAGGCGGCCGCCGAAGCGGGCGTCCCCTTCCTGGGCTACGCCCGCACCGAGGAGAAGGAGAAGCTGCTGCGCCGGGCGGGCGCGGACCACGTCGTGACGGACCTGAACGAGGTGCTGCGGGCGGTGCGCGCGGCGGGGGCGCCGGGGTAGCGGAGGCGGAACGCGCCCGTCCTTCTGCGAGGTTCTCCCCGAACCCACCCCTCTCTTCTGGCACTATGCCCCCTCACAGGGGGATGCCGTGCCATTCCCGCCACCGGTGCGGGGTCAGTCGAGAGAGCGTGTGCCATGTCAGCCCAGCGGGTGTCCCAGACGCGGGAGAAGGCCGTCGAGTTGAGCGGCGGTGATACGAGCGCGGTCGAGGGCCCGCTCAAGGGCTACCACCACGAGACGTACGTGCTCTCCCTGCCCGGCGCGGCCGGTGACGGTGACGGTGAGGACGACGAGGAGGCCGAACCAGGGCGGGTCAAGTGCCGGGCCCCGCGCGAGCGGCTGCTGTGGTTCGACCGGCGGTGCTTCCGCTCGGAGGAGGAGCTGCTGGAGACGCTGCAGGGACGTATCTCCCGTATCCCGCGCCTCGTGGACGTGGGGGGCATCCGGCTCCAGGGGTTCATCGAGGGGCGCACGCTCGGGTCCACGTACGGACCGGGCCGCCCGGTCCCGGACCGGGTTCTCGACCAGATCCTGTCGCTCTTCGAGGAGTTGACCGCCGTCGCCCCCGGCACGGTCGGCGCCGAGCGCCGCTGCTCCCCCGGGGACCGGGCCGAGGACCGCGACTCCGCCGGGTTCCTCGACGGGCTCATCCGGTTCGCCGAGGAGCGGGTGTACCAGGCCAACCGGGACGCCTTCGAAGGGCTCTTCGCCACGCTCGGGGTGGACGACGACTCGTTCCGTTCGCTGCGCAAGCGCGTCCTCGTCCCCGGTCTGACGCGGCGACCCTTCACGCTCCTCCACGCCGACCTGCACCGGGAGAACTTCGTCCTCGACCCCGTCGGCCGCCTGTGGACCATCGACTGGGAACTGGCCATGCTCGGCGACCCGCTGTACGACCTCGCCACGCATCTGCACCTCATGGGATACCCGGCCGAACAGGAGAAGCGGGTGGTCGGGCGCTGGCGCGAGGTGGCGGAACGGTCCGCCCCCGGCAGCACCGAGGGCTGGCGGGACGACCTGCCCCGGCTGCGTGAGTTCAAGCGGGCGCAGAGCGTCTTCACCGACGTGATCCGGGCGACCCAGGTCCTCGGCGAGGGCGGGTCGTTCCACTGGCGGCGCTGGCTCACCGAGTCGGTCAAGGTCCAGCGCGTCCTGCAGCGGGCCGCCGTCCCGCTGGGTCTGGACGAGGTGCCGACGCTGACGACCGTGGCGCGGTCGCTGCGCGAGTGGCATGGCTCGCACCGCGGCTGAACGCCGGCCGGACGGCTGCGGATGCCGGCCGGACGGCTGCGGACGGTGCCCGCCCGGCGCGTAGGCTCGCGTCCATGAGCGACGACGGCACCCCCGCCCCCGGCCTGCGGGAACGCAAGAAGCGGCGTATGTACGAGACCGTCTCCGAGACGGCCATCCGGCTCTTCCTGGAGAAGGGCTTCGACGCCGTGTCCGTCGCCGAGGTGGCCGCCGCCGCCGAGATCTCCAAGCCGACCCTCTTCCGGTACTTCCCGGCCAAGGAGGACCTCGTGCTGTACCGGATCGCCGATCACGAGGAGGAGGCCGCGCGGGTCGTGGCCGCGGCGCAGGGGTCGCCGGTCGAGGCGCTGCGGCGGGACTTCCTCGACGCGATCGAGCGCGGGGACCCCATCACCGGGCTCAACGACCACCCCCAGGTCCTGGCCTTCCACTCGCTCGTCTACGGCACGCCGGCCCTCGTCGCACGCATGTACGGCTACCTCGAGCGGTCCGAGGCCGCGCTCGCCGAGGCGCTGGGCGGCGGGTTGGACGCGCGGCTCGCGGCCGGGCAGATCGTGGCCGTCCGGCGGATCCTCGCGGAGGAGAACTGGCGCCGGATCAAGGCCGGGGAGCCGTTGGCGAAGGTCAGGAGGGACGCCGTCGCGGCGGCGGAGCGGGCGTTCGGGCGGCTCGAGGCCGGGCTGCCGGAGCTGGCCGCCGGCCGGGAGTCCGCTGAGTGACGGTAAATAATTTAACCGAGTTGCTTTTTCGCGTGTAGGGTGGCGGGCATGACGCCTGCCGACCCCTCCGCCGACCTGCGCACCGCTCTCCTGGACGAGCGCGCCCATCACGACCGCTGCCGTCGCGCGCTCGCCGCGATGCTCGACGGGGCGGACCACCAGGTGGTCATCGGTGTCAACGCCTCCGCCTCCGGCGCCGACGCCGAGGTGCTCGGCCGCCGGCTGCGCAGCCAGGCCAAGGCGCTGCGCGAACTGCCCGAGGGGCCGCTGTTCTTCGGGCGGCTGGACTTCGCGGGCCCGGACTTCGCGGGCGGTGAGCGGCAGGCCGGCCTGCACATCGGCCGGCTGCGGGTCGGCGTGCACCCCGCCGACCCGCCCCTCGTCGTCGACTGGCGTGCCCCCGTCGCCCGCGCCTTCTACCAGGCGTCCGCCCGCGACCCGCAGGGCGTGGCCGTACGGCGCCGGTTCGGGTGGGCGCCGGGCAGCCGCGGCGACTCCGGCGACCTCACCGGGCTGGAGGACGAGCACCTGGATCGAGGGGAGAGCCGGGTCAGCGAGATCGTCGCCCGGGAGATCGAGCGGCCGCGCCTAGGGCCGATGCGGGACATCGCCGCCACCATCCAGCCCGAGCAGGACGACCTCGTACGAGGCGACCTCGCCGTCTCCCTGTGTGTGCAGGGCGCTCCGGGCACCGGCAAGACCGCCGTCGGCCTGCACCGCGCCGCCTACCTGCTCTACACCCACCCGCAGCGCATCCGGCGCGGCGGACTGCTGATCCTCGGGCCGAACCCGACCTTCCTGTCGTACATCTCCGAGGTGCTGCCCGCGCTGGGCGAGACCGGGGTGCGCCAGTCCACGCTGGCCGGGGAGATCGCCCGGCATCCGGTCCGGGGCACGGACGACGAGCGGGCCGCCCGGCTGAAGCACGACGTCCGGATGGCGGAGGTGCTGCGCAGGGCGCTGTACGCGCGCGTGGGGCGGCCCGGGGACCTGGCCCCGCTGGCCGTGGCCGACGGCTCCTACCGGTGGCGGGTCCCGGCGGACGCGCTGCGGCGGATCGTCGAGGACGTCCGCGCCGAGGAACCGCCGTACGCCGTGGGGCGGGAGCGGGTGCGGTCCCGGGCCGTACGCCTCCTGCGGGAGCAGGCCGAGCGGCGCGCCGGACCGCAGACCGCCGCCTGGGCGCAGCGGGTGTCGCGGGGGCGGGCGGTCGGCGCGTACGTGGACGCGGTCTGGCCGAAGGTGCGGCCGGAGGAGGTCGTCACCGAGCTGTTCACGGACCCGGAGGCGCTGGCGGACGCCTCCGAGGGGGTGCTCGACGACGACGAGCGGAAGGCGCTGCTCTGGACGAGACCGCCGCGCTCGTGGAAGTCGGCCCGCTGGTCGGCCGCCGATCTGGTCCTCCTGGACGAGGTCGCCGGGCTTGTCGAGCGCCCGGAGGGGTACGGCCACGTCGTCGTCGACGAGGCGCAGGACCTGTCGCCGATGGAGTGCCGGGCGATCGCGCGCCGCTGCCCGTTCGGCTCGCTGACCGTCCTCGGGGACCTGGCGCAGGGCACGACCCCGTGGGCCGCGCGGGACTGGGCGTCGGCGATGGCGCACCTGGGCAAGCCGGACGCGGCGGTCGTCGCGCTGACCACCGGGTTCCGGGTGCCGCGCGCCGTCCTGGAACTGGCCGACCGGCTGCTGGCGCGGCTGGCGGTGGCGGTGCCGCCGGCCCGTTCGCTGCGCGGGGACGGGGAGGTGCGGTTCCGGGCGGCCGGGGACGACCTGCCGGGTGCCGTCGTGGGGGCCGTCCGGGACGCGCTGGGGCGCGAGGGATCCGTGGGGGTGATCGCGGCCGACGCGGACGTGGCCCGGGTGCGGGAGGCGCTGGCGGGCGCCGGGATCGCGGCGGGGCGGGCCGAGGCGCCGGGGGAGCGGGTGGTCGTCGTACCGGCGAGTGTGGTGAAGGGACTGGAGTACGACCACGTCGTCGCGGTGGAGCCGGCGGCGATCGCGGAGGCGGAGGAGCGCGGCCTGCACCGGCTGTACGTGGTGCTGACGCGGGCCGTGGCGGGGCTGGAGGTGGTGCACGGGAAGCCTCTGCCCTTCTGAGCAGGTCGGGCACGGGAGGCCGCTGCCCTTCTGAGCGGCGGCCTCCCGGTCGGTAGTCGTCCGTCAGCCGGCGGCGGCGTCGAGGAGGGGGATCAACTGCTCCTCCTCGTCCGTCAGATGGGCCTCCAGTTCCGCTGTCAGCCGGGCCACCTCCTCGCGCGCGGCTTCCGGATCGCCCGCCGCCCCGTCCTCCCCGACGGCCCGGCGCAGCCGCTCGACGAGGTCGGCGATGCGCTCGTGCTCCTCGCGCAGGCGGGCCAGCACGGGCGCGTGCCCGGGGTGCCGGTCGGCGAGGAAGGGGAACAGGGCGGTGTCCTCGCCGGTGTGGTGGTTGTGCAGGCCCTGGCAGAAGGTGAGGCAGTTGACGCGCAGCTGGGCGCCCAGGGTGGAGCCGGTGGAGCCGCCCTTCGCCATCTCGTCCCGGATGAGAGCGAGTTCGCGCCGGAAGGCGTCGTGTACGACCTTGATGGCCTCGCCCATGGAGGCGGCGTTGACCTGCGGCGGCCCCTGGGTGATCTCGTACAGGGCGACCACCGGGATCACCCGCTCCGTCCGCTCCTGGTAGGAGGCCCAGCCGGGATCGGCGTCCACGGCCCGCGCGAACGCCCGGTCCCGTTCCTCGCCCGCCAGGACGACCGCCCGCGCCGGGTAGGTGAACGCCCCGGCCTCCACGGTCACCTCGGGGTGGGCGACGAGGTTGTGGAACCACGCCGGGTGCTTCGGGGAGCCGGCGGCCGAGGCGATGACGAGGACGCGGTCGCCGCCGTCCGGCAGATAGGCGACCGGGGTGGTGTGGGGGCGCCCGCTGCGGGCGCCGGTGGTGGTGAGGAGGAGCAGCCGGCCGCCTTCGAAGGGGCCGCCGACGCGGCCCTTGTTGGCGCGGAACTCCTCGATGACCTGCTGATTGAAGTCGTGGGGCATGTCGGGGTGTCTGGTCTCTTTCTCTTCGCGATGTCCGTCTGGGAGGGATGCGGAGAGAAACGGCGGGCCCCTGGCCCGCTCCCATGGCCTCACTCAGAGGCCGGGCAACACCCAACTCGCTCACGGCACAAGGCCGACCCGGCAGTCATGCGGTCGACGGTAGCGCAGGGCCCGGCCAAGGGCGATGCTGTTTCCGATGCTCCTGTTCCTCGACGTCGACGGCACGCTCATCCCCTTCGGGTCGCAGCGGCCGTACCCCCTGTTCGAGTCACCCCGCACCCTCACCGGACCGCCCGCCCACCCTCTGCTCACCCGGGTGGACCCCACCCTCGGTGCCCGGCTGCGACGGCTCGCGGGGCTCGGCTGCGAGCTCGTGTGGGCGACGACCTGGCTGGACGACGCGAACGTGGCTCTCGCGCCCTGGCTCGGCCTGCCCCCGCTCCGGCTGGTCGACTGGCCGGACGAGGACGCCGAGCCCTGGCTCGGAACCCGCGCCCCGCACTGGAAGACCCGGCCCCTGGTGGCCTGGGCGGCGGGCCGGGCGTTCGTCTGGGTGGACGACGAGATCACCGACGTGGACCGCGCCTACGTCGCCGCCCACCACCCCTCCCCGGCCCTCCTGCACCGCGTCGACCACCGCCGCGGCCTGACCGACCGGGACTTCGCGGTGCTGGAGGAGTGGATCGCGGAGGGGGGCGGGGGCCGGGCATCCCACGCTAGGTAGGTAGCGGGATGAGCATGGAGTCGCCGACCGTCGGGACGTCGGGATGTCCGTGCATCGCGTCCCGGAGGTCGCCGAGGGGATGGAGCGAGCGGCATGCGCTTCGAGTCGCACCAGACCGGCACCGAAGGTCTCGTACCGAGCACGTCGCCCGGCCCACCCGATGCTGTGGGCTCACCCAAGGTGAAGGTCAACCACGGGCTCTGCCCAGCCGGTGACGCTTCCGGTGCTCCCTCCCCGCGCCCCGCGGGTGGCATGGCGCACTTTTGCAAGCGGGTGCTTGCAAAAGTTAGCGAGAGTGCGGCACAGTGGACGCATGGCATCCCTCAACGTCGGCAATCTCGGCGAGTACCTGCGCGAGCAGCGGCGCACCGCGCAGCTGTCGCTGCGGCAGCTCGCCGATGCCGCCGGGGTGTCCAATCCGTACCTGAGCCAGATCGAGCGCGGGCTGCGCAAGCCGTCCGCGGAGGTGTTGCAGCAGGTCGCCAAGGCCCTGCGGATCTCCGCGGAGACGCTGTACGTCCGCGCCGGCATCCTCGACGCCGAGCGGGACCGGGACGAGGTGGAGACGCGTGCCGTCATCCTGGCCGACCCGACCCTGAACGAGCGCCAGAAGCAGGTGCTGCTCCAGATCTACGAGTCGTTCCGCAAGGAGAACGGCTTCGGGATATCCCCCGAGGACGTGGAGGCGGAAGCGGCCGAGCGGATCGCCGACGCCGTGGAGGATCTGGCCGGCGACTCGCAGGACGGCACGGACCCCGACGGCGAGGCCGGCGGTGACGGCGGCCGCGAGGACACCGCGCGCCGCCCCCGAGCCACCCGCACGCCCCGCACGACCCGCAGACCCCGCACGACCCGTACGTCCGACGGCAGCGACGCCGACCCGGAGAACCCGACCGGCCCGCAGCAGTCGGCCGGCTGACCGAGGACCGCCGTACGCACCCGGTGCGTCGGCCGCTCCCCGGGTGTCAGCCGTCCGGCCGGCCGCGGGTACCCAGAACCCTCATCTGATAGCGACCCGGGAGGACCATCACCATGGCCATCACCGACGACCTGCGCAAGACCTTCAGCGACCCGACCCCGCTCTACTTCGCCGCCGGCACCGCCGACCTCGCCCTCCAGCAGGCCAAGAAGGTGCCCGGACTGGTGGAGCAGCTGCGCACCGAGGCGCCGTCGCGGTTCGAGGCCGTGCGCAACACCGACCCGAAGGCCGTCCAGGAGAAGGCCGCCGCCCGCGCCAAGGAGGCCGGTGCCAAGGCCAAGGAGGCCCAGGAGGCCCTGCAGGCCAAGGTCACCGAGTTCGTCGGCAGCCTGGACACCGACCTCAAGAAGCTCGGCAGCAACCTGGACGCCGACTTCAAGAAGTTCGGCAGCAACCTCGACGCCGACCTGAAGAAGTTCGGCGAGAGCGCGCAGGACCTCGCGCTGCGCACCATCGGCGTCGCCGCCGAGTACGCCGTGAAGGCCCGCGAGACCTACGAGAAGGTCGCCGAGCACGGTGAGCAGGCCGTGCGGACCTGGCGTGGCGAGGCGGCCGAGGAGATCGAGGAGTTCGCGATCGCCGTCGAGCCGGACGCCAAGCCGGTCGAGGTCAAGGAGACCAAGCCCGCGCCCGCCGCGGCCAAGCCCGCCGCCCCGGCCAAGCCCGCGCCGGTGAAGCCGGAGCCGGTGAAGACCGAGCCGGCCGCCGCCGCGCAGCCGAAGAAGGCTCCGGCCAAGAAGGCCCCGGCGCGCAAGGCCACCGCCAAGAAGACGACCCCGCCGGCCAAGTAAGGCCGATCGATCGGGCCTCGCGCCCGCCGGGTCACCCGGGCGGGTGAAAGACGAGGACGGGGAGCGGGCCGGGCACTTACCGAGTGCGCGGCCCGTTCTCCGGGTAACGGTCCTGCGGATGCGGGTACGGTGACCGCGTAGACACGAGCTGATTCAGGTGGTGGACGTTGTGCTGATGCAGGGCTTCGCGGGGTTCATGTGGCTGCTGAGCGTGGCCCTGATCCTCTTCAGCGGCTTCGCGCTGATCGACGCGGCCATCCGCCGGGACGACGCCTACCGGGCGGTCGACAAGCAGAGCAAGGCCTTCTGGCTGATCGTCCTCGGGCTCGCCTTCGTGGTGAACCTGATCTTCAACATCCTGTCGTTCCTGCCGATCATCGGCCTCATCGCGACGATCGTCTACATGGTCGACGTCCGCCCCGCCCTGCGGGGCCTGTCGGGCGGCGGGCGCCCGCGCAGAGGCGGCTCCAGCAGCGACGGCCCCTACGGGCCGTACAACGGGGGCCGCTGACCGGTCCGCACGAGCGGAGGGCGTCGCCGGCGGGGACCGGCGGCCCTCACGCCGACCGGTCGAGCAGCAGCACCGCCACGTCGTCCGTCAGCTCGCCGCCGTTGAGGTCCCGGACCTCGTTGACGGCCGCCCTCAGCAGTTCCTCGCCGCGCAGTCCCTCGTCCAGCTGCCGCCGGACCATGTCGACCATGCCGTCCTGCCCCAGCCGCTCGCGGCCCTCGCCGACGCGGCCCTCGATCAGCCCGTCGGTGTAGAGCATCAGGCTCCACTCGGCCCCGAGCTCCACCTGCATCCGCGGCCAGCGGGCGCCGGGCACCAGCCCGAGTGCGGGCCCGTTGTTGTCGTACGGCAGCAGCCGTGCCGCCCGGCCGGGGCCGGCCAGCAGCGGGGACGGATGCCCGGCCAGGCAGAGCCCGGCGCGGCGCCCGTCCGGCGCGATGTCGACCGTGCACAGCGTCGCGAAGATCTCGTCGTCGCTCCGCTCGTGCTCCAGCACCTGCTGGAGCGTGTTCAGCAGCTGGTCGCCGCAGAGCCCGGCCAGCGTCAGCGCCCGCCACGCGATCCGCAGCTCGACGCCGAGCGCGGCCTCGTCGGGGCCGTGCCCGCACACATCGCCGATCATGGCGTGCACGGTGCCGTCGGCGGTGCGTACGACGTCGTAGAAGTCGCCGCCGAGCAGGGCGCGCGAGCGGCCCGGGCGGTAACGGGCGGCGAAGCGCAGCGAGGAGCCCTCCAGCAGGGGCGTCGGCAGCAGGCCGCGCTCCAGGCGCCGGTTCTCCTGCGCCCGCAGCCGTCCCTCGGCGAGCCGCCGCTCGGCCGTGTCGGAACGTTTCCTCTCCACGGCGTAGCGGATCGCCCGGCTCAGCAGCCGGGCGTCCAGCTCGTCCCGGAACAGATAGTCCTGCGCGCCGACGCGCACGGCCTCGGCGCCGCGCTCGGCGTCACCGGAGGCGGTGAGGGCCAGCACGGCGTGCCGGGGCGCGAGCTCCAGGACGTGCTTGAGCACGCCGAGCTCGTCGTCGTCCTCACCCGACCGGCCGGGCGCGGGCAGCGCCAGGTCCAGCAGGATGCAGTGGACGTCGTCGGTGAGCAGCCGCGCGGCCTCGGTGAGGTTGCGGGCGGTGCGCACCCGGATGGGCCTGCCGGCCGAGTCGAGCATCTCGGGCACGACCGTCGACCCGCCGGGATCGTCCTCGATCAGCAGCAGTGTCAGATGGGTGTGCGGGGTGTTCTCGACCGTCTGTTCCTTACGCGGGGCCTCATCCGTGAACGTGCCGCCGCCTGGGGACGCGGCCTGCGCCTGACCTGTCTCCACGGCCGGGATCGCTCTCTGCCGCGGTACGGGTACGGGCATTGTCGTGAGTTCCTTCCCTCCCCCCGAGGGCAGGTGGACCGAGGGTCCTCGATCCACCGACGGGGACCATAGCGGGTGTCGGCGCCGCAGCGGAATGGCGCGGGGCACGTCCGGCGGACCCTCGCCGCTGTCATATGCCGCGTTTGCTACCGCAGTTGGACAGGCCGACGGGGCCCCGGGGATGACGAACGTCACGTCCGTGACGGAGACGTGGGGGATGTGACGTGGAGTGGGTCACGTGGTGCCGGTCACCACAGGTCCGTCACAGGGGTGGGCGCCAGGTGGGTCACAAGACCCCCTGAAACCTCACGCATCGGGACGGACCACACCCAGGATCCGCATCGAACCGGCGCCCGCCACGGTGACCGTACGGCCGGGCCGCGGGGCGTGGATGATCGAGCCGTCACCGACGTACATCGCCACATGGCTGGCGTCGGCGTTGTAGATGATGAGGTCGCCGGGGCGCATCTCCTCGACCGGGACGTGCTTGAGCCGCTTCCACTGCTCCTGGGACGTCCGGGGGATCGGGCGTCCCGCGCTCGCCCACGCCTGGGAGGTCAGCCCCGAGCAGTCGTACGTCTTCGGGCCCTCGGCGCCCCACTCGTACGGCTTGCCGAGCTGCTCGGTGGCGTACGCGACGGCCTTGCGGCCTCGCTCGGACGCCTTCGTCTTCAGGTCCTCGAGGATGCCGGAGTCCAGCCAGGCCGTCTGCGCCTTGCGGGCCGCCGCCGCCTCCAGCTCGGCGAGGCGCTCCCGCTCCTCCTTCTCGAGCTGCGACTCCAGCTCCTCGGCCGCCTTGATCTGCTTCTCGATCTTCTTCTGGGCGGCCGCCTTGGCCTTGCGGCCCTTCTCCAGCCGCCGCCACTGCGCGGAGGCGTCCTTCGCGTACTGCTCCAAGTCCTGCTGGGTGCGCGTCATTTCGGCGAGCAGGCCCTTGGTGGCGCGCTGACCCTGGAGCACCCGGCGGGTGTTGTCGAGGAAGTGCTGCGGGTTGTCGCTCAGCATCAGATGCGCCTCGTCCGGCAGTCCGCCGGAGCGGTACTGGGCGGCGGCCGCGGAGCCGGCGCGCTTCTTCAGCTCGGCGAGCTTCTCCTTGCCCTGGACGATCTTCTTCGCCAGCTCGACGATCTCGGCCGACTGCTTCTCGGCGGCCTCCTCGGCGGCGTTGTACTCGTCGGTGGCGACGGACGCGGCGTGGTAGAGCTTCTCCAGCTTCGTGCGGACGGCCTCGAGTTCCTCGTTGGTCACCGGAGCCGGGTCGGCGGAGGGGGAGGCGGACGCGGAGGCCGAGGCGCTGGGGGAGGGGGTCGGGGAAGGCGCCGCGAACGCCATGCCCGGTGCTGCCAGGACGGTGACCGCGCAGACGACGGTCACGGCCGCTGTGATCAGGCCGCGCTTGCCCGTGCCCATACCTGTGCCCCCAAACTGATGTCCCGTCAGTAACTTAAGGCGTCCGGGGGATCGTGCCATGTCGGCGCGCAAAGCGACAGAGGTCTGTTTCCCCCCGTCCCCTCCCGGTCATGACGATCACCCCGCCTTTGTGACGAACGACTCAGGGAGATCGTTCCCCGCAGGTCAGCGGGGCGGGAGGGCACCCGGGCCGCCTCCCGTGACCGGAGGGGTCAGCTCCGGGGCGCCGACACCGCCCCGCTCCGGGGTTCCAACGCCGCCCAGTCCACGGTGACTTCGCCCTGACGCCAGCGCGCCGGGCCGTCCGTCACCGGCCAGTCCGCCGTCAGCTGACGCACGGTCCGGATCCAGCGCTGGCGGGCCCCGTAGGAGGCGTAGGGCGCGGCGGCGGCCCAGGCGCGGTCGAAGTCGCGCAGGAAGGCGTGCACGGGTTCGCCGGGGACATTGCGGTGGATCAGCGCTTTGGGGAGCCGTTCGGCGAGGTCCGACGGCCGTTCCAGGGAGCCCAGCCGGGTCGCGAACGTGACCGTGCGCGGCCCCTCCGGGCCGAGCGCCACCCACACGTGCCGGCGCCCGATCTCGTCACAGGTCCCCTCGACCAGCAGCCCGCCCCGTGAGCCGGTCACCGGATCGGCCGGGGCGAGCCGGGCGCACAGCCGCTCCCAGACCTCGGTGACCTGGCCCTCGTCGTACTGGCGCAGCACGTTCGCCGCGCGGACGAGATGCGGGCGCTGGGGGAGGGGGATCTCGAAGCCGCCGTGCCGGAAGACGAGCCCGTCCCTCTCGTACGGCTTCGCTGCGGCGACCCGGGCCGGTTCGATCTCGACGCCGACGACCCGCACCCGGGGCGCGACGGCCCGCAGCCGGCCGAGCAGTTCCACGGCGGTCCAGGGGGCGGCGCCGTAGCCGAGGTCGACGGCCACGGGGGCGGCGGCCCGGCGCAGCTCGGCCCCGTGGGCGTGGGCGATCCAGCGGTCCATGCGCCGCAGCCGGTTGGGGTTGGTGGTGCCGCGCGTCACCGATCCCACGGGACGGTGGGCTGCGCGGGCTGTCATGGATACGAGGGTAAAGGTCCGGGCGCAACGGCCCGGGCGGGCCCGACCCGCCGCCGCATGAGGACCCGCGCGCGGGGAACCCGGTCCCGGTGACGCGCCCCGGCGTCGAACGGTTGAGCGACATCCGGTAACGCCTCGGCAAAAACCGCCCCGCCAGGAATGGGAACCCCGTCTTCCGGCGTTGCACCGCCTTGGAGGGCGTCATACCCCTCTGTCCGGCATGCCCGCAGGCCAAGGAGGAACGCCACGTGAGCCAGTACGTCAGCAGGCTCGGGCGTCGCTCCCCGGCGGCCCCGCCGAGGCTCAGGCTGCACCGCCGTCCCCGCCGGGTCGCCATGCTCTCCGTGCACACCTCGCCGCTGCACCAGCCCGGAACGGGCGACGCCGGCGGCATGAACGTATACATCGTCGAGCTCGCGCAGTGCCTGGCCGCGATCAACATCGAGGTCGAGATCTTCACGCGGACGACCGCCGCGGACCTCCCCCCGGTCGTCGAGCTGGCACCCGGCGTCCTCGTCCGGCACGTCGACGCCGGCCCCTACGAGGGCCTCAACAAGGAGGACCTGCCCGCCCAGCTGTGCGCCTTCACCCACGGCGTCATGCAGGCCTGGGCCGGTCACCGCCCCGGCCACTACGACCTGGTCCACTCGCACTACTGGCTCTCCGGGCACGTCGGTTGGCTCGCCGCCCAGCGTTGGGGCGTCCCCCTGGTGCACGCCATGCACACCATGGCCAAGGTCAAGAACGCCAACCTGGCCGACGGCGACACCCCCGAACCGGCCGCCCGCGTCATCGGCGAGACCCAGATCGTCGACGCCGCCGACCGCCTCATCGCCAACACCGAGGAGGAGGCCGACGAGCTCGTACGGCACTACGCCGCCGACCCGGCCAAGGTCGCCGTCGTCCACCCCGGCGTGAACCTCTCCCGCTTCTCACCGGCCGACGGCCGGGCCGCCGCCCGCGCCCGCCTCGGCCTCCCGCAGGACGCCCTGATCCCGCTCTTCGCGGGCCGTATCCAGCCGCTGAAGGCGCCGGACATCCTGCTGCGCGCGGTCGCCGTCCTGCTGGGCGAGCGCCCGGAGCTGCGCTCCCGCGTCCTGGTGCCGGTCGTCGGCGGCCCGAGCGGCAGCGGCATGGCCAAACCGGAGGGGCTGCAGAAGCTCGCCGCCCGGCTCGGCATCGCCGACGTCGTACGGTTCCGGCCGCCGGTCGGGCAGGAGCAGCTCGCGGACTGGTTCCGGGCGGCGTCCGTGCTGGTCATGCCGTCGTACAGCGAGTCCTTCGGGCTGGTCGCCATCGAGGCGCAGGCGGCGGGCACCCCCGTGCTGGCGGCCGCCGTGGGCGGGCTGCCGGTGGCCGTCGCCGACGGCCGCACGGGCTTCCTGGTCGAGGGCCACAACCCGGCCGCCTACGCGCACGTGCTGCGCGCCTTCGCCGACGATCCGCAGCTGTGCCCGCGGATGGGCGAGGCGGCGGCGCGGCACGCCCAGTCGTTCGGCTGGGACACCGCGGCGGCCGCCACGGCGGAGGTCTACACGGCCGCGGCCCAGACGTACCGCCGTCGCGTACGCTCCCACCATGGCTGACGCACAGAAGGCGGCCCAGGTCGTCGAGGGAGCACTGAAGGACGCCGAACTGGAGTGGGAGAGCCCCGAGCCGGGCACCTACGTCGTCACGCTCCCCGGCACACGGAAGCTGTCCACGACGGTCTCCCTGAGAGTCGGCCGCCACTCCCTCTCGCTGAACGCCTTCGTCATCCGCCACCCCGACGAGAACGAGCCCGGGGTCCACCGCTGGCTCCTGGAGCGCAACCTCAAGCTGTACGGCGTGAGTTACGCCGTCGACCGGCTCGGCGACGTGTACGTCACCGCCCGGCTCCCGCTCGCCTCGATCACCCCGGACGAGATCGACCGCCTCCTCGGCCAGGTCCTGGAGGCGGCCGACGGCGCCTTCAACACCCTCCTGGAGCTCGGGTTCGCCTCCGCGATCCGCAAGGAGTACGAGTGGCGGGTGGCGCGCGGTGAGTCCACACGCAACCTGGACGCGTTCAGCCACCTGACCAAGAAGTCCGAGGGCTGACGGCAGCTCCGCCCCACCTGGCACATGGCCTCGCCCCTGCGCACCCTCTTCCGGTCGCAGGGGTGTCATGGCATGCTCACACCCGACGCACTTCTGAACATCGTTCACATCCATGAAAGTGCCGCAGGAGAAGCGGCATGCGAGGCGGCATGGAGGGCGTACGGACATGGGCGACACGCATCTCACCAGACGGGCCCTGCTCGGCGGAGCCACGGCCGTGGCACTCGCCGCGACGGCCGGCCCGGCGGCCCGGGCGGCCACCCCCGCCGCCCCGCCCCCCGGCACCCCCCAAGTCCCCGCACTCTGGCACGAGTTCACCCGCACCCCCTTCACCCACCCGCAGATCCCGTACATCGGCCGGGCGGGCCGGCGCGGCGGGGACCGCCACCGCGTCGTCGCCGACGTCCGCGCCTTCGGCGCCGTGCCGGACGGCACGACCGACTGCGCCCCCGCGATCAACCGTGCCATCGCCGCCGCCGGACGGGCCGGCGGTGGCACGGTCACCATCCCGCCCGGCACCTGGCGCGTCGACGACGTCATCCGCGTCGGCCACTCGAACGTCGTCCTGCGCGGCGCCGGCAGCGGCCGTACGACCCTCCTCGCCACGAAGAACCTCACCGAGCTGATCGGCGTCTACGGCTCCCGCTACGGCGGCGACAAGTCGTCCTGGTCGTGGGCGGGCGGCCTGATCTGGCTGGCGCCCGAGGCGCGGTGGCGGTCCCTCACCGACGCCATCCGCGCGCGGGACTGGCCGTTCGAGGGCTGGACCGGCAACCGGCGCGACGAGTGGCGCACCCTCACCACCGTCGCCCCCGCCCGGCGAGGCTCCTGGACGGTACGGGTGGCCGACCCGTCCGCGCTGCGCGCCGGCGCCCTCGTGCTGCTGCGCCTCGCCGACGACGCCGAGCACACGCTCCTCGAGCACATGAGCGGCGGCGGACCGGGCGCCGAGGCGTACACCTGGGACGACAAGACGAAGCTGACCTCGTACGTGCCCTACGAGTGGCCGGTGCGCGTCGCCCGGGTCCGCGGCCGCGAGGTCACCCTGGAACGCCCCCTGCCGCTCGACGTACGCCCCGAGTGGGACCCCCGACTGACCACGCACGTCGAGGAGTTGACCGGCGCGGGCGTGGAGGGCCTCACCCTGGAGGCGGTCCAGACCCCGCAGCAGCCGCACCTGCTCGACAAGGGCCACAACGGTGTCGTCCTCCAGTGCGCCTACGACTGCTGGGTGCACGACGTGACGGTCCGCCACGTCGACAACGGCTTCGGCCTGGTGGCCGCCTCCGCCTGCACGCTCACGCACACGCGCGTGGCGGGCCGCGGCACGCACCACCCGTACTTCTGCCGCGAGGGCTCGCACGACAACCTGGTCGAGGACTTCACGATCGAGGCCCGCACCACGCCCGCCCCCGCCGACACCCAGCTGCACGGCATCAACGTCGAGGGCCTGTCCTCCCACAACGTGTGGTCGCGCGGCGACATGCGCATGGGCACCTTCGACAGCCATCGCGGACTGCCCTTCGCCAACGTCCGCACCGACATCACCGTCGTCAACGACGGCCGCCACGGCGGCGACGCGAGCGCCGGACCGCTGTTCGGGGCGCGCTTCACCCACTGGAACGTGCGGGTCGTCAACGGCCGCGCCGGCATGGTCCGCCTCGACGGCCTCGCACCGTACTCCGCGACCGTCGGGCTCAACGAGGTCAGCGAGTTCGGCCAGATCGACGTGCCCGACTTCACCGGCGACCTGCACGCCCGCCTCGAGCTGTACGGCACCACGGACGTCGTACGGCCCCGCAATCTGTACGACGCTCAGCGCGCGCTGCCGCGGTAGCGGCCCGGGGTGACGCCCACCAGCCGGCGGAAGTGCCGGGTGAGGTGCGACTGGTCGTAGAAGCCGGTCGCGGCGGCCACCTCGGCCGGCGCCCGGCCCTCCAGCAGCAGCCGGCGCGCGCGGCCGACCCGGCGGGACATCAGGTACTGGTGCGGGGCGATCCCGTACGCGGCGCTGAACGACCGGACGAGGTGCGTGGGATGCGCCTGCACCAGCGCCGCCGCCTCGTCCAGGGCGATGCCCGGCACCACCCGCTCGTCGAGGAGCTCGCGCAGCCGGCGGGCCAGCACCGGGTCACGCCGGTCGGCAGGGGCCGCCGTCCTCGGCAGCAGGCAGGCGCGCAGCCGGTCGCCGATGAGGGCCAGCCGGCTGTCGGCCTCCAGCTCGTCACCGGGCTGGGCGAGCACCGCGTGCAGCTGTCCGACGCGCCGCCGCAGCACCGGGTCGCGCAGATCCGGCGAGTCCACGGCCGGGCCGATCAGGTCGTCGCCGAGCCGGGTGCCGTCCAGGTACAGGACGCGTTTGCGGAAGCCGTGCGGGGTGGCGGGCGAGCCGTTGTGCGGGACGTGCGGCGGCAGCAGGGACACCGTGTCGTGCGGGGTGCCGTGCTCGTGCCGGTCCAGGTCGTAGCGGACGGCGCCGTCGTCCACGATCAGCAGCGTCCACGCCTCGTGGACGTGCATCGGGTACGCGTAGTCGGTGAAGTGGGCGTGGAAGACCTCGGTGACGCCCGGGACGCGGGGACGCCACGCGGTGACGTCCTCGCGGGTGCCCATGCAAAGAACGTACAAGACCGGGCCGTACGGCGTCGGCGAGTCTCGCCGTATGAACGCTGAAGCACCCGTGCACGACGGGGCGGCCGCTGCCCCCGTCCGTTTCGACACCAAGATCGCCGTGCTGCTGCGCGAGGACCTGGAGACCTGGCAGCGGCTGAACGTCACCGCGTTCCTGGTCAGCGGCCTGGGCTCGCAGGTGCCCGAGGTCATCGGGGAGCCGTACGAGGACGCGGACGGCGTCCCCTACCTGCCGATGTTCCGCCAGCCGGTGCTGGTCTTCGAGGGCACCAAGGAGACGCTGACGGCCGCCCACGCCCGCACGCTCTCCCGCGCCCTGCCGCGCGCCCTGTTCACCTCCGACCTCTTCGGCACCGGCCACGACGGCGCCAACCGGGCGGCGGTACGGGCCGTGGGCACGGCGGAGCTGGATCTGGTGGGGCTCGCGGTCTACGGGCCGAAGAACGCGGTGGACAAGGTGCTCAAGGGTGCCCGGATGCACCCCTGAGCGCTCTTCTTGAGGGGTCAGGCCGCGCTGGTCTCGGGCTTGGACGCGGTCACGGGGACGGTGGCGCCGGGCGCGTCGGCGGGCAGCCGGCGCGTCAGCACGCCGTACCCGGCCGCCGCGACCGTGCCGACGGCCGCGCACAGCGCCCACAGCCAGGCGGCGCCGAGGTGGTCGATGACGAGGCCCGACATCAGGGGCGCGACGAGGGCCGCCACCGACCAGGACAGCGTGTACACGCCCTGGTAGCGGCCTCGCCCGTGGGCCGGGGACAGGCGGACCACGAGGCTCGTCTGGGTGGGCGCGTTGAGCATCTCGCCGATCGTCCACACGCACACCGTCAGCGCGAAGACGCCGACCGACCCGGCGAACGCGGTGAGCCCGAATCCGTAGCCCGCCACGAGGGACGACACGACGAGGATGCGGCCCGCGTCCCGCCGTTCGATGAACCGGGTGACCGGGATCTGCAGCGCGACGATCAGGACGCCGTTGACGCCGATCGCGAGGCCGTAGTCGGCGGGGGAGAAGCCGGCCGCGCCCATGGCGATCGGCAGCCCGACCGCGCCCTGCTGGAAGACGAGGGCGACGAGGAAGCACAGCCCGACGACCGTCATGAAGCGCCGGTCGCGCAGCACGGTCCCGAGCCCGATCGCCTCGCCGGGCCTGGCGGTGCCGGCCTTCTGGGGCCGCGACTCGGGGAGCTTCATGAAGACGACGACCGCGCAGACGGCCGTCATCCCGGCCTCCAGCAGGAACCCGGCGCGGTAGCTGACCTCGGCGATGAACCCGGCGGCCATGGAGGAGACGGCGAAGCCCAGGTTGATGGCCCAGTAGTTGAGTGAGAAGGCCCTGACCCGGTCCTCGGGCCGCACGATGTCCGCCATCATCGCCTGCACGGCCGGCCGGGAGGCGTTCGAGGCGGCGCCCACCGCGAAGGCGACGGCGGCGATGGCCGCGGGGTGCTGCACGAAGCCGAGCACCGCCACCGACACGGCGGTCGCGGACTGCGCGATCAGCAGGGTGGGCCGGCGTCCGAGCCGGTCGGCCATCACACCGCCGCCGAGGGAGGAGACGACCCCGCCGAGGCCGTGCAGCGCGGCGACCAGACCGGCGTACGAGGCGGACTGGCCGCGCTCCAGGGTCAGGTACAGCGCCATGAAGGTGGCGACGAAGGCGCCGAGCCGGTTCACCAGCGTGCTCGTCCACAGCCACCAGAACTCACGGGGGAGCCCGGAGACGGTCTCCCTGGCGGCGCGTCTGACGGCGGCGAGTGACATCAGGGATCCCCCCACGGACGAGCCGGACACCGGCAGCGGATGTAAGTAGCCAGAACGGCATCCGCAACTTACAAAACCGGGGTCGGCGAGAGCCACTCGATTAACAGATCCCGTCAACCGTCCGCCTGCTGGGCGGGGCCGCCGGAGGCCCGAATCCGTGGATTACGCTCTGAGGCATGGCCGACGCACCGTACAAGCTGATCCTCCTCCGCCACGGCGAGAGCGAGTGGAACGCGAAGAACCTGTTCACCGGCTGGGTGGACGTCAACCTCAACGAGAAGGGCGAGAAGGAGGCGGTCCGCGGTGGCGAGCTCCTGAAGGACGCCGGACTCCTGCCCGACGTGGTCCACACGTCGCTCCAGAAGCGCGCGATCCGCACGGCCCAGCTGGCGCTGGAGGCGGCCGACCGCCACTGGATCCCGGTCCACCGCTCGTGGCGCCTGAACGAGCGCCACTACGGCGCCCTCCAGGGCAAGGACAAGGCCCAGACCCTCGCCGAGTTCGGCGAGGAGCAGTTCATGCTGTGGCGCCGCTCCTACGACACCCCGCCGCCCCCGCTCGCCGACGACGCCGAGTTCTCCCAGTTCTCCGACCCGCGCTACGCGACCCTCCCGCCGGAGCTGCGCCCGCGCACGGAGTGCCTCAAGGACGTCGTCGTCCGCATGCTGCCGTACTGGTTCGACGCGATCGTCCCCGACCTGCTGACCGGCCGTACGGTCCTGGTCGCGGCCCACGGCAACTCGCTGCGCGCCCTGGTCAAGCACCTGGACGGCATCTCGGACGCCGACATCGCGGGCCTCAACATCCCGACGGGCATCCCGCTCGCCTACGACCTGGACGCGGACTTCAAGCCGGTCACCCCGGGCGGCCGCTACCTCGACCCGGAGGCCGCGGCGGCGGCGATCGAGGCGGTCAAGAACCAGGGCAAGAAGAAGTAACTTTTGTGATCATGCCCCTGAGCTGCGCATATGGTGCAACTCGGGGGCGTTTTCGCGGCCCGGGCCCATTGTGGGGTCTCAAGGTGGGGCCTCTGCCTCATCGAAGGCAGGTCGAGTCGCTCACGCATCCATGTGAGCCCCTTGTCACTGTTGCCAAGGTTGCACGCTTGGCAGGCCGGGACCAGGTTCCTCTGGGAGTCTGCTTCGTTGGCTGCGAGCGGGATGACGTGGTCGATCACCCGCGACTCGGCGTAGTCGCCATAGACACAGCGCCCCGTATGCGCAAGTAACACCTCAACCGGACCCACACTGCCTGCTCCTTGCGTCCCACCAGGCCTCCTGGCCCAAGAGGACCGTAGTGGGGCGCCACTGACAGAGCTCGGAACTGTCGCCCGGTCGTTGCAACCGCTGACGTCACGCTGAGTAACTTTACGCCCGTTGCAGCGTGTGGTAATGCCGAGGTGTTTGCCTTGGAAAGGGAGGCCTGGAAACCTCAGGCCTCCCTTTCGTGTTCGGTCCAGCCTGATCGGCCGAGCGGAATCGCACTCCCAGTTCATGCTGGCCGAACGAGGCTAGCTACTACACTCGGGAATCTTCCCGTTGTGTCCCGATGGCTCCATATAGCCGCTGTACATCCAGGCTGTGTATTTGTCCTCCCTCGAACTCTCGAGGTCGGGAGTCGAATGAGGTTGTTCAGTCGGCCACTTGACTTTGTACCACTTGGTAATGCCCTGGCCTTCGCCGCCGTCGTAACCGGAGTCTTTCCAGCATTCAACCCAGACCGTGTGGTGCACGCGGACGAGTCCGACCTGGCGCGCAGAGTCCGGTCCGGGGCAATCGCTGACGTTGCAGGTCCGTACCATTAATCCCTCGTCGCCGGCCTGGGTCACCGTGCGGACGACCTTGTAGGCCCAAGGGCCTACCTCGCTCGGGGCCTTGTCCGTCCGGTAGGTGTTCTCCGGAATCGGCTGGCTCCCCTGGGGACAGTTGACCTTGGCTCCCTGGCAGCGGGGGCCGTCGCCATTGCCGCCCATGTCGCCGCCCACTGACGTTGACGTGTTCGGCTCCTTCTTGTCGCCGTCATCGCTGATGAGCTGCGGGGCGATGATCGTTCCGACGGCCACGATGACAGCGCCGCCAAGTGCAACTTTGTGCCCGGTTTTCATCTTGTCCTTGCCTCTGTGGGACCCATTGGGAAGGATCAGAGTGCACGTCACGGACACATATGGCGAATGTCGATTGGGGTTACACTCGAAATGGCGGTTTAGACCATTTGCAGTAAACGTCTACTCTACGCGCATTGTTAAAGGCTGTTTACAAAAAAAGTCCTGCATCTGGTGGCATATGGGCTGCCCGTGTGGGGGCATTAGATATATCTAGGACGCCGACTCTGTGCTGGACATCACAAGCCCATGGGTACATGTACATGCTAATCTCGCCGGAATAAGCAAGCGCTCCGTCAGTGGCAATTGCCCTCCGCGGTAAAGCGGGCTTCGGCTCACTGAGAGCGGGCGATCGGGGGTGGCTGAGGGGGCGCGGTCAGCCTCAATTCTGTCCCGGGCGGCTCATTCTTGTCCGGTACGCACTTGTGGGTGAGCGCCCGACATGCTTCTGACCTGCGCGCGGACTGATGGGTGGATTCCACGGACCGCTGTGGATCAGACCCGGACAGTTCATGATAAGTCGGTCCTGTGCGATACGTCCGCGGTCGCCTCCGGGGCGTAGGCATCTGTTGTTGCTCTGTGTTCGCAGCGCGGCTCGGCAGAGGTGAAGTGCTCGGGCGGGAGCTCCTCTTCTTGGCCGCAAAAGTATCTCCGGGCCCTGTATAGGCCCTCAAGTAACGGTGAAGGGCGCTTGGCGCGTCAGGACCCGGCTGTGCCACGCGCTCTGCCCGGTCACCTCGCGCACCGCCAAGACCACATCCCTACCGCGGGACCCGCAGTCGACGAGCACCACCTCGTGGTCGGCTCATAGCACACGAGCATGAAGTACTCGGTGGACTCCTCGTCGGACGTCTGGCCCTCCTGCCACGGTGAACGGGAGCGTATGTGCCTTCGAATGATGGCTGACGTCTCTTGGCGTCGTATGAGCTCGACGTCTCAAGCCGGCGGTCAGGCAGTGTCTGCCTGCATCCCGCGGTTTATAGGCTCGGCGCTATGAGCGCAGACGCCCGCGTCATAGCGAACCATCGAGTGCATGTCGTACCCGCGGTCCTGGCTCCGGCCGATCCACCGTGGCAGCGAGATGTCTGGCTCGACCCGTCACTGTTCGAGAACCTGGACCACGTCTTCCACGCGCTCTTCGATGACTTCTGTGACGCCGACGAACCCGAGCGCTTCCTCGGTGCCAGTCTCAGAACCGAGGAAGAGGTCGTCCTCATGCGGGAATGGGCGTCCGCCTCAACGACGCAGCGGTCCAGGCAACCGGGCGGCACGGACGAGGAGTACCTGCGGCCGGCCTGGTGGCCGGAGGTCGTCGCCGTCGCGGGCGCCTCGCTCAGGTCATGGTCGCGAACGACCTGAAGAACCTCGCTGCGCTGCACGAGACCGACCTGCGCCGGTGAGAAACGCGGCGGCCAGGCCATACCTTGTGCCCACCCGGTGGACTGGAGGCGAACACGAACGGGAAGATGATCAACCCGATCGAACGCACTCTTAACTCTGCGGGCGCCCGTTCCTTGATCGGAAATCAGACATTCCGAGAATAGGAATGCGCCACGGAGGAACGTGACCTTCATGGTGACCCTCTTGATCTGCGGCTGACCTGACCATCCAGCCGTGATCAAGGGGGTTTCTCTGTGAAGAAGATCATGACGCTCACTGCCGTCACAGCGTTCGCCGCTTCATTGATGTCGGGGACAGCCAGTGCTGCTCCGATGCCCGTACAGCCGCACCCGTGGGATCACCGGGTCAAGTGTCAGACGGACGACCCTGAGGGCCGACACATCGTCACCCGCTACGGGAACTCGGAGCTGGGCTGGCACCACTTCACCGGCCGCCACAACATCAAGAAATGCTCCACCCTGTACGCGGCCCTCAACGGCCGGGTGGACCGGAATGATCACCACGGACACTTGGAGTACGACGGGGTGGTGTTCGAGACTGGCGTTCCGAGACCACGGCAGGTGAAGTTCACGGTGGTCGTGCAGTACACCCGCAAGACCACGGACGGCCGTTATGATGCCGGTCGCGGTCAGAAGATTGGCGTCATCACGGCGTACTGCCACAACCAACCGGGGAACAAGTGTCCGGCATGGGCCAAGATGTGAATACTCCCGAACGAGGCATCGAGCAGACGGCCGCGGGTCGTCTGCTCGATATCGCGCGCTCCCTCATCACCACTCATGTGCCGTGGAAGCCGCTGTTCATCGGCGCGGTCATCACAGGCGACGACAGCATGCGCCTTTATTTCCGTTCACCCGAGCGCGACCGCACGTACGGTGTGGATGTGCTGACCAGCCATGCAGGGCCCGGCATGCTCGGCTCCCTGGTTTCCCCGGCGTTCCTGGCGAACGAGCATCTTCACCGGCCTTCCGACGATCCGCACTGCGATGTGATCGTGGACCTCACCGACTACTGACGGATGTACGTCGGCCTTCATACGTTCAGCGCCCATACCTGGGGCCAGATGCTGAGCTACTGACAGTCTCGCCGTTGAGGGGAACCGGATGCGCAGGTAAGAGGGGAGTCGTCCGGATTCGGCCGATCTCGCGGTCGTCGGTTGTGGGGGGATCCTGATCGTCGCGGTGGTGTCCCTACCGGGGGTCATCGCGAAGGACGGTCCACTTACGGCTTACATGGCAGTCCTCGGCGCGGTGATCGGAGTCCTCTGGGCGCGACAGAGGCTGCGGCGCTGAAAAGCGAGGGTGAAGCCCTCGCCCCGATACGGCAGTAGTGACGTGCGGCCTGGCATATGCCAAGCTCCACGCCGTGCGCCGTATCTTCACCGCTCGGACCTGGCTGCTGTTCGGGATGAGCGTCGGCCTGGAGTCGTTCGTCGCGGTCACGTGGCTGCCCGGGCCTTCTCCGATCGACGGCAACGGCTGGCCGGTGTTGGTGATCGTGGTGTGCTTCGCGATCTGTGTCTGCGCCATGGCTCCTCTGATCGAGGACAGGAAAAGCAAGAAGAGCTTGCGGGGGAGATCGTTCCTCGGGCGGGACCTCCCGCGCCGGGTTCGGCTGACGGGCGGGCTGCTGATCGCCGCGGCGCTGTTCGCGCAGATTCTGGGGCTGTTCGACGGCGGAGGGGTCCTGGAGTCGCCGCGGAGGTCGGGCGACCGGTACTACGCCAACAACGTGACTCTCTCTCCCCGCGTCGACGTCGAGATACCGCGCAGCCGCTACGAGTTCGAGATCGAGGAGGATCAGCGTGCGATGCTCGGCGTCGGGGGCCTGCTCTGCGCCTGGTTCACCTGGGTCGACCTGACGCAGCGCCCAACGCGCCCTCGGAAAGCCGCGTCCAGGCGGTCGCCATACTGAGCCCGTCCCGGCCGGCGGCTACTCTCCCGTCATGGAGCCGCACCACCCCCTCGTCCGTGACCTCTATCCCGATCTCCTCGCCGAACTCGTCTGCCTCCTGGAGGAGGAAGGGGAACGGGGCTTGGCCCTCTCCGCACGGGACCTGCGGATCGTCGAGGACTGCGGGCGCGGGGACGACTTCTGCCAGAGTTTCCGGACCGCGCCCCATCCGCCGGGGCAGCCGTACGGGCCCGGGCATCGGTGCGTGCCCCTTCTCCCCTCGCGCGGCATGCTGAACCTCGACGTCGTCGACGGCCGGATCATGTACGTCGAGGTGCTGGACCACCCGCCGCTCAGGACGCCGTCGCCACCCGTCCCACCGGGAACGACACCCCCGTCAGTTCCTCCGACACCGTCCACAGACGGTGCATGACCGTCTCGTCGTGTGAGGCGGGGCTGGACGTGACCAGCTTCGGGTAGCCCCGGATCTCGCCGCGCCCGCCGGGGCCGTAGTACTGGCCGCCCGTGACGGCCGGGTCGGTGGCCGCGCGCAGGGTGGGCAGGGCGCCCATGACCGGGCTCTGCGTCAGCAGTGGGGTGAGGCGGCTGACCGGCACCCGCAGCGGCGCCGGGATGTTGCGCAGCAGCTCGGTGTTGGACACCCCGGGATGCGCCGCCGCCGCGATCGTCGTGCCGTGCGGGGCGAGCCGGCGCTGCAGTTCGTACGTGAACAGCAGGTTGGCCAGCTTGGACTGGCCGTAGGCGCCGGCGCGGCTGTACGACCGCTCCCACTGCAGGTCCTCGAAGTGGATCGCGGCCCGGATGCGGTGGCCGACGCTGCTGACGTTGACGACACGCGATCCGGGCACCGGCAGGAGCCGGTCGAGCAGCAGGCCGGTGAGGGCGAAGTGGCCCAGGTGGTTCGTGCCGAACTGCATCTCGAAGCCGTCGGCGGTGGTCTGCTTCGGCGTGTACATCACGCCGGCGTTGTTGATCAGCAGGTCGATGCGTGGATGCGCGGTGCGCAGGTCCGCCGCCGCTGCCCGGACGGAGGCCAGGGAGGTGAGGTCCAGCGCCTGGACCGTGACGTCACCGGCGATACGGGCCGCCGCCCGCGCCCCCTTCTCCACGTCCCGCACGGCCAGGACCACCGTCGCCCCGCGCTCCGCCAGCATCCGGGCGGTCTCGAAGCCGAGCCCGGTGTTGGCGCCGGTCACGATCGCCACCCGGCCGCCCTGGTCGGGGATGTTCTGTTCGGTCCACTTGTCGGTCACGGTCGTCATCGCCGTCTCCTCGGTTCGCCATCGACCGGTAGGCGCGTAAAGAACCGCCGGTCTGTTATGAGTCAGAGCGTAAGGGACCGGTGGTCTGATAGCAAGAGACCAGCGGTCTGTAAGTTAGGCTGAGATGTGACTTTTCAGCGGGCGCGAAGCGAGGAGCAGCGAGAGGCCCGCCGCCGGGCGATCCTGGACACGGCGGCGGCGATGCTCGACGAGATGCCGGTGGCCGAGCTGAGCCTGAACGAGCTCAGCCGGCGCGTGGGCCTGGCCAAGTCGAACGTCCTGCGCTACTTCGAGTCCCGCGAGGCCGTCCTGCTCGAACTCCTCGACGACTTCCTGGGCCTCTGGATCGCCGATCTGGAGGGCGAGCTGGCCGAGGGGATCGACGCGCACGCCACCGCCGAGGTCCGGGCGGCCCGGCTCGCGGAGATCCTGAGCCGGTCGCTCGCGGAGCGTACGGTGCTGTGCGACCTGTTCGGCGCCCAGGGCGGCGTCCTCGAGCGCAACGTCTCCGTCGAGGTCGTCAAGCGGCACAAGCGTGCCTCCCTGGCCCGGCTCGACGCGATGACCGCGCTCCTGCGCCGCCATGTGCCCGAACTGGGCGAGGGTGCCCAGCTGTTCTGCCTGATGGGCCTCGCCACGGCGGGCGCGCTGTCGTCGTACGTCCCCCCGCCGCCCAGCGTCCTCGCCGCCTACGCCGAGGAGCCCGCCCTCGGTGTCCTGCACATCGAGCTGCGCGAGGCCCTGTGGGACGCCTTCACCTCGATGCTCCTGGGGGTCCTCCCGCGCCGATGAAAGCGGTGTGCGGTCGCAGGGCGGAGGACCCGCCCCCGCCCTGTTCCTCCTGCTCAGCCGCCCCGTGCGAGCGCCATCCGCCCTCCGGCCCACCGTCCCTAGCGTGGACACGCCGTAGCCAGCAGAAAACGCCGATGGTACAAATAGCGACATGTCGGACCGATTCGACCGGCGGACGCGGGGATGGCGCTCGCTGGTCGGCAGGAGCCCTCGGAGCGTCGCCGGTCAGGTGTTCGTGCTCCAGGTGGCGCTCGTCCTGCTGCTCGTGGTCTGCGCCGTCGTCGCCCTGATCCTCCAGTCGAGCCGCGACACCCAGACCGAGGCGAAACGCCGTTCCGTCGCCGTGGCCCAGACGTTCGCGCACGCGCCCGGCGTCCTCGCCGCCCTGCGGTCGGAGAGCCCCTCCAAGGTGCTCCAGCCGCTCACCGAGGCCGGGCGCGGCGCCGCCGGCGTCGACTTCATCGTCGTCATGGACACCAACGGCATCCGCTACACGCACCCCTTGCCCGACCGCATCGGCAAGCGGTTCGTCGGCACGATCGAGCCGTCCCTCGCCGGCCAGGTGTACACGGAGAGCGTGCAGGGGCCGCTCGGCAAGGAGGTCCAGGCGACGGTCCCGATCGAGGACGGCGACGGCAAGGTCATCGCCCTCGTCTCGGCCGGGCTGAAGGTCAAGAGCGTGACCGGTGAGGCGTACCGCCAGCTCCCGATCATCCTGGGCGCCGGCGCCGGGGCGCTCGCCGTGACGGCGGGCGGCACCGCCCTCGTGAGCCGGCGGCTGCGGCGCCAGACCCACGCCATGGCCGCGGACGAGATGAACCGCATCTACGAGCACCACGACGCGGTCCTGCACTCGGTGCGCGAGGGCGTGCTGATCGTCGACGACGGCCGGCTGCTGCTCGCCAACGACGAGGCCAGGCGTCTGCTGGAGCTGTCCCCGGACGCGGAGGGCCGGCATGTGGCGGAGCTGTCCGGGCTTGATCCCGAGACGGTCGAGCTGCTCGTCTCCGGCCGCGAGGCCACCGACGAGGTGCACTTCGCGGGCGACCGTCTGCTGGCCATCAACCAGCGGCACACCGACCGGGCCGGCCCGCGCGGCACCGTGGTCACCCTCCGCGACACCACCGAACTGCAGGCGGTCTCCGGCCGCGCCGAGGTCGCCCGGGAACGCCTCAAGCTGCTGTACGACGCGGGCCTCGGTGTCGGCACCACCCTCGACGTGATCGGCACCGCCGAGGAACTGGCCCGGATCGCCGTCCCCCGCTTCGCCGACTTCGTCACCGTCGACCTGGCCGACGGCGTGGTGCAGGGGGAGGAGCCGACGCTCACGGCGACGGACATGCGGCGCGTCGCCGCGCACGGCATCCGCGACGACCACCCGCTCTACGAGGTGGACCGGCTCATCGACTTCCTGCCCACCACCCCGCAGGCCCGCGGCTACGGCAGTGGCCGTTCCGTCCTGGTCGCCGACCTCGCGACCGCCGCCGACTGGCAGGCGCAGGACCCGGAGCGCACCCGGGAGATCCTCGACTACGGCATCCACTCCCTCGTCGCCGCGCCGATCCGGGCCCGCGGCGCCGTCCTGGGCCTGGTCAACTTCTACCGCGGCAAGGAGCACGAGGCGTTCGACAGCGAGGAGCTGTCACTGGCCGAGGAACTGGTGGCGCGGGCCGCGGTCAGCATCGACAACGCCCGCCGCTTCACCCGCGAGCACACCATGGCGGTCACCCTCCAGCGCAGCCTGCTGCCGAGGGAACTGCCCGAGCAGAGCGCGCTGGACGTCGGCTCCCGCTACATACCCGCGCAGTCGGGGGTGAGCGGCGACTGGTTCGACGTGATCCCGCTGCCGGGCAGCCGGGTCGCGATGGTCGTCGGCGACGTCGTCGGGCACGGTCTGCACGCCGCCGCCACCATGGGCCGGCTGCGCACCGCCGTGCACAACTTCTCGACGCTCGACCTGCCCCCCGACGAACTGCTCAGCCACCTCGACGACCTCGTCGGCCGCATCGACCAGGACGAGGCCTGCGCCGACCGGGCCGCCGTCGTCGGCGCCACCTGCCTGTACGCGATCTACGACCCCGTCACCCGCCGCTGCGCCATGGCGCGGGCCGGCCATCCGGCGCCCGCCCTGGTCGCCCCCGACGGCGAGGTCACCTACCCGGACCTGCCGGGCGGGCCGCCGCTCGGCCTCGGCGGGATGCCGTTCCGGACGGCGGAGTTCGACCTGGCCGACGGCACCCAGCTCGCCCTGTACACCGACGGCCTCATCGAGGACCGCTCCCGCGACCTCGACGTCGGCCAGGAGATGCTGCGCCAGGCCCTGACCGGCCATCCCGAGCGGTCGCCGGAGGACAGCTGCCGCGCGGTGGTGGACGCGCTGCTGCCGGCCGGACCGAGGGACGACGTGGCGCTGCTGATCGCCCGGACGAAGGCGCTGCCGGCCGACCACGTGGCCACCTGGGACGTGCCGCCCGACCCGTCCGCCGTGGCGGGCGTGCGCGAGACCGTCTCCGCCCAGCTGGCGGAGTGGGGCCTGGCCGAGCTGGACTTCGTCACGGAACTCGTCCTGAGCGAGCTCGTCACCAACGCCATCCGCTACGGCGGCGAGCCCATCCGGGTACGGCTGATCCGCGACCGCGTGCTGACCTGCGAGGTCTCCGACTCCAGCAGCACCTCACCCCATCTGCGGTACGCGGCGTCGACCGACGAGGGCGGCCGCGGCCTCTTCCTGGTCGCCCAGACGACCGAGCGCTGGGGCACCCGGTACACCTCGCAGGGCAAGGTCATCTGGGCCGAGCAGGCGCTGCCGGGTGCCGTGGACACCTGACCGGCGCCTACGTCCTCACCCGCACTGGCACGGATTGCCGGACTGGCACCCGCACCCGCAGCCCGAGCCGCAACCGCAGGCCCCGAACAGCGGGAGGCTCCGGACGTCGGCGGGCTGCTCGGTCGGGCGTTCGCGCGTGGGGTCGGACTCAGTGGCGGGCGTGCCGGGGGATTCGGCCATGGTCGGTCCCTCCTGGGAGGCTTGTGTGCCTGTGCCCATTGCATGCCCGCCCCGCTGGGCGCATCAACGGCGCACGGAGGCTCGTACGCGCCCGCGCCGGCCCCCGCGAGCCCCACCCGGACCCGCGCACCGGCACGACCTACGCCCCGTCCGCCCCGGGGGCCGGCTGGATCTCGGGCTGGACGTCGGACTGGAGCTCGTCGGCGTGCTCACCGGTGACCAGGTAGACGACCCGCTTGGCGACCGCCACCGCGTGGTCGGCGTACCGCTCGTAGTAGCGGCCGAGCAGCGTCACGTCGACCGCCGTCTCGATGCCGTGCTTCCAGCGCTCGTCCATCAGGTGCTGGAAGAGCGTGCGGTGCAACAGGTCCATCTCGTCGTCGTCCTGCTCCAGCTGCAGCGCGAGGTCCACGTCCTTGGTGACGATCACCTCGGCCGCCTTCGCCATCAGGCGCTGCGCCAGCTGCCCCATCTCCAGGATGGTGGCGTGCAGGTCCTGCGGGATCGCCCGCTCGGGGTAGCGCAGCCGCGTCAGCTTGGCCACGTGCTGGGCCAGGTCGCCGGACCGCTCCAGGTCCGCCGACATGCGCAGGGACGTCACCACGATCCGCAGGTCCGTCGCGACCGGCTGCTGGCGGGCGAGCAGGGCGATGGCCCTGGCCTCCAGATCGTGCTGGAGGTCGTCGACCTTCTGGTCCGCCTCGATGACGCTCTCGGCCAGCTTCAGGTCGGAGTCGAGGATGGCCGTCGTGGCGCGCCCGATCGCCGACCCGGCCAGCCGGGCCATCTCGACCAGTCCGTCGCCGATCGAGTCCAGTTCCTCGTGGTACGCGTCCCGCATCAGGGTCCCTCTCTCACATCTGCCTCGGGGGTGGGCCCGGCAGCCCGTCGTCTCACCGGAAAAACCGCTTTGCCGGGTGTCCGACGGTCCTACGGTCGTGCCCTATGACAGTAGGACCGTCGACAGCCGTACGGTCGGGAGAGAAGACGGTCCGACAGCACTACGGTCGAACAGCCCGACCGTCCGGTCTCCGTACCGTCCGACCTCCCTACCGTCCGACGGCACGACAGTGAGAAGGTCCGACAGCAGTACGGTCCGACGATCCGACGGTCGGGAGAACCATCCGTACGATCGTCGTCCCGGTCCGTCGAAAGCCGCCCGCGGAGCCGCCGTACCGCTCCCGACGGTCCCACGATGCGGGCGGTACGCGTCCGTTTCCGCCACCCCGGGTGAACCGGCCCCGTCTCCCAGGTGAACTCTGGGCGACGAGTGTCGGAGGTCGCACTCCGGCGGCTGTGGGCATGACCTGGGCCATGCCTAACCTGGACGCATGGACGTGAACGCGGCGGTCGCCGCAGCGGCTGCGATCGCCGGGGTGCTCACCGGTGTCATCGCCATGCTGGCGTTCCGCTGGAGCGAACGCGATCTGAAACGCCCCACCCGCACCTCCCTGCACACCGACCCGGTCCTGCCGCCCGGCGTGGACACGGTCCTGTCCGTGCTGCGCTCCTCCGCCGTCGTCCTCGACGAGGGGGACGCCGTGGTCAAGGCCAGCTCGGCGGCGTACGCCCTCGGCCTGGTCCGCGGCGGCCGGCTGTCGGTCGAGCCCATGCTGCAGATGGCCCGCGACACCCGGCGCGACGGCGAGATACGGCAGGTCGAGCTGGACCTGCCGCGGCGCGGCACCGGACGCGGCGAGGCCCTCGCCGTGTCCGCGCGTGTCGCGCCCCTCGGCTCCCGGTTGGTCCTGCTGCTGGTCGAGGACCTCACCGAGGCCCGTCGCATCGAGGCGGTCCGCCGGGACTTCGTCGCCAACGTCAGCCATGAGCTGAAGACGCCGGTCGGCGCGCTCTCCCTGCTCTCCGAGGCCGTCATGGACGCCGCCGACGACCCGGAGGCCGTCGAGCGTTTCGCCGGGCGCATGCAGATCGAGGCGACCCGGCTCACCAACCTGGTGCAGGAGCTCATCGACCTGTCCCGGGTGCAGAACGACGACCCGTTGGAGGACGCCGAGCCCGTCCGGGTGGACGAGCTCGTCGCCGAGGCCATCGACCGCTGCCGGCACGCCGCCGGGACGAAGCAGATCACCATGGCCTCCGGAGGCGCCGCCGACCTCAGGATCTGGGGCAACCGCGGCCAGCTCGCCGCCGCGCTCGGCAACCTCGTGGAGAACGCCGTCAACTACTCGCCCGCCCGCACCCGCGTCGGCATCGCCGCACGCCGGGTCACCGCGCCGGGCGGCGACCACATCGAGATCGCCGTGACCGACCAGGGCATCGGCATCTCGGACAAGGACAAGGAGCGCGTCTTCGAGCGCTTCTACCGCGTCGACCCGGCCCGCTCCCGTGCCACCGGCGGCACCGGCCTGGGTCTGGCGATCGTCAAGCACGTGGCCGCCTCGCACGGCGGGGAGGTCACGGTGTGGAGCTCGGAGGGACAGGGCTCCACCTTCACCCTGCGGCTGCCGGAGGCGGGCGCGTCCCGCGACCGCGCGCAGCAGCAACCCGGTCCCGACGACGAGGCCGGGCCCGCAGCCCCCACGCATTCCCGCACCACCCCCGAGTCAGCCGCGTACGAAACGCTTTCCGCCCCGGAGGTCCATCCGTGACCCGAGTGCTCGTCGTCGAGGACGAGGAGTCCTTCTCCGACGCCCTGTCGTACATGCTCCGCAAGGAGGGCTTCGAGGTCGCGGTCGCGACCACCGGCCCCGACGGACTCGACGAGTTCGAGCGCAACGGCGCCGACCTCGTCCTCCTCGACCTGATGCTGCCGGGGCTGCCCGGTACGGAGGTCTGCCGCCAGCTGCGCGGCCGCTCCAACGTCCCGGTGATCATGGTGACCGCCAAGGACAGCGAGATCGACAAGGTCGTCGGCCTGGAGATAGGCGCCGACGACTACGTCACCAAGCCGTTCTCCTCGCGCGAGCTGGTCGCCCGTATCCGGGCCGTCCTGCGCCGCCGCGGCGAGCCCGAGGAGGTCACCCCGGCCGCCCTGGAGGCGGGCCCCGTCCGGATGGACGTCGACCGGCACGTGGTCACGGTCTCCGGCGCCAAGATCGACCTCCCGCTGAAGGAGTTCGACCTGCTGGAGATGCTCCTGCGCAACGCCGGGCGCGTCCTCACCCGGATGCAGCTCATCGACCGGGTCTGGGGCGCCGACTACGTCGGGGACACCAAGACCCTCGACGTCCACGTCAAGCGGCTGCGCGCCAAGATCGAGCCGGACCCGGGCGCGCCCCGGTACCTGGTGACCGTGCGCGGCCTCGGCTACAAGTTCGAGCCGTAGACCGGTCCGGACCGTACGGACACGCCGAAGGGCGGGACCCCGCGCTCGGGATCCCGCCCTTCGGCGTGTCTACGGCGCTGTCACTGTCCGGCGGCCGACTGGGAGGCGCTGTCGGAGGGCAGCACGGCGTCGCCCGTCTCCTCCGTACCCGCGCCGGCGCCCGCGGTGGAGTCCGCGGAGGCGTCGCCGCTCGGCGTGGCGCCGCCGGCCGGGGTGCCGGTGGCCGAGCCGGACGGCTTGGCGCCCGCCTGCGGGGCGGACGGGATCGCGCTCGGGCCCCAGCTCTCGAAGTAGCCGTCGGCCGGGACGACGAGGGCGCGCAGGCTCACGTCACCGGTCTTGCTGAAGGTGAAGGTGATCGCCTGGGCGTTGCCGTCCTGGATGCTCTCGCGGCCCTTGGGGAGCACCGCGGCGGCGTTGTCCTTGCCGCCGAGGATGAGCGAGCCGCCGGCCGGGATGGTCAGGCTGCCGCCCTTGGCGGGCTTGAGCTCGGCCTCCTCGCCGGAGTCCTTCACCTTGACGGAGTCCAGCGTCTGGGCGGTGTCCCCGGAGTTGAACAGGGTCGCGGAGACGACGGCGGGGCCGGTGGACTCCAGCTCGGGCTGGGTCACCACGATGGCGTTCTGGATCTTGATGGCACCGACGCTGGTGGCCGCGTTGTCCGGCTTGATCTGCAGGGTCTGCGCGTTGTTGCCGGCGGCGCACGCGGCGAGCGACGTCATCGAGAACGCGAGGGCGGCGGCGGCGAGGGCGCCGCGTCGAAGGCTGCTGCTCACGGCGGCGGCAACTCCTTGACTCGAACGGGGCGGGCGCGTGGAGCCGCCCTAAGTGTCTGTCAGCGGCCTCAGGTTACCGAGCCGTTCCCGCGCCGCCGCACCCGACCCTCCCCTGCGCGGCCAACTGCCACCGAAGGTCCCCCTTCCACCACCCGTCCCTTCACCCACTTGTGCTCCGCGCGCGGCATTGCCCGTGAGCTGGTCCGTCATTCACATAAGGAGGCCGCTCGGCGGCTCGCGGCATTTTTGTGAAGGAATGTGCGGACGCCCCGGAATTGATCACCGGACGTACCGCCGACCGGGTTGTGATCAATTCCGGAATCGGCCGGGACCCGACTCGGGGACGCCGAACGGAGTAGCGGAAGTCGCACACATGGAACCGGACATTTGTGTACGTTAGGTCACTCGTGGGCAGGCTCGGGGGTGCGTGACGCGCACGTTTCGGCCCGCCCGCAGAGCCCCTCCGACCTGCGAATACCTGCTTCCGCTCGGCCCGCGCAGCACGTTCCTGTTGGAGTTGTCAAGCCCTGAGATATGCCCTGACCTGCGAAAACGCCATTCAGAACCGCCCGTTTCCGTGTTACCCTGGATAGCCACGGAAGGGGTACCTGTCACATGACGTTCAAGGTTGGCGACACCGTGGTCTATCCCCATCACGGGGCCGCGCTGATCGAGGCTATCGAAACTCGTCAGATCAAAGGCGTGGACAAGACCTACTTGGTGCTGAAGGTCGCCCAGGGTGACCTGACGGTACGTGTGCCAGCGGACAATGCGGAGTTCGTCGGCGTACGTGATGTGGTCGGTCAGGACGGGCTGGACCGGGTCTTCGAGGTGCTGCGCGCGCCGTACGCCGAGGAGCCCACGAACTGGTCGCGTCGTTACAAGGCAAATCTGGAGAAGCTCGCCTCCGGCGATGTCATCAAGGTCGCGGAAGTCGTGCGTGACCTGTGGCGTCGTGAGCGCGAGCGCGGACTGTCCGCCGGTGAGAAGCGCATGCTCGCCAAGGCCCGGCAGATCCTGGTGAGCGAGCTCGCCCTCGCGGAGAACACGAACGAGGACAAGGCCGAGGCCCTGCTCGACGAGGTCCTCGCGTCCTGACGCGGTCCATCCGCCTCAGCTCAGCACCAGCCAGTGCTGTGTGATCGCAGCTGTGTGATCGACAAAAGGTGTGATCGACCAGAGTTGTGATCCAAAAAAGTGCCGCGGTGCCCGATGACCCTCCAGTCGCCGGGCGCTGCGGCACGTTCGCACCTGCGCTGACGTCTGATCTCGGGGGCGCCCCCGATACTGGACGTGCCGGGCCCGGGCAGCTGGCTCGACCGACTGTCACGGAAGGGTCCGGTCAAGGTGTCGCGCCCGGCACTCCCCCAGCTCAGGCTGACGCTCGAGCAGGGGGCACGCCCAGGCCATACCCACCTGGGCCGAGCACACAAACCTGACAGGAACCGATGTCCGACGAATCGCGTCCCTCGCCCCCGCAAGAGCGCGCCGGCACCCGTACGGCCGTCGTGATCCCGGCCGCCGGACGGGGTGTGCGCCTCGGTCCGGGCGCCCCCAAGGCGCTCCGCGCGCTGAACGGCACGCCCATGCTCATCCACGCCGTCCGCGCCATGGCGGCCTCGCGTTCCGTCTCGCTCGTGGTCGTCGTGGCCCCGCCCGACGGAGCCCCCGAGGTCAAGAGCCTGCTCGACGCGCACGCGCTGCCCGAGAGGACCGACTTCCTGGTCGTGCCCGGCGGCGAGTCCCGGCAGGAGTCCGTCCGGCTCGGCCTGGACGCGCTGCCGCCGGACCAGGACATCGTCCTGGTGCACGACGCGGCCCGCCCGCTGGTCCCCGTCGACACCGTGGACGCCGTCATCGAGGCCGTCCGCGACGGCGCCCCGGCCGTCGTGCCCGCCCTGCCGCTCGCCGACACGGTCAAGGAGGTCGAGCCCGCCGAGGTGCCCGGCACCCCCGAACCGGTGGTGGCCACCCCGTCGCGCGCCCGGCTGCGCGCGGTGCAGACCCCGCAGGGCTTCGACCGCGCCACGCTGGTCCGCGCGCACGAGACCGTGACCGAGGACGTCACCGACGACGCGAGCATGGTCGAGCGGCTCGGCCTGACCGTCGTGGTCGTGCCCGGCCACGAGGAGGCCTTCAAGGTCACCCGCCCCCTGGACCTGGTGCTCGCCGAGGCGGTCCTCGCCCGCAGGAGGCTCAACGATGGCTTCTGAGACGTTCCCGCCGCTGCCCCGGGTCGGCATCGGCACCGACATCCACGCCTTCGAGGACGGCCGCGACCTGTGGTGCGCCGGCCTGAAGTGGGAGGGGGAGGGCCCCGGACTCGCGGGTCACTCCGACGCGGACGTCGTCGCGCACGCCGCGTGCAACGCGCTGTTCTCGGCGGCCGGGCTCGGCGACCTCGGACAGCACTTCGGCACCGGGCGCCCCGAGTGGTCGGGGGCGCCGGGGACCGTCCTGCTGACGGAGGCCGCCCGGATCGTGCGCGAGGCCGGCTTCCGGATCGGGAACATCGCCGTGCAGGTCGTCGGCCCCCGCCCGAAGATCGGCAAGCGCCGCGACGAGGCCCAGAAGGTCCTCTCCGAGGCGGCGGGCGCACCGGTGTCGGTGTCGGGCGCGACGACGGACGGCCTGGGCTTCCCCGGCCGGGACGAGGGGCTGATGGCCGTGGCGACGGCGCTGGTCGTGCGGGTCGCCGGGGACGGCTGACGGCGGCCGCGGCGCGGGACGGCGGCGAATCGCCGCCAAGGCACCGGGCAGTGGGATCGGCCCACTACCCTAGGTGTCGTGACTATTCGGCTGTACGACACCAGCGCCCGGCAGATCCGTGACTTCACCCCGCTCAAGCCGGGCTGTGTCTCGATCTACCTCTGTGGCGCCACCGTGCAGGCCGCGCCGCACATCGGGCACATCCGCTCCGGTCTCAACTTCGACATCATGCGCCGCTGGTTCGCGTACCGCGGCTATGACGTGACCTTCATCAGGAACGTCACGGACATCGACGACAAGATCATCACCAAGTCCGTGGAACAGGGCCGTCCCTGGTGGGCCATCGGCTACGAGAACGAGCGCGCCTTCACCGACGGCTACACCGCCCTCGGCTGCCTCCCGCCGACGTACGAGCCGCGCGCCACCGGCCACATCACCGAGATGGTCGAGATGATGCGCGGCCTCATCCAGCGCGGGCACGCCTACGAGGCGGACGGCAGCGTCTACTTCGACGTCCGCTCCTGGCCCTCCTACCTGGAGCTGTCCCGGCAGGACCTCGACGAGATGCGCCAGCCCCCCGAGGACGGCATCACCGGCAAGCGGGACCCGCGCGACTTCGCGATGTGGAAGGCCGCCAAGCCCGGTGAGCCCGACTGGGAGACGCCGTGGGGCCGGGGCCGTCCCGGCTGGCACCTGGAGTGCTCGGCGATGGCCCACAAGTACCTGGGCTCCGCCTTCGACATCCACGGCGGCGGACTCGACCTGATCTTCCCGCACCACGAGAACGAGATCGCCCAGGCCAAGGCCTACGGCGACGACTTCGCCCGGTACTGGGTGCACAACGCCTGGGTCACCATGAGCGGCGAGAAGATGTCGAAGTCCCTCGGCAACAGCGTGCTGGTGTCCGAGATGGTCAAGCAGTGGCGCCCGATCGTCCTGCGCTACTACCTCGGCACCCCGCACTACCGCTCGACCATCGAGTACAGCGAGGAGGCCCTGCGCGAGGCCGAGTCCGCGTTCGCCCGGATCGAGGGCTTCGTGCAGCGCGTCGTGGAGAAGGCCGGCGCCGTCGAGCCCTCCGCCGACGTGCCGCCCGCGTTCGCCGAGGCCATGGACGACGACCTCGGCGTCCCGCAGGCGCTCGCGGTCGTGCACACGACGGTCCGGCAGGGCAACAGCGCGCTGGCCGCCGACGACAAGGAGGCCGCCGTGGCGCGCCTCGCCGAGGTGCGGGCGATGCTCGGTGTGTTGGGTCTCGACCCGCTCGACCCGCACTGGGCCGGTGAGACCGACCGGGGCGAGGATCTGCACGGCGTCGTGGACACCCTCGTCCGGATGGTCCTGGACCAGCGCGAGGCGGCCCGCTCCCGCAAGGACTGGGCGACCGCGGACGCCATCCGCGACCAGCTCAACCAGTCCGGGCTCGTCATCGAGGACAGCCCGCAGGGTCCGCGCTGGAGCCTCGGCCCGCGCTGACCGGACCGGCTCCCGGGAAGATCGATTGTGCCGCCCGGCCCTCCGGGCGGCACACTGCACAGTACGTACTTTCGAACGCTCACGACAGACAGGTAGGTCATGGCCGCGAACAACCGCCGCATGTCCGGCAAGAAGGGCGCGCAGGTCGGCAGTGGCGGCCAGCGACGCAAGGGTCTCGAGGGCCGGGGTCCGACGCCGCCCGCCGAGATGCGCAAGGGGCACAAGAAGAACCGCGTCGCCAACGCCAAGGCGAAGCAGACCGTGCGCCGTCCCACGCCGCGCGGCCGCGGCGGCAAGGGCACCTCGGAGCTGGTCGTCGGCCGCAACCCCGTCGTCGAGGCGCTGCGCGAGGGCGTGCCCGCCAGCACCCTCTACGTGCAGCAGTTCATCGACAACGACGAGCGCGTCCGCGAGGCCCTCCAGCTCGCCGCCGAGCGCGGCGGCATCAACCTGATGGAGGCCCCGCGCCCCGAGCTGGACCGTATGACGAACGGCCTGAACCACCAGGGCCTCGTCCTGCAGGTCCCGCCGTACGAGTACGCGCACCCCGAGGACCTGGCGGGCGCCGCCGCCGACGCCGGCGAGGACCCGCTCATCGTCGCGCTCGACGGCGTGACCGACCCGCGCAACCTGGGCGCGGTCGTGCGCTCGGTCTCCGCGTTCGGCGGTCACGGCGTGGTCGTGCCCGAGCGGCGCGCGGCAGGCATGACGGCCGGTGCCTGGAAGACGTCCGCCGGTACGGCGGCCCGCACGCCGGTCGCCCGGGCGACGAACCTGACCCGGGCGCTGGAGGCGTACAAGAAGGCGGGTCTCGTGGTCGTCGGTCTCGCCGCCGACGGGGAGGCCGACCTCGGCGAGCTGGAGGCCCTGGACGGCCCGGTCGTCATCGTCGTCGGCAGCGAGGGCAAGGGCCTGTCGCGGCTGGTCGGCGAGACGTGCGACGTCCGGGTGCGCATCCCGATGCCCGGTGGCGCCGAGTCCCTCAACGCCGGTGTGGCGGCGGGGATCGTGCTGTACGAGGCGGCCCGCAGGCGTCGCTGAACACCTGTCCGTGGGGTCACCCGTGCGGGCTAATTGTGCTGACAGTGGTGCGACCTGCGCATCCTTGACGGGGTCCGGACAGATCGGACCGGTCAAGGCAGTGTCCTAACCTCGCGTCACTCGGTTAGTTGAGTGTGGACACCAGAACACCCCGCACTCCCACGGGGGACCGCTCGTCGGGATACGACGACGCTCCCGCGCTGAGCATGGTGAAGGTGCCGAGCGATCCGGCGCAGATCATCGTCAATCACGCGAGCTTCCGCGTGCTGCTGGGCGCGTCCACCGGGCGCCCCACGTCCCAGCGGATCGCACGGCACCTGAGCGCCACCGAGGACCCCGCCCGCGTGCCCGCCGCAAGCGCCGCGGGCGCGGCGGCCGGCGCCCGGCGCCGGGTGTCCGTCTGGAACGGCATGTCGGCGCCCGACGACACCGGCGCCCACCGCCTCCTCCAGGCCGCCCGGGACGGCAGCGTCCGGCACGGTGACGAACCGGACCCCTACGGCGGCGGCACCCAGGTCATCCCGCGCGTCGACGTCGGCGCCGGCTATGCCGGCGGCTACGGCGACGGCGGCTACGACGACGACCTGACCCGGACCGTCGAGACCCCGATCGTGGGCGCGCAGCGCACGCACGACGAGTCCCTGGAGACCCGTCTGCTGCCCCACATGCGCACGGTCGAGAGCGCGTACGACGAGGAATTCGCTTACACCGCCGACGACTTCGGCCCGCACGACGACGACGGCGAGCCGGACGACGGGACCGAGGCGGCGCCCAGGCGCTCCGGCGACGACCCCGCCCGCCACGCGTACTACCCCGGACGCCGGATGAACCTCGGCGTCGTCCTGCTCCCGCTGCGCGTCTTCCTCGGCTTCATCTCGATCTACGCCGGCATGGGCAAGCTGTGCGACCCCGTCTACTTCGACGGCGGCAAGCGCGGCTCCATGGTGACCTGGCTCAACACCCTGCATCCGTGGGAAGTCGCCGAGCCGCTGCGCCAGTTCGCGCTCGCGCACCCGGTCGGCTCGGGCCTCGTGATCGCCTTCTTCCAGGTCATCGTCGGCGTCCTCACGGTCCTCGGCTGCTGGCAGCGGGTCGCCGCGGTCGTCGGCGCCCTGCTGTCCGCCGCGCTGCTGGTCACCGTCAGCTGGAAGAGCGTCCCGGCCTACGACGCGCCCGACATCATCTACCTCGCCGCCTGGTCCCCGCTGATCATCGCCGGCGCGCCCGTCTACTCCATCGACGGACGCCTCGCGGGCATGGCCTGGCGCCGGCTCGGCCCCCGCTCCGACATCTGGGAGCTGCGGCAGTACGTGCTGCGCCGCGGCGCCCTGATCACGGCGCTCGTCACCGGGCTGACCCTGCTCGTCGGCTCCCTGCTCGGCGGTGCCGTCCGCGACGCCGACCGTGTGGTGGTGCCCGGCCCGGGAGAGGCCCCGCGCAACGAGCTCCCCGGCTCGCCCCTGCCGCAGGAGCCGCACAAGCGGCACCGGAAGACGCCGTCGGCCTCCAACTCGCCGACGCAGGGCGCCACGTCGGGCGCCGCGTCCCCGTCCGGCGCCGCGAGCGCCCCGGGCGCCACCCGGGACACCGGCTCGACCGGGGCCGGGACGCCCAGCCAGACGCAGGGGACGGCCGGGCAGGCGCCGCCCCAGCAGTCGTCGCCGACCGACCAGGAGCCCGGCACCACCGACCCGACGTCCGGCGGCCCGACCTCCGGCGGAGGCGGCTCCACGGGCGGCGGCTCCGAGCCGGACCGGCCCGGACTGGTGGGCGGTCTGCTCGGCTAGTGCTGTGACCGGGAAGGTTCGCCGGGAAGCTCGTGGCGTCCGGTGCGGTGCATCGCAAGGCGGAGCATGACCCGCGTACTGGATGTACTCGGGTCATGCGACAACGCGGCGAGGTGCCGTGCCGGGCGCCGCGAGCCGGTGAACTTTTCCGGTCACAGCACTAGCTGGCACCGCAGGACGCCGAAGGGGCCTCGGACATCTCGTCCGGGGCCCCTTCTCCGCTGTGGGGGCCGTCGTACGGCCGCCGAGGGGGCGTTCAGCGGCCCAGGGCCGCCAGTTCCTTCGCGGCCTCCGTGAGGTCCTTCGCGGTGTCGATGGCCCTCCAGTACGCGCCCTGCGGGATCGGGAAGCCGTACAGGCGCTGCTCGCGGGCGAGATGGGGGAACGTGGTGCGCTCGTGGTCGCCGCGTTCGGGCAGCAGGCCGGCGAAGGCGGGGGAGAAGACGTAGACGCCCGCGTTGATCTCGAAGGTCGACGGCGGGGCCTCGATGAAGTCCGTGATGTGCCCGAAGCCGTCCGTCTTCACGGCGCCCCAGGGGATACGCGGCCGCGCGAGGGCGAGGGTGGCGACGGCGTCACGCTCGGCGTGGAAGTCGGCCATGTCGCGCAGCGAGAAACGCGTCCAGATGTCGCCGTTGGTGGCGTACCAGGGCTGGTCGGGGTGCGGGAGATGTGCGGCGGCATACTTCAGACCGCCGCCGCGACCGAGGGGCTCGGTCTCGACGACGGTCGTGACGCGCACAGGCAGGTCCGCCGACTTCAGCCAGTCCTGGAGCACCTCCGCGAGATGCCCACAGCTGATCACGACGTCCGTCACGCCCTCCTCGGCGAGCCAGACGAGCTGATGGCCGATGATCGGCGTCCCCGTGCCGGGGATCTCGACCATCGGCTTGGGCCGGTCGTCGGTGTACGGGCGCAGCCGGGTGCCCTGGCCACCGGCCAGGACGACGGCTTGAACGGGGCGGGACGCGGCGTTCGGATCAGTCATGACCGCACTGTACGCGGCGCCCCGCTCCCGGCATGCGCGGGAAACCTGCCCGCCATCGGCCGTAACCGTCCGGAAGCGAGCCGGCCGGCGGCGCTTAGGCCGTGTCCGCAAAGTCCCGCCTGCCGAGCGGTGTCCGGCACGCCGAGAGCACGCACCGGACACCGCTCGGCCGCCCTACGGGCGAACGACGGGACTTTACGGACACGACCTAGCGGTGGGCGGTCGCCACCCCCGACGCGAAGGCGGTGTCGCAGACGGGCCGGGCGAACGACTGCGCGCGGTTCGGGCCGTACGCGTGGACCGCGGCGCGGCCGAGGGCGCGGGCGATGGACGCGCAGTGCCGGCCCAGCGACGGACGCTCGTCGACCGCCTGCTGGAGATGGGTCAGGGCGACCCCGGGGTTCTTCTCCTGCAGTTCGGTCAGCAGCCGGTCGCGCAGCACGTCCTGCGGAGCGCGCGGGGCGGCGTTCTTCGCACCGCCGACGGTCGTGACGTCGGTCGCCGTGAGCACCGAGTCGGAGTTCCCCGTCCAGTTGACCCGGGTGACCGCGAGTGTCCCGGAGAGCACCAGGACGACGGGCAGGACGAGGGCGAGAGTGCGGCCGAGCTGGCGGGCGGGGCCCCGGTGGCCGCGTCGTGTCTGTTGGGTGGTGGAGTGCTTCACGCGAGTGAGGGTAGCGTTCAGTGCGGATATGGCGACATTTAGTCACCGGTTCGAGGGACGGCCAGTCCCCTTTCGTGGGTTGCGTGTTGACGCACACCACTCGAAATGCCCTGTTTGCCGGGGTATTTGTCGACATGGAAAAGGGCCCCGCAGGGGTCTGCGGGGCCCTCCTCGTTCAACGCGGGTGCCTCACCCGGTGATCGCCGCCTCAGTCGGACAGGCGCGCGCCCGTCGACGTCGAGAAGACGTGGGTCTCACCGGAGCGCGGGACGATGTGCAGCGTGCTGCCCTTCTCCGGGACGTCACGGCCGCTGACGCGGACCACCAGGTCCTTGGAGTCGTCGCCGCCGACCTTGGCGGAGCCGTAGACGTAGGCGTCGGCGCCGAGCTCCTCGACCACGTTCACCGTGACGGCGAGACCCTGGTCCGACTCGGGGCCGGCCACGTCGAAGTGCTCGGGGCGGACACCGACGGTGACCGTCTTGTCGGTGGTCGCGGAGAGCGCGTCACGGTCGACCGGGACGACGGAGTTGCCGAACTTCACGCCACCGTCGGCGATCGGGACCTCGACCAGGTTCATGGCCGGGGAGCCGATGAAGCCGGCGACGAAGAGGTTGGCCGGGCGGTCGTACATGTTGCGCGGGGTGTCGACCTGCTGGAGCAGACCGTCCTTGAGGACCGCCACACGGTCGCCCATCGTCATGGCCTCGACCTGGTCGTGGGTGACGTAGACGGTGGTGATGCCGAGGCGGCGCTGCAGCGACGCGATCTGCGTACGGGTCGAGACACGGAGCTTGGCGTCGAGGTTCGACAGCGGCTCGTCCATGAGGAAGACCTGCGGCTCACGCACGATGGCGCGGCCCATCGCCACACGCTGGCGCTGACCGCCGGAGAGCGCCTTCGGCTTGCGGCCCAGGTACTCGGTGAGGTCGAGGATCTTCGCGGCGTCCTCGACCTTCTGGCGGATCTCCGCCTTCGGCACACCGGCGATCTTGAGCGCGAAGCCCATGTTGTCCGCGACCGTCATGTGCGGGTACAGCGCGTAGTTCTGGAACACCATGGCGATGTCCCGGTCCTTCGGCGGCAGGTGCGTGACGTCGCGGTCACCGATACGGATGGCTCCGGCGTTGACGTCCTCGAGCCCCGCGAGCATCCGGAGCGAGGTGGACTTGCCGCAACCCGACGGGCCGACCAGGACGAGGAACTCTCCGTCCGCGATCTCGATGTCGAGTGCGTCGACGGCGGGCTTGTCGGAACCCGGGTAGATCCGGGTCGCCTTGTCGAACGAGACAGTGGCCATGGTGAATGGGCCCCCTTCTACCGGCAGGAACGTGCCGGACGATCCGTTGTAGGAAGGTGGTTGGTGTAGTCCACATGCGCGGACTGGCACTGGACGCTACCTGGCGTTCGCCTGATCTGTCAGTACATGGAGCATGTGAACTTCGCGGAAATTTTCGACGGCGCCCGCCGCTGAGGTGGGTACACTGCACGGGCGCGTGCGTACACCGCGCGCATGCCTCCTTAGCTCAGTTGGTCCAGAGCGGCTGTCTTGTAAACAGCAGGTCGTCGGTTCGAATCCGACAGGGGGCTCCCACAACTGCGGGGCGGTGACTCGAAAGAGGCCGCCCCGCACGTCTTTTCCCGTCCCCTTTCACACCCCCATGTCCCGTTCGGAACACGGGACATACGCCGCCATGGACTAGGATCGCTACTGCTAGTGTTCACGCAGTCACAGTGGGCAATCAGCCTCAGCTCCATGTAATGAAATCCGAGGGTTCCATGCGCAAGCTCCACAAGGTCATGATCGCCGCTGCCGCCGCCGGCGGACTCACCGCCGTCGGTGCCGGTACGAGCGTCGCCCACGACGCCACGCCGTCCGTGACCGACATGTACCGCCCGTACCAGGAGTGCAGCCCGCAGACCGTGGCCGCGACCGATGTCCCGATCGCCGTGCTCGGCCTCTCCGAGACCTTCGACACCACCTGCGGTCAGTTCAACAACGCCTTCACCCGCTGACTCTCGCGACGTCGTGCGCGACGCCTTCCGCGGGCCCCTTCGGAGTCACCCCCGAGGGGGCCCGTTCCTGCGTGACCCTCGGGAAGGCGCGTCCGGGCCCACCCCCACGAAGGAGACGCAACACATGTTCAACGGCAAGAGGATCGTCGCTGTCTCGGGGCTGCTCGGCGGCCTCGCCCTGGCAGGCATCGGCGCCGGGCAGGCCCACGCCGCGGCCCCGGCCTGCGCCCTGGACGCGCAGGGCAACATCATCTGCACGCAGACGGTGACCGGGCAGACGCCCGAGGGCGAGGACTTCGTCCTGCGGCGCAGCGTGAACTGCCAGCCGTCGCAGCCCCTCACCCTGCCCGCCCCCGGCGTCCTGTCCAACGGGAAGACCCGGATCGGCCCCCAGATCACCTGTGCCGACATGAACCAGCCGGCGCCCGCGGCGGCCCCCGCCGACAGCGGCGAGCAGAACGAGGTGAGCCCGCTCATCGCCCGCCTCCTGGGCTGAGCGGACGACATCGGTACGAAAAAAGCAGCGGACGGCCGGAATCAGGGAGACCTGATCCGGCCGTCGCTTTTTCCCGCCGTAATTCGGCATTGGGGTGACCGTGCCTTCCGGGCCGTGACCCGGACCCGGGGTGACGTCGTTTTGCCTTGAAGGACAACGCCGCCGACACGCCTCCCACGACCATGAAAGATCCCAAATTGCTACGGATTGAATGTATATGCTCACATTAAGTAGTCAACCAGGGCTTGACGCCCGGGAAGAAAGGGTCAATCCATGCGCAGGTTTCAGCGCGTCGCGGTGGTAGCCGCGGCTGTTGCGGGGCTGTCCGCCTTCGGTATCGGTGCCGGTACCGCTTTCGCCGGCGAGGGTGAGTGGGAGGGGCAGTTCGTCACCGCGGTGGCCAACTCCTCCGCCAACGCCGTCGCCACGGCGGGTGTCCCGCAGGCCGAGGCGGCCGTCGCTCCGGAGGCCGCTCCGGTCGCCGCCGAGCCGCAGGTCGCGCCGGAGGCCGCTCCCGTCGCCGCCCCCGAGGCCGCTCCGGTCGCCGCCCCCGAGGCTGCCGCTCCGGAGGCTGCCGCCCCCGAGGCCGCCCCGGAGGCCGCTCCCGAGACCGCCGCCCCGGAGTACGGCTACGGCGAGTACGCCGCCAAGTAAGCAACTCCCCGCGGGAATCGGTGCACGAGATTCAGGGCCTCACCACCGATTCCCCCGGTACGCCGCAGGCGGTGTGCCGGTGAAACCCTCAGCGACTCGCAGCCCGGCCGCGCGCAGACCCCTCGGGGTGCGCGGCCGGGCTGCGGCGGTGCCGTCGCCGGGCGCGTCCGAGTTCGCGCGGGCGACGGGTTGTTCGTAACTCGACCATCTCCAGGACAAAGAGGAACGCAGCACATGACCGGTCGACAGAAGATCGCAACCGTCTCGGGGCTCATCGGAGCGCTCGCCGTCCTGTACGGCGGCGCCGCACCCGCGTTCGCGGACGACTCCAAGGGGGTCTGCACCATCACGCAGCAGGGCGACATCGTGTGTGTGAAGAAGACCGAGGTCGTCCACAAGGACAAGCGCGACGGCTACGTGCTCCAGCAGAAGCAGGACTGCTCGACGACCGAGCGGCCGCGCTTCGTCGGCGTCGACGGCAGGGCGGTGGACGAGGGCGCCACGGACTCGGGCCCCGTCGTCGAGTGCAACAACCGCGCGGAGCTGCCCAAGGGGTACAAGCTCCCCAAGTTCGACTTCTGACGCCCGCCGCGCCGGCCCCTCCGTGGGCATGGGAAAGCCGGACCCGGAGTGATCCGGGTCCGGCTTCCTCGTTCCGCGGGGGAGGGAACTCCCCTACGTCACTTGCCGAAGGCGCTGTTGTTGCAGCCCATGGAGGAGCCGAGGCTCGTCTCCTGGGCGCCCGGGTTGCCCTCGCCGTTCAGCAGGTTGCCGCCCAGGCCGTTGGCGATGCCGACCTGGCCCAGGATGTCGACGTTGGCGTCGTGCGAACGGCAGTTGCTGCTCTGCAGGACGCTGACGCTGCTGCCCTTCTGGCCCCAGCCGCCCTGGTCGGCCTGCGCGGTGCCGGCGCCCAGGAGTCCGACGGTGCCGAGCGCGGCGACCACGACGGCGGCCTTGTGGAGCTTGTGCATGTTCATCTCCGGTGGAGTGGAGGGGGTTGCGGCCCGTCACGGACCGCGTTCGTACAGTTACGGAGACTAATAAGAAGTATTTCAAAGCAATGGGCGGCGCGCCCGAATTCGGTAATCTCTCACCGCGTTGGCCGATGGCATGTGAATTCTTTGTGCACACCGTTGAATTGGCGGCGGAAAAAAGTCCCGGCGCCGGACTCGCGGTCCGGCGCCGGGACTTGGTGTCGCTCGGGCCGGCGACGCGGCCCGGGGTGGCTCAGAAGGCGCTGTTGCTGCAGCCCATCGTCGAGCCGAGGTGGGTGTTCTGCGCGCCGGGGCTGCCCTCGCCGTTGAGCGCGCTGCCCAGCAGGCCGTTGAGGATGCCGACCTCGCCGAGGACGTCGAGGTTCAGGTCGTGCGACTTGCAGTTGGAGCTCTGCAGGACGCTGTACTTGTCGCCGCCGCTCTTGCCGTGGCCCTCGTCGCCGTGCGCGGTGGCCGTGCCGGCGCCCAGGAATCCGACGGTGCCGAGGGCCGCGACCACGACGGCGGCCTTGCGAAGCTTGTGCATGTCATCTCCGGTGGAGTGAGGTGGGGTGCGATCCATGAGAGATCGACTTCGTACAGTTACCGGAGATTAATAGGAACTATCCGATATGTCCGGAGCGGCACGCCGACTTGACCGATGTCGCCCCGGAAGCACCCGGAAGCACCTGGAGGCACGCGAAAAGCAGTGGTCAGCGCGTGGCGTGGGCGTGCGCGAGGGAGTTGGCCTGGCTGTTGGCCTGGTCGCAGTCGATGCCCCGGGTCTCGGCGGCGGCGAGCACGGCGACCGGGACGGCCGCGTTGAGCAGGCTCTGCGGGCTGCACTCCTGGTACGGGCGGAAGAGGTTGGCCTGCTGGACCGGGCCGGACGGCGCGGCGGCCGCGGGCTGCGGGTTGACCTGCGGGCTGATCTTCGGGCTCAGTTGGGGGCTGACCTGCGGGCTGACCTCCGCGCCCCGCTGCGGGGCGGCGGCCTGGGCGGGCGCCTGGCGCTGCGCGGCCGGCAGGTTCGAGGACTGAGCGCTGGCCTGGGAGTTGGTCCACGACGCGGCCTGGGCGTCCTGCTGCGGCGCGGCGGGGGTGCCGCCGCCGTAACCGGCGGGCGTCTCCCCGGCGAGGCTGGGGCCCGCGCCGATCGCCGACAGACCACTGGCTGCTGCTACGACGAGCGCGACCTGGTGAAGCTTGCGCATGGAACTCGGCCCTTCATTGACCTGTGCATGGACGTGCGGAAATGCGACGGCGATGGACCACATCGCTCCGACCCTGTGCGGGGAACGACACGGCGGCTTGCGCGGTCACGTCCCGGAATAGGCGGTCACCCGTTTGCCACGGAATGTTTTGATACGACCGGTGGCATTTGAGTGACGGAATTCGGCGCGCCGTGACCTGACCGCCCCCCTGTCGTTCCCCAGCAGGAAGGCGTGAAGTCCACATGACAGCTCAGGCATTACCCCTGTAAGGGCGCAGTACGAATATCAGACTGAGCGCACGCGACATCCACTGAATTAATACGGATTTCCCTGCACAGGTAATGAAGGGCCGAGGGTTTCCATGCGCAAGCTTCACAAGGCCGCGCTCGTCGTAGCGGCGGCAGGCGGTCTCACCGCCATCGGTGCCGGCGTGAGCGAGGCCGCCGACTATCCCGTCGGGTACAGCGGTGCCGCCCCGGCTCCCGCTCCCGGATACCCGGCGCCGCAGTACGCGGCCCCGGCTACGGCGCCCGCCCCCGCGTACCAGGCGCCGCAGCAGTACGCGGCTCCCGCGCCCGCTCCGCAGTACCAGGCGCCGCCGCAGTACGCGGCCCCGGCTCCGCAGTACCAGGCGCCGCAGTACGCCCCGGCCCCCGCCCCGCAGTACCAGGCGCCGCAGCAGAGCGCGCCGGTGGCCGCGGCGGCGACGTCCCGGTCGGAGGGCACCGCGGCCGTCAGCGGTCCGCAGCAGGCCCCGCAGTACGCGGCCCCGGCGCCCGCTCCGGTCGCCGCCCCGCAGCAGCAGCCCGCCGGTTACGCCAGCGCCGCCGCCACCTCGGGCGGCTACGCGCAGGCCGCGACCCCCGCCGCGGCTCCCCAGGCCGCCGCCCCGCAGCAGGCGGCGCCCCAGGTCGTGCCGCAGGTGACGCCGCAGGCTGCCCCGCAGGTCATGCCGCAGGTCGCCCCGCACGTGTCCGCTCCGCAGGTCTTCAGCCCGGAGCCGGCGCCGCGCGTCGCGCCGCAGGTGAACCCGCAGGTCAACCCCGAGGTGAACCCGCTGATCAACCCGCTGATCTCGCCGGCCAGCGCGCCGCAGGTGCCCGGCCTCGGCCTCGGCCAGGTCGCGGCTCCCCCGGTGGGCCAGCTGGGTCTGCCCCGCCTCGGCTGATCACCGCACCGATCCGCCGTACACCCCCGCAATCGCAAGACCAACGGAGAGAACATGCGCAAGCTCCACAAGGTGGCCCTCGTGGGCGCCGTCCTCGGCAGCGTCGGCTCGTTCGGCGCCGGCACCGCCCTGGCCCACGGTGAGGGCAGGGCCCACGACGTGGACATCACGCAGGGCATCGAGTGCCGTTCGCACGACATGAACATCGACGTCCTCGGCAACCTCGGCGCCCTGAACGGCGCGCTGGCCAACGCCCTCAACGGCGAGGGCTCCCCGGGTGCCCAGCCCAGCCACCTCGGCTCGGACATGGGCTGCAACAGCGCCGCCCTCAAGTAGCCGCGGGCAGCGCCCCGTTCACGCCCGCTCCGTCCCGGGGCGGGCGTTGGACTGCCACCCATGGCAACGCTGTGTGAACGTGTGTGACTCTACGTGTATGGTTGATCGCGTCGGCTCGCGAGGCCCGACGGAACGGACGGCGAGGAGTGGTCCCTTGGACAGGTCGACCTTGCTGAAGATCCCCCGCACCCGACTGTCCTACGCCGACGAGATGCTGCTGGTCAACGGCTGCCCCGGAGTCATCGGCCTGGCCGCCGTCTTCTCCGGTGAGCCGCCCGCCCCGGACCGGGTGCGCGCCCGTGTCGCCGAGCGGTGGTCCGGCCTGGAGCGGATGCACCAGGTGCTGGACCGTTCCGCCGGCGGAGCGCGCTGGACCGTACCGGGGCCCTTCGACCCCGGCTCCCATGTCGCCGTCGCCCCGGCCGGGTTGGACGCGCTGTGGGGTGCCGGCGTGGACCGGCCGCTGCCCGGCGGGCTTCCGCCCTGGCGGCTGTACGTCGTCCCCGGAGCCGCGTACGGCGGTGACTTCGCGCTCGCCCTCGTCGCCCAGCACACCCTGCTCGACGGGCGGTCCCTCGCGACGCTGATGCGGGCCCTCGTGGACGAGCCGCCCGCCGCGCGCGGTGCGGCCCGGCCGGCGCCGGCCCGGCCCGGGCTGCGCGCGGCCGGCCGGGAGCTCAGGACGATGACGGCCGTGGGGCAGTCCGTGCCGCTGCGGCCGCCGGGTGAGGCCCGCGCGTCGGTCGCCGTACGCGAACTCGACACGGAGACCGTGCGGGCGGCCCGCCGCCAGCCCGCCGACGGCCGGGGCGCCACGCTCAACGAACTGCTGGTGGCCGCCGTCGCCGGAGCGCTGCGCGCCCGCTACGGGCCCGTCCGGGACTGGCGCGCACGGGACGAACCCGTGTACACGGCGGTGCCCTGCGATCTGCGCACCCGGACCACCACCGCGGAACTCGGCAACACCGTCACGGTCGTGCGGGTGCCGTTGCCCGTCGACGTGGACGGCCCCGTGGCCCGGCTGCGCGCCTGCCAGGCCGCGCTGGCCACGGTCCCCGACCGGGCGGCCGTCCACGCCGGCGTGCTCTTCCCCGCTGCAGAAGCGGTTCGCCGCACGGGGCCCTGGGTGACCCGGCTGCTCACCGGCCGGGGCCGGCACACCTGTTTCGCCGCGACCGCCACCACGGCCCTGAAGTGGCCCGGCGCGGCCGGCACGTTCGAAGGGCGCCGCCTCGTGCGCACGGTGGGGCTCCCGCCCCTGCAGCGACCGGGCACCGCCAGCTTCGCCCTGGCCCAGGTGGGGGACGCGTTCACGCTCACCGTCGTGTCCCATCTGCGCCCGGACGACGCCGGACGGCTCGCCGACGCGGTCGTCACGGAGTTCGGGGCCTGGGCCCGGACGACGACGCCGTCGGTGCGCTGACGGCACCACGGCACCACAAGAGGGAGGCAGTTGGATGGAAGCGGAACACGGCGACGTATGGGAAGCGCTGCGCCCGCTGTGCGCGCGGGTCATGTCGGTGCCGGCGGAGGCGGTGGTGCCGCACGCCCGGCTGGTCGCCGATCTCGGCGCCGACAGCCTGGACATCACCGAACTCGAGGTGGCGTCCGAGGAGATGTTCGGGGTGTCCCTGCGGGGCACCGACAAGGCCGGGGTGTCCACCGTGGGTGATGTCGCCGACCTGATCGAGCGGCTGCGCGCCGGGGCACCCGGCCTCCACAGCCCCGTGGGCCGATGAGCGGCCGCCCCGCCGTCGCCGTCACCGGCCTCGGGGTCCGCTGCGCGGCCGGCTCGACCCCCGACGAGCTGTGGGACAGCCTGCTGCACGGCCGTTCTGCGGTCGCGCTGCACTCCTTCGACGCCGAGGGCACCGTCGTGCATCCCGCGTCGGCGATGAGCGGCTTCGACGCGGCCGGGTACCTCGCGCCCAAGGAGGTGCGGCGCACGGACCGTTCGGTGCAGCTGGCGGTGTGCGCGGCCCTGGACGCCGTGACGGACGCCGGCGGTCTGCACGTGCCGTCCGGGCGGCGCGCGGTGGTCACCGGCACCGGCTACGGCGGGGTGATCAGCCAGGAGAACGGCATCGGGCAGCCCGACGTGCTCTACGCGCCCCGGCTGATGAACAACGCGGGCGCGTACTGGATCACCGCCAAGCTCGACGTCACCGGGCCCAGCCTCACGGTGTCCACCGCCTGCTCGTCCGGTACGCACGCCGTGGGCGAGGCGCTGCAGATGATCCGGTCGGGCTGCGCGGACGTCGTGGTCGCCGGAGGGCACGACAGCCCCCTGACGCCGACGACCGCGCTGGCCTTCGGGCGGGCCGGCGCGATGGTCACGTCCTGCGCCGAACCGGCGTCCGCGTCACGGCCGTTCGACGCGGAGCGGCAGGGCTTCGTGCTCGCGGAGGGCGCCGCCTTCCTGGTGCTGGAGCGGCTCGACCTGGCCCGGGCGCGCGGCGCGCGCGTGTACGCCACGCTCACCGGGTACGGGCGCACCTCCGACGCCTACCACCTCACCGCGCCCCATCCGGACGGGGCGGGAGCGCGGGCCTGCATGGAGCAGGCGCTGGCCGACGCCGGGACCACCGCCGACGCGGTCACCCATGTCAACGCGCACGGCACCGGCACCGAGCTGAACGACCTGGCGGAGGCGCGGGCCGTCAGCGCCCTGTTCGGGCCGCGGCGGGTGCCGGTGACCGCGCCGAAGGCGGTGACCGGGCACGGACTGGGGCTGGCCGGGGCGCTGGAGGCCGTGATCACCGCGCTGTCCGTGCGCGAGGGGATCGCACCGCCCACGGCCCATCTGACCCGGCTCGACCCGCGCTGCGAGCTGGACGTCGTCGTCGGCGAACCGCGCAAGATCCCGGACGGCCCGGTGATCAGCAACAGCTTCGCCTTCGGGGGCCACAACGCCTGTGTCGTCCTCGACTCGCCCCATCTGTGAGCACCGGCGGCGGCAATGACAGGGGGAATCGCGGAAGGGAGGCGGCGGGGCATGAGGCTGACGGCCATCGAGGAAGGGCACCTGCGCAACGGGATGCCCGGGACCATCGGGATCGCGGGGCTGTTCCCCGCCGACGGGCCGCCGATCGACCTGGCGTGGCTGCGGGCCCGGATCCGCGAGCGATGGGGCGGCCTGGAGCGGATGAGCCTCGCCCTGCGCCCGCCCGCCGGACCGGCCGCGTTCTCCGGGCACCGCTGGGCGGCCCGGCCGTTCGACCCCGCCGCGCACATCGCCTCCGACGACCGGGACCTGCACACACTGCTGACCGACGCGGTGAGCCGGCCACTGCCCGAGGACCGGCCGCTGTGGCGGCTGCTGGTGACGGAGCGGGCCACCGCGCACGGTGAGCGTGCCGTCGTCCTGCTCGCCCATCACGCCCTGCTCGACGGGCGGTCCCTGGAGACGCTGTTCCGGCTGCTGATGGACGACGCGGTGCCGCCCCGCCCGCCCGCGCCGGGCGCCGCACCCCGCCGGCGGCCCGTCCGCCCCGCCACCGTCGGCCGGGAGCTGCGCGTCATCGGCGCCCGGGGACGCGCCCTGCCCGCCGTCCCGGCGGAGCGGTACGCGCCCTCGGTGGCCGTGGTGCGGCTCGACGCGCCCGTGATGCGCGCGGCCCGCCGCCAGCCCGAGGCCGGCCGGGGCGCCACCCTCAACGAACTGCTGCTCAGCAGCTTCTCCGGCGCCCTGCGCGCCCGGTACGGCCCGCTGCGTGCCTGGCCGGCGGGACCCGCCCCGTTCTTCGGGACCGTCCCCGTCGACCTGCGGGGCCGGCACGACGCGCAGCGCCTCGGCAACGGCGTCACCGCGCTGCGCATCCCGCTCCCCGTCGACCTGGACTCGCCGGTGGCGCGGCTGCGCGCCTGCCAGGAGGAGGTCGCCGCGTTCGACCACCGCTGCGACGCGCACCGGGCGATCCTGCCGCCGCTGCTCGCCACGGCGCGGGCCATGCCGTGGCTGGCCGAGGTGATGGCCCGGCGCCTCGCCCGCCCCGAGCTGACGACCAGCCTGTGCACGGCCTTCAAGTGGCGGGACAACCCGAGCCGGCTGCACGGAAACACCCTGGCCAGGGTCGTGCCCCTGCCGCAGCTCGCGACGCCGGGCACCGCGAACCTGTGCCTGGTGCACTGCGCGGACACCTACACCCTCACCGTCGTCAGCCATCTGCGGGACGGCGAGGCCGACCTGCTCGGCGGTGCGGTGGCCCGGGAACTGGCGGCGGTCGCGGCCTGCGAGGCACCGGCCGCGCGTCCGGCGCGCGAGGTGCGGGCGCGGTGAGTCAGGGCCGCCCGGCGCCGCCGCCCAGCGCGGCCAGCGCGTCATCCGTCAGCCGGTACACCGTCCAGCCGTCCTGCGGGCGGGCGCCCAGGGACTCGTAGAAGGCGATCGACGGGGCGTTCCAGTCGAGGACCGACCACTCCAGGCGCTGGTAGCCGCGCTCCACGCACAGCCGGGCCAGCTCGGTGAGCAGCGCCTTGCCGTGCCCGGCGCCCCGGGCGGCGGGGCGGACGTACAGGTCCTCCAGGTAGATGCCGTGCACTCCGCGCCAGGTGGAGAAGTTCAGGAACCACAGCGCGCAGCCGACGGTCTCGCCGGTGTCGTCGTCGGCCGCGATGTGCGCGTACACGGCGGGGCGCTCGCCGAACAGGGCCTCGTGCAGCTGCTCCGGGGTCGCCCTGGCCTCCTGCGGGGCCTTCTCGTAGGCGGCGAGCTCGCGGATCAGGGTGTGCAGGGCGGGGACGTCGGCGGGGGTGGCGGTGCGAATCATGGTCGGAGGCTAACCGGCCGCCCGCAGCCGTCGGGCGATCTCGAACAGGTGCTCGTCGAGAGGGCGGCCGTCCTCGAGGTCCCACAGGCAGTTCTGCAGCAGCCGGCCGTACGTCCACGCCCGCGCGCGGGCCCGGTCCAGGCCGAGGACGTCGGTCATGGCGTCGAAGCGCCACACGACGTCGTCGGCGTCGAAGCGGTTGTCGAGGGCGGGCCACAGCTCGAAACCGGGGTCGCCGGCGAGCGGCTTGGGGTCGATCGCCAGCCAGGGGGCGCGGGCGGAGGCGAGGACGTTCCCCTCGTGCAGGTCCCAGTGGAGCAGGCGGTCGCCGGGCTCGTCGGCGACCTCCCGTACGGCGGCGGCGCAGTCGGCCAGCAGACGGCGGGCCCGCGGGTCCGTGACCCGCTCCAGGGCGCGGGCGGTGCGCTCCAGCATGCGGTGCGCCATGTCCCCGAGGCGGCGCACGCCCGGGGGAGCCGTGAACGACGTCAGATGGGCCAGCAGCTCGGCGATGACCAGCACCGACGCGTGGGCGTCCAGGCGGGCGAGGGGGCGGGTGGGGTCGAGGCGTTCGAGGAGCATCGTGCCGGTGGCCGGGTCGTGGTCGAGGAGGCGGACCGCGCCGTCGCCGTCCCAGTGGCGCAGGGCGACCGGTTCGCCCTCCGTCTCGTGGTCGAGGAGCTGCAGCTTCAGCACGGCGGGGGTGCCGTCCCGCCGGGTCACCGGGACGACCAGCGCGGCGACCCCGTGCATCGGCCGTCCGTCGGCGGTCAGCTCCCAGCGGTCGAGGAAACCGGCCGTGAGCCGGGGAAGCGCGGCGACGAAGGCGCGGCCCGCCTCCCCGTTGTACTCCTGCTGAGACGCGGCGAGCTCCGCGGGGACCTCGATCATTCCGGGACCCTATCGGGCTCCCGGAATCGGCTCCCGCGAATTACCGTCCTCGCATGAGCAGATCGGACAGTGGTGCGGTGAACGGCGGCATCTCCTTCTGGTACGCCGACGACGGCCTGCCCGCGGTGCGTGAGCCGCTGGCCGGGGACGCCTCGGCGGACGTGGTGATCGTGGGCGGCGGCTACACGGGGCTGTGGACCGCGTACTACCTGAAGAAGGCCGTCCCCTTTCTGCGGATCACCGTCCTGGAGCAGCGCTTCTGCGGGTACGGGGCGTCCGGGCGCAACGGCGGCTGGCTGTACAACGGCGTCGCCGGCCGCGACCGGTACGCGAAGCTGCACGGGCACGAGGCGGCCGTACGGCTCCAGCGGGCCATGAACGACACCGTCGACGAGGTCGTCCGGGTCGCCGAGGCGGAGGGCTTCGACGCGGGCATCCACAAGGGCGGCGTTCTGGAGGTCGCCCGCACGCCCGCGCAGTGGGCACGGCTGAAGGCGTTCCACGAGCACGAGCTGTCGTACGGCGAGAAGGACCGGGAGCTGTACGGCGCCCGCGAGACGGCCGAGCGGATCCGGGTGGCCGACGCCGTCGGGTCGACGTGGACGCCGCACGGCGCGCGCGTGCAGCCCGTGAAGCTGGTCAAGGCGCTCGCGGCGGCCGTCGAGGCGCTGGGCGTGACCGTCCACGAGCTGACGCCGGTCACCGAGATCCGGCCGAAGCACGCCGTCACCCCGTACGGCACCGTGCGCGCGCCCTATGTGCTGCGCTGCACCGAGGGGTTCACGGCGGGCCTGAAGGGCCAGCGGCGCACCTGGCTGCCGATGAACTCCTCGATGATCGCCACCGAGCCGCTGACCGACGAGCAGTGGGCGTCGGTCGGCTGGGAGGGCCGCGAGACGCTCGGGGACATGGCGCACGCCTACATGTACGCGCAGCGCACGGCCGACGGGCGGATCGCGCTGGGCGGGCGGGGTGTGCCGTACCGCTTCGGGTCGCGGACGGACGACGACGGGCGCACCCGGCCGGAGACCGTCGAGGCGCTGCGGGACGTGCTCGTCGGGTTCTTCCCGTCGCTGGCCGGGGTGCGGATCGCGCACGCCTGGTCGGGGGTGCTGGGTGTGCCGCGCGACTGGTGCGCGACGGTGACGCTGGACCGGTCGACCGGGCTCGGCTGGGCGGGCGGGTACGTCGGCTCCGGTGTGGCCACCGCGAACCTGGCGGCCCGCACCCTGCGCGACCTCGTCCAGCAGGACTCGGGGCAGGGCGGCAGGACCGACCTCACCGAACTGCCCTGGGCCGGGCACAAGGTGCGCAAGTGGGAGCCGGAGCCGCTGCGCTGGCTGGGCGTCCACGGCCTGTACGCCGCCTACCGCGCCGCCGACCGCAGGGAGCGGGGCACGAGCAGCGCCGAATCGTCCCGGCTGGCACGGCTGGCGGACCGGGTGGCGGGGCGGCACTGACCCCGCCCCCGGTCAGGTCGCCGGTTCCTCCTGGCGGGCCGGGCGCGAGGGCTCCCGGCCCGGGGGCTTGGCCGTCACCATCACGGCGGCGACGATGCCGGCCAGGAGCATGATGGCGGCGGCCCACCAGATGGCGACGGTGTAGCCGTGCACGATGCCCTGCTGGGTGACCAGCCGGCGGCGGGCCGGGTTGGTCAGGTGGGCGGTGATGTAGGCGGTCGCGCTGGTGGTGGCGACGGTGTTCAGCAGGGCCGTGCCGATCGAACCGCCCACCTGCTGCGAGGTGTTGATCGTCGCCGACGTCACCCCGGAGTCCTGCGGTGCCACGCCCGCCGTCGCCGTCGCGAACACCGGCATGAAGACCAGGCCCATGCCGAGCCCCATGAGGATCAGGGCGGGCAGGACGTGGGGCGCGTACGAGGAGTCGACGGTGAGCTGGGTCAGCAGCACCATGCCGATCGCGGCCAGCAGGGCGCCCGGGGCCATCAGCAGGCGGGGCGCCACATGGTCCAGGAGGCGGGCGGCGATCTGGGTGGAGCCGACGATGATGGCGGCCGTCAGGGGCAGGAAGGCGAGCCCGGTCATCACCGGGCTGTAGCCGAGGATGACCTGCAGGTAGTAGGTCATGAAGAGGAACAGGCCGAACAGGCCGATGACGGCCAGGGCCATGGTCAGGAAGCAGCCGGCCCGGTCGCGGTCCCGGACGATGTGCAGCGGCAGCAGCGGGACCGGGGCGCGGGTCTGCCAGGCGACGAACGCCACGAGCAGGACGACGCCCGCCGCGAACAGGGCCAGCACGAGCGGGTCGGTCCAGCCGCGCGGCTCGGCCTCGGCGAAGCCGTAGACGATCGCGACGAGTCCGCCGCAGCCGAGGATCACACCGGGCACGTCGAGCCGGGCGCCCTCGTGGACGGGGCTGTCGTGGAGCAGGGCGAAGGCGCCGATCACGGCGATCACGGCGATCGGCACGTTGACGTACAGGCACCAGCGCCAGTCCAGGTACTCGGTGAGCACGCCGCCGACGATGAACCCGATGGCGCTGCCGCTGCCGGCCAGGGCGCCGTAGATGCCGAACGCCTTCCCGCGCTCCTTGGGGTCGGTGAACGTCGTGGTCAGCAACGACAGGGCGGACGGGGCGAGGACGGCCGCGAAGACGCCCTGGAGGGCGCGGGCGCCGAACAGCATCCCGGAGGAGGTGGCGGCGCCGCCCAGCGCGGACGCGGCGGCGAAGCCGATCAGGCCGATGACGAAGGTGCGCTTTCGGCCCGCGAGGTCGGCTATGCGGCCGCCGAGCAGCAGGAGCCCTCCGAACGCCAGCGTGTACGCCGTGATGACCCACTGCCGGTTGCCGTCGGAGATGCCGAGGTCCTCCTGGGCGGAGGGGAGGGCGATGTTCACGATGGTCGCGTCGAGGACCACCATGAGCTGCGCGAGCGCGATGACCACCAGACCCCACCAGCGACGGGGGTCTGCTTCCCGGGCTGTTTCACCCGTTCGGGTGACTGTCATCTGGCCAGAAGACCATGGTTCGGGAGGGATCGCATCTGGGGCGGCGGGCCGTCGTGGCTCGGGAGCGGTCATGGCTCCAGCACCACCTTCCCCGTGGTCGCGCGGGTCTCCAGGGCGCGGTGGGCGTCCGCCGCGGCGGCGAGCGGGAAGCGCTGCACGGCCGGGACGAGACGGCCCGCGGCGGCCTCGGTGAGGGCGCGCAGCTCCAGGGTCCGCATCGGGTCGGGGCCGCCGGCCCGGCGCAGCATCACGGGGCCCAGGACCTGCTCGGAGACGCCCTCGACGAGGTACGGGCCACCGCCGCGCAGGCCCTCGCCGGACCAGCCGAACACCAGGTGCCGGCCGCCGGGGCCGAGCAGGTCCACGCTCGCGCGGGCCACCTCGCCGCCGACGCCGTCGAGGACGAGGGTCGCGGGCCGTCCGCCGAGGAAGGCGCGCACCTTCTCCGGCCAGCCGGGGTCCGTGTAGTCGACGGCGAGGTCGGCGCCGTTGTCCCGGACCCGCGCGGTCTTCTCCGGTCCGCCGGCCAGGCCGACGACGACGGCCCCGGCGTTCTTCGCGTACTGCACGAGGAGGGTGCCGATACCGCCGGCGGCGGCCGGGACCACGGCCACCGTGTCCGGCCCGAACGCGGCGAACTGGACGATCCCCAGCGCCGTACGGCCCGTGCCGATCATGGCGACGGCCTGCGCGAAGTCCAGGTTCCCGGGGATCTCGTGGACCCGTTCGACGTCGGTGACGGCGAGTTCCGCGTAGCCGCCCGGCGCGAAGCCGAGGTGGGCGACGACCCGCTTGCCGAGCCAGAGCGCGGCGACGCCCTCGCCGAGCGACTCCACCACGCCGGCGACCTCCCGGCCGGGGATCGTGGGCAGCCGTGCCGGCTCGGGCGCCGGGCCCTGGAGGCCCTCGCGCAGGGCCGTGTCGAGGAGGTGGACGCCGGCGGCCCGGACGGCGATCCGGACCTGGCCGGGCGCCGGGCGTGGATCGGCGACCTCCTCGTGGGTGAGGTTCTCGGCCGGGCCGAAGGCGTGCAGTCGGATGGCGTGCATCGGGGGTCCCCCATCGCTGTGGGTACGGGTCCTGTGGGCGTCCCGCCGGGCGGGCGCTGCGACGATGCTCCGACCTCAAGCTCGCTTGAGGTCAAGGGCGTGCCGGCCGAGGGCGAGGGACACCGCCGTGAGCGCGCTGGTGAACGACACCTCGGACAGCACGCCGGGCGCGGCGACCTGATCGCCCGCCAGATAGACGCCGTCGCCGCGGTCCACGGCCGGCCGGTCCCGCCAGCTGGTGCCGGGCGGGTCCACGGCACCGGTCCGGCCGCTCGCGACGGCGTCCCGGCGCCAGGTGACCCGCTCGCGCCAGCCCGGGAAACCCAGGTCGAGGAGCTGCTCGGCGCGGGCGGCGCCGTCCGCGCGCGGCTCGCCCGGAGCGAGCGGGATCTGACCCTGGATCAGCTGCTCGCCGGCCGGCGCGAGCGACGGGTCCTGGGCGGTGAACCGCTCCAGCCAGCCCGGCGCGTCCAGGTCGGAGACGACGAACGCGTCGCCGCGCCGGCCGCGCAGCGCGAGGTCGATCAGGGCCGTCCGGCCGCCGGGCCAGGTCAGCGAGTCGTCCCGCAGCAGACGCCGGGCGGCGGCCAGCGAGGTGGCGACGACCACCGGGGTGTCCGTCGGCAGGGTGTCGATCCGGGACAGCGTCTCCACCCGGACCCCGAGGTTCCACGCCCGCGCCGCCATCCGGTCGATCACGGTCGCCCAGCCGCCCCGCGGGTAGTGCGCCTCCGGGGGCAGCCGGGTGGCCCGGCGCAGCCGCTCCTGGACGAACGCGGCGGACAGGGCGCCGGGGTCGTGGTGGAACAGCGCGACCGCCGCGTAGTGCGCGGCCACCCGCGCCGCCTCCTCGCCCGCGACACCGGTCGCCCAGGTCCGGAAGTCCAGATCGACGGGCGCCCGCGGCACGCCCGGCCGCAGCAGCCTCAGCAGGGCGAGGGGCGGGGTGCGGCGCAGCGCGCCCCGGTACCGCAGCCGGAAGCGGGCCGCCTCCAGCGGCGGGATCGGCGCGAGCGGGCCGATCAGGTCCCGGTGCGCGAGCCACGCCCAGTGCGGGCCGCCCTTGTACAGGGCGTGCGGTCCCTCGTTCGTGCGGTACGGCCCCTCCGCGGTGCGGGCCCGGCCGCCGAGGGTGTGGTGGGCCTCGTGCACGGTGACCTCGGCGCCCGCCTCCGCGGCGGTGATGGCCGCGGTGAGCCCGGCGAAGCCGCCGCCGATGACGGTGATGCGGTGCATGGCTGGGGGTCTCCCTCGCTCTCGGTACGCCCGTGGGCCTTCCTCCGCGGGTACGACGGACCGGGCGGCCCGGGATGTGACATCGGCGGACACCCCGGGGATCGGCGCAGGTGACGGGCGTTGTCAGTGGCGGGGTGCAGCATGGTGCGCATGGCGAGAAGAGCGAGGGGCGCGGGAGCGGCGGGCGGTCCGGGGCGCGGCGACGTACGGGGCGCGCGGCGGCCGGAGCTGCGGCTGCCGCCGCTGGAGCCGTACGGGGGCGGCGGGCTGGAGCCGGACGGCGACTACGACGGGCTGGAGTTCCCGGAGGCGGACCTCTCCGAGCAGGACGGCGGGGGCGCCAGGTTCATGGACTGCGCGCTGCGGGGCTGCGTGCTGGACGGGACGCGGCTGCGGTACGCCCGCGTCCTCGACTCGGTGCTCACCGCGCCGCGCGGGGTGGGCACGGACCTCGCCGAGGCGACGCTGCGGGACGTCGAGGTGCTGGACGCCCGGCTGGGCGGAACGCAGGCGCACGGGTCCGTGTGGGAGCGGGTGGTGGTCAGAGGCGGCAAGATCGACTACCTGAATCTGCGCAAGGCGAAGCTCAGGGACGTCGTCTTCGAGGGCTGCGTCCTGGTCGAGCCGGACTTCGGGGGCGCCCGTCTGGAGCGGGTGGAGTTCGTGGACTGCGCGCTGCGCGGGGCAGACCTCACGGGGGCGACGCTGACCGACGTGGATCTGCGCGGGGCGGGCGAGCTGGACATCGCGGCGGGCCTGGACCGGCTGTCCGGGGCCGTGATCAGCACGGGCCAGCTGCTCGACCTGGCGCCGGCGCTGGCCGCGCAGCTGGGTCTGCGCGTGGAGGGGTGACGGGCCGGGCGGGTCTGCGTGTGGAGGGGTGTCGGTCGCGGGCGGGTCTGCGTGTGGAGAGGTGTCGGGCGCGGGCGGGGCCGCGCATGGACGGGTGACGGGCGCGGGCCCCGGGGCTCAGGGCAGGCGGGGGAAGCGGGCCTGGAGGGTCCAGATCGCCGGGTTCTCGCCCAGGTCCTCGTGCAGGTCGATCAGGTCGGCGAGCAGGTCGTGCAGGAAGTCCCGGGCCTCCCGGCGCAGCGCCGCGTGCGAGAAGGTCAGCGGCGGCTCCTCCGCCGGCATCCAGTCCGCCTCGATGTCCACCCAGCCGAACCGCCGCTCGAAGAGCATCCGGTCCGTGGACTCGGTGAAGTCCAGCTCCGCGTGCTGGGGGCGGGAGGCGCGGGAGCCGGCCGGGTCCCGGTCCAGCCGCTCGACGATGTCGCACAGCGCCCACGCGAAGTCGAGGACGGGCACCCATCCCCAGGCTGTGGACAGCTCCCGGTCCGCCTCGGTGTCGGCGAGGTAGACGTCACCGCAGAACAGGTCGTGGCGCAGGGCGCGGACGTCCGCGCGGCGGTAGTCCGTCTGCGGCGGGTCGGGGAAGCGGTTGGAGAGGGCGTAGCCGATGTCGAGCACGCTGGGCATGGTGTCACGGCTCCCGCTCATAGGATCACCGACGTGTCCCGTACCGCGGCGGCCGTCCCCGCCGTCCTGAGCGCCCTGCTCGCCGTCGCCCTCACGGCGTGCGGCGGAGTCGACGGCACCCCCGGCGGCCCGGGCGTGCGCGACCCGTACTTCCCCAAGGCCGGCAACGGCGGCTACGACGTGCGCCACTACGCCCTCGACCTGTCCTACGACCCCGCCGGGCGGCACCTCGCCGGCACCGCCGAGATCACCGCGCGCGCGGGGCAGGACCTGTCCGCCTTCGACCTGGACCTGAGCGGACTGGACGTCGAACGGGTCGAGGTGGAGGGCCGCCCCGCCCGCTTCAGCCGCAACGGGCAGGAACTGGTCGTGCGGCCGCACGACGAACTCGACGCCGGCCAGACCTTCCGGACCGTCGTCCACTACTCCGGCACCCCCCGGACGCTCACCGACCCGGACGGCTCCGAGGAGGGTTGGCTGCGCACCGCCGGGGGCGGGGCGCTCGCGCTGGGGGAGCCGACCGGGTCCATGGCGTGGTTCCCCGGCAACCACCACCCGTCCGACAAGGCGCTCTACGACATCACCGTGAGCGTGCCGGAGGGGACCGAGGTGGTGTCCAACGGGGAGCTCGCGGAGCGGCGCACCACCGGCGGCCGTACGGCCTTCCACTGGCGTTCGGCCGAGCCCATGGCCTCGTATCTGGCCACCCTCGCCATCGGCGACTACACCCTTCACCGGTCCACCGTGCGCACGGCGGCGGGCCACGACCTGCCCGTCCTGTCCGCTGTCGTCCCCTCGGAGGCCGGGCCCGCCGGGAAGGCGCTGGAGCGGCTGCCGGAGGTCGTGCGCTGGGGCGAGGAGACGTTCGGGCCGTACCCCTTCTCCTCCACCGGCGTGATCGTCGCCGGTGAGGGGGACGCGGACTACGCCCTGGAGACCCAGTACCGGCCCGTCTTCCCCGGCACCCCCGGCACCGGGCTGCTGGTGCACGAGATGGCCCACCAGTGGTTCGGCGACTCGGTGACGCCCGAGAGCTGGCGGGACATGTGGCTGAACGAGGGCTTCGCGACGTACGCGGAGTGGTTGTGGGAGGAGGAGCACGGCGGCGACAGCGCGCAGGAGACCTTCGACGCGCTCTACGACCACGGCGAGGACGAGTACGAGGACCTGTGGTCCTTCCCGCCCGCCGAGCCGTCCGGCGCCGCCCACATCTCCGACGAACCCGTGTACTCGCGCGGCGCGATGGTGCTCCACAAGATCCGGCAGACCGTCGGCGACAAGGCGTTCCGGGCCCTCGTGCGGGGCTGGACGGCGAAGCACCGCCACGGCAACGCGGACACCGAGGACTTCACGTCCTACGTCGAACGGACGGCCCCCGACGAGGACTTCACCCCCATCTGGCGGGACTGGCTGTACGGGGAGGGCAGGCCCGAGCACCCCTGACGGCACCGGCACCGGGACCGGCCGCCGTCAGTCCGTGCCCTCCAGGTCCGCCCGTATCGCCGCCCGTGCCGCCCACACGGCCTCCGCGTGCTTGAGGCGCAGCTCCTGCATCGCGGGGGAGTCCAGCGGCGGGTCGCCGGTGGCGAAGGCGTCCTGGAGGTCGCGCAGGGTCGCGTACACCGACTCCAGGGCGTCGGCCCTCGCCTGCGGCGCGCACAGCAGGGCGCTCTCACGGGCCTCGTCGCAGCCCGACGACCGGAACGCCCGGCGTACGGCCGCCGCACGCTCCCGGCCGTCGCCGGACAGGGCCGCCTCCCGCATGTCCTCGTAGGCCAGGCGGTACGTGGTGAGGACGGTGACGTAGATCTGCCGGCGCTCCTGCCGGGTGCGGTCGGCCCGGTCGCGGCGCCAACGGACGCGGTCGGCGAGGAGGGTTGAGCCGACGCCGACGAAGGCGCCCAGGGCGGTGGCGGCGAGGGTCGTCCAGTCCATGACGGGTCAGGCGTCCCCGTCCGCGCCGTACGCGGCCAGCAACCGGGCCAGGTCCGGGGGCCACAACGGCTCGGTGGGCGCGAGGAGTTCGGGGGCGGTCCACCAGTGCCAGCCGAGGATGTCGCCGGACGGGCCGAGGTGCGGGCCGGCCGGCTCGCGGCGGTCCGTCAGCGCCAGGTAGATGTGCTCCCGGCGCCGGACGGGGATGCCCTGGTGGGTGAAGTCGTGGTCCCAGGTGGCCAGGAGGGGGCCCGGCTCCAGGTCCGTCCAGCCGGTCTCCGCGCGCAGTTCGCGGGCGGCGGCCTCGCGGGGCGTCTCGTCGCCGGACGGAGAGCCGCCCGGGAGCGCCCAGTGCGGGCCGGCCTCGTCGTCGGCGTAGCGGAAGAGGAACACCGCCCCGGCGGGGTCGAGCACGGCCACCCGGCCGCCCTCGAGCACGGCCCGCGGGGTGCCGGGCAGGGACTTGCGCAGGACCGTGCAGGGCCGGCCGTGCTCGCGGTCCTCGCCGTGGCCGATCGGCTCGTAGCCGAGGGACGTCCAGAAGGCGAGGGCCGGGGCGTTGCCGTCGAGGACGGCGAGGCGGACGCCGGTGCGGCCCTCGGCGCGCAGGCGCTCCTCCACGAGGGCGGCGAGCCGGGTGCCGTGGCCCTGGCGCTGGGCGGAGGCGTCCACCATCAGCAGCCCGATCCACGGGTCGGGGTCCTCGGGGTCGGGGTGCCGGGCGAGGGTGATCACGACGCCGACCAGCCGTCCGGCGCTGCGCGCGAGCAGGACCTCGGCGCCCGGCACCGCCAGCTCGTCGGCCAGGGCCGCCGCGACCTGCTCCGGCCGGATGTCGTCCGGGTCGGGGAAGTCGCCGCTGAGCGCCTGGAACGCGCGGTTCGACGCGTAGAGGGCCGTCAGCTCGGTGAGGAGCGGGGCCGGGATGTCGTGGTCGGGGGTCAGCGGGAGGGGGTCGAGGATCACGGGGGCAACCTACCGGAGGGGACGGGGCGCGCCCCGGTACGCCGAACCCCCCGGCGGGGCCGGGGGGTTCGGGGCGGTGCGGGGGGACCGTCAGACGTTCACGCCGAAGTCCTGCGCGATGCCGACGAGGCCCGAGGCGTAACCCTGGCCGACGGCACGGAACTTCCACTCCGCCCCGTTGCGGTACAGCTCGCCGAAGACCATGGCGGTCTCGGTCGCGGCGTCCTCCGACAGGTCGTAGCGGGCGATCTCGGCGCCGCCGGCCTGGTTGACGATGCGGATGTAGGCGTTGCGGACCTGGCCGAAGTTCTGCGAGCGGTTCTCCGCGTCGTAGATGGAGACCGGGAACACGATCTTGTCGATGTCGGCCGGGAGACCGGCCAGGTTGACGTTGATCGCCTCGTCGTCGCCCTCGCCCTCGCCGGTGCGGTTGTCACCGGTGTGGACGATGGTGCTGTCCGGCGTCTGCTTGTTGTTGAAGAAGACGAAGTGGGCGTCCGAGTAGACCTTGCCCTGGGTGTTGACCGCGATCGCCGAGGCGTCGAGGTCGAAGTCCGTGCCGGTGGTGGTGCGGACGTCCCAGCCGAGACCCACGGTGACGGCGGTCAGGCCCGGAGCCTCCTTGGTGAGCGAGACGTTGCCACCCTTGGACAGGCTTACAGCCATTGTTGGGAGTCCCTTCCCTCGTTGCGGTACGGCTAGAAGCTACAGCTACCCCTATGAACGCGGGGAGCGGTACCGCAGTTCCAGGTGTCTTTACTTTCTTTGCCGAAGAACGCCCGCAGGGGGCAACCGCCGCCGTCGGCGCCGCCGATATTCGCGTGACGTGGACGGGACGGGCGCGCGACCATGGACGGCATGTCCGGTCCCCATGTCATCCGCGGCTCCGTCTCCCTCCCGGAGGCCGAGCTCATGTGGCGTTTCTCGCGCTCGGGCGGACCCGGGGGCCAGCACGTCAACACCAGCGACTCGCAGGTCGAGCTGCGCTTCGACCTCGCGGCGACCGAGGCGCTGCCCGAGGTGTGGAAGCAGCGGGCGCTGGAGCGGCTGGCCGGCCGGCTGGTCGACGGCGTCCTGACCGTACGGTCCTCCGAGCACCGCTCCCAGTGGCGCAACCGCGAGACGGCCGCCGTGCGGATGGCGTCGCTGCTCGCCGAGGCGACGGCCCCGCCGCCCAAGCCGCGCCGGCCGACCCGCGTCCCGCGCGGCATCAACGAGCGCCGCCTGCAGCAGAAGAAGCAGCGCGCCCAGACCAAGCGCGGCCGCTCCGGGCGGGACTGGGGCTAGAAAGCCCGGACCGACCCGGCCTCCAGCTTCGCCGTCGTCAGGTCCAGCACCCCCACCGTCTGGTCGCCGGACGTCTCCCCGGTCGCCCGGAAGCCCAGGCCGAGGTAGAAGCCCTCGGGGCCGTCCGGTCCCGGGTGCCAGGTGACGTACAGCTCGTCGCCGCCGCGCCGGCGGATCTCGGCGGCCACGCTCGCGACCGCGAACCGGCCGTAGCCCCGGCCCTGCTCGCTCGCGTCGATGTTCAGCCGCCACAGCCCCGAGCGGCGCACGCTCCCGCCGTCGCCGCGCCAGTCGATGTCGAGGAACGCCATCAGGAAGCCGACCGGGCGCTCCCCGTCCATGATCAGCCGCGGCCAGGCCACGCCGACGGGATGGACGTACGCCTCGGCGAGGGACTCGACCACGGGGGTCACCGCGTGTTCCTGGTCGGGACGGACCCGTATGCCCGTGGCGGACTCGAGATTTCCAGGTGTGATCTTTTCGAGTCGCGGCGAGGAAGTGTGCGGTGTCATCCCGGGAGGGTAAGCCGCGCGATCTTCCGCGGGCGCGGGAATTTCCTCCGCCGCGCCCGCTCATCGCGCGTGGAGATCACCTCAACTGCCGGTAACGGCCCCGGAAATACGTCAGCGGGCCGCCGTCCGGACTCGGCAGCGAGGCCGTCAGGACCCGGCCGATGACGAGGGTGTGGTCGCCCGCCGTCACACGCTGCTCGGTGCGGCACTCCAGCGTGGCGAGCGCGCCGCCCACCAGCGGGGCGCCCGTCTCGATGCCACGGGTGTACGGGATGTCGGCGAAGAGCAGCCGGTCGCTGACCCGGCCCTTCATGGCGAAGCGGCCCGCGATGTGCCGCTGGCTCTCGGCGAGGACGGAGACCGCCCACAGCGGCTGCTCGTCCAGCAGGTCGTCCATGCGGGAGCCCTCTCGCAGGCTGACCAGCACCAACGGCGGGTCCAGGGACACCGACAGGAACGCGGTGGCCGTCATCCCGACGTCCTCGCCGGCGGGTGCGTGCGGGTCGCCGGGGTCCAGGGGCGGCTCCAGCGCGGTCACCAGCACCACACCCGCGGCCAGCCGCGACATGGCGGCGCGGAACTCGTCGTTGCTCACTCCCTCAGCATGCCCGTGGGGGCCGCGGGACGCGGGGAGGACGGCGGTGACGGGCTGCGTGGGAGTGGTGAAGTTCTGCACGGGGAAACGCTAATGTCGGCCCCGGTACGGGCACATCGGGCCTGCGGACGAGAACGGACCTAGGACTCGCGCCCTACCGTCTTCCGGGGTGTTTCGCGGCACCTCCACACACCCCCGGGTTCGCGTTCTGTGAACACACAGGAAAAACGCAGAAACGCCGGTCAATTGTTCATGTTTCTCTGTGACTTGAGTCACAAGGGGCATTAATTGTTGACCCTGTGTACCGAGTGGGCAGCGCGCTGTGATTCAGTGGCGGGGAACCCAGCAAGGACGATATGCCGAAGAGCACCCTTGAAGCGCTGCGAGGTCTCGGGGGGAGGGCGAGCATGGAGACCGAGTCGGAACCGTACGTCCGTCTTGCGACCCTGCGGCGACTGCACCAGGTCATGGCTGACATGAACACGGCTCGCAGCCTGGCCGACACCCTCCAGACCGTCGCCGACGGCGTCGTCAACGGCCTCGGCTACGAACTCGCCTGCGTCAACCTGGTGCGTCCCGACGGCGACCTCGTGGTCGCCGCCTTCGCCGGGAACCCGGCCGCCGAGGCCCTCATCACCGGCCGCGTCGGCTCCCGCGACTCCTGGGAGCGCCGCCTGAACATGGGCGAGCACTGGGGCGACCTCGTCTTCATCCCGCACACCGAGGGCTGGGTCCTCGACGACGACGACGTCCCCCAGCCGCCTGAACATGGGCGAGCACTGGGGCGACCTCGTCTTCATCCCGCACACCGAGGGCTGGGTCCTCGACGACGACGACGTCCCCCAGTGGTACACGGAGGGCCCCGCGCCCCGCTTCGAGGACGAGTGGCACCCCGCCGACCGCCTCTTCGCCCCGATGTACACGCCCGGCGTGCACGGCGGCGCGTGCGGCGAGCTGATCGGCGTGCTCTCCGTGGACCGCCCGCGCAACGGCCGGCTGCCCGGCGCCTGGGGGCGCGAGGCGCTCCAGATGTACGCCTTCCAGGCCGCCATCGCCATCAGCAACGCACGTCTACGCGCGAATATGCAGCGGGCCCTGGTCCGCCTCGAGCGCGACCAGCAGGCGCTGCGGGCCAGCGAGGAGAGCTTCCGGCAGGCCTTCGAGTACGCGCCCTCCGGCATGGCCATCGCCGAGATGGGCGGCGACCAGCACGGCCGCATCCTGCGCACCAACGACGCCCTGTGCCGGCTGCTCGGCCGCCCGGCCTCCGCGATGCGCCGCTACTCCTTCTCCGACCTGGTCCACCCCGAGGACATCGGCACCCTGCTGCGCACCTCCGCCGAGGGCGGCCGGGCCGAGCTGCGGCTCGCCCGCCGGGACGGCACCTACGTCTGGGTCTCCCTGCGCAACAGCGTCGTCGCGGACGCCGCCGACGGCCCGCGCTTCCTGCTCACCCACGTCGAGGACATCGAGGAGCGCAAGCGCCGCGAGCTCCAGCTCGCCCACCGCGCCTCCCACGACTCGCTCACCGGCCTGCCGAACTCGGCGGAGCTGCGCTCACGCCTGTCCGCCCGGCTGTGCAAGCGCCAGGCGCACGCGGGCGCGCTGGAGTCCACGGACGCCGCCTACGGGCACCCGGCCGTCTTCGACGCCAACGGGCACGGCTTCGACTTCCCCGGCTCGGCCGCGCTGGACGCCTACGACCACCATGTGCACACCGTCGCGCCGGAGGAGTCCGAGCGCGACGACGGCACGAAGGGCCTCGCGGTGCTCTTCTGCGACCTCGACGGCTTCAAGTCGATCAACGACCGGTTCGGGCACAACGCGGGTGACGCGGTTCTCATCGAGGTGGCCCGGCGGCTGACCCGGGGCGTCCGCGACGGCGACACGGTCGCCCGGCTCGGCGGCGACGAGTTCGTGATCCTCGCCGACGGGCTCGGCCGGGCCGACGCCCAGGACCTCGCCGTCCGGCTGCGCAACGAGATCATCCAGCCCATACGGGCCGAGGGACGGGCCGTGCGCGTCGGCGCCAGTTTCGGCATCGGATGGGCACACTGCGGAATGACCGCGGACGAAGTGTTGAAGTCCGCCGACGAGCGGATGTACGTAGAGAAACGATCTCGTCCCAAACAGCACAGACGGGCGGGGTGAGGCCCAGGTCAGCGAGCCGGTGCGGTGTGAGTCACCCGTTTGGGTCCACAGGAGCGGGTAGGCTCGCCATTCTGACCCCATGCATCGCAGCCCGCACCTGGTGAGGAGTACCAAGGGATGACGTCCGGCAACAACGGCGCCACTACGCCCGAGGACGACGACCCGTTCGGCTACCTCTACGCCGACGGGCAGGCCAATGGCGCCCAGCCGCCGTCCGGTGGCTACGGCTACCCGAACGCCGTCAACCGGGTGCGTACGGTCGGCCAGCGCCAGTACGGCCAGCAGGGCCAGCAGCCGGGGGCCGGGTACGGCCAGATACCGCAGCAGCAGGGCTCCTACGGCCAGCCGAACGCGCACTACGCGGCCCCGGAGACCCTGCCCGGCGGAGCGCCGACGACCCAGACGTCGTACAGCACCGGCACCGGGTCCGGCGGCCGCGGCCGCGGGCCCAACACCAAGGGGCTGCTGATCGGCGCCATCGCCGTCGTCGCGGCGGTCGTCATCGGCATCGGCGTCGCCATGCTGGGCGGCGACGACGACAAGGACGCCAAGGGCGACGACACCCCGGCGACCCCGACGCAGACCCAGACCCAGGACACCGAGCCGTCGAAGACGGCCGACCCCGGCGACGAGGTCGAGCTGCCGAAGAGCGACGCGAAGACGCTGGCCCTCGGCGGCACAGCGGCCACCGCGTCCGACGTCAAGGGCGCCCAGGCGGACGGCGGCGTGTACGTCACCGGCTTCAACCAGGTCGGCTCGTCCGTCACCTGGACGGTGAACGGCATCCCGAAGGGCGGCAAGTACACCGTCTACGTCGGCTACAGCGTCCCGGGCAAGGACGGCAACGCCACCCTGACGGTCAACGGCACGCCCTCCACCGCTCCGGTCAACCTCAAGAACTACGCGCACGCGGGTGAGGGCGACTACGAGAAGGGCTGGACGAAGACCTACAACTACATCCAGCTCAACAAGGGCACCAACACGATCAAGGTGTCGTGCGAGGAGGGCAACCAGTGCGACGCCCTGCTCGACCAGGTGTGGCTCGTCAAGGGCTGGGTCAAGTCCTAGGTCGCGCTCCGCGATCCCGTCAGGCGGCGGTGGCCTCGCCGGTCACCGCCACCCGGTCCCGCAGTTCCTCGTAGGTGCCGCGGTCGAACTCGCCGGCCACCGGCGCCACCACGCTCGCCGCGCCCAGAGCCGTCGCCCGGGCCAGCCGGTCCGGCCAGGCCAGCCCCTCGATGAGGCCCGACAGCAGGCCGGCGACCACCGCGTCACCGGCGCCCGTCGGATTGCCGCGCAGCCGGGCGGGCGGGGCGGCACGCCAGCGGCCCTCCGGGGTGACGGCGAGCAGTCCGCCCTCCCCGAGGGAGGCCACCACCGCGCGGGCACCCCGGCGCCGCGCGTCCTGCGTCGCCCGTGACGGCTCGTGCGAGCCGGTCAGTTCGGCCAGTTCCCCCGCGTTCGGCTTCAGGACGTCCGGGCGGGCGGCCACGCCCCGGCGCAGTGCCTCCCCGCTGGTGTCCAGGAGCACCGGCACCCCGGCCGCCCGCGCGGAGCGGACCAGTCCGGCATAGGCCCCGACCGGCACCCCCGGCGGCAGGCTGCCGCACAGGGCCACCGCGGACGCGGAGGCGAGGAGGGTGTCGTACGCCTCCTGGAAGGCGGACCACTCGGCGGGCGAGACGGTCGGGCCGGGCTCGTTCAGCTGGGTCGTGTCACCGGTGCGGTCGTCGACGACGGCGACGGTGCGCCGGGTCGGACCCGTCACCGGCACCAGGGCGTCGATCACGCCGGGGACGGCGGTGAGCCGTTCGCGCACCTCCCGGCCCGTCGCGCCGCCCGCGAAGCCGGTGACCGTCACCTCGTGCCCGAGGCCCGCCAGGACGCGGGCCACGTTCAGGCCCTTGCCGCCGGCGCGCTCGGTCACCTCGGAGACCCGGTGGGAGGTGTGGGGGCGCAGCGCCCCGACCCGGTAGGTGATGTCGAGAGCGGTGTTCAGCGTGACCGTCAGGATCACCTGGGCCGACCTCCCCCGAAGAAGTTCTCGATACGTGTGCCGTCGCCCGCCGGACGTCCCGTGCGGGCGTCACGATCATGCCAAAAGGGCGGCGGCCGTCACAGTCTCCCAGGACAACCGCCGCCCTCAACAGCAGGACACATCACCCCAGTTGGGGATCGATCACCCATTCACCCCGGCGCATCACGCCCTTGAGGTCGAAGTCGGCGTCCAGGACCACCAGGTCGGCGTCCTTGCCGGGCTCCAGGGAGCCGACGCGGTCGTAACGGCCGAGGAGCTTCGCCGGGTTGGCCGACAGGGCCGCCACCACGTCCCCGACCGGCAGCCGGTCGATCGTCACCGCCCGCTTGAAGGCGCGGTCCAGGGTGAGGGTCGAGCCCGCGATCGAGCCGCCCTCCACCAGGCGCGCCACACCGTCGGCGACCTCCACCTCCAGCGGGCCGAGCATGTAGCGGCCGTCGCCGAAGCCGGCGGCGTCCATCGCGTCCGTGATGAACGCGACCCGGTCCGCGCCCGCGTGACGGAACGCCAGCTCCAGGGAGGCAGGGTGCAGATGCGTGCCGTCGTTGATCAGCTCGACGGTGACCCGCTCGTCCTCCAGCAGGGCCACGATCGGGCCGGGCTCGCGGTGGCCGAGCGGGGGCATCGCGTTGAACAGGTGCGTGGCGACCGTCGCCCCGGCGTCGATCGCCTCCACGGTCTGCTCGTAGCCGGCGTCCGTGTGCCCGATCGCGGCGATCACCCCGTGCTCGACCAGCAGCCGTACGGAGTCGATGCCGCCCGGCAGCTCGGTGGCGAGGGTGACCATCGCCGCGTGGCCGCGGGCCGCGTCGATCAGCTTGCGCACGTCCGCCGGGTCCGGGTCGCGCAGCAGCTCCTCGGAGTGCGCGCCCTTGCGGCACGGCGAGATGAACGGCCCCTCGAAGTGGATGCCCGCGAGGTCGCCCTGCTCGGCGAGCTCGGCGAGCAGCCCGGCCCGCCGGGCCAGGAAGTCCATGTCGCCGGTGACGGTGGAGGCGACCAGGGTGGTGGTGCCGTGCAGCCGGTGGGTGTGGATGCCCTTCAGGACGTCCTCGGGCGTGCCGGAGGTGAAGGAGGCCCCGCCGCCGCCGTGGTTGTGGATGTCGACGAAGCCGGGCACGATCCAGTGCCCGGTGAGGTCGACGCGGTGGGCGTTCTCCGGTGCCGTGCCGGCGATCCGGGAGCCGTCGACGATCACCTGGCCCTCTTCGGGCGTTCCCGTCGGCAGGACCACCCGGGCGCCGGACAGGACGAGGGGCGCCGGGCCCGTCGCGGGCCGCGGGTGCGTCGTGGCGCTCTCCGGCGCCCCTGAGGGGATTGCCATCAGGCCGATTCCTCCGTGCGGTCGGTGGATGTGAGGAGATCCCAGGCCAGAAGACCGGCACCGAGGCAGCCGGCCGTGTCCCCGAGTGCCGCGGGGACGATCTCCGGCAGCTTCTGGAAGGTGACCCGCTGCCGGACCGCGTCCCGCAGCGGTGTGAACAAGGTTTCCCCCGCTTCGGCCAGGCCGCCACCGATGATCAGGGTGCGCGGGTCCAGCAGGGTGAGGGCCGTGACCAGGCCGTTGGCGAGCGCGTCCACGGCGGACCGCCAGACGCGGACGGCGTTCGGGTCACCGGACACGACGGCCTTGGCGCAGTCCGCCGCGTCCGCGTCCGGGTCGCCGCAGGCGGCGGCCCACGCCTCGCTGACGGCGGCCGCCGAGGCGTACCGCTCCAGGCAGCCGTGCTGCCCGCAGGGGCAGGGGGCGCCGCCGGGCCGGACGACGACATGGCCGATCTCGCCGGCGAAGCCGTGCGCGCCCGCCTCGACGCGGCCGTCGATGCCGATGGCGCCGGCGATCCCGGTGCCGAGGGGCACGAACAGGAAGCGGTCGGCCCCGCGGCCCGCGCCGACGCGGCCCTCGGCGAGGCCGCCGGTGCGGACGTCGTGGCCGAGGGCGACGGGGATGCCGCCGAGCCGTTCGGCGAGGAGGTCGCGCAGCGGGAGGTCCCGCCAGCCCAGGTTGGCGGCGTACACGGCGATGCCGCGCTCGGCGTCGACGATCCCGGGGACCGCGACGCCGGCGGCGGCCGCGGGCTCGCCGAAGTGCTCCTCGCCGTGGGCGCGCAGCTCCGCGGCGAAGTCGAGGATGCCCTCGACGACCGCCTCCGGGCCGCGGGCGCGGCCGGTCGGGCGGCGTGCCTGATGGAGCAGTTCACCGCCCGCTCCGGCCAGGGCGGCCTTCATCCCGGTGCCGCCCACGTCGAGGGCGATGACATGTCTCACGGGGGACAGTGTGGCTTGCGAACCCGCGAGAGGTCTAGTCCACTTACGTGGTGTAGACCTGTGGGGGCAATATGTATGACGATTCGAAAATTTCGAACAGAGGCGTGGGGCGGATTCGCGTGCAGCGGCGTGGTCGGAGGCGTACAGGGGCGGTCGTGGCGGTGGTGTCCGCGCTGGGCATGACGGCGGTGCTCGGCGGCTGCGGGGTGACCGGCGGCTCGGACGACGTCACGCTCAAGCTGGTGGCCGCCGACTACGGCGACGGCAAGGCGACCAGCTCGCGCGCGTACTGGGACAAGCTCACCGACGCCTACGAGGCCGAGCATCCCGGTGTCACCGTCGACGTCGAGGTCTACTCCTGGAACGAGGTCGACGCCAAGGTCAAGGAGATGGTGGCCGCGGGCGAGGCCCCCGACCTCGCGCAGATCGGCGCCTACGCCGACTACGCGGCGAAGGACCTGCTCTACGAGGCCGACGACCTGCTCTCCATCCCCGTGCAGGCCGACCTCGTCGCGCGGCTCGCCGAGGCGGGCCAGGTCGACGGCGTGCAGTACGGCATCCCGTTCGCGTCCTCCACGCGGCTGCTCTTCTACAACAAGTCGCTCTTCGAGGAGGCCGGCCTCACCGCGCCGCGCACCTGGAAGGAGCTGGCGGCCGACGCCGCCACGCTCAAGGCGCGGGGCGTCACGTACCCGTACGCGCTGCCGCTCGGGTCCGAGGAGGCGCAGGCCGAGACCATGCAGTGGCTGCTCAGCGGCGGGGGCGGCTACACCGACCCGCAGCTCGGCACCTACAGCATCGACTCCCCGGAGAACGTCGCCACCTTCACCTGGCTGAAGGACGACCTGGTCGGCAAGGGCCTCACCGGCCCCGTGGCGCCCGCCAGGCTCAACCGCGCCGACGCCTTCGCCGCCTTCGCGAAGGGCGAGGTCGGCATGCTCAACGGGCACCCCTCGCTGATGCAGGCGGCCCGGAAGAAGGGCGTGAAGGTCGGCATGGTGCCCATGCCCGGCGCCGAGGGGCCCACCAAGCTGTCCATGGGCGTCGCCGACTGGATGATGGCGTTCAAGCAGAACGGCCACGGCGAGGAGATCGGCACCTTCCTCGACTTCGTCTACGACAAGCAGAACGTCCTGGACTTCTCCCGGCGCTACGACCTGCTGCCCGTCACCACCTCCGCGTCCGAGGCGATGGCCGGAGCGAAGCAGGACGCCGAGCTCAAGCCCTTCCTGGAACAGCTGCCGTCCTCCGAGCTGTACCCGGTCGGCCGGACCTCCTGGGCCGCGGTCAGCGCGGAGATCAAGAAGTCCATCGGCTCGACGGTCGCCTCCGGCGGCAGCCCGTCGGCGGTCCTGGCGCGGCTGCAGACGACGGCGACCAGGCTGGACGGGGCCGAGTAGGAGCCGCTGTCGGTGGCGGGGGTTACGGTGCCAGGCATGGACCAGCACAAGGACCGGCCCGACGCCGCCCTCGCCGACCGCGAACGGGCCGTGCTCGCCCTGGAGCGCCGGGGCTTCTCCGGCCCCGGCGCCAAGGAGCGCGCCATACGCGAGGAGCTGGGCCTGGCCCCGGTGCGCTACTACCAGCTGCTCAACGCCCTGCTGGACGACCCGCGGGCCCTGGCCCACGACCCGGTCACGGTGAACCGGCTGCGCCGGGTGCGCGAGGCGCGCCGGGCGGAGCGCTGACGGCAGGGATAGGTCCGCGGCCGCTGGATAGGGTCCTTGATATGGCCCGTCACGACGATCCGACCGACCCCTCCCCGTCCCCCGCGGGCGCGACCCTTCCGGAGCCGGCCACCGGGCCCGGCCGGGACGGGCTCGCGGCGCTGCTCGCCCGGCCCGCCCGCGCGCTGATCGCGCTGGACTTCGACGGGACCCTCGCGCCGATCGTGCCCGACCCCGAGAAGGCGCGGGCGCACCCGGAGGCGGTGCCGGCGCTCGCCGCGCTCGCGCCCGAGGTCGCCGCCGTGGCCGTGATCACCGGCCGGCCCGCCGAGGTGGCCGTGCACCACGGCGGTTTCGCCGGGGTCCCGGGCCTCGAGCACCTGGTGGTGCTGGGGCACTACGGCGCCGAGCGCTGGGACGCGGTGAGCGGCGAGGTGTCCGCGCCCGACCCGCACCCCGGGGTCGCCGCCGTCCGCGCCGCCCTGCCCGACGTGCTGGCCGGCCACGAGGACGGCACGTGGGTCGAGGACAAGGGGCACGCGGTCGCCGTGCACACGCGCCGCGCCGCCGACCCGCAGGGCACCTTCGACGCCCTGCGCGGCCCGCTCACCGACCTCGCCGGACACAACGGCCTGATCGTCGAGCCCGGCCGGATGGTCCTCGAACTGCGCCCGCCCGGCATGGACAAGGGCAAGGCCCTGAGCGACCTCGCCCGCGACCTGGGCGCCGAGTCGGTCCTGTACGCCGGCGACGACCTCGGCGACCTCCCGGCCTACGCCGCCGTCGACACCCTCCGCACGACCGGCACCCCCGGCCTCCTGGTCTGCAGCGGCAGCGAGGAGGTCACGGCCCTCTCGAAACGCGCGGACCTGGTGGTGAACGGCCCGGAGGGCGTCGTCGAACTGCTCCGCACCCTGGCGGACCGGATCAGGTCGACGCACCCGACCACCGACTGACCGCCCCGCCGCCCCGCGCGCGCCGGCGCGGGTGGATGACTCGCGGCGACGGCTGCCCGGCCCGGTGGTCCGCCATGCGCGGGGCGCGCGGTGGGCCGGGCGGCCGGGGTCTCCGGCTCTGCCGGGGCCATGCGCGCCCGGCGCGCCTGCTGACCGCCCGCGCCGCCCCGTGGCACCGGGGCCGGATCCGGGCGGCGCCTGCCCGGACCGGTATCGGTGTCCCGCGCCGACTCGGCGCGCGCGGGCGAGGTGGCCGCGCACCACGCGGCGGTCACGCTGTTCCGCCACGGCCCCGGCGCCCTGTCCGCCGCGTTCGTGCGGGAGCGGCTGCAGCCGGGCCGCCCGGCCGCAGCCGGCAGCGCACCCCCTGCGGGGCGGCCGCCGTCAGCCCTGGTCGTCCCGCAACGCGTTCAGCTGGTCCAGGAACCACTGGGACGGGGGGAGGGCCGTCGCCGCGGCGGCGAGGCGCTTGGAGCGCTCGGCTCGTTCCGCCGGGGGGACGGACAGGGCCTCGTGGAGGGCCTGGGCCGTGGCGATGACGTCGTACGGGTTGACGGGGATCGCGTCCTCGCCGAGTTCCTCGAAGGCGCCGGCCTCGCGGGACAGGACCAGGACGCAACCCTCGTCGGAGACGAGCGGCACTTCCTTGGCGACCAGGTTCATGCCGTCCCGGATCGGGTTGACCAGGGCCACGTCCGCCAGCCGGTACGCGGCCAGCGAGCGTGCGAAGTCGTCCTTGACGTGCAGCACGACCGGCGTCCAGCCGGGTGTGCCGTACGCGTCGTTGATCTCCCGGGCGACCCGCTGCACCTCGGCCGTGTAGTCGCGGTAGACGGCGAGGTCCTGCCGCGAGGGATAGGCGAAGGCCACGTGCACCACCCGCTCGCGCCACTCGGGGTGCTCGTCGAGCAGCTGCCGGTACGCCAGCAGGCCGCGCACGATGTTCTTCGACAGCTCGGTGCGGTCGACCCGGACCACAGTGCGGCGGGGCGAGCCGTCGGGGGCGGTGCCGATCTCCTCGCGCAGCGCCGTCATCCGTTCGGCCACGTCGTCCTCGTGCGAGCGCGCCCGCAGGAAGTCCGCGTCGGCGCCCAGCCCGTGCACCCCCGTACGGGTGCCGCCGAGCCCGCCGGCGAACCGCTCGCAGCACGCCTCGAAGGCGTCCGCCCAGCGCCGGGTGAGGAAGCCGAGGCGGTCCGCGCCGAGCATCCCGCCCAGCACCTGCCGCGCGATGTCGTCGGGCAGCATCGCGAAGTACTCCGGCGGCGCCCACGGCGTGTGCGAGAAGTGCCCGATCCGCAGGTCGGGCCGCAGCTCGCGCAGCATCCCGGGCACCAGCGTCAGGTGGTAGTCCTGCACCAGCACGGCCGCCCCGGGGGCCGCCCGCTCCGCCAGGGCCTCGGCGAACGCGCGGTTGTAGGTCTCGTACGAGGCCCACTGCCGCCGGAACTCCGCGTCGAAGACCGGCTCCACCGGGGTCTGGTAGAGCATGTGGTGCACGAACCACAGGACCGAGTTCGCGATGCCGTTGTAGGCGTCCGCGTGCACGTCCGCCGGGATGTCCAGCATCAGCACGCCGTCCTCGCCGGCCCCGCGGCGCACCGCCTCCCGGTCGCCGTCGGACAGCGCCGAGCACACCCACAGGGCGCCCGCGTCCGGCCCGATCGCCGACAGCCCGGAGACCATGCCCCCGCCGCCCCTCTTGCTGTGCAGCGAACCGTCGTCGCGCACCTCGTACGAGACCGGGCCGCGGTTCGAGGCGACCAGTACCTTGGCAGCAGTCTGCGAGGAAGCCATACGCCTCAACCTAGCCCGGCCCGGAAACGCTCAAACGTGCGGTTCGGCTCAGTGGGGGCTCACGTACGCGCTGTATACGGCCGGGATGCCGCGTTCACGCGACCCTGCGCGCCGCGTACTCCGCGATCTCCACCATGGGCGGCCGCTCCTCCGTGTCCACCGAGTACGTCCGTGGCTCGAAACCGTCCTGCCCGCGCTCGAACTGGGTCAGCGCCGGGCGCACCAGATGCCCGCGCGCCAGCCGCAGTTGCGCGGTGCGGTAGATCGCCGCGGACATGCGGCCCAGCGCCTGCCCGTCCTGGTGCCGGTGCTTGCGCACCCCCACGTCCACCTGCGCGAGGGCGTCCAGCCCCACCAGGTGCAGGGCGTCCACCAGCATGCCCAGCTCGACGCCGTAGCCGACGGGGAAGGGCAGCTGCTCCAGCAGGGTGCGGCGGGCCGCGTACTCGCCGCCGAGCGGCTGTACGAATCCGGCCAGCTGCGGCCAGTGCATGTTCAGCAGGGGGCGGGCCATCAGCTCGGTGACCCGGCCGCCCTGTCCGGACGCGCCGCCGAGCGGGCGGTCGTACATCGCCTTGACCAGGTCGACGCCGGGGTCGGTGAGCAGCGGGCCGACGATGCCGAGGACGAAGTCCGAGGAGAACTCGCGCAGGTCGGCGTCGATGAAGCAGACGATGTCCCCGCCCGTCACCAGCAGCGAGCGCCACAGCACCTCGCCCTTGCCGGGCACGGCGGGGATACGGGGCAGGATGTCGTCGCGGTGGACGACCCGCGCGCCGGCCGCCGCGGCGACCTCGGCGGTGCGGTCGGTGGACCCGGAGTCGACCACGACGATCTCGTCGACCAGCGGCACCTGGTGCACCAGGTCGTGGGCGATGATCGCGACGATGTCGCCGACCGTCTCCTCCTCGTTGAGGGCGGGCAGGACGACCGAGACCGACTGGCCCGAGCGCTGCTTGGCGGCCAGCACGTGGTGCAGCGGACGGTCGGCCAGGGACCAGGAGCGGCTGATCAGCCAGCGCTCGACTTCTTCCAGCACGGTCGGCGGCTCCTCACTGTCGAAACTGTCGCACGACGTCGGTGATCCATCTCGCGGTTCGGACTGCTCTCTCAACTGTCCTGGCCTTCGGTTACAGTCTTGAACAACGCGAGTGACCATCGCATGTCAGGGTCGCCCGGGTTCACAACCGCAGGACAACCGCATACCGCTCATCCAGAGGGGCAGAGGGACACGGCCCGATGAAGCCCCGGCAACCCTCCAGTCGGTTCTCGTAGATCAGCGTCGATCGTCACCGTTGATCGTCTCCGCGAGGCTCCCGGCTAGGGAAGGTGCCAAATCCGTCTCACGGCGAGATGCGTCGTGAGGAAGATGAGGAGAAAGGGCCTCGCCTCACATGGCTGTGCAGACTGTTGCAAGCAGCACCGACTCCACCGTAGACCTCGGCCCCGCCGCCGCGCTGTCCTGTCGCGAGTGCGGCCACCGGGTCCCGCTCGGCCCGGTCTTCGCCTGCGAGGAGTGTTTCGGCCCGCTGGAGATCGCCTACGACTTCTCGGGCTACGACACCGAGAAGCTCCGTCGGAGCATCGAGGCGGGCCCCGCGAACATCTGGCGCTACGCGCCCCTGCTGCCCGTCCCGGCCGACGTGGCGGACAAGCCGAACATCAACCCCGGCTGGACCAAGCTCGTCAAGGCCGACAACCTCGCCCGCGAACTGGGCGTCACCGGCGGCCTGTACGTCAAGGACGACTCCGGCAACCCGACGCACAGCTTCAAGGACCGCGTGGTCGCGCAGGCCCTGGAGGCGGCGCGCGCCTTCGGCTTCACCACCCTGTCCTGCTCCTCCACCGGCAACCTCGCCGGCGCGGTGGGCGCCGCCGCGGCCCGCGCCGGCTTCCGCTCGTGCGTGTTCATCCCGCACGACCTGGAGCAGGGAAAGGTCGTCATGGCCGCGGTCTACGGCGGCGAACTCGTCGGCATCGAGGGCAACTACGACGACGTGAACCGTTTCTGCTCCGAGCTGATCGGCGACCCCGCCGGTGAGGGCTGGGGCTTCGTGAACGTCAACCTGCGGCCGTACTACGCCGAGGGCTCCAAGACGCTCGCGTACGAGATCTGCGAGCAGCTCGGCTGGCGGCTGCCGGACCAGCTGGTCGTGCCGATCGCCTCCGGCTCCCAGCTCACCAAGATCGACAAGGGCCTCCAGGAGCTGATCAAGCTCGGCCTGGTCGAGGACAGGCCGTACAAGATCTTCGGCGCCCAGGCCGAGGGCTGCTCGCCGGTGTCCACCGCCTTCAAGGCCGGCCACGACGTGGTCCGCCCGCAGAAGCCGGACACCATCGCCAAGTCGCTCGCGATCGGCAACCCGGCCGACGGCCCCTACGTCCTGGACATCGCCCGCCGCACGGGCGGCGCCGTGGAGGACGTGACGGACGCCGAGATCGTCGCGGCGATCAAGCTGCTCGCGCGGACCGAGGGCGTCTTCGCCGAGACCGCGGGCGGCGTGACGGTGGGCGTCACCAAGAAGCTCATCGAGAGCGGGGCGCTCGACCCCGCCAAGACGACCGTCGTCCTGAACACCGGCGACGGCCTCAAGACGCTGGACGCGGTGGCGGGTACGGGCCTCACCGCGACGATTCGTCCCAACCTTGACTCCTTCCGAGAGGCTGGCCTCGCATGAGCGTGACCGTTCGCATCCCGACCATCCTGCGCACCTACACCGGCGGTCAGGCCGAGGTCGCCGCCGAGGGCGCCACCCTGGCCGAGGTCATCTCCGACCTCGAGAAGAACCACACGGGGATCGCGGCCCGGGTGCTGGACGACCAGGGCAAGCTGCGGCGCTTCGTCAACGTCTACGTCAACGACGACGACGTGCGTTTCGAGCAGGGTCTGGAGACCGCGACGCCGGACGGCGCCGGCGTCTCCATCATTCCGGCCGTCGCCGGCGGCTGACCGGATGACCGAACATTACCTTCGGTAACCCCGGTTACCGAGCGTTCATCGAATTGCCTCCTCCGTAAGAGAAGCGGAGGAGGCAATTCTGTGTGATTGAGCGGGGTACAGTTGGGGAACGCACCGCCGGTCCCTGGACCGGCCGTCTTTGATTTCTGCCGCCGACCCGACAAGAAGTAGCCAAACTCCGCGGGTCCTATGCGGCTTTTGTTCTTTTTGCCCGGCCCGACTTGACCTGAAGTCAGCGGAATTGTCGCCACATTCCCGACCGGTCGTGCCCGGATTTCTCGTCCGATTGACCTGTTGCAGACGGCAGTTGGGCAGATACATTCAGCCGCGGTCGACGCGTTCCGGCGCACGCCCCCGACCGATCTGGGGGGCGAGGTCTGACCCGGATCCGCGAAGTGTGGATCTGTGCAAGGGCCAGTAATAGGGGAGTTAGGCATGGCTCAGGGCACCGTCAAGTGGTTCAACGCGGAGAAGGGGTACGGCTTCATCGCGGTCGACGGTGGTGCGGATGTTTTCGTCCACTACAGCGCGATCCAGATGGACGGGTACCGCACCCTGGAAGAGGGCCAGCGGGTCGATTTCGAGATCTCGCAGGGTCAGAAGGGGCCGCAGGCGGACATGGTCCGGCTGGCGACCGGCTGAAGCACGCGTCGACGAACAGCAGCGACGTTCTTCTTCGAAGGGCCCGCGCCTCCTGGGGGCGCGGGCCCTTCGTCGTGCCCTCGCGCCCCCGCGCGCCGACGGGCGCGATACCCGGGCGCCTTGCACTCTCGTACCCCGAGTGCTAATCATTGGCGTTAGCACTCTGAAGGTGAGAGTGACAAAGGAGGACCGGGTCGGTGAGGCCCGCAGGCCAGGTGGGGCAAGGAACCACGCGGCCGGCGAGCCGTCCGTCGCGGGCGCGGGCGCGGTCCGAAGGAATCACCCCCAGTCCTGGAGGGACCACTTCACATGGCCAAGATCATCGCGTTCGACGAGGAGGCGCGGCGCGGCCTCGAGCGCGGCATGAACCAGCTCGCGGACGCCGTCAAGGTGACGCTCGGCCCCAAGGGCCGCAACGTCGTCCTCGAGAAGAAGTGGGGCGCCCCCACGATCACCAACGATGGCGTGTCCATCGCCAAGGAGATCGAGCTCGAGGACCCGTACGAGAAGATCGGCGCCGAGCTGGTCAAGGAAGTCGCCAAGAAGACGGACGACGTCGCCGGTGACGGTACGACCACCGCGACCGTCCTCGCCCAGGCCCTGGTCAAGGAGGGCCTGCGCAACGTGGCCGCCGGCGCCAACCCGATGGCCCTCAAGCGCGGCATCGAGCGTGCCGTCGAGGCCGTCAGCGCCGCCCTGCTGGAGCAGGCGAAGGATGTCGAGACCAAGGAGCAGATCGCTTCCACGGCCTCCATCTCCGCCGCCGACACCCAGATCGGCGAGCTCATCGCCGAGGCCATGGACAAGGTCGGCAAGGAAGGCGTCATCACCGTCGAGGAGTCCCAGACCTTCGGTCTGGAGCTGGAGCTCACCGAGGGTATGCGCTTCGACAAGGGCTACATCTCGGCGTACTTCGCCACCGACATGGAGCGTATGGAGGCCGTCCTCGACGACCCGTACATCCTGATCGCGAACTCCAAGATCGCCAACGTCAAGGACCTGCTCCCGCTGCTGGAGAAGGTCATGCAGTCGGGCAAGCCGCTGCTGATCATCGCCGAGGACGTCGAGGGCGAGGCCCTGTCGACCCTGGTCGTCAACAAGATCCGCGGCACCTTCAAGTCCGTCGCGGTCAAGGCCCCGGGCTTCGGCGACCGCCGCAAGGCGATGCTGAACGACATCGCCATCCTCACCGGCGGCGAGGTCATCTCCGAGGAGGTCGGTCTCAAGCTGGAGAACACCTCCCTGGACCTCCTGGGCAAGGCCCGCAAGGTCGTCATCACCAAGGACGAGACCACCATCGTCGACGGTGCCGGCTCCTCCGAGCAGGTCCAGGGCCGGGTCAACCAGATCCGCGCCGAGATCGAGAACAGCGACTCGGACTACGACCGCGAGAAGCTGCAGGAGCGCCTGGCGAAGCTCGCCGGCGGTGTCGCGGTCATCAAGGCCGGCGCCGCCACCGAGGTGGAGCTGAAGGAGCGCAAGCACCGCATCGAGGACGCCGTGCGCAACGCCAAGGCGGCCGTCGAGGAGGGCATCGTCGCCGGTGGTGGCGTGGCCCTGCTGCAGGCCTCCCAGGTCTTCGAGAAGCTGGAGCTCGACGGTGACGAGGCGACCGGCGCCAACGCCGTGAAGCTCGCGCTGGAGGCCCCGCTGAAGCAGATCGCCGTCAACGGTGGTCTCGAGGGCGGCGTCGTCGTGGAGAAGGTCCGCAACCTCACGGTCGGCCACGGCCTGAACGCCGCGACCGGCGAGTACGTCGACATGATCGCCGAGGGCATCATCGACCCGGCCAAGGTGACGCGCTCCGCGCTGCAGAACGCCGCGTCGATCGCCGCGCTGTTCCTCACCACCGAGGCCGTCATCGCCGACAAGCCGGAGAAGGCCGCGGCCCCGGCCGGCGGCGGCATGCCGGGCGGTGACATGGACTTCTGATCGTCCTCGGGGCTCCGGCCCCGGTCGATCACGTCCTACGCGGAGGGCGGTGCTTCCTGTTCGCAGGAGGCGCCGCCCTTCGGCGTGTCCGGGGTCACGCGGGAGAGTTCGGCGAGCGGGATGCACCGGGCACGGAGAGGTGTTTAAGGTGATGCAACAATGCACATGCACATACTTCCCGGTCAGCCAGGCTGACCCCCTTCCGAGGAGCCCCCCATATGACCCTCGCCCAGCCCACCGCCTCCCGAGCGGCCGAGATCCTGTCCCGGCCCACCGTGATCAACGGCCTCACCGTCCCGAACCGCGTCGCGATGGCGCCGATGACCCGGATGTTCTCGCCCGGCGGCGTCCCCGGTGAGGACGTCCGGTCGTACTACGCGCGCCGGGCGGCGGCCGGAGTCGGCCTGATCGTCACCGAGGGCACCTATGTCGGGCACCCCTCGGCCGGGCAGAGCGACCGGGTGCCCCGGTTCCACGGCGAGGAGCAGCTCGCCGGGTGGGCGAAGGTCGCCGAGGCCGTGCACGCGGCGGGCGGCACGATCGTGCCGCAGCTGTGGCACATCGGCATGGTCCGCGAGCAGGGCCAGCCGCCCTTCACGGACGCCCCGGCCGTCGGGCCCTCGGGGCTGCGCATCGGCGCCGACGAGCCCACCGGCCGGGCGATGACCCGGCAGGACCTGGACGACGTGATCGGCGCCTTCGCCGACGCCGCCGCGGCCGCCGAGCGCATCGGCTTCGACGGCGTGGAGATCCACGGCGCCCACGGCTACCTCGTCGACCAGTTCCTGTTTGCGGGCACCAACCGCCGCACCGACGCCTACGGCGGCGACCCGGTCGCCCGCACGCTCTTCGCCGCGGAGATCGTGGCCGCCGTACGCGAGCGGGTGTCCCCGTCCTTCCCGGTGATCTTCCGCTACTCGCAGTGGAAGCAGGACGCGTACGACGCCCGTCTCGCCGAGACCCCGCAGGAGCTGGAGGCCATCCTGGCCCCGATCGCCGCGGCCGGCGTCGACGCCTTCCACGCCTCCACCCGCCGCTACTGGATCCCCGAGTTCGACGGCTCCGACCTCAACCTCGCGGGCTGGACCAAGAAGCTGACCGGCAGGACCACCATCACGGTCGGCTCGGTCGGCCTCGACGGCGACTTCATCCGGGCGTTCGCCGGCGAGGGCTCCGTCACCAAGGGCTTCGACGACCTGCTGGACGCCCTGGAGCGCGAGGAGTACGACATGGTGGCCGTCGGCCGCGCCCTCCTCCAGGACCCGCAGTGGGCGGCGAAGGTCCTCGACGGCCGCTTCGACGAGCTGAAGCCGTACGACGCGGCGTCGCTGAAGACCCTCAGCTGAACCCCGGCGGCCGGTAGCCGCCGCGGCGACGTGGCGGCTACAGGTTGCCCAGCGGCTCGATGTCGACCTTCACCGGGGTGCCCCAGATCCGCAGCACCTCGTAGTCGGTGAACTCGTGCACGAGCCGGTAGGCCATCGCGGGGCGCGGCCCGCGCCGCTGGGCGGCGAGATACAGCTCGGCCTCCCGGCGGTCGCGGCGCGGGGTGCCGCACAACTGCCACTCCTGCCCGTTCCACAGCTCCGGCAGCCAGCGCTGCTGGGGCTGCGGACGGTCGCCCCGCACCCCGTACCGGGACGGTGCCGTGCGCTCGGGGGAGCGGGGCACGTCCGGGCCGTTGAACTCCGAGCGCCGCGCGGCCCGGCGCCGGGTCTCGCAGAGCAGGCACAGGTCGTGCGCGTTCTCGTCGACCGGTCCGTTCGGATGCTCGGGGCAGCGCGTCGCGGGCGCGGCGCCGCCGGCGCTCTCGTCCAGCAGCTCGAGCGCACGGCGCAGATCCGCCTTCATCTCGTGCAGCCGGGCGTCCGGCGTGTCCGCGGTGAGGGCGTCGCCGTGCTCACCGACGAGACGGAGAGCACGGCCCAGGGCGGTCATCTGGGCGTGGTTCATGGACCCCAGTCTGGGCAGTCCCCGCCCCTTTACGCCATTCCCGTCAGCTCATCGTCTTCGCGCCGTCCAGGGACTCCCGGATGATGTCGGCGTGCCCGGCGTGCTGGGCGGTCTCCGCGATGACGTGCAGCAGCACCCTGCGCGCCGACCAGCGGGCGCCCTCCTCGTTCCACGGCGCCCGCGGCAGCGGGTGGGACGCGCTCAGGTCCGGGAGCTTCGCGACCAGCTCGTCGGTGCTCCGGGCGACCTCCTCGTACTCCGCCAGGACACCGGCCAGCGTCTCGCCGGGCAGCATCCTGAACTCGTCGGCCCGCTTCGCGAAGTCCGCCTCGGTCATCGCCGAGAAGTCGGGCATCGCCGACGGCCCCTCCACGATGAAGGCGGCCCAGGCCCGCTCCACCGACGTGACGTGCTTGATCAGCCCGCCCAGACACAGCGCGCTGGCGGTGGTCCGGGCGCCGGCCTGCTCGTCGGTCAGGTCCCGCGTGGTGAACCGCAGGAAGTGCCGGTGCTTGGCGAGCGCCTCCAGCAGGTCGGCGCGCTCGTCTACGACGGTGGTGTTCGTGGTGTCGGTCATGAGCCCACCGTAGAAGCCGATTAGGTCAGATCCTGACCGCTTGGACGAAGGCCGCCCAGACGGTTTCGGAGAAGACGAGGGTGGGGCCGTGGGGGGTCTTGGAGTCACGGACGGGGACGACGGCGGGGAAGTCGTGGGTGACTTCCAGGCAGTTGCCGCCGTCGCCGCCGCTGTGACGGGACTTGTGCCAGGTGGCCGTCTTCAGGTCCTGCTCAGGAATGCTCCTCATGCGCGTAATCCTCGGCCATGGCCTCGAGGACGGCCAGGGACTTCCGCGGAGAGAGCGCGCAGGCCGCGAGCAGGTCGTAGGTGTGCCGTCGGCGGCGGACCGTGGAGGGGTCGTCCTCCAGCCGTCCGGTGCCGATCCCCTCGAAGTAGACGAGCGGCGGCGCGTCCTCGAACTCCATCAGCTTGAGGGCGCCCTGCATGGCGGCGTGGGCCCCGGCCTCGAAGGGCAGCACCTGCACGATGACCCGGCTGCGGCGGACGAGGGCGGCGATGTGCCGCAGGGCCTCCGCCATGACCTCGCGTCCGCCGGTGAGCCGCCGCAGCGCGCCCTCGTCCAGAACCACCCACAACAAAGGGTTTGTTGGATCGCTGAGCAGGCGCGCCCGCTCCATGCGCGCGCTCACCAGCCGGTCGATGGCCTCCTGTGGGGCGGTCGGCTGGTAGGCCCGGCACACGGCCTCGGCGTAGGCGGGGGTCTGCAACAGGCCGGGGATGAGGAGCGGGGCGTACTCGCGGATCTCCGTGGCCGTCGCCTCGGCCTCCGCCGCCTGTGCGAAGTGCTCCGGGTACCGGGAGACGGCCGTCACCCGGCAGTTGCGCCGGAAGAAGTCGCCCGTGCCCAGGACCTCGTCCAGGACGCGGGCCTGCTCGGTCTGGAGCCGGCGGGTGCCGGCCTCCAGTTGGCCGACGAACGAGCCGCTGACGAACAGCAGTTGCCCCAGCTTCTCCTGGCTCAGCCCCGCCTTCTCGCGCGCGTGGCGCAACTCGGCGCCGAGCAGCGCGCGCGGCGACGACGACGGATCGAGGTCCTTGGGCCCCGGCATGGCACCTCCCGGTCGGACAGCCGAGGGTGTTGGGACACCCCCTCTGGCCAGCCTAGGCACTCACCCGCCACTCTGTGTGCCGAATCAGTGACTCAGCGTGGAGAGGTGACCGCCCATGAGGTCGTCCGAAGAGATCGTCGCGGCCCTGCGTGAAGCGTTCGCGGCCGTCGATGTCGTCCTGCCCTCCCTGTGCGTGGACCCCGTCACCGGGGCCGGCAGGGAGCCGTTCGCGCTCGTGCAGTTGGGGCGCTGCAACGTCCGCACCGCCGAGCGGCTGCTCGCCGTGCTCCGGGACGCGGCGGAGGTCAGGCGCCCGCCTCTCGCAGTGCCACCCGCAGATGCCCCTTCGCCGCGCTGAGCAGCTCGCCGGCCGTCGGGCCGTCGACGTCCGCGAGGAGGACCAGGATCGCCGTCTTGACCTCGCCGTCCGCCTCCGCCAGGGCCCGTTCGACGTCCGCGTCGTCCGCGCCGGTGGCGAGGGAGACGATCCGGCGGGAGCGGGCCCGCAGCTTCTCGTTGGAGGCGCGGACGTCGACCATCAGGTTCCCGTACGTCTTGCCGAGCCGGATCATCGTGATCGTCGACAGCATGTTGAGGACCAGCTTCTGCGCGGTGCCCGCCTTCAGCCGGGTCGAGCCGGTCAGCAGCTCCGGGCCGACGACGACCTCGATGCCGTGCTCGGCGGCGGCCGCCAGCGCGCTGTCCGCGTTGCAGGACAGGCCGATCGTCAACGCGCCGAGCCGCCGGGCGTGTTCGACCGCGCCGACGGCGTAGGGGGTGCGGCCGGACGCCGAGACGCCGACCACCGAGTCGAGCGGGGTGAGGGCGAGGGCGTCGAGGTCGGCGCGGGCCAGCTCGGCGGAGTCCTCGGCCCCCTCGACGGACGTGACGACCGCCCGGGGGCCGCCCGCGATGACGCCGACGACCTGCCCGGGGTCGGTGTTGAAGGTGGGCGGGCACTCGGAGGCGTCGAGCACGCCCAGCCGGCCCGCCGTGCCCGCGCCCGCGTAGACGAGGCGCCCGCCGCGCGCCATCCGCTCCGCCACGGCGTCCACGGCGGCGGCGATCTCCGGCAGGCGCCGGGCGACGGCGGCGGGCACCGAGCCGTCCTCGCCGTTCATGAGGCGGGCGATGTCCAGCGTCGGCAGCCGGTCGATCTCGGCGAACTCGGGCCGGAACGCCTCGGTGGTCAGGGTCTCCAGCTCGGCGCGGAGGTCACGAGGAGTGGAAGCGGAGGTCATGCGCGGGCGGCTCTCTTCGTTGCTCGACGACGGTGCTGCGGAGCGGGCTAGCGGCGGTGCCGGTGGGCCAGGGCCTCGTAGGAGGCGGCCAGCGCCGGTGCCGCGGTGTCGTACGTCCGCTGGGCCACCCCGACGAACAGGCAGTCCACGACGAGGAGCTGGCTCGTGCGGGACGACATCGCGGCCGGGCGCAGCTCGCTCTCGCGGGCCGTCGACGTCGTGAGGACGTGGTCGGCGTACTGCGTGACCGCGCCGTCGGGCCGGCCGGTGATCGCGACCGTGGTGGCCCCGTGCTCGAAGGCGACCCGCAGCGGCTCGATGACGTCCCCGGTGGAGCCGGAGTGCGTGATCGCGATGGCCACGTCCCCGGCGCGCAGCTGGACGGCGTTCGTCACCGCGAGGTGCGGATCGCTGTGCGCGTGCGCTATCAGCCCTATCCGCAGCAGCTTCTGGGTGAGGTCCTGGGCGACCAGGCCGCTCGCTCCGATGCCGTACACGTCGATCCGGCGGGCCGCCGCGGCGGCGGTGACCGCCGCGCCCAGCTGCACGGTGTCGAGGCCGGCCGCCGTGTCGGCGAGGGTCTGCTGCTCGTCGTAGGCCAGCTTGGCGACGACGTCGGCGATCGGGTCGTCCACCGCGATGTCGGTGGTGATGGCGGGCGCACGGCCCGACTCCTGCTGGGCGGCCAGGCCGGCCAGGGCGAGCCGCAGGTCGCGGTAGCCGGGATAGCCGAGGAGGCGGGCGGTGCGCACGACGGTGGCCTCGCTGGTGCCGGTGAGCTCGGCGAGTCCGGTGACCGTGAGGGCGGCACAGCCCGCAGGATCCTTCGCCACCGCTTCGGCGACGCGCTGCATGGAGCGGGTCATCGACGGGGCGAGCGTGCGCACCTTGGCCGCGAGGGCGGCGGGCGCGGGCGCGCGGCCGAAAGTTTCCTTCACGTCATTGGTCACATATGAAACGTATTTTCAATGCCGGGTCGTGGTCAAGAGTGCGCACAATAGACGCATGGACCCCGTCACCCCGCTCGAACAGGCGCTGCACACGGCCCGCGCCCTGGTGCTCGCCGACCTGACCGCCGACGAGGTCGCCGAGGCGGACGTCGTCTCCCTGGTGGAGAAGTCCGTCGCCGACCGGCGCTGGTGGGTGGAGCAGTGGCCGGACGGCGCCGCGTACGTGCCGGGGCTGGTCGCCCAGGACGTGCAGGACGCCCTGCTGGACCGGCACGGCCGCTGGCCGCTGTGCCCGGTGTGCGGCAGCGGCGAGCCGCACGCGCTGGACGTCGAGCCCGAGCTGGGCCCCGACCCGCACTGGGTGTGCCACAAGGCCGGCGTGAAGGTCGCGCCGCTCGGCTCGCTCGGGCCCGCGCTCGGCGGGACGCCGCCCGCGTGACGATCTACATCGACCCGCCGACCTGGCCGGGCCACGGCCGTCTGTGGTCGCACGTCGTCAGCGACGTCTCCTACGAGGAGCTGCACCGCTTCGCCGACGGCATCGGCGTCCCGCGCCGGGCGTTCGAACGCGACCACTACGACCTCCCCGCGCACCGGTACGCCGACGCGGTCCGCGCCGGCGCGATCGAGGTCAGCAGCCGCGAGGTGGTGCGGCTGCTGTACGGGGCCGGGCTGCGCCGGCGGAAGAAGGACATGCGTCACTGACCGGACGGCGTGCCCGGGTCCCGGCGGACGTACAGCAGGAGCGCGCCCTCCGACTCGTGCCGGCCCTGGACCGCGCGCTCCTCCTCGGCGCCGGCGCGGACGTATCCGGCGCGTTCGACGACGCGCTGGGAGGGGACGTTGTCCTCCTCGACCGTCGCGCACAGGCTGTGGACGTCGTCGCGGGCCAGCGCCCACCGGGACAGGGCCTCCAGCGCCTCCGTCGCGTAGCCGCGGCCGCGGGCGCCCTCCACCAGGTCGTAGCCGATCTCCGCGCGGCCCCCCTCGTCCGGGGCGCCGTGGAAGCCGATCCCGCCGACCGCGAGGCCGTCCTCCTGCCGCACGAGGACGAACACGCCGAACTCGGGGCGGTGCAGACCCGCCTCGTACGCCTGCGTCAGCATCCCGGCGGCCTCCCGCGTCCCCTCGTAGGGGCCGCCGACGACCCAGTCGAACCCGCCGTCGCCGCCCTGGGCGATGTCGGCGGCGGTGGCCGGGGTGAGCCCCTGGAGCGTGAGCCGCCCGGAGGTGAGGACGAGGTCGTTCTTCCAGCGCCAGGCGTCGACGGGGGCGCGGCCGGGCAGGTCGCCGCGTCCGGTGGCCCACAGCAGGGTGCGCCAGGGGTCCGCGTCCGGCCGGACCTCCGGGAAGATCGTCGTCAGCACGAACGTGGCGAGGTGGGCCGGGGGTTCGTACGCGAGCCCCAGCCCGACGGCGATGTCATGGGTGTGCAGCAGCACCTCGGCGACGCCCATCGCGGCGAACCCCTCGCGGTTCGCGCTGCGGAACGGGTACGGGTGGAAGGCGCGCACCTCGGGCGGGGTGGTGCGCAGGACCGCCGTGAGCAGGACGCCGGTCGTCTCGACGACGTCGAGCAGCCCGTCGTTGCCGGTGCCCTCGTCCAGGGTGATCTCGAACGGGACGTACGCGCGCTGCGCCCGCCCCGCGAGCTGCCCCGCGTAGGCGATGAGGTCACCGGCGACGTGCTCGGCCGTGGCACGGCAACTCCAGTCCAGCCGCCCGGCCTTCACCCCGTCCCAGTCCCGGTCCGCCACCGTGCGCAGCAGCGCCACGGCATCGGCCACGGCCTCGGTCACGTGTTCCCCGCCCATGTGTCGCATGCCGTGCAGGCTACGGCTCCGCATGGCTCAGAGCGACAGCATTTCCAACTCCGAGGTGAGGTTGTAGCGGGCCGTCGCCTCCCAGTTCTCCCGGCCGTACGGCGTGCGGAACAGGCCGGGCAGGTCCAGGAGTTGACGCAGCACGTCGGCGCGCCCGGCGCGGAAGGCGTCGTTCGGGACGAAGTGGTACTCCTCGCGGACGGCGGCCGTGTAGGCGGCGTACGCCGACGGCGGCGCGGCGAGGATCGCGAGGTCGGCGTCGCACAGCACCTGCCCGTTCAGGTCGTCGGCGGCGGGATCGTGCGTGACGGTGAGCCGCACCAGCCGGGCCACCTCGGCGGTCCGCTCGGCGGGCACCCCGGCCTCGGGCAGCGCCCGCTCGGCGAGCCGGGCGGACCGCTCCTCGTTCTCGGACCGGTCGGGCAGGTACACGGCGTCGTGGAACCAGGCGGCGAGCCGTACGGCCTCGATGTCGCTCGCGTACTCCGCCAGCTCGTCGACGTGCTCCAGCACCGCCGCGAGGTGGTCCACGGTGTGATAGCGCCGCTGCGGCTCGGACCAGCGCTTCAGCAAGGCCTCCCCGTACGGCTCGGGCGCCGCGGTGCCGTCGGAGCGTGCGGCGAGCAGGGTGCGCAGCCAGCGGGCGCGGAGATCGTCGAGATCGGCCATGACGTCATTCTGCCCACCGGCGCTGATCGCCCCTAGCGTGGTCTGCATGACTTCTGCGGACGTGTACGACGTACGGGATCCGGAGCGGCCGGGGCGGCTGCTGACCGTCGAGCGGGACACGCTGGTCCCGCTGCTGCGGACGAGGCCGGACGAGGACTTCGCGCGGCCGGCGGCCGCCTGCCCCGGGTGGTCGGTGCGGGACGTGCTGGCGCACTGCTCGGCCGCGCTGACCCGGGTCGTGGAAGACCGGCTGGAAGAGGGCGTGTTCTCGCCCGCGTCCAACGACCGGGACATCGCCGAGCGGGCCGGATGGAGCAACGCCCGGATCGTCGACGAGCTGGAGCGCGCGATGACCGAGGCGGGGCCGGTGATCGCCAAGGCGGGCGGCGCCCTGGACGGCGTCGGGCTCGGCGAGTGGGTGCACGCCGGTGACGTGCGCGAGGCGCTGGGCGAGCCGGGGGCGTACGCCGGGGCCGGGCTGCCCGACGCGCTGGCGCTGCTGGCGTGGCTCACCCGAGAGCGCCGGCACGTGCCGCTCCAGGCCGACCTGGACGACGTGGACGAGCCCCTGCGGCTGGGCGACCCCGTCGCGCCCCGGCCCCCGGCGCGCTTCATCGGGGACGCCACCACGCTCGTACGGCTCTACTCGGGGCGCCCGGCGGCCGGGGCGTCGTACGAGCTGGCCGGGGCGGAGCCGGGGGAGCTGAACCTCTTCGCGTGACCCCGGTCCCGGCCCGGGGTTGAGCGGGACCCCGGATGGGCAGGCGTAGGCTTTGATTGGACTAGACCTGTAGTCGTCACCAGTCGCCGTCGAATGCCGAGGAATGGGGTCCCATGAGCGAGCGTGCAGTCCTGGAGGTGATCGCCCTCGGCGTCGAGGACGCGGTCGCCGCCCAGGCCGGGGGTGCGGACCGGCTCGAACTCGTCACCGACATGGCGGCGGACGGGCTCACCCCGCCCGTCGAGACGTTCACCGGGATCCGCGCCGCCGTCGACATCGATCTGCGCGTGATGCTGCGGCTGGCCGACGGGTTCGCGGTCGGGGACGTCGAACGGGTCGTCCGGGCGGCACGCGAGCTGCGGGACGCCGGGGCCGAGGAGTTCGTGCTCGGCTTCCTCGACGCCGACGGCTGCGTGGACCTCGCCGCCATGGAGCGGGTCGTGCCGGAGCTGGACGGGTGCCGGTGGACGTTCCACCGGGCGATCGACCGCGCCGCCGACCGGGACGGCCTGCGCAAGCAGCTCGACGGGATGCCGGGCCTGGACACCTACCTCACGGCGGGGGCGGCGGGCGGCGTGGACGACGGCCTGCCCACACTGCTCGCGGAGGCGGCACGGGACGGCGAGCCCGGCTACGAACAGCGCGTCCTGGTCGGCGGCGGCCTGCGCCTCGACCACGTCCCGGACCTCCTGGCGGCGGGCATCGACGCCTTCCACATCGGCGGCGCGGCCCGCCCCCAGGGCTGGACGGGCCCGGTCTCGGCGGAGGCGGTCTCCACCTGGAGAACGGCCCTGGACACCCGGGCGTAGTTTTTTTGGGCTGCCAGGGGCGCGGGGCACTGCCTTTCACGGGGCGCCGGCAGGTGCCGTCAAGGGGCGCGGGGAACTGCGCGATCAACCCCCACCGGCCGGCAGCCGGCACACCAGCCGACCCCGCACCCCCTCACCCCAACTGCGCGGGCAGCGCCTCCGTGTGGGTCACGGTCAACCCCGACACGGCCCGAGTCAGCGCCACATACAGCCGCCGCAACCCCGTCCGCTCGTCCGGCTCCCCCTCCACCACGGCCGCCGGTTCGTCCAGGACCACGTAGTCGTACTCCAGACCCTTCGCCAGCGACGCCGGCACCAGCGTCAGCCGGGCCTGCCGGGTCGTCTCCTCACCCGGCGCCAGATACTCCAGCCCCGCCGCCTTCAGCGCCTCCGCCAGCACCGGCACCCGCGCGTCCGCGGCGATCAGCCCGACCGACCCCTCGTGCCGCAGCGACTCCCCGCACGCCGCGACCACCTCCGCCGCCTCCGCGACCTCACGGATCTCGAAGAACCCGGGGTTGTCACGGATCGACGCCACCGGCGCGAGCCCCGGCGCGATCGACGGCAGCAGCCGCGACGCGTACGTGATGACGTCCGTCGGCACACGGAAACCGGCCGTCAGCTCCTCGATCACCCCGTCCCGCTTGCCGAGGTGCTCCAGCGCCTCCTCCCAGCTGCGGGTCGCCCACGGCGTCGTGCCCTGCGCCAGGTCGCCGAGGACCGTCGCCGACCCGGTCGTGCAGCGCCGCCCCACCGCCCGGTACTGCATCGGCGACAGGTCCTGCGCCTCGTCCAGCACCACATGTCCCAGCGACGGCGTCCGCGTCACGAGGTCGCTCGCCTCGTCGATCAGCACCGCGTCCGCCGCCGACCACTTCGCCGACTTCACCGACCGCGCCGGCCTCGCCCACAGGATCGTCCGCTGCTCGTCCTCGTCGAGGACGCCGTCCGCGTGCTCCGCCAGGAACTCCGCGTCCGACAGCAGCCGCAGCACCAGCTTCGCCGGGTCCACCGGCGGCCAGATCGCCTTGACGGCCGCCTTCACGGCCGCGTTCCGGGCCACCGCGTCCTGCACCCGGTCGTCCGGCGCCTCGCCCGACCGCTCCATCTGCACCAGCACCGCGTGCGCGATCCGCTGCGGAAGCGCCTCGCGGGCGGCGCCGTACCGGATGTCGCGGTCCAGCAGCTCGCGGACGATCTCCTCGACCTCGTACGCCGGGACACGCCACCGACGCGACCCCCGCACCACGACGACCGCCTCGGCCGGCATGCTCACGTGCGCGTACACCGCCCGCCGCAGCACCTCGGCCATCCGCGCGTCCCCCTTGACCACCGCGGCCGCCGCGTCGTCGGTGCCGCGCACCTCGACCCGGGCCACGAGATCGTCGACCGTGGCCTGGCGGACCGTCAGCTCGCCGAGCGCGGGCAGCACCTGCTCGATGTAGTGCAGGAAGGACCGGTTCGGCCCGATCACCAGCGTGCCGGTGCGGGCCAGCCGCTCCCGGTGCGCGTACAGCAGATACGCCACCCGGTGCAGGCCGACGGCCGTCTTGCCGGTGCCCGGACCGCCCTGCACGCACACGGTCCCGCCGAGCCCGGACCGTACGATCTCGTCCTGCTCGGGCTGGATCGTCGCCACGATGTCCCGCATCGGGCCCACACGCGGCCGTTCGATCTCCTGCTGGAGCAGCCTGCTGGTCCGTGCCGCCTCCGCCGGGTCCGACAGGTGCTCGTCCTCGTACGCGGTCAGGTCGCCGCCGGTGTACCCGAAGCGGCGGCGCAGCCCGATGTCCATCGGGTCCTTCTTGGATGCCCGGTAGAACGGCTGGGACACCGGCGCACGCCAGTCGATGACCATCGGGTCGCCGTCCGCGTCGTGCACATGCCGCCGCCCGATGTAGAAGCGTTCACCTTCCGCGCCCTCCGCCCCCTCCGCGCCCGGGGCGTGCAGATAGTCGAGCCGCCCGAAGAACAACGGGGTGTCGCTGAGGTCGGCCAGCGCCTTGATGCGGTCGTCGATCTGCCGGGTCAGGACCTCCGCGTTGACCCAGTTCGCGGTGACGTCGCGGATGTCGAGGGACTCGACGTCCTCACGCATGGCGCGCAGCGCGGCACGCGAGGACGCCAGATGGGAGCGCTCTCGCTCGAGCGGATCGAGGCTGTCGTCGACGGGCCTGGACAAGGGGGTGCCTCCGGATGACCTGTGAGCAGGTGGACGAGAGAGAGCCGTCCGGTTTCCGTCCGGGCGGCGGCACTCCGCGAGGGGAGGCGGGCAAGAGCGGAGATTTTAGGCGAGCGCCCGCTCCGCACGCGAACCGATTTTCCCGATACCCCCTAGGGGATGCCCTCCTCCTCAAGGGTGGCCCGTCCGTCCCGAGGTGTACGGGGACGGCCCCCGGCTTCGGCCCCTGGACCGATGCGTTCTTCACGGACGCGAACGCATCATGGAGACATGAGCGCAGCAACCATCCACTCGGCCCCCGCGGCCCCCCGCGGAGCGACCGCGCTCCAGGGGAGCCACCGTCATCGACTCGGCGAAGCCCTGCGTGCCGTCAAGGTGTTCGTGGGCGCCGCCTTCGACGTGATCGTCCTCGGCGAGTACCGGGAGGAGGCGGGCGTCCGCCGCAAGTGACCGACCCGCCGGTCACGGTGACACACCGTCAAGGAGCGTCACCGTACGGAACCGCCTGCCCCTCCCGGGCCTTCAGCCCTCGGCGCCCTCGGCGCCTTCCGCCAGGATCTCGTCGGCGTCCACGATCCGGTACGCGTAGCCCTGCTCCGCCAGGAAGCGCTGGCGGTGGGCGGCGAAGTCCTGGTCGATCGTGTCCCTGGCGACCACCGAGTAGAAGTGCGCCTGGTGCCCGTCCGACTTCGGCCGCAGCACCCGGCCGAGCCGCTGCGCCTCCTCCTGGCGCGAGCCGAACGTCCCCGACACCTGGATGGCGACCGTCGCCTCCGGCAGGTCGATGGAGAAGTTCGCGACCTTCGACACCACCAGCACGTTGATCTCGCCCTGCCGGAACGCCTCGAACAGCTTCTCCCGCTGCGCGTTGGACGTCTCGCCCTTGATCACCGGCGCGTCCAGATGCTCGCCCAGCTCGTCGAGCTGGTCGATGTACTGGCCGATCACGAGGATCTGCTGCCCGGCGAACCGGCGCACCAGCGCCTCGGTGACCTTCCGCTTCGTGTCGGTCGTCGCACAGAAGCGGTACTTCTCCTCCTGCTCGGCGGTGGCGTACGCGAGCCGCTCCGAGTCCGTGAGGTTCACCCGGACCTCGACACAGTCCGCGGGCGCGATGTAGCCCTGCGCCTCGATCTCCTTCCACGGCGCGTCGAACCGCTTCGGGCCGATCAGGGAGAACACGTCGGACTCGCGGCCGTCCTCACGGACCAGGGTCGCGGTCAGCCCGAGCCGCCGCCGCGCCTGGAGGTCGGCGGTGAACTTGAAGACCGGCGCGGGCAGCAGGTGCACCTCGTCGTAGACGATCAGGCCCCAGTCCCGGGAGTCGAACAGCTCCAGGTGCGGGTAGACGCCCTTCCGCCGGGTCGTCAGCACCTGGTACGTGGCGATGGTCACCGGGCGGATCTCCTTGCGGGTCCCGCTGTACTCGCCGATCTCCTCCTCGGTCAGCGAGGTCCGCTTCACCAGCTCGTGCTTCCACTGCCGCGCGGAGACGGTGTTCGTGACGAGGATCAGCGTGGTCGACTTCGCCTCCGCCATCGACCCGGCGCCGACCAGCGTCTTGCCCGCGCCGCACGGCAGGACGACGACCCCGCTGCCGCCGTGCCAGAAGTTCTCCACGGCCTGCCGCTGGTACGGCCGCAGCGACCAGCCGTCCTCGGCCAGCTCGATCGGGTGCGCCTCGCCGTCCACGTACCCGGCGAGGTCCTCGGCCGGCCAGCCCAGCTTCAGCAGCGTCTGCTTGATCTGCCCCCGCTCGGAGGGGTGCACGGCGACCGTGTCCGCGTCGATACGGGCGCCGACCAGCGGCGCGACGCGCTTCGAGCGCAGCACCTCCTCCAGCACGGGCCGGTCGGTGGTGGTCAGGACGAGACCGTGCGTGGGGTGCTTGGACAGCGTGAGCCGGCCGTAGCGGTCCATCGTCTCGGCGATGTCGACCAGCAGGGCGTGCGGCACGGGATAGCGGCTGTACGTCACCAGCGCGTCCACGACCTGCTCGGCGTCGTGCCCGGCCGCGCGCGCGTTCCACAGGCCGAGCGGCGTCACCCGGTAGGTGTGGATGTGCTCCGGTGCCCGCTCCAGCTCCGCGAAGGCCGCGATCGCCCGACGGCACGCGTCGGCCTGCTCGTGATCCACTTCCAGGAGCAGGGTCTTGTCCGACTGGACGATCAGTGGTCCGTTCACGTGGGGTCCGTCCTTCCGCTCACCACTCGGCCAAACGTCCAGTGTGCCTGATCGCTTCCCGGCCGCCCTCAGATCTGGTCGTCGGCCAGCTCGGCGACCCCGGTGATCCGGTGCAGCGGATACGTCCGCACCTCGTCCGCCGTGTGGTCGTACGCCGTCACGAACCCGCCCTCGACCCGGACCGGCGCGATCACTCGCTGGCTCGCGGCACCCTCCGCGTTGACGTACCCGATCCACAGCGCCCCGCCGGTCAGCACGGCCGCCTGCATGGTGGCCAGCGTCTCGGCGGACGTCGTGCGGGGCAGCTCGCCGCCGCCGGGGGCGTCCACGGCACCGCTCGGCCTGCGCGGCGCCGTGGACGCCAGGTCGCCCGCGCGGATGGCGCGGATCGCCGCGGCCAGCAGCGTGTCGTCCGGCGCGGGCGGGCCGTCCGGCACCGGCTCGGGGGCCGCACGCGGCGGGGTGCGGTGGGCGTCGGCCCAGGTGATCAGGACATCGCCCTCGGCCGACTCGGCGGCCGGCGCGAACCCCATCGCGCGCAGCCCCTCCAGCAGCGTCGCCGGGTCGCTCTGCGCGGCCAGCACGGTCGGCGCGAGACGGCGCAGCCGCAGCCCCGCCGCGCGCTTGTCGGCCAGGATCTCGTTCAGCATCGCGTCGTCGTCGCAGCGGACGTACGCCGACGCCGCGCCCACCCGCAGCTGCCCGTGCCGCCGGGCCACGTCGTCGATCAGATACGCCAGCGGCTGCGGCACCGGCGTACGCGAGTGCCGGGCCAGGAAGGCGTGCAGGTCCGAGGCGCTGCGCCCGGCGTCCAGCGCCCGGCGCACCGACCCCGGCGTGAACCGGTACACGGTCGCGCCGCCCTTGGACTCGACGTCCGCGAGAACCCCCAGCATGTCGGCGAGCGGCCGCTGCAGCGGGCCGGGCGCCACCGCCGTCAGGTCGGCCTGGAGCAGAACGTGGTCCAGCGGCTCCGGCAGCAGCGGCGCGAGGAGCCGCGCGGCCGCGGCCGCCGCCGCGGCCCGCTCGGCCGGCGGCAGCGGATCGAGAGGCGCGACCGGACGCGGGTGCTCGTGGTGCACGGGCAGCTTGTCGCCGGGCCCGGAAGGCTCCCCCGCCGGGGCGCCGTGCGGAGCCCCGCCGGGCCCGTCCGCGCTCGGACCGGTCGCCGAAGGGCCCTCGGCGGCCGGTGCCGTCCCGGCGGGCGGAGCCGGGGGCGCGCCCAGCAGGGCCCGCCCGTGCGAGGACAGCGCCCCCCGCCCCGTCACCCCCAGCCGCTCGGCCTCGTCCAGGGTCCACCGGGCCAGCCGGGCACGCAGGTCGTCGTCACGCTGGGGCCCGCGCAAGGGCCGCTCCCAGCGCAACCGGGCCAGCACCGAGTCCGGTGCCGGGGCCGACCCCTCCGGGAGCGCGGCGAGCAGCGCCAGCACCCGGTGCCGTACCTCCGGCGCCGCGGAACGGTCCAGGCCCGGACCCAGCGCCGACAACGTCCGGTCCTTCGCGTCCCGGCCACCCACCACACCCGGCGTCCGGGTCGCCGTCAGCCAGGCGCGGGCCAGCGCCGCCCAGCGCTCGGCGGGCGGCCGCTCCAGCCACTCGTCGTAGGCCGGGGTCGCCGCGTACCGCTCGTCGGCCTCACCGTCGGAGGCCACCAGCCCGGCGGCGTAGGCCAGCTCCACCCAGAACGCGGCCACCGGCTCCGGCACGTCCAGGGCGACGGCCGTCCGCTTCAGGTCACGCACACTCAGCCCGCCCGCCCGCAGCACCGGCGGCCCACCCTCGTGCCAGTCCTTCAACAGCTCCTCGACGGTGGCCAGCGCGGTGTACGCCTGCCCGGCCGCCGTCGCGTCCACGATCCCCGCGCGATGCGTGGCCGCCGGCTCCACCGACGGCGGCAGCGGCTCGGTGGCGCGGTGCGCGCGCCCGCCGCGCAGATGCAGCGCCGCCTCCCGGGGCAGCACCACCGTGCCGGGAGCCGTGGGCAGCAGCAGACCCCGGTCCATCAGCCAGCGCAGCCGCGGCGCCGGGTCCGCCGTCACCTGCCCGTACGGCGGCCCCCACACCAGCCGGGACAGCACCTCCACGGAGTCCGCCGGCGCCTCGTCGAGCAGCGCCGCCATCCGCCGCCGGTCGGTGAACAGCGCCGTGAGCGCGTCCAGCGCGGACACCGCGTCGTGCGTGGACGGCAGCCCCGCCGCCGTCACGATCTCCTGGATACGGCCCGGCGACATCCCGGCCGCCGCCTCCCGCACGGTCGGCCCCAGACCGGTCGGCGACGGATGCTGCGGCGAAGGCGCCAGCAGCTCACGAGCCGTGCGCACCAGCCGCAACCGGTCGTCGCCGCCCCACACCAGCGCCTGGTCGCGCAGCGTCCCCAGCGCCCGCGGCAGCGCGCCCTCGACCGCCGGGTCCCCGTCGTCACCGGCCATCAGCCCGAGCAGCTCCGCGTACGTCGCCGGGTCCGGCGCCACGGCCAGCGCCTCCGCCGACTGCAGCGCGAACCGGTCCAGCCGCTCCAGGGCGCGCACCACGGACGCCCGCGTGCCGGCCCGCGTCGCGAGCTGCGTCAGATCGGTGGGGACGGGCGTGATGAGATCGGGCCGGCTGCGCAGGAGCACGGCCAGCGAGGCGTCGTCCCGCGCGCGGAGCGCCTCCGCGAGGGAACGGGGCGGTGTAGCCGGTTCGCTCATCCGACCCAATCTAGCGGGTACCCGCCCGGCGCAGGGGAGGCGGCGAACCCCCGGATCCCGCGCGGCGGCCGGGGCCGGCGGCACCGACGGCACCGCCCCCGCGTCCCGTGAGCCACGCGCGCCCTGCGCTACCGTCGTCCCACGGGGTATCACAACGCGTCCACCCCGGAGGGGACTTCGTGGGGATCGAGAGCGACCAGGTCGTCTACGAGTATCTGAGCCGCGTCGGCGACGTGGCCCAGCAGCGGCAACTGCCGTCGGCCACCCGGATGCGCCTGGTGAACGAGTTGCGCGGCGAGATCGACCGGCGCCGCGCCAAGGCACCCGTCGACAGCCCCGCCGCCGTCCGCCGCATCATCGACCGGCTCGGCAGCCCCGACGACGTCGTCACCGCCGCCGGAGGCGGCACCCCCACCGCCGCCCCACAGGGCCCCGTCACCGCCGTGCCCGCCCAGCCGTCCGCCGACGACACCACCTCCACGCGGCGCCCCAAGGGCCTGCGCCGCATCGTGCCGCGCCCGCGTCCCGCCGAGCCCGCCGCCCGCCCCGACGTGCCCCCGCCGCCCCATCTGGCGACCACGGCCGACCTGGGCGGCAGCGCGCTGCGGCCCGACTGGTGGCAGGTGGACAGCACCCCGCTCGGACCCGGCGAGGACATCCCCGGGTTCGTCGGCGGCGTCGAGATCCCCGAGATGCTCCGCCGCCCACCCGCCAAGGAAGCGCCCGGCACGAAGGACGCCGAACCGGCCGCCGCCGAGCAGGCCGACGACCCCGTGGTCGACGAGACGCCCCGGCGCCGCCGCCTGCTGCGCCGCCCGACTCTCCCTGGGAGCCGCTGGAACAACCCGCTGCTGCTGGCCGCCGCCGCCCTGCTCGTCGCCGGGGCCGTCCTCGGCAACCTCCTCGTCCTGCTCCTGGGCTGGCTCATCGCCTGGGGCTCCCGGCGCCTGAGCGACACCGAGACCAAGTGGGCGGTCGTGATCCTGCCCGGCCTCTCGCTCACCGCCGGCGTCGTCTGGCTCTGGGGCCGCGCCACCGGCCGCTGGGGCGAGGCGCTGCTGCCCGGCCAGACCAACGCGGCGGTCGTCGAGACCTGGCCCTGGGTGGTGCGCGGCGCCGCCGTGGCGTCCGCCCTCTTCATCGTCTGGCGCTCCCAGCGGCGCACCTGACGCGTCCCCGCCGGACGCCCGTGGGCGGCGGCTCGGCACAATGGTGCATATGGCACTCACCGTCGGCTTCGACCTCGACATGACCCTCATCGACTCCCGCCCCGGGATCCACGCCTGCTACCAGGCGCTGAGCGAGCGGACCGGGACGTACATCGACGCCGACCTCGCGGTCACCCGGCTCGGACCGCCGCTGGAGGAGGAACTGGCGAACTGGTTCCCGGCCGAGCGGGTCGCGGCCGTCGCCGAGGAGTACCGGGCGATGTACCCGGCGTTCGCCGTCACCGCCACGACCATGCTGCCCGGCGCCCATGAGGCGATAGCCGCGGTACAGGAGGCCGGCGGGCGGGCGATCGTGGTCACCGCCAAGCACGAGCCGAACGCGAAGCTGCACATGAGGCACCTCGGCCTCGAACCCGACGTCGTGGTCGGCGACCTGTGGGCCGAGCGGAAGGCCGTCGCCCTGCGCGAGCACGGGGCGAGCGTCTACGTCGGCGACCACCAGGGGGACATCCGGGCGGCCCGCGCGGCGGGGGCGCTGTCGGTCACCGTCGCCACCGGGCCGTTCGACGCGGCGCAGCTCGCCGAGCTGGGCGCGGACGTCGTCCTCGCGGACCTGACCGGCTTCCCCGACTGGCTCGCCGGCTACCGCGCGGCGGCCTGACGCGCCTCGCGCCGCCCGGCCGCGATCGACCGGAGCACCCCGGCGCCGGCGACGAGGAATCCGACGCCCATGAGCATGCTCAGACCGAACATGAAGGTCGGAAAGGGCGTCGTACCGAGCAGGAACGGGGCCACCGTGACCAGTGTGGCCACGGCGCCGATGAAGAAGACGATCGCCCCGGCCCGGATCAGCCGGTCTCCGGGCGCGGTGGAATTCGTTCGGGTTTTGTCACGCACCGCACCAGGGTAGTTCCCTGCCCGAGGGAACGACCGGGCGACGTCTTGTCACCGGCCCGGGTCGCCCACGCTCCCGCCATGACATTCTGGTGGCTCTGTTCTTCCGGCTGATCGAACGGGTCGGCGCCACCACCGAGGAACCGTTCGCGAACCGCGGCCAGGACGTTCCCATGACCGCTCTGGCCATCAACCTCGAACGTGACCTGCTCGAACTCATCGACGTCCCGAACCGCCCAGCACAGGCCCTTCCCGTCGACGGTTACCTGTGGTGACGGTGCGCGCCCAGCCGTCGCACCAACCGCCCCACCCTGTACCGGCACCTTGGCTGAGTTGCCCAACAGCCCCTCGTAATCGCTGCCTTCACAGGGCAGGGCTCCGGGTCGTTTCGGGGCGTGATTAAGGCCGTGTGTCCCTGGGGAGAGCCCCAGTAAGGTGGTTAACGGCAGTTCAGTGGCGTCCGGCCCCGTCCGGGACCGATCGAGGGAGCGTGTGCTTTGCCGACTGGCAAGGTCAAGTGGTTCAACAGTGAGAAGGGCTTCGGCTTTCTCTCCCGTGACGACGGCGGTGACGTCTTCGTCCATTCCTCGGTCCTCCCCGCCGGCGTCGACGCGCTCAAGCCGGGCCAGCGGGTGGAGTTCGGTGTCGTCGCCGGTCAGCGCGGGGATCAGGCGCTGTCGGTCGTCCTGCTCGATCCGACGCCGTCCGTCGCGGCCGCCCAGCGCAAGAAGCCGGACGAACTGGCGTCCATCGTCCAGGACCTGACGACCCTCCTGGAGAACATCACGCCCATGCTGGAGAAGGGCCGTTACCCGGAGAAGAACTCCGGCAAGAAGATCGCGGGCCTGCTCCGGGCCGTCGCCGACCAGCTCGACGTATAGGCGACACGGGCGGGATTCGGGGATTTCTAGGGGAAATCCAGTGCGTGCGGGTCGAGGGGCGGAAGGAGTCCCTCGGCCGCCGCGCGGGTCAGCAGTCCGCGTACGGCCGCGTATCCGTCCTCGCCGAGACCGGCCGTGAACTCGTTGACGTACAGACCGATGTGCTGGTCCGCGACCGCCGGGTCCATTTCCTGCGCGTGCTCCATGACATAGGGCCGGGAGATCTCCGGGTCGTCCCACGCGGCCCGTACCGAGGCGTGGATCGCGTCGGCCAGGGCGGTCAGCCGCTCGGCGCCCAGCGACCGCTTGGCGATGATCGCGCCCAGCGGGATCGGCAGCCCGGTGGTGGCCTCCCAGTGCTCGCCCATGTCGGCGAGCTTGTGCAGCCCGTAGTCCTGGTACGTGAAGCGCGCCTCGTGGATGACGAGGCCCGCGTCGACCTTCCCGTCGCGCACGGCGGGCATGATCTCGTGGAACGGCATCACCACGATCTCCCCGACGCCGCCGGGCACCGTGTCGGCGGCCCACAGCCGGAACAGCAGATACGCCGTCGACCGCTCGCTCGGCACCGCGACCGTGCGCCCGGCCAGATCGGTGCCGGCCTCACGGGTCAGCACCAGCGGCCCGCAGCCCCGGCCCAGCGCGCCCCCGCAGGGCAGCAGGGCGTACTCGCCGAGTACGTACGGCAGCACGGCGTACGACACCTTCAGCACGTCGAACTCGCCGCGTTCGGCCATGCCGTTGGTGATGTCGATGTCCGCGAACGTGACGTCCAGGGCGGGGGCGCCGGGGACGCGGCCGTGGGCGAGGGCGTCGAAGACGAACGTGTCGTTCGGGCAGGGGGAGTACGCGATCTGCAACGGGTCACCGGTCATGTGGGTTCCAACTCGAAAGGACGGGGGTGATCTTCCCGAAGCCCTCGGCGAGCGCGGCCAGGGCGTCCCCGATCCGCCAGGCGGCGCGGTCGCGCGGGCCGACGGGGTTGGAGACGGCACGCAGTTCGAGCACCGGGGTGCCGTGCGCGGCCGCGGCCTCGGCGACGCCGAAGCCCTCCATGGCCTCGGCGAGGGCGGTGGGGTGGCGTTCCCGCAGGCGGGCGGCGCGGGTGGCGGTGCCGGTGACGGTGGAGACGGTCAGCACGGCGCCGGGGCGGGCGCCCGTCGCGGACGCCACCGCGCGCACCAGGGTCTCGGGCGGGCGGTGGGTGACGGTGCCGAAGCCCAGCTCGGTGACGGGGAGGAAGCCGTCGGGGGTCTCGGCGCCGAGGTCGGCGGCCGTGATCTCGTCGGCGACGACGAGGGAGCCGACGGGCGCGTACGGCGCGAAGCCGCCGGCGATTCCGGCGGAGACGACCAGCGCGAAGGGGCGGCCGTCGAGGGCGGCGGTGGTCAGGGCCGTGGCGGTGGAGGCGGCGGCGAGGGCCGGGCCGACACCGGCGGCGATCACCTCTACGTCCGGCAGGCCGAGCGCCGGGGCCACCGCGTCCCGCTCGGCGGGGACCGCGGTGGCCACGAGGATCCGTGGGGCGGACGTGATCAGCTGTCCTTCTTCAGCTTGAAGGACCACAGGCCGGTGACGCCCTTCTCGCCCTCCTTGATGGAGACGAGCGTGGAGTTGCCGCTGGCGCCGTACTGGGCGTTGAAGAACACGCTGCCCGGGACGGTCCGGTAGGTCTTGGTGCTGGAGTCGGTGAGCGGCTGGCCGTTCATGAGGATGGTCCAGCCCTCGTCGGCGATGTCCGGGTCGACACCGAAGCGCACGGTCTCGTCCGGGTCGACCTTGATGGACTTGATGTCCTTGTCCTTCAGGCACTTGGCGAGGTCCGAGGTCTTCACGGTCTCACCGCTCTCGCCACCGCAGCTGGCCTCCGCGTGGACGGAGGAGGTGCCGACGGTCACCGTGGCGAGCGGCGTCGGCTTGTCGCAGGCCGACAGGACGAGCAGTCCGGCGGAAACGGCGCCGGCGGCGGCGAGCGCGCGGCGGCGTCGCACAACGGATTGCAGCGTGGTCATGGGCGAAGGCTATCGGGCGTGTGTCGTGCTCTCTCCATGCGGGTGCGGCGTGCCGTGTCCGGGCGCGGCGCGGCCGGTCCCCGGGGTGCCCTCATTCGACCCGTGCCCGGACGTGCCCGCCGTGCCGGGCGGAGCCGAGCAGGCCCTTGACGGTGGTCAGCCAGCCGGTGGCGACGATGGCGGCGCCGATCAGCAGCCCGAACGAGCCGCGCAGCGGCAGCACGATGCCGATGGCCCCGCCGAGCACCCACGACACCTGCAGCAGGGTCTCGGAGCGGGCGAACGCGGACGTGCGCACCGACTCCGGCACGTCCCGCTGGATGAGGGCGTCCAGGGACAGCTTGGCCAGCGCCTGGGCGAACCCGGCGACCGCCGCGAGACAGGCCACCATGACCGCCCCGAACAGGGCCGCCGCCGTGAGCGCCACGGCCATCACCAGGCCGACGACGGTCACGATGATGATCTCCGGTGCCCGGGATCTGAGCCAGGCGCCGACCGCCGTGCCCAGCGCGTTGCCGGTGCCTGCCGCGGCGGCGACTATGCCGAGGGACACGGCGGCGCTCTGGCCGGACATCGGGTGCTCCCGCAGCAGGAACGCCAGGAAGAAGATCAGGAACCCGGAGAGACAGCGCAGGGCGGCGTTGGCGCCCAGGGCGTGGGTGACCGCGATGCCGACCGTGCGCAGGTTCGGGCGTTTGACGGGCTGCCGGTGCGGGCCGTGCAGATGCTGCTCGTCGGCGGCGAGCAGCGCCCGGTCCTCGCCCTTGGCCGAGTCGACCTTCCGGGGCAGCGTGAACGACAGGACCGTACCGGCGATGAAGATCGCGCAGGCGCCGAACAGTGGCCAGCGCGGTCCGATCGCCTGGAGGCCGGCGCCGATCGGCGCCGCCACGCCGGTGGCGAGCAGCCCGCCCAGGGTGACCCGTGAGTTGGCCTTCACCAGTGAGAACCCCGGTGGCAGCAGCCGGGGCACGACGGCGCTTCTGACGACGCCGTACGCCTTGGAGGCGACCAGCACCCCCAGGGCGGCCGGGTACAGCTGGAGGTCGCCGCTGACGACCGCGCTGGACAGCACCAGGGCGAGGAGTGCGCGGGCCAGCATCGCGCCGGCCATGGCGGCGCGCCGGCCGTGCGGGAGGCGGTCGAGAAGCGGGCCGATCACGGGGGCCAGGAGAGTGAACGGGGCCATCGTGATGCCGAGGTACAGCGCGACGCGGCCGCGGGCCTCGTCGGTGGGGACGGAGAAGAAGACGGTGGAGGCGAGGGCGACGGTGATCATGACGTCGCCGGCGCCGTTGACCCCGTGCAGCTCGATCAGCTTGCCGAGGCCCGACTCGCCCGCCCCGTGCGCGTGCGTGGCCTTGCGGATGCCGCGCGCCGGCCCGGTGAAGGGGAAGTGCAGGGCACGGCCGATCGTGCGGAGGGGGCCGCGCGTCCGGCCCGATCCGCCACGTAGATTGCGCCCTCCCTCGGGCCCACCGGTGCCGGTGGCTCCTTCGGGCTGCCTCGCGGTCGCCACGACGCAATAGTGCCCCGTAATGGGGGTGGCTAGTGCGGTTACGGCGCGTATGGAGGGCACGCGGGGCCGGTCGGCGGGCATCGCGGAGCGCCGAGAAGCACCGTCGGTGTAGGCCCAGCGCCCGCGAACAGGTAGCGTGCGTATCTCAGCCATCCCGCACAATGGATGACGTAGGTGCGCCCGAGCGCGATTCGGACGCGGACGTCGACGCGGCCCACAGGTCCGCTCCGTCCGCTCCGCCGCCTTGAGGCACCCGCACCCGTAAGACGGCGTAGGAGAGAAGCGATACCTGTGAGCGCAGCGACCACGCGAAGCCGCACCCCCGATCGTCTGTGCGCCGAGGCCGTCGACCTCGCCCGCGGCGCCGCAGAGGAGGCCGCCGCGCCCGGTGTCGTCGGCGAGCACGCGGGCGTGGTGTCCGAGGGCGACCGTGTGGTGACCCACTTCTTCGAGTGCAAGGAGCTGGGGTACCGCGGCTGGCGCTGGGCGGTGACGGTGGCCCGCGCGTCGCGTGCCAAGGTCGTCACGCTCGACGAGGTCGTCCTGCTGCCCGGTCCCGACGCCCTGCTGGCCCCCGAGTGGGTGCCGTGGAGCGAGCGGCTGCGCCCCGGCGACATGGGCCCCGGCGATCTGCTGCCGACCGACGCCGACGATCTGCGTCTGGAGCCCGGCTACACGGGCGTGGACGAGCCCGGCCCGAACGCGCCCGTCTCCGAGGAGATGGCGGAGCTGGTCGAGGCGGAGGACGCGGAGGTCACCGGCGGTACCCCGGCGAACCTGCCGACGGCCCCGTCGCGCGGTTCCATCGCCGCCCTCGCGGACGAACTGGGCCTGCGCCGCGCCCGCGTCCTGTCCCGTTACGGTCTGCACATCGCCGCCGACCGCTGGGAGGAGGCGTTCGGCGCGAAGACGCCCATGGCGCAGGCGGCCCCCGCCACCTGTGTCAGCTGCGGCTTCCTCACCCCGATCGGCGGTTCCCTCGGCCAGGCCTTCGGTGTCTGCGCCAACGAGTTCTCCCCGGCGGACGGCCATGTGGTCTCCCTGACCTACGGCTGCGGCGGGCACTCGGAGGCGGCCGTCATGCCGAAGCCGCCCCGCCCGGCGCCGCCGGTCGTCGACGAGACCCGCGTCGACCCCTTCCCGCTGCGCCCGTCCCCGGACTCGGGCTCCGTCCCGGCGACGACCGACGAGGACTCGGCGGAACTCGGCCACTCCTGACCCGGGCTCCCGGCCCCCGCAGCGGGCCTGGTCGGACGCCCCGCGCATCGGCCGTCCATGAGCGGTACCTTCGTCGCGACGGCGATGAGGAGTGTCAACGTGAGCAAGTTCGTGCGGCCCGCGGCCGAGGGCGCCGACCCGTTCGGTACGGCGCGTCTACGGCGTGGAGTGCTGGACGCGTGGGCGACCAGCCCCGCCCGGTTCCGGGAGGACGCCAACGCCGAGGAGGACCTCGTCCTCGGCGGGTACCGGGACCGGCTGGTCGTCGAGCTCGCGCAGAACGCCGCCGACGCCGCCGGCCGGGCCGGGGTGCCCGGACGGCTGCGGCTGACCCTGCGTGAGGGTGTGCTCGTCGCCGCCAACACCGGTGCGCCGCTGGACGCGGCCGGTGTCGAGTCGCTGTCCACGCTGCGGGCGTCCGCGAAACGCGACAGCGAGGCCGTGGGACGGTTCGGTGTCGGCTTCGCCGCCGTCCTCGCCGTCACCGACGAGCCCGCCGTCGTCGGACGGCACGGCGGGGTGCGCTGGTCCCTCGCCGAGGCGCGCGAGCTGGCCCAGGACACCGCCCGCCACAGCCCGGGACTGGGCGACGAGATCCGGCGCCGGGACGGTCATGTGCCGCTGCTGCGGCTGCCGTTCGCCGCCGAGGGCACGGCCCCCGACCCGTACGACACCGTCGTCATCCTGCCGTTGCGCGACACCGCCGCCGCCGACCTCGCGGAGCGGCTGCTGGGCGGCGTCGACGACGCGCTGCTGCTCGCCCTGCCCGGCCTGGAGGAGGTCGTGGTGGAGATCGGCGACGCCCCGCCGCGCACCCTGCGCCGCGGCACCGACGGCCCGTTCACCGTCGTGGAGGACTCCGCGTCCGGCGTCACCCGCTGGCGCACGGTCACCGCCCACGGCCCGCTCACCCCCGACCTGCTCGCCGACCGCCCCGTCGAGGAACGGCTGCGCCCGCACTGGTCCCTGACCTGGGCCGTCCCCGTGGACCCCGCCGACGGCGGCCCCGCCCTCCCCCGCACCGCGCCCGTCGTGCACGCGCCCACCCCCAGCGACGAACCGCTCGGCGTGCCCGCGCTGCTCATCGCCTCGTTCCCGCTCGACACCACGCGGCGGCACGCCGCGCCCGGCCCGCTCACCGACTTCCTCGTGGAGCGCGCGGCCGACGCCTACACCGAACTCCTCGCCGGCTGGCGCCCGGTGGGCGAGGGCGTCATCGCGCTCGTGCCCGGCCCGCTCGGCAAGGGCGAACTGGACGGCGCCCTGCGCCAGGCCGTCCTGGAGCGCCTCCCGCGGACCTCGTTCCTGCCGCCCGCCCTGCGCCCGTCCGAGCCGGACTCCGAGCTGCCCGAGTCGCTGCGGCCCCGGGACGCCGAGGTCGTCGAGGGCGCCGGCGCCGACACCGTGCGGGTGCTGGCCGAGGTCCTGCCCACCCTGCTGCCCGCCGGTCTCGAGCGAAGGGTGGAGCTGCGGACCCTCGGGGTCGCCCGGGTGCCGCTCACCGACGCCGTGGACCGCCTCGCCGGGCTGGAGAAGGAGCCCGGCTGGTGGCACCGCCTCTACGACAGCCTCGCCGGGGTCGACCCGGACCGGCTGTCCGGGCTGCCCGTGCCCCTTGCCGACGGCCGGACGACCATCGGTCCCCGGCAGGTTCTGCTCCCCACCCCCGGCGGCACCTCCGTCGCCCCGGAGGTCCTGGCCCGCCTCGGCCTCAAGGTCGCCCACCCGGACGCCGCGCACCCGCTCCTGGAGAAGCTCGGCGCGCTCGCGGCCACGCCCCGCGCCGTCCTGACCACGCCCCAGGTGCGGGCCGCCGTCGCCGCCTCCCTCGACGACGACGCCGTGCCGAGCTGGGAGGAGGACGCGCCCGACGCCGAGGAACTCGCCGACACCGTGCTCGCCCTCGTCCGGGACGCCGGCCTGGAGCCCGGCGACGAGCCGTGGCTCGGGGCGCTCGCCCTCCCCGACGAGGACGGGGAGCTCGCGGCGGCCGGGGAACTGGTGATGCCCGGCAGCGCCTTCGCCGAGGTCATGCGGGAGGGCGAACTGCCCTTCGTGGACGCGGAACTGGCCGAGCACTGGGGTGAACAGCCCCTCGCCGCCTGCGGGGTGCTCGCCGGGTTCGCGCTGGTGCGCGCCACCGACGTCGTCCTCGACCCGGACGAACTGGAGCCCCGGTACGGCGACTTCGCCGAGCCCGACGACGCCGGGCTGCTGGACGCCGTCGACGTGTGGTGCGAGGACGTCCTGGACCGGTTCCCGGACACCCCGGTGCCGCCGGTCGCCACCGAACTCGTCGCCGTACGGGATCTGGAGCTGGTCGACGACGACAAGTGGCCGCGGGCCCTCGCCCTGCTCGCGCGGCCGCCCCTGCGGGACGCCCTCACCCAGCCGGTGCGCGTCCTGCTGCCCGACGGCACCCACGAGGTCGTACGGCCGTACACCGCCTGGTGGTTGCGGGGGCACCCGGTGCTGGACGGCCGCCGTCCCGCGGGCCTGCTGGCCGCCGGCGGCGACCCGCTGCTGCGCGGCCTGTACGAGGAGGCCGACGCGACCGGCTTCGACGACGAGCAGGTGCTGCGGGCCCTCGGTGTGCGCACCTCGGTCGCCGCGCTGCTGGACGAACCGGGCGGCGCCGCCGAACTCCTGGACCGCCTCGCCGACCCGGAGCGGACCGTCACCGCCGCCCAACTCCACGCCCTGTACGGGGCGCTGGCCGAGCTGGACCCCGACCAGGTGACCCTGCCGGACGACCTGCGGGCCGTCGTGGACGGGCGGGTCGAGGTGGTCGACGCGGCCGACGCGGTGGTCGTCGACTCGCCCGACCTGCTGCCGTTCACCGCGGGCGTGCCGCTGCTGCCGGTACGGCCGGCGAGGGCGGCGGAACTGGCCGAGCTGTTCCAGGTGCGGCGGCTGAGCGAGTCCGTCACCGGCGGCGTGGACTCCGAGGGCACCGAGCACGAGGTGCCGGAGGCGGTCCGGGCGCTGCTCGGGGCACGGACCCCGGCGTCGTACGTCGAGCACGAGGAACTCGTCGTGGACGGCGTGGAGATCGACTGGCGGCTGACCGGCGACGGCGTCCTGCACGCGGCCACCCTGGAGGGCGTGGCCGCCGGGCTCGCCTGGGCGGCCGGGCAGTGGCCGCGTCGCTTCGAGGTGGCGGCGCTGCTGGAGGATCCGTCGCGGACGGGGGAGTTGGCGCGGGACCGCTGGTTCGACTGAGGGACGCCGAAGGTCATGTGATCACAAAATCTTCACCGCCCGTACAACCATTCGCATCCGCTGCCGATCTGATCACGCGAGTCAACAGGCTCCACGATCACCTGGGCCGGCCGGCGGCGTCCTCCTCCCGTGAGGACGGCCGCGGCCGGGCCCTCTTCCCACCAGGGGAGCGCATGCGCATTCGAGCCACTGTGGCCGCCGTCTCCGGCGCCCTGGCCCTCTCCGCCCTCGCCGTCCCGGCCGCGCAGGCCGACGGCGGTCCTTCGCACGGCAAGGACGCGATCCGCGAGGCCGTGCAGGCCGTCGGTCACTCCGGCCGCAGCACCTTCGCCGCCCGCGACACGGGCGAGCCCTACGCCCTGGACCTGAGCTTCTCCAACGTCAAGGTCAACAACGGCAAGCCGATCGTCGTGGGCACCACGAACACGGTGACCGTCCCGGTGACGTACAAGGTCACGCACGCCGCGGACCTCGACCTCAACGCCCCGGAGGTCTTCCTGGACGTCGAGATCTACCGCGGCTCGTCCTACGCCGACGCGACGAACGTGCTGTTGGGCGACGACTGGCCGGTGTGCACGCCGACCACGTCGACGACCGCCACCTGCAAGGGCACGCTCGACATCTACCCGCAGTACGAGCTGAGTCTCGCCGACGCCACGTCGTGGAAGGCCGGCGGCTACGCCTACGACTTCAACGACCAGGACCCGAAGGCGGACGACATCGACTGGGACCAGGTCGGCTTCACCATGCAGAGCGGCCTGGCCTCCACCCGTCTGCAGCGCTACTCCAAGCTGACGGTCAACGCCACGCCGGAGCCGGTGAAGAAGGGCAAGACCATCACGGTCACCGGCAAGCTGTCCCGCGCCAACTGGGACGACGGCAAGTACCACGGCTACACGAACCAGCCCGTGAAGCTGCAGTTCCGCAAGAAGAACAGCAGCACCTACACCACCGTGAAGACCATCAAGTCGAACTCGACGGGCGCGCTGAAGACCACGGTCAAGGCCACCGTCGACGGCTACTTCCGCTACTCCTTCGCGGGCACCACGACGACCCCGGCGGTCAACGCCGCGGGTGACTTCGTCGACGTCCGCTAGCCGTTCGAGCGCCAACCCCCGTGAGCCGCACGGGGGTTGGTGACGAAGGTCACTGAATCGGCCCGTCGGTGAGACAACCGGCACCGGCGGGCGCGTATCTGATCACATGGGTCAACAGGCCCCCGATCATCCGGGCCCCGCCATGACCAGCGGGGCCCCTTTCCGTACCAGGGGAACGCATGCGCATCAGAGCCACCGTGGCCGCCGTCTCCGGCGCCCTGGCCCTCTCCGCCCTCGCCGTCCCGGCCGCGCAGGCCGACGGCTCCTCCGTGGACCGCGCGGACGTGGCGAAGGTCCGCCGGGCCGCTCTCGCCGCCACCGGCCGGGCCGCGGCCGCCGAGGGCAGGCCGTACGCCCTGAACGTCTCCTTCTCCAACTTCAAGATCGCCAAGACGGTGAAGGTGGGCACCACCAACCACGTCTCCACGAGCGTCAGTTACACGCTGACCCACGGCGCCGACGTGAACATCAAGGCCGCCGACTTCTTCACCGACCCGATCCTCTACAAGGGCTCCTTCGCCGCCCCGGAGAACCGGCTGTACGGCGACAAGCGCGCCACCTGCACGGCCACCTCCGCGACGACGGCCACCTGCAAGGGCACCATCGACGTCTACCCGGCCGAGAGCGAGCTGATCAACTCCGACGCCGGCGGCTGGAAGGCGTCGGCGGAGGCCACCGCGTTCAACGGCGAGGACCCGGACGCCGAGGTCTTCGACATCACCAAGGTCGGCTACAAGAGCCAGGGCGGCCTGGGCACCACGCTCATGCAGCGCTACTCCAAGCAGACGGTGAACGCCTCGCCGGAGCCGGTGAAGAAGGGCAAGACCATCACGGTCACCGGCAAGCTCTCCCGGGCCAACTGGGAGGACAACAAGTACCACGGGTACACCGCCCAGCCGGTGAAGCTGCAGTTCCGCAAGAAGAACAGCAGCACCTACACCACGCTGAAGACCGTCACCACCAACGGGACGGGCGAGCTGAAGGCCACCGTCACCGCCACCGTCGACGGCTACTTCCGCTACACCTTCGCGGGCACCTCGACGACCCCGGCCGCCACCGCCGCCGGCGACTACGTCGACGTCCGCTAGGTCGTGTCCGCGACTCAGCACGGGACCCGGCGGTCGACCCACTTCCACAGGAACTCCAGGGCGACCGCCGCCACCGCGGCGATGCCGACCGCGACCCACGGCAGCATCATCCCGACCAGCCGCAGCGCGAAGAAGTCCTGCAGCCAGGGCACGACCAGCACCAGCAGGAACGCGAAGCCCATCGCGGCCACCAGCGCGATCCGCCACCAGGTGTAGGGGCGGGCGATGATCGCCAGCACCCAGATCGAGATCAGGAACAGGGTCAGGGTGGCCGCGCTGGTCTCCGCGGGCAGGCTGTCGGGTCCCGTGTAGTGGTGACGCGCGATCAGATACGTCGCGAACGTCGCCAGTCCCGCCACCACGCCGCCCGGGAGCGCGTAGCGCATGACCCGCCGTACGAAGTGGGGCTGCGCCCGCTCCCGGTTCGGCGCGAGGGCCAGGAAGAAGGCCGGGACCCCGATGGTGAGCGTGGACAGCAGGGTCAGATGGCGCGGCAGGAAGGGGTACTCCACCTGCCAGAACACCACGAGCAGCGCCAGCAGCACCGAGTACACCGTCTTGACCAGGAACAGGGTCGCCACCCGGGTGATGTTGCCGATCACCCGCCGCCCCTCGGCCACCACCGACGGCAGCGACGCGAAGCTGTTGTCCAGCAGCACGATCTGCGCGACGGCCCGGGTCGCCTCCGACCCCGAGCCCATGGCCACCCCGATGTCGGCGTCCTTCAGGGCGAGCACGTCGTTCACGCCGTCGCCGGTCATCGCGACGGTGTGCCCACGCGACTGGAGCGCCCCCACCATGTCCCGCTTCTGCTGCGGGGTGACCCGCCCGAAGACGGTCGCGTCCTCGATGGCGCCCGCCATCTCGTCCCGCTCCCGGGGCAGCCGGCGCGCGTCGACGGTCGTACCGGCCAGCCCCAGCTTGGAGGCGACCGCGCCCACCGAGACCGCGTTGTCCCCGGAGATCACCTTGGCCTTGACGTCCTGCTCGGCGAAGTAGCGCAGGGTGTCGGCGGCGTCGGGCCGCAGCCGCTGCTCCAGGACGACGAGCGCGGCCGGCTCGGCGTCCCGGGCGACCTCGGGATCGTCGAGCTCACGGCCGGCGCGGGCGAGCAGCAGCACCCGCAGGCCCTGTTCGTTCAGCCGGTCGGTCTCGCCGAGCGCCGGGTGCCCGTCGGGGAGCAGGACGTCGGGCGCGCCCAGCAGCCAGGTGCCGGACCGCCCGTCGCCCTCGCTGACGGTGGCGCCGCTGTACTTGCGGGCGGAGGAGAACGGCAGGGCGGCGGTGATGCGCCAGTCCTCCGTGTCGGGGAAGGCGGCGATGACCGCCCGGAGCGAGGCGTTGGGGCGCGGGTCGGACGCGCCGAGGGCGCCGAGGACCGTGCGGACGTAGGGCTCGTCGAAGCCGTCCAGGGTGCGCAGCGCGGTGACGTCCATGCCGCCCTCGGTGAGGGTGCCGGTCTTGTCGAGGCAGACGGTGTCGACGCGGGCCAGGCCCTCGATGGCGGGCAGCTCCTGCACCAGGCACTGTCTGCGGCCCAGCCGGACGACGCCGATGGCGAAGGCGACGGAGGTCAGCAGCACGAGCCCCTCCGGGACCATGGGCACGATGCCGCCGACGGTCCGGGCGATCGAGTCGTCGAGGTCGTTCTCCTTGACGAACAGCTGGGTGATGATCAGGCCGATCGCGGCCGGGACCATCATCCAGGTCACGTACTTGAGGATCGTCGAGATGCCCGAGCGCAGTTCGGACTGGACGAGCGTGAACCGGGACGCCTCCTCGGCGAGCTGGGCGGCGTACGCCTCGCGCCCGACCTTGGTGGCCTGGAAGGCGCCGCCCCCGGCGACGACGAAGCTGCCGGAGAGGACCGGGTCGCCGGGCCGTTTGACCACGGGGTCGGCCTCGCCGGTGAGCAGCGACTCGTCGATCTCCAGCCCGTCGGCCTCGACGCACACCCCGTCGACGACGGCCTTGTCCCCGGGTCCGATCTCCACCAGGTCGTCGAGGACGATCCCGGAGGTCGCGACCTGGGCCGACACCCCGTCGCGGCGCACGGTGGGCCGTGCCTCGCCGATCACCGCGAGCGAGTCCAGGGTCTTCTTGGCCCGCCACTCCTGGACGATCCCGATGCCGGTGTTGGCGAGGATGACGAACCCGAACAGGCTGTCCTGGATCGGTGCGACGAACAGCATGATCAGCCAGAGCACGCCGATGATCGCGTTGAACCGGGTGAAGACGTTGGCGCGGACGATCTCCGCCATCGACCGGCTGCTGCGCACCGGTACGTCGTTGACGGCTCCCCGCGCGACCCGTTCGGCCACCTCGGCCGCGGTGAGTCCGCTCGCCGCGACGGTGACGGAGGCGCTGTGCACGGAATGGTTGACATCGGTGCCCGCGTCGGCATGCGTCATGCCTTCGACGGTACGTGCGGAGCGGGGAGTTCACCCGCCGAGTGGGCGGAAGTTCCGACCGGGGGAGGAGCGGGGTCGTACCAGGGGTGTACGGCCGCTACTCGGCGGAGGGGGCGGTGGGCTGCTCGGTGCGCGCGCCGGTGGTCCCCCGCTCCGCCTCCGCCCGCTTGATGGCGGCGTCGCGCTTGCGGACGTACCAGATGCCGATGAGTCCGAGGCCGCCGCCGGCCAGGCAGGTCCACACCCACCAGGTGTGCCCGTGGTCGTCGAACCAGCCGTAGAACGGCAGCTGCACGACGAAGAGGACGAACCAGATGATGGTGCCGCCGGTGATGGTCGCGACGACGGGGCCCTCCAGGGGCTCCGGCGCCTCGTGCTTGGGGGTCCACTTCGCCATGCGACACAGCTTACGAGGTGATCAGGTCTACGCGCGGAGATGGCTCTTCCCGGCTTTATATGTTCATACTGAAACGGTTTGAGTCTGACCACTTCTCTTCGTAGGAAACACCAAAAGCATGTCCACCTCGGCTCCTGCCAAGGCCCCCACCCCTGAACAGCCGGGAGCCGGGCCCACCTACGGCGCACTCGACCGCTTCTTCAAGATCTCCGAACGCGGCAGCTCCCTGCCGCGCGAGATCCGCGGCGGTCTCGCCACCTTCTTCGCGATGGCGTACATCATCGTGCTGAACCCGATCATCCTGGGCAGCGCGAAGGACATGTACGGGCATCAGCTCGACAACGGCCAGCTGGTCACCGCGACCGCGGTCACGGCCGCCTTCAGCACCCTGCTGATGGGTGTCATCGGCAATGTGCCGATCGCGCTCGCCGCCGGCCTCGGCGTGAACTCCGTCGTCGCCCTCCAGCTCGCCCCGCGCATGTCCTGGCCCGACGCGATGGGCATGGTGGTCCTGGCGGGCTTCGTGGTCATGCTGCTCGTCGCCACCGGTCTGCGCGAGCGCGTCATGAACGCCGTGCCGTTCGGCCTGCGCAAGGCCATCTCCATCGGTATCGGCCTGTTCATCATGCTGATCGGCCTGGTCGACTCCGGCTTCGTCACCCGTATCCCGGACGTCGCCCAGACCACGGTCCCGCTCCAGCTCGGCACCGGCGGGCACCTCAACGGCTGGCCCGTGCTGGTCTTCGTCCTCGGCGCGCTGCTCACCCTCGCGCTGATCGTCCGCAAGGTCCCCGGCGCGATCCTCATCTCGATCGTCGCGATGACCGTGGTCGCCGTCGTCATCGAGGCCGTCGCGACGGTGCCGTCCTGGGGCCTGACCACCCCGAAGTGGCCCGGCAACCCGGTCGCCAGTCCCGACTTCGGCCTGATCGGCGAGGTCAGCCTGTTCGGCGGCTTCGGCAAGGTCGGCGTGCTGACCGGCGTCCTCTTCGTCTTCACCGTCCTGCTGTCCTGCTTCTTCGACGCCATGGGCACGATCATGGGCGTCAGCGACGAGGCGAAGCTGACCGACGCCCGCGGCCAGATGCCGGGCATCAACAAGGTGCTGTTCGTCGACGGCCTCGCCGTCGCCGCGGGCGGCGCCAGCTCCTCCTCGGCCACCACGGCGTTCGTGGAGTCCACGGCCGGCGTGGGCGAGGGTGCCCGGACGGGCCTCGCCAACGTCGTCACCGGCGGTCTGTTCGGTGTGGCGCTGTTCCTCACGCCGATCGCCACGATGGTGCCGTCCCAGGCGGCCACCCCGGCCCTGCTCGCGGTGGGCTTCCTGATCCTCGCGAACTCCGTCAAGGAGATCGACTGGGCCGACTACACGATCGCCATCCCGGCCTTCGTGACCATGGTGATGATGCCGTTCACCTACTCGATCACCAACGGCATCGGCATGGGCTTCATCACCTTCGCGGTCCTGCGGCTCGCCGCCGGGCGCGGCCGGGAGGTCCCGGCCGCGATGTACGTGGTGGCGGCGGTGTTCGGCTTCTACTACCTGATGCCGGCGCTGGGCCTCACGTGACGCCGTAGAACCTCTCGGTCTCCTCGACGGCGGTCTTGAACCGCTCGTCGAAGTCATCGCGGATGAGCGTCCGGACGACATAGTCCTGGACGCTCATCCCTCTTTTCGCGGCATGCTCGCGCAGCCGGTCGAGCAGCTCGTGGTCCATCCGCAGGCTGAGCACGCTGGTCCCCATGCGAAGAGGGTCGCGGCACCTTCCGGCATGACGTGTCACGTTCCGCCGCTGGATCACCCATATGAGTGAAGACGGGATGACGTGGCGGGAGTCACGGGGGACGGGGGGCATCCCGAGTGGTATTTAGCCAGAGTAATGAGTTACGCTAATGAACATGTCGGACCTCACCCATGGCGACGACGCTGCCGCCGTGAACTCCCTGCGCTCCGGGGTCATGCGCCTCTCCCGCCGGCTCAAGCACCAGCGGGTCGACGAGTCGCTGAGCCCCACCGAGATGTCGGTGCTCGGCACCCTCTCCCTCTGCGGCAGCGCCACCCCCGGTGAGCTGGCCCGCAAGGAGCACGTCCAGCCGCCGTCGATGACCCGCATCGTCGCCCTGCTGGAGGCCAAGGGCCTGGTCCGGCTGGAGCCGCACCCGGAGGACCGGCGACAGAAGGTCGTCTCGAAGACCGAGCAGGCCGAGACGATGCTCGCCGAGAGCCGCACCAAGCGGAACGCCTTCCTGGCCACCCTCGTCGAGGGACTCGACGAGGAGGAGTGGGCGACGCTGCGCGCCGCCGCCCCCGTGCTGGAGAAGCTCGCACACCTGTAAGCAGTCACCAAGGAGGCGACCACTTTTGAGTTCGGGACCCGGAGCAGACTCCGCCCCCGCACCGACCACCCACGACTCCCCGCCCGCCCCCGAGCGCCGCTCCTCGATGTTCAGCTCGCTCCGGATCCGGAACTACCGGCTGTTCTTCCTCGGCCAGGTCGTCTCCAACACCGGCACCTGGATGCAGCGCATCGCCCAGGACTGGCTGGTGCTCAGCCTCACCGGCTCCGCCACCGCCGTCGGCATCACCACGGCCCTGCAGTTCCTGCCCATGCTGCTGCTCGGACTGTACGGCGGCGTCCTCGTCGACCGGCTGCCCAAGCGCCCCACGCTGATCGTCACGCAGTCCGCGATGGCCCTCACCGGCATCGCGCTGGCCGCCCTCACCCTCACCGGACACGTCCAGGTCTGGCACGTCTACCTGGCCGCCCTCTTCGTCGGCCTCGCGACCGTCCTCGACAACCCGGCCCGGCAGTCGTTCGTCTCCGAGATGGTCGGCCCCGGCCAGCTCCAGAACGCCGTCAGCCTCAACTCCGCGAACTTCCAGTCCGCCCGGCTCGTCGGCCCCGCCGTGGCCGGCCTGATGATCACCGGCGTCGGCACCGGCTGGGCGTTCCTCGCGAACGGCCTGTCCTTCGTCGCGCCCATCACCGGGCTGCTCATGATGCGGGCCCGCGAGCTGCACGTCGTCGAACGGGCGCCGCGCCGCAAGGGACAGCTGCGCGAGGGCCTGCACTATGTCGCCGGGCGCCCGGACCTGATCTGGACCATCGTCCTCGCCGGGTTCGTCAGCACCTTCGGCTTCAACTTCCCGGTCTTCCTGTCCGCCTTCGCCGACGACGTCTTCGACGCGGGCGCCGGCTCCTACAGCCTCTTCAACACCCTGATGGCCGTCGGCTCCCTCGCCGGGGCGCTGCTCGCCGCCCGGCGCGGCACGGCCCGGATGCGGGTGCTGATCGCCGGGGCCGTCGCCTTCGGCACGATGGAGATCGTGGCGGCCGTCGCCCCCTCGATGTGGCTGTTCGCCGTGCTCATGGTGCCCATCGGCATGTTCGGCATGACGGTCAACGTCACCGCCAACAGCAGCATCCAGATGGGCACCGACCCGAGCATGCGCGGCCGGGTGATGGCCCTCTACATGATGGTCTTCATGGGCGGCGCCCCCATCGGCGCGCCGATCGCCGGCTGGGTCACGGACGCGTACGGCGTCCGGGCCGGCCTCGCCTCGGGCGGCGCCGTCACCGCCGCCGCGGCCGTCGCGGTCGCCCTGGTCCTGGCCCGCGTCGGCGGACTGCGCCTCGCCGTCGGCTGGTGCCACGGGCACCCGAAGGTGCGGTTCGTGCCGCGCGAGCGCGAGCGGCTGGCCACGGCCGCCTGAGTCCCCGGGACGGACACGGGCACGGCGGCGAGACTCTCCCCATGAGACTCTTCGCCGCCGTGCTGCCCCCGGACGACGTTCTACGGGAACTGGACACCGAGGTCGCCGCCCTGCGGGAGCTGCCCGGTGCCGACCGGCTGCGCTGGACCGCCAGCCCCGGCCGGCACCTCACCCTCGCCTTCTTCGGCGAGGTCGACGACGCGCTGTTCCCCGAACTGTCCGCCCGTCTGGAACGCGCCGCGCACCGGACCTCCCCCTTCCCGCTGGCGCTGCACGGAGGGGGCCAGTTCGGGCACGGGCGGGCCCTGTGGACGGGAGCGCGCGGCGATGTGCCCGCCCTGCGCGTGCTGGCCGGGCGCTGTGAGGCGGCGGCCGTGAAGGCGGGCGTGCCGATGGGGGAGCACCGCCGGTACACGGCCCATCTGACGCTGGCCCGCAGCCGTACCGCCGTGGACACCCGGCCGTATGTGACGGCCCTCGCGGACTTCGCGAGCCGCACCTGGACGGTGACCGAGCTGGCGCTGGTCCGCAGCCGGCTGCCCACCTCCGGCGTGCCGGGCGAGCAGCCCCGCTACGAGGTGGTCGCCCGTCGCCCGTTCGGCGGCGCCGGTTAACCTCGATGGCGTGGACCCGAAAACCCGTAACCGGATCATGGCCGGTGCGCTCGTGCTGATGTTCGTCCTCGTGGCCCTGGCGGCGGCGCTCGGACGCTGACGGAAGCCGACGCCCTCACGCCGCCCCTCAGGTGCCTGGGAGCGCTGGGAGCGCCCCTACCAGGCGAACGCCTCCGGTGACGGTCCCGGGCCCGGGAACACCTCGTCCAGCCCGTCCAGCAGCTCCTGGCTCAGCTCCAGCTCCACGGCCCGCAGCGCCGACTCCAGCTGACCGGCCGTGCGGGGGCCGACGATCGGGCCCGTGACGCCGGGCCGGGTGAGCAGCCAGGCCAGGGCGACCTCGCCGGGCTCCAGACCGTGCTTGTCGAGCAGGTCCTCGTACGCCTGCAGGCGGGCGCGCGCCGCCGGGTCGGCGAGGGTGTCCGCCGCCCGCCCGGACGCCCGGCGCCCGCCCTCGGCCTGCTTCTTCAGCACCCCGCCCAGCAGTCCGCCGTGCAGCGGCGACCAGGGGATGACTCCGAGGCCGTAGTCCCGGGCTGCGGGGATCACCTCCATCTCGGCGCGGCGCTCGTAGAGGTTGTACAGGCACTGCTCGCTGACCAGGCCGATGGTGCCGCCGCGCCGGGCGGCGGTCTCGTTGGCCTGGGCGATCTTGTATCCGGGGAAGTTGGAGGACCCGACGTAGAGGATCTTGCCCTGCTGCACCAGTACGTCGATCGCCTGCCAGATCTCGTCGAACGGGGTGTCCCGGTCGATGTGGTGGAACTGGTAGACGTCGATGTGGTCGGTCTGGAGCCGCTTCAGGCTGGCGTCGACCGCGCGCCGGATGTTCAGCGCGGAGAGCTTGTCGTGGTTGGGCCAGACCTCGCCGTCGGCGCCCATGTTGCCGTACACCTTGGTGGCGAGGACGACCTTGTCGCGCCGGTCGCCGCCCTGGGCGAACCAGTTGCCGATGATCTCCTCGGTGCGGCCCTTGTTCTCGCCCCACCCGTAGACGTTGGCGGTGTCGAAGAAGTTGATGCCGGCGTCCAGCGCCGCGTCCATGATCGCGTGGCTGTCGGCCTCGTCGGTCTGCGGTCCGAAGTTCATCGTGCCGAGGACGAGTCGGCTGACCTTGAGTCCCGTGCGTCCGAGCTGCGTGTACTCCATGACCACCTAGCCAACGGCTTGGAGTGCGCTCCAGGCAAGGGCGTAGGTTCTAGTCGCGGGGGAACGTGGCCGTGTCGAGGGCGAGGTCGAGGGGGGTGTGGGTCAGATCCATCCGCTCGCCGAAGTCGTACCTGGACTCCGTGCGGTACTCGCCGTCCTTGGGGTCGGTGAAGAGGTGGCAGCGGCCCTGGTAGGGATCGGCGACGAGGTAGACGGGAACCCCGGCCTCCGCGTACGCGGCCTTCTTCGGGCCGTAGTCGTTCATGCCGGTCCCACGGGAGATGACCGCGGCGACGAATTCGACGTCCTCGTGGCGCCAGCCGCGCTCCGGGTCGCGTTCCGCGTCGTCACGCAGCTTCATCACGTCGGGGCAGAAGCCGTTCTCGAAGCCGGGGAAGTCGATGCGTACGTCCGACTTCACGTTGATGTCCCTGCCGAACCTGTCCTCCAGCGCGTGGATGATCCGGCGAGTGATCTCCCAGTGCGTGTCCCGCTGCGGCACCATGTGGACGGCCCCCTCGACGACCTCGGCTTTGTGACCCTCGGGGACCATCCGCTCAATCAGCTCGAACCACTGGTCGAGGCGCTGGGCGTTGTCGTCGGCCATCGCGATCCTGTCTTCGAGGACGGTCATCGTGGCGCTCCTCCCCGGCCGTCCACGGTCGGTGCGACCGCGCTGTACAACGATACGCACGGTGACCTCGGTACGGAGACGAAGCTCACACAGCGGTGTACGGCTCGCCCAGGTCCCACGCCTGGTGCATCGCGTCCGCGAAGGCGGCGGCGATCTTGTGCTCACCGCTCGCGTTCGGGTGGGTGCCGTCGTATGTGTCCAGGTCGATGGCGTACGACGGCGGCGGGGACGCCAGCAGCAGCGGGGAGCGGGGCTGGTCCAGATCGGCGACCGCCTTCGCGAGGAGTTCGTTGAAGCGGGTGACCTGCGCGGCGAAGGGGGCGTCGTTCGTGGCCCGCACGTTCGGGATGACCGGCAGTACGACGATCCGCACGCGCGGGTTGGCCGTGCGGGCCTCGGCGACGAAGGCCCGCACGTTCTCGGCCGTCTGCTCGGCGTTCGTGTAGAAGCCCAGGTCGATCAGGCCCAGCGAGACGAGGAGCACGTCGGCCCGGTGCGCGCGGACCGCGTCGGCGATCAGCGGGGCCATGTGCTGCCAGCCCTCGCCCCAGCCGGCCAGGTGGGCGCGGGGGAAGTCGGGGTCGGCGTACTCGTACGAGTCCGGGGCCTCCGTGGCCTTGTCGTACAGCGTCTCGCGCGGGCCGACGAGGGCGAAGGGACCGCCGTAGGTGTCCCGCAGGTGCTGCCACATGCGGTAGCGCCATGTGTGTTCGCCGGCGCTGCCGATGGTGATGGAGTCGCCGACGGGCATGAACCTGAGCATCCGCTCATGATGGACGATCTCCGGGGGGTGCGAGGAGCCGGTGGGGTGTGAAGCCCGCCACGCGGTGCCCCGCCCGCGCCGGGCCTCGCGGACCCCGGCTCCGAACGCCCGGGCGGGATGGCAGGCTTGGGGCATGCGCCGACCGCTCGCCATACTCGCCGGGGTCCTGCTCACCGGTGCGCTGACGCTGCCCGCGTCCGCCGCCGACGGAGCCGGGAACGAGGACTTCACGATCAAGGACCCGCGGATCACCGAGTCCAGCGGCCTGGCCGCCTCCCGGCAGCACAAGGGGATCTACTGGACGCACAACGACCAGGACACCGGCGCCTACCTGTACGCCGTCGACAGCGCCACCGGCAAGACGGTCGCCCGGATCACGATGACCGGCGTGGGCACCCCGCGGGACGTGGAGGCGATCTCCATGGGTCCCGACAACCAGCTGTACGTCGGCGACATCGGGGACAACGACGGTGTGGAGTGGCCCTATGTGTGGGTCTACAGGCTGCCCGAGCCGAAGGTCCTGAAGGACCAGACGGTCCGTGCCACGCAGTACGTCGTGAAGTACTCCGACGGCCCCCGGGACGCCGAGTCGATGGTGGTGCACCCGAAGACCGGGCGCGTCTACATCATCGACAAGCAGGAGGAGGGCGGGCACCTGTACGTGGGGCCGGAGAAGCTGTCCCCGTCCGGCACGAACGTCTTCGAGCCGACCACGCCCGTCGACCTGTGGGCCACCGACGCCGCCTTCTCACCGGACGGCAGGAGGCTCGTCGTACGCGGCTACTTCGGGGGGCTCGCCTACGACTGGAACGGCGGGAAGCTCAAGCGCCTGGAGCGGGTCAGCGTGCCGCTCGGGCAGGGGGAGTCGGTGTCGTACTCGCCCGACGGAAGCAAGATCATGCTGGGCAGCGAGGGTCTGAACAGCAGGGTGGTGGCGAAGGACGCGCCGGGAGGCAGCGAGTCCGACGCGTCGTCGTCCGGCGGCGATTCGGCCTCCTCGGACGGCGACGGCGGCACGGACGGCACCCTCAAGGCCGGCGCGGTGGCCGTGGCGGCGGTCCTGGTGGTGCTGTTCGCGCTGCGGAGGCTGTTCCGGCGGGCGTGAGGCCGCGAGTGTCGGCAGTCTGTCCGGGTATGGCGGGAACTCCCCGTTCCTGAGCGGCTCTTGAGAGCTGACTGTGCCTCGATTTGGTCAAGTCTTGCTCGAATTCGCCCATGCGCGGTGCGCGCTTCCGCGACGATGCCGGTCGGCCCGCGTCACTCGCGGGTCTGTCCCCTCACCGTTGCGAGAGACTCCATGAGAAGAAGCGCAGCCGTACTGTGCGGCGCCACGGTCGTCCTGGCCGGGACGCTCACCGCCGTCCCCGCCAGCGCCAGCGCGTCCCACTCCGCGAACACCGCCCTGGCCACCGCCGCGGCGAAGGTCACCTGGAAGAAGTGCGGGACGGACGACACCCCGACACTCCAGTGCGGATCGATCAAGGTGCCGCTCGACTACGCGAAGCCGCACGGGAAGCAGATCAAGCTGGCCCTCTCCCGCGTGCCGCACACCGCGCGCAAATCCCAGGGCCCGCTGCTCGTCAACCCCGGCGGCCCGGGCGGAAGCGGACTGGGGCTGGCCGAGTTCGTCGCCTCCTCCCTGCCCAAGGCGGTCGCCGCCCAGTACGACGTCATCGGCTTCGACCCGCGCGGCGTGGGCGAGAGCGAGCCCGCCATCGACTGCAGGCCGGGCCACTTCGACCCCGTGCGCCCCGACGCCGTGCCGAGCACCCCGGCGCTGGAGAAGGCCAACCTGGAGCGCACCAAGGCCTTCGCCAAGGCCTGCGGCACGAAGTACGCGGCCGTCCTGCCCTACATCGACACGGTCAGCGCCGTGAAGGACATGGACTCGATCCGCAAGGGCCTAGGCGCGTCGAAGATCAACTACTTCGGCTACTCGTACGGCACCTACCTCGGCGCCGTCTACGCCAAGCTGTTCCCCGAGCGGGTGCGGCGCCTGGTGCTGGACTCGATCGTCGACCCGACCGGTGTCTGGTACGAGGACAACATCCAGCAGGACTACGCCTTCGACAAGCGGCACAAGGCGTTCACGGCGTGGGTCGCCAAGTACGACTCCACGTACAAGCTCGGCACCAGCGCGAAGAAGATCGAGGCCAAGTGGTACGCCATGCGGGCGGCCCTGGCGAAGAAGCCGGCCGGCGGCAAGGTCGGCGCCTCCGAGCTGGAGGACATCTTCATACCGGGCGGCTACTACAACGGCTACTGGCCGACGCTCGCCAAGACGTTCTCGGCGTACGTCAACAAGCACGACACGGCGGCGCTGGTCAAGGCGTACGACAACATCGCCGCGATCGACGCCTCCGGTGACAACGGCTACAGCGTCTACGCGGCCGTGCAGTGCCGTGACGCCTCCTGGCCGCGCGACTGGAAGCAGTGGCGCAAGGACACCTGGGCGGTGCACGAGAAGGCCCCGTTCATGGCGTGGAACAACGCCTGGTACAACGCGCCGTGCGCGTTCTGGCCGACGAAGACGCTGAAGCCGGTGAACGTCTCCAACAGCAAGCTCCCGCCGGTGCTGCTGTTCCAGGCGACGGACGACGCGGCCACGCCCTACCAGGGCGGTGTCACCATGCACCGGCTGCTGAAGAACTCCAGCCTGGTGGTGGAGCAGGGCGGCGGCAACCACGGCATCACGCTGAGCGGCAACGCCTGCCTCGACAAGCACCTCGCGGCATACCTCACCAACGGCAAGGTCCCGCACGGCAAGGGCGTGGCCGACGCGGTGTGCGCCAAGCTCCCCGACCCCACCCCGCAGCCGGCGACGGCGCAGAAGGCGGCGGCGGGCAACAGCCTGCGCGCCCTGCTGAGTTCCGCGCGGTGACCCGCTCCTGACGTAACGCCAGAGGGGCGTCCGGCGACTGTCGCCGGACGCCCCTCTCGGCTGTCCGGCCGCGTCCTCGCCGTTAACATGCGGCCCATGGAGCAGTACAGACGCCCGATCGGGGAACTGCCGGGCGATCCACGCCGGTTGACGCTGGAGTACCGCCTCGGGGAGTCCTTGAGCGGCGTGGACGACCGGTACGGCGTCGAGGAGTGGACGGTGTCGGTGCGGGTGGCGCGGTTCCGGGACCGCACCGTCGGCGGGGCCGTCGGCTCCCTGACCTTCTTCCGGCTGCGTCAGGACGAGCGGTTCAGCCCGTTCCCGGCCGGGGACGCGGAGGGCGAGGACCGTGCCCTCTTCCACACCGTCATGGGCTGCTACGACCTCGGACGGGGCGGCTACTCGCGGGAGTTCCGAGACAGCGTGACGTCCGCCGACGGCGACCTGCTCGTCCTGGGGGACGTCCGGCTGGACCCGGAGTGGCGCGGTGCCGGACTCGGGCCCGTGCTCGCCTCCCAGGCGCTGTGGACCCTGGCCACCGGGTGCGCCGCGGTGGCCGCCGCTCCGCCGGGGCCCGCGCTCACGGCCCGGTGCGCGTCGCTCGGCTTCCGGCGCCGCCCCCGGCCCCTGGGACACCTCCTCGACCCGGCCGCCGAGGAGGCGCGGGACGCGCGGGAGGAGCAGCGCCGCCGGTACGACGCCCTGGCCGACGCCTGGCGCGCGGCGCATCGCGGATGAGAAAGGGCGCCCGGTCCACCGGGCGCCCTTTCCGTCACGTGCGGGAGAAGGTCAGAGCTTCTCGATGACGTGGTCGACGCACTTCGTCAGGGCCTCGATGTCCGCCGGGTCGATCGCCGGGAACATCGCGACGCGCAGCTGGTTGCGGCCGAGCTTGCGGTACGGCTCGGTGTCGACGATGCCGTTGGCGCGCAGCACCTTGGCGACGGCGGCGGCGTCCACCTCGTCCGTGAAGTCGATCGTGCCGATGACCTGCGAGCGCTTGGCCGGGTCGGTGACGAACGGGTTGGCGTACTTGCTGTCCTCGGCCCAGCCGTACAGGGTGCGGGCGGAGGCGGCGGTGCGGCCGACCGCCCAGTCCAGGCCGCCCTGGCCGTTGATCCACTCCAGCTGCTGGTTCAGCAGGAACAGGGTGGCGAGGGCCGGGGTGTTGTACGTCTGGTTCTTGCGGGAGTTGTCGATCGCCGTCGGCAGCGAGAAGAACTCCGGGATGTGGCGGCCGGAGGCGTGGATCCGCTCGGCGCGCTCGATCGCGGCCGGGGAGAACACGCCGATCCACAGGCCGCCGTCGGAGGCGAAGGACTTCTGCGGGGCGAAGTAGTAGACGTCCGTCTCGGCGATGTCGACCGGCAGACCGCCCGCGCCGGAGGTCGCGTCGACCAGGACCAGCGCGCCCTCGTCGGCGCCGGCCACACGCTTGATCGGCATGGCGACACCGGTGGAGGTCTCGTTGTGGGTGAAGGCGTACACGTCGACGCCGGCCTCGGCGGCCGCCTCGGGGTGCGTGCCCGGGTCGCTCGCCACGACGGTCGGCTCGGCCAGCCAGGGGGCCAGCTTCGCGGCCTTGGCGAACTTGGAGGAGAACTCGCCGAACGTGAGGTGCTGCGACTTGTTCTCGATCAGGCCGTGCGTCGCGATGTCCCAGAACGCGGTGGAGCCGCCGTTGCCGAGGATCACCTCGTACCCGTCGGGCAGGGAGAACAGCTCCTTGATGCCCTCGCGCACCTGGCCGACCAGGTTCTTCACCGGGGCCTGGCGGTGGGAGGTGCCGAGCAGGGAGGTACCGGTCGCGGCCAGCGCGTCCAGCGCTTCCGTCCGCACCTTGGAGGGGCCCGCGCCGAAACGACCGTCGGCGGGCTTGATGTCAGCGGGAATCTGGATCTCAGCCACGACACGGAGGGTAGCCGGTGGAGGAAACCCGGGTGAAACCTCGTCCGTCCGGTGAGACGGCGGCCTGGTTGAGTGGACGTATGGCCGAACTGGAGACGGAACTGCGCGCGGCGGTCCGGGGCGAGGTCGGGTTCGACGTCACGTCCCGCGCGCTGACGACGATGGACGCGTCCAACTACCGGCGTGTCCCGCTGGGGGTGGTGGCCCCCCGGGACGCCGGCGACGTCGCCGCCGCGCTGGCGGTGTGCCGGGAGCACGGGGTGCCGGTGGTGGCGCGCGGCGGGGGCACGTCCATCGCCGGACAGGCCACCGGCACCGGGGTCGTGCTGGACTTCACCCGGCACATGGACCGGCTGCTGTCGCTGGACCCGGAGACACGCACCGCCGTCGTGCAGCCCGGACTGGTCCTCGACCGGCTCCAGGAAGCCGCAGCCCCGCACGGACTGCGGTTCGGGCCCGACCCGTCCACGCACAGCCGCTGCACCCTCGGCGGCATGATCGGCAACAACTCCTGCGGGTCGCACTCCGTGGCGTGGGGGACGACCGCCGACAGCGTGCGCGAGCTGGAGGTGCTCACCGCGCGCGGCGAACGGCTGCGCCTCGGCCGTGACTGGGCGGGCGCGCCCGAGGGGCTGCGTGCCCTGGTGGAGGGCGACCTGGCGCGGCTGCGGACCGGCTTCCCGGAGCTGCCCCGCCGGATCTCCGGGTACGCCCTCGACGCGCTGCTGCCCGAGAACGGCGCCGACGTGGCCCGCTCGTTCTGCGGCAGCGAGGGCACCCTCGGCGTGCTCACCGAGGCCGTCGTGACGCTCGTGCCGGCGCCCCGCGCGCGAGCGCTCGCGGTGCTGGCGTACGCCGACGAGAGCGCCGCCGCCGAGGCGGCCGCAGGACTGCTGCCGCTGGGGCCGCTCACCGTGGAGGGCATGGCCGCCGACCTCGTGCCGGCGTCGGCCGCGCTGCCCCGGGGCGGCGCCTGGCTGTTCGTGGAGACGGGCGGGGAGTCCGAGGGCGAGGCACGCGCGCGTGCGGAGGCGGTCGTGCGTGCCGCCGACGTGGTGGACGCGGCGGTCGTCACCGACCCGGCCGGGCAGCGGGCCCTGTGGCGGCTGCGGGAGGACGCCAGCGGCACGGCGACCCGGATGCCGGACGGCGCGGAGGCGTGGCCCGGCTGGGAGGACTGCGCGGTGCCTCCGGCGCGGCTCGGCGCCTATCTGCGGGAGTTCCGGGCGCTGCTGGCCGCCCACGGGCTGCGCGGGGCGCCGTACGGGCACTTCGGGGACGGCTGCATCCACGTCCGGATCGACTTCGACCTGCTCACCGAGCGGGGCGTCGGCCGCTTCCGGCGCTTCTCCGAGGAACTGGCCGCCCTGGTCGTCGCGCACGGCGGCTCGCTGTCCGGGGAGCACGGCGACGGGCAGGCACGGGCCGAACTGCTGCCGAGGATGTACGGGCAGGAGACGGTCCGGCTGTTCGAGCGCGCCAAGGGCGTGTGGGACCCGGACGGCCTGCTCAACCCGGGGATGCTGGTGCGCCCGGCGCCCCTCGACGCGAACCTGCGCTTCGCGGTCCTGCCCCGCGAGCCCGTCGACGTCGCCTTCGGCTACCCGGCGGACGGCGGCGACTTCACGGCGGCCGTCCGCCGCTGCGTCGGCGTCGCCAAGTGCCGTACGACGTCGGTGTCCGGGTCCGCCGTGATGTGCCCGTCGTTCCGGGCGACCGGGGCCGAGGAGCACTCCACGCGCGGGCGTGCCCGGCTGCTCCACGAGATGCTCGCCGGGGAACTGGTGACCGACGGGTGGCGCTCGGACGAGGTGCGTGACGCGCTGGATCTGTGCCTGGCCTGCAAGGGGTGCCGCTCCGACTGTCCGGTCGGGGTGGACATGGCCACGTACAAGGCGGAGTTCCTGCACCACCACTACGCAGGCCGGCGCCGGCCCGCCGCGCACCACAGCATGGGGCGGCTGCCCCGCTGGCTGCGCCTGGTGGACCGGACGCGGACGGCGGCCCTGGTCAACTCCCTCGCCGCCGTCCCGCCGCTGGCACGGCTGGCGCGACGGCTCGGCGGGATCGCGCCCGAGCGGCGGCTCCCGAGGCTCGCGACCCGCACCTTCAGCCGCTGGTGGGAGACGCGGGAGCAGCCCGCGGCCCCGGCGGGCGGGGAGCTGGTCGTGCTGTGGCCGGACACCTTCACCGAGCATCTGTCGCCGTCCGTCGGGCGGGCGGCCGTCCGGGTGCTGGAGGCGGCCGGGCTGCGGGTCGCGCTGCCGCCGACGGTGCGCATGACCCCGTCCGGGCGGGGCGGGGGCCTCGCGGTGCCGATGGACCCGCTGTCCGTGCTGCGCGGCCGGGAGCGGGTCTGCTGCGGCCTGACGTACGTCTCCACCGGCCAGCTCGACCGGGCCCGCGCGGTGCTGCGGCGCACGCTGGACCTCGTGGAACCGCTGCTGGAACGGGACACGCCGGTCGTCGTCCTGGAGCCGAGCTGCGGGGCGTCCCTGCGCACGGACCTGCCCGAGCTGCTGCACGACGACCCCCGCGCCCGGCGCCTCGCCGACCGCGTATTGACCTTCGCGGAGGCCCTGGAGCGGTACGCGCCCGGCTGGACGCCGCCCCGGATCGGACGGCAGGCGGCCGGGCAGACCCACTGCCACCAGCACGCCGTCCTCGGTGACGCGCCCGACCGGCGGCTGCGGGAGGCGGCCGGGCTGACCGGCGAGCTGAGCGGCGGCTGCTGCGGCCTCGCGGGGAACTTCGGGTTCGAGAAGGGGCACTACGACATGTCCGTGGCGTGCGCGGAGGAGCAGCTGCTGCCTGCGGTGCGGGACGCCGGGGAGGACGCCGTCGTCCTGGCGGACGGCTACTCCTGCCGGACCCAGCTGGCGCAGCTCGCGGGCGTGCGGGGCCGCCATCTGGCCGAGGTCCTCGCGGACGCGCTGGAGACGGGGGGATTGGGCCGTCCGGGAGCGGACGGACCCGCAGGAGATGAGCGGGACGGGGGCCGCGCCTAGGCTGGCTGATCAGTGGACCGCCGCCCCCCGGTGGGGCCCGGCACCCCCTTCCCGGACCGTCCGTCCGGTCGTCGACAGGAGCCCCCATGCCCCTCCTCCTCCGGCCCATCACGCGCGACGAGCACCTGGCGTTCGTCGCGGCCCGCCGGTCCGCCAGCCACACCCAGGTCCCGTCCTGGGGCGAGGTGAAGCCGGACTGGACGGCGGAGAGCCTGGGCTGGTTCGACGACGAGGGGCGGCTGCTGGGCACGGGCCTCGTGCTCTACCGGCCGCTGCCCCGCCTGAGGAGGTACCTGGCGTATCTGCCGGAGGGCCCGCTCATCGACTGGCACGCGCCCGACCTGGCCGAGCGGTGGCTGGCGCCGATGGTCGCGCACCTGAGGCGCAAGGGCGCCTTCTCGGTGCGGATGGGCCCGCCCGTCGTCGCGCGCCGCTGGAGCCCGGACACGGTGAAGGCGGCCATCGCCGACCCCGCCGCGCACCGGCTGCGCGACGTGGAGCCCACGGCGGACGACCCGCGCGCCGCCGACGTCGAGGAGCGCCTGCGGGCCGCCGGATGGCGGCGGTCGGAGCCGGCGAGCGAGGAGGGCTTCGCGGCGGGCCAGCCCCAGTACGTCTGCCAGGTGCCGCTGGCCGGGCGGTCGCTGGAGGACGTGCAGCGCGGGCTCAACCAGCAGTGGCGGCGCAACATCAAGAAGGCCGAGAAGGCGGGCGTCAAGATCGTGCGGGGCGGCCGGGAGGACCTGCCCGTCTTCCACGAGCTGTACCGGGAGACCGCCGAGCGGGACCGGTTCGTGCCGCGTCCGCTGCCCTACTTCGAGCGCATGTGGAGCGCGCTCACCGCCGAGCACCCGGACCGGATGCGGCTCTACCTCGCCCACCACGACGGCGAGGTCCTGGCCGCCGCCACGATGCTCACCGTCGGCGAGCACGTCTGGTACTCGTACGGCGCCTCCACCAGCCGCCGCCGCGAGGTCCAGCCGAACAACGCGATGCAGTGGCAGATGATCGCCGACGCGCACGCGGCGGGCGCCGCCGTCTACGACTTCCGGGGCATCACCGACACCCTGGAGGAGTCCGACCACCTGCTGGGCCTGCTGCGCTTCAAGGTGGGCGCGGGCGGCGAGGCCGTCGAGTACCTGGGCGAGTGGGACCTCCCGCTCAACCGGCTGCTGCACCGGGCCCTGCATCTGTACATGGCCCGCAGGTAGGTCGGGGCCGGGGCGGCCCCGCCGTCCACAGTCTGGGACAGTGGCATAAGCAGTTCACACGCCTGACCGAGTCCACTACCGTGGACTAGGCAGTACAGCACGCTGAACGACTTTCCAGCCAAGCCCAGGAACGCCCCGTGAGCCTCCCCGAAGCCGCCGCAGCCCCCGCGCACGCCGGCGCCCCGGCCCCCTCCGCGCCGCCGGTCCCCGGCACCCCCGGCCGCCGCGGCTCCCTCGGTCCGGTGGGCCTGGTGCTCGCCGGCGGCATCTCGGTCCAGTTCGGCGGCGCCCTCGCGGTGGGCCTGATGCCGCGCGCGGGCGCGCTCGGCGTCGTCGCGCTGCGGCTGCTGGTCGCGGCCGTCGTCCTGCTGCTGGTCTGCCGGCCCCGGCTGCGCGGCCACTCCCGGACCGACTGGGGCACGGTGGTCGTCTTCGGCGTCACCATGGCCGCGATGAACGGCCTCTTCTACCAGTCGGTCGCCCGCATCCCGCTCGGTCCCGCGGTCACCCTGGAGGTGCTCGGCCCGCTCGCCCTGTCCGTGCTGAGCTCCCGGCGCGCCCTCAACCTCGTCTGGGCCGGGCTGGCCCTCGCCGGTGTCTTCCTGCTCGGTGGCGGCGGCTTCAGCGACCTGGACCCGCTCGGTGTGGCCTTCGCCCTGGGTGCCGGCGCCATGTGGGCGGCCTACATAGTCTTCAGCGCCCGCACGGGCCGGCGCTTCCCGCAGGCCGACGGCCTCGCACTGGCCATGACGGTGGGGGCGGTGCTGTTCCTGCCCCTGGGCCTGGCCGAATCCGGCGCCAAGCTGGCCGACCCCGTCACGATCGGGCTGGGCGCGGCCGTGGCGATGCTCTCCTCGGTCCTGCCGTACACGCTCGAACTCCTCGCCCTGCGCCGGCTGCCCGCCGCGACCTTCGCGATCCTGATGAGCCTGGAACCGGCGATCGCCGCGACCGCCGGGTTCCTCGTCCTGGACCAGGCCCTGTCCACCACCCAGGCGCTCGCCATCGCGCTCGTCATCGCGGCGACCATGGGGGCCGTGCGGACACAGGTGGGGCGGGGGAGGAAGGCGAAGGCCGCGTCCCCCGTGGGCGACGCGGCCTGATACCTCCTGGGCAGGGCTTTCTAGCGCATCAGCAGGCCGCGCATCCCCAGGCCGTAGTGCACCCGCAGCCGGTGCAGTTCCCACAGGCCCACCGCCGTGACGGACAGCGGGGAGCCCAGGATGAACACGTACCGGACCACCGTCGGCACGCCCTCGTGGGCGCCGGTGAACACGTCGATCAGCGCCATCTCCCACGCCAGCGCCATGATCAGCAGCGGCGGCACCGTCTCGTGGATGTCGGCCGTGCGGAACACGTGCTGGACGGCGAGTCCCACGCCCCAGACCACGAACGGCAGCACCCAGAAGAAGATGAAGACGCTGACCGCGAGGACGAAGCCCTTCATCGGGGTGAAGTCGCCTTCCCAGAGCGAATCGTCGTCCCCGTAGAACCCCGACAGCACGACGATCGGGAAGACGGACGCCGCCGCCATCATGGCCACGATCGCGCCGAAGCACCGCCCGGCCCGGCGCAGCAGGTCCCGCCGCGCCGCCGGAGCGGCCAGGACGTAGAGGACGCCGACCAGGATCGGGAGGGTCGCCGCCAGCGCGAGGGCGCTGGTCCACGACTTGTCGACCTGGTCGCCCGCCGTATCGCTGATCCTGGTGGAGAGCTTGTAGGTGTAGGACATCCACAGGAACGCGGCCACACCGACCCAGGTCCTGATCCTCCGCATCCGGGCCACCTCGGGGTCCGAGACGATGCCCGGCCGGGACGGGGTGAAGACCCTGCGCGCGGTGTGGATGGGGCCGATCCGCCGCCGCAGCCGGGTGACCGGCCCGCCCGGCGGCGGCCCCGGCGGCCCCGGGTAGGGCGGCTGGGGCTGCGGCGGCACATGGGGCTGGGGCACATGTGGCTGGGGCACATAAGGCTGCGGCGGATAAGGCTGAGGTGGCTGCGGCTGGTAGGGCTGGGGCCCCTGGGGCGGTTGTCCGCCCGGGTTCCAGTTGCTCATCGTTCGTCCCCCGATATACGCGTGTGCGCCGCGTAGGGCGCGATCGCCGAGTGTAGGGAGCACACAGGGTCCGCACAGCCCTCACCTCGGGTCGTGCACCGAACGAACGCAATTATGCAAGCATGCTTGCTTGTTTTCTCCGCCGCTGCCATGCTCCTCAGCACGCCGCACACCGCCGTGCCCCGAGGGGAGCGTCCCGTGTCCGATCCGACGCCCGTGTTCGACGACCTGCGCGAGGAGAGCGAGGAACTCGACCGTCTCGTCGCCGAGTTGAGCCCCGAGCAGTGGGCGCTCGCCACCCCGGCGCCCGGCTGGAGCGTCGCCCACCAGATCGCGCACCTCGCCTGGACGGACCACTCGGCGCTGCTGGCCGCCACCGACATGGACGCCTTCCACACCCTGGTGGAGAAGGCGCTGGTGGCGCCGGGCTCCTTCGTCGACGACGGCGCCGAGGAGGGGGCCGCGCTGCCGCCCGCCGAGCTGCTGACGCGCTGGCGCGAGGGAAGGGCCGCCCTGGACAAGGCGCTGCGCGCGGCCCCGCGGGGAGGCAAGCTGCCCTGGTACGGCCCGCCCATGTCGGCGGCCTCCATGGCGACGGCCCGGCTCATGGAGACCTGGGCCCACGGCCTGGACATCGCCGACGCACTCGGTGTGGTGCGCCCACCCACCGACCGGCTCCGGCATGTGGTGTGGATCGGGGTGCGCACCCGTGACTTCGCCTTCACCGTCCATGGCCTGCCCGTGCCGTTCGAGCCGTTCCGCATCGAACTGACCGCCCCGTCCGGCGAGCTGTGGACCTACGGCCCCGAGGACGCCGGCCAGCGGGTCACCGGCTCCGCCGTCGACTTCTGCCGGCTGGTCACCCAGCGCGCCCACCGCTCCGACCTGGACCTGCGGGCCGAAGGCCCGGACGCCGACCGCTGGTTCGACATTGCCCAGGTCTTCGCGGGACCGCCCGGCGCCGGACGCGGCCCGAAGGGGGACGCCCGGTGACGGCGGCCGCCCGGCCGCTGCGGATCGGCAACGCCTCCGGCTTCTACGGCGACCGCTTCGACGCCATGCGCGAGATGCTGACCGGCGGCGAACTGGACGTCCTCACCGGTGACTACCTCGCCGAGCTGACCATGCTCATCCTCGGCCGCGACCGCCTGAAGGACCCCGGAGCCGGGTACGCCCGCACCTTCCTGCGGCAGCTGGAGGAGTGCCTCGGCCTCGCGCACGAGCGGGGCGTGCGGATCGTCGCCAACGCGGGCGGACTCAACCCGGCCGGGCTCGCCGACGCCGTACGGGCCCTCGCGGACCGGCTCGGAGTGCCCGTGCGCGTCGCCCATGTCGAGGGCGACGACCTGGCCGCCCGCCACCCCGGCGCGCTCGCCGCCCACGCCTACCTCGGCGGCTTCGGGATCGCCGCCTGCCTGCGGGAGGGCGCCGACGTCGTGGTCACCGGCCGGGTGACCGACGCGGCCCTGGTGACCGGTCCCGCCGCCGCCCACTTCGGTTGGGGGCCCGGCGACCACGACCAGCTCGCGGGCGCCGTGGTCGCCGGACATGTGCTGGAGTGCGGGGCGCAGGCGACCGGCGGCAACTACGCCTTCTTCGACGTGGACGCCACGACCCGCCCCGGCTTCCCCCTCGCCGAACTGCACGAGGACGGAAGCTGCGTCATCACCAAGCACCCCGGCACCGGCGGGCTCGTCGACGTCGGCACGGTCACCGCCCAACTGCTCTACGAGACGGCGGGCGCCCGCTACCCGGGACCCGACGTCACCGCCCGGCTGGACACCGCCCGCCTCACCCAGGACGGCCCCGACCGGGTACGGATCGACGGAGTGCGCGGCGAGGCCCCGCCCCCGGAGCTGAAGGTCGGCGTGAACCGGCTCGGGGGCTTCCGCAACGAGGTCGTCTTCGTGCTCACCGGACTGGACGTCGAGGCCAAGGCGGCCCTCGTACGGCGGCAGATGGACGACGCGCTCGCCGCGTCCCGGCCCGCCGAGACACGGTGGGACCTGGTCCGCACCGACCGGCCCGACGCGCCGACGCAGGAGACGGCGAGCGCCCTGCTCCGGCTTGTCGTGCGGGACCCGGCCCAGGAGAACGTCGGACGGGCGCTCAGCGGCGCCGCCATCGAGCTGGCGCTCGCCAGCTACCCCGGCTTCCACGTGCTCGCACCACCCGGAAAGGGCACGCCCTATGGGGTGTTCGAGGGTGTGTACGTCCCCCATGGTGCCGTCGACCATGTGGCCGTCCTCCACGACGGACGCCGGATCAGCGTGCCCCCGCCCCAGGAGACGGCTGTGCTCGACGCCGTCCCGGAGCCGCCGCTGCCCGAGCCGCCGCGCGCCGGGCCCACCCGGCGCGCCCCGCTCGGCCTGGTCGCCGGCGCCCGCAGCGGCGACAAGGGCGGGGACGCCAACGTCGGTGTCTGGGCCCGCACCGACGACGCCTGGCGCTGGCTCGCCCACACGCTCACCGTGGACCGGTTCCGGGAGCTGATCCCGGAGAGCCGCGATCTGAAGGTGACCCGGCACGTCCTGCCGGAGCTGCGCGCCCTGAACTTCGTCGTCGAGGGCATCCTCGGCGAGGGCGTCGCCGCCCAGCACCGCTTCGACCCGCAGGCCAAGGCCCTCGGTGAATGGCTGCGCAGCCGCCACCTCGACATCCCGGAGAGTCTGCTGTGACCGTCCTGCCCACCGCCCTGGACCCCACGGGCCCCGACCACCGGGCGAACCGCGAGGCCATGCTCGCCAAGCTGGCCGACCTCGACGCCGAGCACGCCAAGGCCCTCGCGGGCGGCGGCGAGAAGTACGTCCAGCGGCACCGGGGACGGGGCAAGCTGCTCGCCCGCGAACGCATCGAGCTGCTCCTCGACCCGGACACGCCGTTCCTGGAGCTGTCCCCGCTGGCCGCCTGGGGCAGCGACTACACCGTTGGCGCCTCCCTGGTCACCGGCATCGGGGTGGTCGAGGGCGTGGAGTGCCTGATCACCGCCAACGACCCGACCGTGCGCGGCGGGGCCAGCAACCCGTGGTCGCTGAAGAAGGCGCTGCGCGCCAACGACATCGCGCTCGCCAACCGGCTGCCCGTGATCAACCTCGTGGAGTCCGGCGGCGCCGACCTGCCCTCCCAGAAGGAGATCTTCATCCCCGGGGGCGCCATCTTCCGGGACCTGACCCGGCTGTCGGCGGCCGGCATCCCCACCGTCGCCGTCGTCTTCGGCAACTCGACGGCGGGCGGCGCCTACGTACCCGGCATGTCCGACCACGTGATCATGGTCAAGGAGCGCGCCAAGGTGTTCCTCGGCGGTCCGCCGCTGGTGAAGATGGCGACCGGCGAGGAGAGCGACGACGAGTCGCTCGGCGGCGCCGGGATGCACGCGCGGGTGTCGGGTCTCGCCGACTACTTCGCCGTCGACGAACCGGACGCCCTGCGCCAGGCCCGGCGGGTCGTGGCCCGGCTCAACCACCGCAAGGCGTACCCGGATCCGGGCCCCGCCGAGCCGCCCAAGTACGACCCGGAGGAACTCCTCGGCATCGTCCCCGGCGACCTGAGGACGCCGTTCGACCCGCGCGAGGTCATCGCCCGGATCGTCGACGGCTCCGACTTCGACGAGTTCAAGCCGCTGTACGGGACCAGTCTGGTGACCGGCTGGGCGGCCCTGCACGGCTATCCCGTCGGGGTGCTGGCGAACGCCCAAGGCGTCCTGTTCAGCGAGGAGTCGCAGAAGGCCGCCCAGTTCATCCAGCTCGCCAACCAGCGCGACATCCCGCTGCTGTTCCTGCACAACACCACCGGCTACATGGTCGGAAAGGAGTACGAGCAGGGCGGCATCATCAAGCACGGCGCGATGATGATCAACGCGGTCTCCAACTCCCGTGTCCCGCACCTGTCCGTCCTCATGGGCGCCTCCTACGGCGCCGGGCACTACGGCATGTGCGGCCGGGCCTACGACCCGCGCTTCCTGTTCGCCTGGCCCAGCGCCAAGTCGGCCGTGATGGGCCCCCAGCAGCTCGCCGGGGTGCTGTCCATCGTCGCCCGGCAGTCGGCGGCCGCGAAGGGGCAGCCGTACGACGACGAGGCGGACGCGGCGCTGCGGGCCATGGTGGAGCAGCAGATCGAGTCCGAGTCGCTGCCGATGTTCCTGTCCGGGCGGCTGTACGACGACGGCGTCATCGACCCCCGCGACACCCGCACCGTCCTCGGCCTGTGCCTGTCCGCCGTCCACACCGCCCCCTACGAGGGCGCGCGCGGCGGCTTCGGCGTCTTCCGGATGTGAGGGAACCACCAGTGATCACTTCTGTCCTCGTCGCCAACCGGGGCGAGATCGCCTGCCGGGTCTTCCGCACCTGCCGCGACCTGGGCGTCCGCACGGTCGCCGTGTACTCGGACGCCGACGCGAACGCCCTGCACACCCGCGAGGCCGACACCGCCGTACGGCTGCCCGGGGCGGCGCCCTCCGAGACGTACCTGGACGGCGCCCTGATCGTGAAGGCGGCGCTGACCGCCGGCGCGGACGCCGTGCACCCCGGCTACGGGTTCCTCTCCGAGAACGCCGGTTTCGCGCGGGCCGTCCTCGACGCGGGCCTCGTCTGGATCGGCCCGCCGCCGGAGGCCATCGAGGCGATGGCGTCCAAGACCCGGGCGAAGGAGCTGATGGGCCTCGCCCCGCTCGGCGAGGTCACCGACGCCGACCTGCCCGTGCTGGTGAAGGCCGCCGCGGGCGGCGGCGGGCGCGGGATGCGGATCGTGCGCCGCCTGGACGAGCTCGACGCGGCTCTCGCGAGCGCCCGCGCGGAGGCGGCGAGCGCCTTCGGCGACGGCGAGGTGTTCGTCGAGCCGTACGTCGAGGACGGCCGCCACGTCGAGGTGCAGATCCTCGCCGACACCCACGGCACGGTGTGGCCGCTGGGCACCCGGGACTGCTCGCTGCAGCGCCGCCACCAGAAGGTGATCGAGGAGTCCCCGGCGCCCGGCCTGTCCGGCACGCTCACGGCCGAACTGCACGCCCTCGCGGTCCGGGCCGCCCGCGCCGTCGACTACGTGGGCGCCGGCACCGTCGAGTTCCTGGTCGCCGGCGACACCGCGCACTTCCTGGAGATGAACACCCGGCTCCAGGTCGAACACCCGGTGACCGAGGAGGTGTTCGGCGTCGACCTGGTCGCCGAGCAGCTGCGGATCGCCGAGGGCCACGCCCTGGACCCCGAGCCGCCGCCCGCGCGCGGGCACGCCGTCGAGGCCCGCCTGTACGCCGAGGACCCGGCCCGCGACTGGGCGCCGCAGACCGGGCGCCTGCACCGCCTCGCCGTGCCTGGCGCCGTCCGCCTGGACACCGGATTCACCGACGGCGACGACATCGGCGTCCACTACGACCCGATGCTCGCCAAGGTGATCGCCCACGCCCCCACGCGCGCCGAGGCGGTCCGCAGGCTGGCGGCGGCGCTGGAGCGCGCGGTGATCCACGGTCCCGTCACCAACCGCGACCTCCTCGTCCGCTCCCTGCGCCACGAGGAGTTCACCCGGGCCCGGATGGACACCGGCTTCTACGACCGGCACCTGGCCGCCCTGAGCGCGCCCGCGCACGACCCGTACGCCCCGCTCGCCGCCGCCCTCGCCGACGCGCACGGCCGCTCCCGGTTCGGCGGTTTCCGCAACGTCCCCTCCCAGCCGCAGGTCAAGCGGTACGCCGTCGGCGACGAGGAGCACGAGGTCCGCTACCGGCACACCCGCACCGGCCCGGAGGCCGACGGCGTACGCGTCCTGCACGCCGACGCGCACCGGGTCGTCCTGGAGGCGGACGGCGTCCGGCGGACGTTCGAGGTGGCGCGGTACGGCGACCAGGTGCAGGTGAACGGCACCCGTCTCACCGCGCTGCCCCGTTTCCCCGATCCCACGGCACAGCTCGCCCCGGGGTCCCTGGTGGCCCCCATGCCGGGGACGGTCGTCCGGATCGCCGACGGCCTGGCGGAGGGGTCGGCCGTGGAGGCCGGCCAGCCGCTGCTCTGGCTGGAGGCGATGAAGATGGAGCACAAGATCATCGCGCCGGGCGCGGGCACGCTCACCGCCCTGCACGCCGCCCCCGGACAGCAGGTGTCCGTCGGCGCGCTCCTGGCGGTCGTCCAGCCGTCCGACTGACGGCCCCCTCTGCACGGTCAGCCACGACGAAGGAGTCACATGGCCATGATCGAGACCGACGAGCACAAGGCCCTGCGGGCCGCCGTGGCCGCCCTGGGCAAACGCCACGGCCGTGAGTACGACCGGGAGACCCTGTGGGCGGAGGCGGCCAAACTCGGCTACCTCGGCGTGAACCTGCCCGAGGAGTACGGCGGCGGAGGCGGCGGCATCACCGAACTCTCCATCGTCCTGGAGGAACTGGGCGCCGCGGGCTGCCCGCTGCTGCTGATGGTCGTCTCCCCGGCGATCTGCGGCACGGTCATCGCCCGCTTCGGCACCGAGGAGCAGAAGCGGCACTGGCTGCCCGGCCTCGCCGACGGCTCCCTCACCATGGCCTTCGGCATCACCGAGCCGGACGCCGGGTCCAACAGCCACCGCATCACGACCACCGCCCGCCGCGACCCGGACTCGGGGGACTGGATCCTCAACGGGCGCAAGGTGTTCGTCTCCGGCGTCGACATCACGGACGCGACCCTCATCGTCGGCCGCACCGAGGACGCCCGCACGGGCAGGCTCAAGCCGTGCCTGTTCATCGTCCCGCGCGACACCGAGGGCTTCGGGCGCCGGGTGATCGACATGGAACTCAGCGCGGTGGAGAAGCAGTTCGAGCTGACCCTGGACGATGTGCGACTGCCCGCCGACGCGCTCGTCGGCGACGAGGACGCGGGGCTCCTCCAGCTGTTCGCCGGCCTCAACCCCGAACGCATCATGACGGCCGCCTTCGGCATCGGCATGGGCCGCTTCGCGCTGGCCCGCGCCATCGAGTACGCCCGCGAACGCACGGTGTGGAAGACGCCCATCGGAGCCCACCAGGCCATCGCGCACCCCCTCGCGCAGGCGCACATCGACCTGGAGATGGCCCGCCTGATGATGCAGAAGGCGGCGTACCTGTACGACGCCGGGGACGACGTCGGCGCGGGCGAGGCGGCCAACATGGCCAAGTACGCGGCCGGAGAGGCCTGTGTGAAGGCCGTCGACCAGTCCGTGCACACCCTCGGCGGCAACGGCCTCACGCGCGAGTTCGGCATCGCCTCGCTGATAACGGCCGCGCGCGTGTCTCGTATTGCCCCGGTGAGCCGGGAGATGATTCTCAACTACGTCTCCCACCAGACCCTGGGTCTGCCCAAGTCGTACTGACCGGGCGCCCGTCCGGCACCGTGTCGCGAGGAGGAACCGTGTTCCGCAGCGAGTACGCAGACGTCCCGGCCGTAGAACTCCCCATCCACGAGGCGGTACTGGGCCGGGCCGCCGAGTTCGGGGACGCCCCCGCGCTCATCGACGGCACCGACGGCACCACCCTCAGCTACGAACAGCTCGACCGCTTCCACCGGCGGGTCGCCGCCGGTCTGGCCGAGGCGGGCGTACGCAAGGGCGACGTGCTCGCCCTGCACAGCCCGAACACGGTCGCCTTCCCCACCGCGTTCTACGCGGCCACGCGCGCGGGTGCCTCCGTCACCACGGTGCACCCGCTCGCCACCCCCGAGGAGTTCGCCAAGCAGCTCAAGGACTGCGCGGCCCGGTGGATCGTCACCGTGTCGCCGCTGCTGGAGGCGGCACGCCGGGCCGCCGAACTCGCGGGCGGAGTCCAGGAGATCTTCGTGTGCGACAGCGCGCCCGGACACAGGTCGCTGATCGACATGCTGGGCTCCACCGCCCCCGAGCCGGAGGTCGCCATCGACCCCGTCGAGGACGTCGCCGCCCTGCCGTACTCCTCCGGCACCACCGGCATCCCCAAGGGCGTGATGCTCACCCACCGGCAGATCGCCACCAACCTCGCCCAGCTCGAACCGGCGATCCCGGCCGGGCCCGGCGACCGCATCCTCGCCGTGCTGCCGTTCTTCCACATCTACGGCCTCACCGCGCTGATGAACGCGCCCCTGCGGGTCGGCGCCACGGTCGTCGTCCTGCCCCGCTTCGACCTGGAGACGTTCCTCGCGGCCATCCAGAACCACCGCATCACCGGCCTGTACGTGGCGCCGCCCATCGTGCTCGCCCTCGCCAAGCACCCGCTGGTCGCCCAGTACGACCTGTCGTCGCTGGAGCACATCGTCAGCGCCGCCGCGCCCCTGGACGCGAAGCTCGCCGCCGCCTGCTCGCAGCGGCTCGGCCTGCCGCCGGTCGGCCAGGCGTACGGCATGACCGAGCTGTCGCCCGGCACCCACGTCGTCCCGCTGGGCGCCATGGCGGAGGCGCCGCCCGGGACCGTCGGCAAGCTCATCGCCGGCACCGAGATGCGCGTCGTCTCCCTCGACGACCCGGACAAGGACCTCGGCGTCGGCGAGTCCGGCGAGATCCTGATCCGCGGACCCCAGGTCATGAAGGGCTACCTGGGCCGCCCCGACGCCACCGCCGCCATGATCGACGCGGACGGCTGGCTGCACACCGGCGACGTCGGCCATGTGGACGCCGACGGCTGGCTGTTCGTGGTCGACCGGGTCAAGGAGCTCATCAAGTACAAGGGCTTCCAGGTGGCCCCCGCCGAACTGGAGGCCCTCCTCCTCACCCACCCCGGCATCGCGGACGCGGCGGTCATCGGCTTCTACAACGACGAGGGCAACGAGGTCCCGCACGCGTACGTGGTCCGCCAGCCGTCCGCGCCGGACCTGACCGAGGGCGACGTCATGATGTACGTCGCCGAACGCGTCGCTCCCTACAAGCGGGTCCGCCGGGTCACCTTCATCGACGGCGTCCCGCGGGCCGCCTCCGGCAAGATCCTGCGCCGCGAACTGCGGACGCCGAAGGAGAGCGCATGACGATGGTCGGCCGCGCCCACGCGCGCGGGGTGCACACCCTGAGCCTCGACTCCCCGGACACCCGCAACGCGCTGTCGGCGGCCCTCGTGGGCGAACTGGCCGACGCGCTGGACGCGTTGGCCAAGGACCCCGAGGTGCGCGCGGTCGTGCTCACCCACACCGGGAACACCTTCTGCGCGGGCGCCGACCTGCGGGACCCGCCAAACCCGGACGCGCTGGTGGCGCTGCTGCGGGCGATCGTCGCCCTGCCGAAACCCGTCGTCGCCCGCGTCACCGGCCATGTCCGCGCGGGCGGCCTCGGCCTCCTCGCGGCCTGCGACATCGCGGCCGCCGCCCGCACCGCCACGTTCGCGTTCACGGAGGTCCGCATCGGGGTGGCCCCGGCGGTGATCTCGCTGCCCGTGATGCCCCGCGCGGACCCGCGCGCCCTCGCCCGCTACTACCTCACCGGGGAGCGGTTCACCGCGCCGGAGGCGGTCCGCGTCGGCCTGCTCACGGCCGAGGGCGACGACGTGGACGCCGTACTGGAACCCGTCCTGGACGGCCTGCGCAGGGCCGCCCCCCAGGCCCTCGCCGAGACGAAGGCGCTGCTCGCGGCTAAGGTGCTGGAGACCTTCGACCGGGACGCGGCCGGACTGACCGCGCTCTCGGCCCGGCTGTTCGCCTCCTCCGACGCCCGTGAGGGGATGACGGCCTTCCTCGAAAGACGGGATCCGGAATGGGTGGTGTGAGCACGGCCGGCGACCGGGTGGACCGCGTGCCCAAGCAGGACCGCAGCCGCGTCACCCGGCAGCGGCTCCTGGAGGCCGCCGTGGCCTGCCTGGCCGAGCACGGCTGGGCGGGCTCCACGGTGTCCGTCGTGGCCGAACGGGCCGGTGTCTCCCGGGGCGCGGCCCAGCACCACTTCCCGACCCGCGAGGACCTGTTCACGGCGGCCGTGGAGTACGTCGCCGAGGAGCGCTCCACGGCCCTGCGCGCCCTCTTCCCCGAGGGCGCGTCCGGCGACCGGCAGGCGGTCGTCGCCGCCCTCGTGGACCTCTACACCGGCCCGCTGTTCCGGGCCGCCCTGCACCTGTGGGTCGCCGCGTCCGACGAGGAGCAGCTGCGGCCCCGGGTCACCGAGCTGGAGGCCCGCGTCGGCCGGGAGACCCATCGCATCGCCGTGGAGCTGCTGGACGCCGACGAGTCGCGGCCCGGGGTCCGGGAGTCCGTGCAGGGCCTGCTCGACATGGCCCGCGGCCTGGGCCTGGCCAACCTGCTCACCGACGACACCGGCCGCCGGGCCCGGGTGGTGGCGCAGTGGGCCCGGCTGCTGGACGACGCCCTGGACTGAGCGCCGCCGGGCGCGCGCCTCAGTCGTCGCCGCCGTCGTCGTCCTGCGCGGCGGCCGGGGACGGCTGCGCCGCCGGGTCCGAGTCACCCGTGGTCGGCGGGGCCTCCGACGTCGTCCCGGAGCCCCCGGTGTCGTCCGGGGCGAACCACTTCATGCCGAGCAGCATCGCGGCCATGAACAGCAGGGCGCCCGCGGCCGTGGCGGCGATACGGCGCGCCCCGAACGCGGCCGGGGGCGCGGACCGGCTCCGGGCCCGCCCGCGCGAGCGCACGGGGGCCTGGGAGCGGGGGCGCGGCTCGGGGGCCGCCTGGGCCGAGGGCAGCATGTACGTGGTCGCGCCGCCCGTGCCGCGCCGCCGGGAGGCGGGAGCGGGGACGGGAGCGGGGGCCGGGGCCGCCGGTGCGGGGCGGGGGGCCCGTGCGGCCGGCTCCGGGAGCGGCTCGGGGCGGCCCTGCCAGGCGCCGGCGGTGAACCAGTCGGCGGCCTGCTGGGCGCCCGGCCGGTGCTCGGGGTCCTTGGCGAGCAGGCCCAGCAGATAGTTCTCGAAGGCGGGCGGCAGCCCGGTGACCCCCAGCTCGCGCGGCGGCACGGGGGTGGCGTCCAGGTGCTGGTGCAGGATGGCGACGGCCGTGTCCGCGTTGAACGGCGGGCGTCCGGTGAGCAGCTGGTAGAGCACGCAGCCCAGCGCGTAGACGTCGGAGGCGGGCCCCGCGGGCTTGCCCAGCGCCCGCTCCGGGGCGAGATAGAGGCTGGTGCCGACGATCTGCCCGGTGGCGGTGAGCGCGGCGCCGGGGTCGTCGAGGAAGCGGGCGATGCCGAAGTCGCCGATCTTGAGGGTGCCGTCGGCGTCCAGCAGCAGGTTGCCGGGCTTGATGTCCCGGTGGACGACGCCCTGCCGGTGCGCGGCGGAGAGTCCGGCGGCGGCCTGGGCGGCCATCCGGGCCACGCGGTCGGCGGGCTGGGCGCCGGACTGTGTGAGGACCCGCGCGAGACTGTCGCCCTCGACGAGCTCCATCACCAGGTAGAGCTGGTTGTCGTGCTCTCCGAAGTCCCGGACGCCCACCACGTTGGGGTGGTCGATCCGTGACGCGGTCCGGGCCTCCAGCCGGAACCGGGAGGCGGCGGTCGGGTCCGAGTCCTGGGGCAGCAGCAGCTTGACGGCCACCTGCCGGTCCAGCGTCTCGTCGTAGGCCCGCCAGACCTCCCCCATCCCCCCGCGCCCGATCGACTCGATCAGCCGGTAGCGGCCCGCTATCAGCACCTGTTCCCATCCTCATGCCGGGGGACGTGTGGGTCGCCGCGGCCACAACTCACCCTCCGGGGAAGGGGGATGACTGGGGGTGCCGCAGCCGCCCCAGCATACTGGCGCAGTGGATCACCGGTGCCGCGTGCGCCGTCGCGCGCGAGGTGGCCGGCGGGGGTGCCTCCCGCCGGCCGTCCCACGGCCGGTGCGGTCAGTGCGCGATCGAGGCGTACCCCTCGACCTCGCGGGGGTCGCGCGGGCCCGGGCCCACATAGCGCGCGGAGGGGCGGACGAGGCGGCCGGTGCGCTTCTGCTCCAGGATGTGCGCGGACCAGCCCGCCGTACGGGCGCACGAGAACATCGACGTGAACATGTGCGCCGGGACCTGGGCGAAGTCCAGCACGATGGCCGCCCAGAACTCGACGTTGGTGGCGAGCACCCGGTCCGGGCGGCGGCTGTGCAGCTCCGCCAGGGCCGCCTTCTCCAGGGCCTCGGCGACCTCGAAGCGGGGCGCGCCGAGCTCCCGCGCGGTGCGGCGCAGCACCCGCGCGCGGGGGTCCTCGGCGCGGTACACGCGGTGGCCGAAGCCCATCAGGCGCTCGCCCCGGTCGAGGGTCTGCCTGACGTACGCCTCGGCGTCCCCGGTGCGCTCGATCTCCTCGATCATGTGCAGCACCCGGGAGGGCGCCCCGCCGTGCAGCGGGCCGGACATGGCGCCCACCGCGCCGGAGAGGGCCGCGGCCACGTCGGCGCCGGTGGAGGCGATGACGCGGGCCGTGAAGGTGGAGGCGTTCATGCCGTGCTCGGCGGCGGACGTCCAGTAGGCGTCGACGGCGGCGACGTGCTTGGGGTCGGGCTCGCCGCGCCAGCGGATCATGAAGCGTTCGACGACGGACTGCGCCTTGTCGATCTCGCGCTGCGGCACCATCGGCAGGCCCTGGCCGCGCGCGGACTGGGCGACGTAGGACAGGGCCATGACCGCGGCCCGGGCGAGGTCGTCGCGGGCCTGCTCCTCGTCGATGTCCAGGAGCGGTTTCAGGCCCCACACGGGCGCCAGCATGGCGAGCGCCGACTGCACGTCGACCCGGATGTCCCCGGAGTGCACGGGGATCGGGAAGGGCTCGGCGGGCGGCAGGCCGGGGCGGAAGGCACCGTCGACGAGCAGTCCCCAGACATTGCCGAACGAGACATGACCGACGAGGTCCTCGATGTCGACGCCGCGGTACCTGAGCGCGCCGCCCTCTTTGTCGGGTTCGGCGATCTCCGTCTCGAACGCGACGACTCCCTCGAGTCCGGGTACGAAGTCGGACATCAGGCGGCTCCTCGTGACGGTTGCGGCGGATGGTGTTGTGGTGGCGGGACGACCCTGTCGCGGCTGGTGGGACGGGACGCGGCCCCCGGCGGATCCACGGTCACGGACCCGCTCCCCGGTTCGTCCGGGTGCCACGGGCCTCGTCGGACTCGCGGTCCGGGGCGTATCCCTGTGATGCCCCGTGCGCCCGAAGCTCATCCAACCCGGGCCACATCCCCGACGATATCCCTGAGTGCCACTCTTGGGGAGGTCTCGCGGCACTCAGTGCCATACGGGGACCCGGCGGCGACCGTCCCCGGCGCCGCGTCCCTCATACGGCAGGATGACCGCGTGACCGACCCAGACGCCTCCCTCGATCCCGCGGCGCCCGAGCTCGACCCGGCCGCGATGCGCAAGCACTACCGGGCCGAGGGCCTCGCCGAGCGCGACCTGGCCGACGGCCCGGTGGAACAGTTCGCGCGCTGGTTCCGGCAGGCCGCGGCCCAGGCCCACCTCTTCGAACCCAACGCCATGATCGTGTCCACGGCCGACGGCGAGGGGCGGCCCAGCTCGCGCACCGTGCTGCTGAAGCAGTTCGACGAGCGGGGCTTCGTCTTCTACACCAACTACGACTCCCGCAAGGCCCGCGACCTCGCCGAGAACCCGTACGTCTCGCTGCTGTTCCCCTGGCATCCGATGGCCCGGCAGGTCATCGTCACGGGCGTGGCGCGGCGCACCGGCCGCGACGAGACGGCCGCCTACTTTCGCACCCGGCCGCACGGCTCCCAGCTCGGCGCCTGGGCCAGCGCCCAGTCGTCCGTCATCGCCTCGCGCGCCGAGCTCGACGCGTCGTACGCGGAGCTCTCCGCCCGCTACCCCGAGGGCGCGGAACAGGTGCCGGTGCCGCCGCACTGGGGCGGCTTCCGGGTCGCGCCGAGCACGGTCGAGTTCTGGCAGGGCCGGGAGAACCGGCTGCACGACCGGCTGCGGTACGTGGCGGAGCCCGACGGCGGCTGGCGGGTGGAGCGGCTCAGCCCCTGAGCGGTGCGCGCCCGGGCGGCTGGAGGCGGCCCCCGGAAACGCAGCGACCCGCGAGCTCTGGTCCCTCCGCCGGGGCGGGGGAGCCGGCCGGACGTACCGGCGAGCTCGCGGGTCGGGTGACTGCGTGGAATTGGCCGGCTGCGTGTCTCACTCACACGCTGGTCCGGCACCGCACGTGGTGGGTGACGGGCCGCTAGCCCGCAGCCACCTCTTCCGTCCGGTATGCATACATCTGCCGAACCACCTCCTTTCCGAAGTACGTCCCACCCTAAGAACCCCACCCGCCACGCTCAACCCCTTTTTTCTTGGACGCCGGAAGCCCTCCTGACCTAGCGTTCCGCGCATGACGGAACCGAGGTCTGTGCCCGGAAGGGGAGTGGGGCGGGTGTCCGAGCCGAGGATCGCGCCGGTGGAGGGCGAGCGGGCGCTCCAGGAGTGGCGGCACGTCCACAACGTCATCGTGCCGCCCGCCGCCCTGAGCCTCGACGAGGTGCGCGAGCGCGCCGGGCGCAACCGGCTGCGCAACGCGTACGTGGGCGACGTCCTCGTCGGCTGCTCGACCGTGCGCCCCCCGCGGGACGAGGACGCGGTCGCGACGGTCATCGCGCGCGTGCTGCCCGGCCACCGGGGCCGCGGATACGGCACGGCCCTCTACGCGGACGGGCTCGCCCACGCGCGGGCGCTGGGCGCGCGGGCCGTCGAGACGTGCGTGCTCGCCGTCAACGAGGAGGGGCTGCGGTTCGCGCGCGCCCGGGGCTTCGCCGAGACCGACCGCTATGTGCTGGACGGCGCCACCGACCAGTGGGTGGACCTGCGGCTGGACCGGCTGGAGACGGCCGGTACAACGATTCCTTCAATCTTGCGGGAACCCGGTGTGTGCTGAGTCACGTTCCAGTTAGATGAGGGTGAGTGAGCGAACCGGCGCGCCGTTCCGACGGCGCGGCTTGGCAGGGGGTCCAGGTGAGTGCTTCCCGGCGTAGTGGGACCACCGACGAGCTGGGACCGGACGAACCCGAGCGGGACGGTCCGGACGAGTCGTCGGCCGGTGCCGAGGGTCCGGCGGGCGGGTCCGATCTGCTGGCCGCCCTGCTGGACGGCATGGACGCGGCCCTGTGCGCCTTCGACGCGGACGGCGTCCTGACCCACTGGAACCGCGAGGCGGAACGCATCCTCGGCTGGACCGCCGCGGAGGCCGTCGGCCGGCGCGGCTTCGCCGGCTGGGCGGTGCGCCCGGCGGACGCCGAGGAGGTCGAGGCGCGGCTGATGTCCGCGATGCGGTCCCCCGGCCGCCAGGTGCACGAGTTCGCGCTGCTCACCAAGGACGGCGGCCGGGTCCTGGTGCGCACCCAGTCGGCCGCGGTGCGCGGCCCGGACGGCGAGCCCGCCGGGGTGTACTGCGCCTTCAGCGAGGTGCACACCCAGATCGACCTGGAGCGGTCCATCGCGCTCAGCGAGGCGCTCTTCGAGGACGCGTCCTGGGGCGTGGTGCTCGTCGACGCCGACCTGCGTCCCGCCGTCGTGAACGCGCACGCGGCCCGCGCCCTCGGCATCGGCCGCACCGCCGTGCTCGGCCGGCCGCTCGGCGACCTGCTCGCCCAGGGCGTGGAGGAGCTGGAGAGCGCGCTCACCCATGTGCTGGCGGAGGGCGCGCCGCCCGCCCCGGCCGAGATCTGGGTGAGCGTGCGCACCCCGGAGGGCGACCGGCGCCGCTGCTGGCGGTGCGGGTTCGTGCGCCTCGCCTCGCCGCTCGCGGAGGAGCCGGTGCCGCTCGGCGTCGGCTGGTTCTTCCAGGACGTCACCGAGGCCAAGCAGACCGAGCAGGAGGCGGCGCTGCTGCGGTTCCGGGCCAACCAGCTGCACCGCGCGGCGCGGGCCGCCGCGGAGTGCGAGGACCCCGCCGAGGCGGCGACCGTCCATCTGGACTTCGCGCTCGCGGGCTTCGCCGACCACGCCCTGATCGACCGGGTCGCGGGCGGCGCGCTGCGCGACGCGGAGGCCGTCGACGCCGTCCGGCTGGTCCGGGTCGCCGTCACCCCGTCCGGCACCCCGGGACCCTCCCGGCTCGGCGGCGAAGCCGGCCTGCCCGTCCGCTACGGCGAGGGGCACCCGGCGCTCCAGTGCGTGGCGCGGACGGGGTCGGTGCGGGCGGCGGCCGGTGACGTGCCGCCCGAGCGGGCGCGCGCCTGGGCGGTGAGCCGGCAGTGGCCGGCGGACGCGGTGTACGCCCTGTGCGCGGTGCTGCGCAGCCGGGGCCGGACGCTGGGCGTCGTGACGTTCCTGCGCGGCGCGGGCCGCACCGCGTTCGAGCGGAGCGACGCCGTGTACGCGGAGGACGTGGCGGTGCGCATCGCCTCCGCGCTGGACCTGGCGGAGACGACGGGCACCCCGTGACGCGTCAGTGCCGGTAGAAGATCCGGTCGCCGTACTCCTCGAAGATCCGGCGGTTCCACTCGTGGCCGCCGTCCACGTTGCCCGAGCGCAGCAGCGGGACCTCGACGCCGCGGGCGGCCAGTGAGGCGGCGGCGGTCGCCATGACGGCCTGCATCAGCGCCGAGGTGACGACCGTGGACGCCGGGGCGAACGGCGCCGGGACGGTGTCGAGGGTCAGCTCCGCGTCGCCGACCGCGATCTTCGAGTCGATGACGACGTCGCAGTGGTCCTTCAGGAAGGTGCCCGAGGAGTTCCGGGGCGTCGTCCGCTCGGCGTACGCCACCGACGTCACGCCGACGACCCGCACCCCGAGGGAGCGCGCGTGCCGGGCCATCTCCACCGGCAGCGCGTTGCGGCCGGACAGCGAGACGACCACGAGCGCGTCGCCCGCGCGCAGCGGCGAGCTGTCCAGCACGGCGGTCGCGAGCCCGTCGACGCGTTCCAGGGCGGAGCCCAGCGTGGCGGGCACGACGTCCACGCCCACGGCGCCCGGCACCGCGAGCAGGTTCATCAGGGCCAGACCGCCCGCGCGGTAGACGACGTCCTGGGCGGCGAGGGAGGAGTGCCCGGCGCCGAAGGCGAACAGCCGCCCCCCGGCGGCGACGGTGTCCGCGAGCAGGGTGCCGGCCGCCTCGACGGCCTCCGCCTCCTCGGCGCGGGCCCGCTGGAGCAGGCCGATCGCGGCGTCGAAGAACTGCTCGGCCGGCGTGCTGTCGCTCATGCGGGGCCCTCCGGGGTGCCGGGTGGTGCGTCGGGGTGTGCCGCGGATCACCGTGCGGTCTGGACCACTGCGGTGTCAATACGGGGTGCGGCCGCGGTGGCCGTGCCCGCCGCGGCCGGGCGGTGTCCGGGTTTCGGCGGCGCGGCACGGTTGTCAGTGCCATCCGGCAGAATTGAGTCAGGGCCAGCGCACGCGCCGCGGAGCTGTCTCGCTTCCGGCTGAGCCAAACGCAGAGCTAATCGAGGGGCACGTATGTCCGGACTGATCGACACCACGGAGATGTATCTCCGCACCATCCTCGAGCTGGAGGAGGAAGGTGTGGTCCCCATGCGCGCCCGGATCGCCGAGCGGCTGGACCAGAGCGGGCCGACCGTGAGCCAGACCGTGGCGCGGATGGAGCGGGACGGCCTGGTGTCCGTCGCCACCGACCGGCATCTGGAGCTCACCGACGAGGGGCGCCGGCTGGCCACGCGCGTCATGCGCAAGCACCGCCTGGCCGAGTGCCTGCTCGTCGACGTGATCGGCCTGGAGTGGGAGCAGGTGCACGCGGAGGCGTGCCGCTGGGAGCACGTGATGAGCGAGGCCGTGGAGCGGCGGGTGCTGGAGCTGCTGCGCCACCCCACCGAGTCGCCGTACGGCAACCCCATCCCGGGCCTGGAGGAGCTGGGCGAGAAGGACGGCGCCGACCCCTTCCTCGACGAGGGCATGGTGTCGCTGGCCGACCTGGACCCGGGCGCCGACGGCAAGACGGTGGTCGTGCGCCGGATCGGCGAGCCGATCCAGACCGACGCGCAGCTGATGTACACGCTGCGCCGGGCGGGCGTGCAGCCCGGCTCGGTGGTGAGCGTGACCGAGTCGGCGGGCGGTGTCCTGGTCGGCAGCAGCGGCGAGGCGGCCGAGCTGGACTCGGAGGTCGCCTCCCACGTGTTCGTCGCGAAGCGCTGACCGCCTCCGCCGTCCGCCAAGATCCAGTGCCGCGAATCGCAGCGCGGGGCCCGCGCGCGTGCGAGGCTGTCGGCTGAGGCATCCACCTGAGAGCTCTTGGCCGTGACCCGGCGCCGCCGTGTCCGGCCGGGGAAGGGGCGGGAGGAGATGTGCCGTCGCCGTGGAGAGGGCCCCGGCGCCGTGTGGCGCCGGGGCCTGTCCTCCCCTGCTGACCCGGAGCCCCGAGCTCCCAGGGTCATCCCCCTCGGACCGTTTTCCCCGAGCGGTCCGCCTCCCGATGAAGGTCTCCCCCGGGCGACGACGATCAATCGCGGCGCGGGGTCACCCGAAGGTGGGGTGTTGCCCGTGAGAACCGCATTTTCGAATAAGAGTTCGATAGTCTGCGGTGACAGGTCGGGCGGACCGTGCGCTGCAGAGATGTGCGCATAAGATCACGTCGGACACACACGGCATGCACATCGTTCGCGAGGGGGCCGTCGCCGCGGGGGACGCGGCCGGCGGCGGTGCGCGGACGGGTGACGACGGATACGGCAGGCACAGACGGAGCAGGCGGACGCGGAGCACAGGACCGGCCCACACGAGCGGTCCGAGTGGAGCTAGGGGGGTGCCAGGACCAATGGCGCGGCGCATCGACGTGACCGGGACGGACGGCGTACGTCTCGCGGCCTGGGAGTTCGGCGACCCCCCGAAGCCCGACGCCCACCCAGGCCCCCAGGACACCCCCGGAGTGCTGTTACTGCACGGCCTGATGGGCCGCGCCTCCCACTGGGCCCCCACCGCCCGCTGGCTCTCCGAGCGGCATCGCGCGATCGCCCTCGACCAGCGGGGCCACGGCCGCAGCGACAAGCCCGCCGGGGCCGCGTACACCCGAGAGGCGTACGTCGACGACGCCGAGGCCGCCCTCGAACAGCTCGGCCTGAGCCGGGCCGTCCTCATCGGGCACGCCATGGGCGCCCTGACCGCCTGGCAGCTCGCCGCCCGCCGCCCCGACCTGGTGAGCGGCGTGGTCATCTGCGACATGCGGGCCTCCGCGCTCGGCGCGGCCTCGCAGCGCGAGTGGGCGGAGTGGTTCAAGGCCTGGCCGGTCCCCTTCGCCACGCTCGCCGACGTCCGCAAGTGGTTCGGCGAGGACGACCCCTGGGTCGAGCGCCCCAACCCGGCCCGCGGCGAGTTCTACGCCGAGGTCATGCACGAGTGCGAGGACGGCTGGCGTCCGGTCTTCGACCCGGAGCAGATGCTGCGCACCCGTGAGACCTGGGTGTACGACGCGCACTGGGAGGAGCTGGCGCAGGTCAGGTGCCCGGCGCTCGTCGTGCGCGGACTCGACGGCGAGCTGGGGCGGGCCGAGGCCCAGGAGATGGTCCGCGTCCTGCCGCGCGGGCAGTACGCGGAGGTCGCGGACGCCGGCCACCTGGTCCACTACGACCAGCCGGAGGGCTGGCGCACGGCCGTCGAGCCGTTCCTGGACGCGGTGTGGGCCTGAGGAGCCGTCAGACGGTCGCGGCTCAGCCTTTGCTGACCGCGGTGAGGATCTCCGGCAGGCGGGCCGCCGTCCGGGGCGCCGCGAGCCGCAGGCCCAGGAGCGTGATCGCCGCCCCGTAGGCCGCCCCGGCGGGCAGCAGCAGCCAGGTCCACGCCTCGCCGCCCTCGCTGACCCGCAGCCAGATCACCGCCGCGATCACCGGGGCGCACAGCAGGGCCGCCGCGACCATGCCGCCGAAGATCGAGATCCACGCCAGGCCCGCCTGCCCGGGGGCGACGTTCTTGTGGCCCTCCTGCGGGATCGAGTACGGGAAGCGGGCCGACGTCCAGGCGCCGGTCGCCAGCATCGCGCCGAGCAGCGCGAAGGACAGCCCCAGCACCTCCGGCAGCCGGCGCCAGTCCCCGATGAGGGCCGTCGTCACCACGGTGACGAGCGTGGCGTACGGCAGGGTGATCAGCAGCAGCGCCAGCGCCCGGCCGCGCAGCTCCACGTACGCGTCCCGCGGCGAGGAGATCGTCATCGCGACCATCCAGAAGGCGGACGTGTCCTGCCCGAACTGGTTGTACATCTGGATGCCGAGCATCCCGGCCGCGAAGCACGCGAAGTAGATCGACCCGGTGCCCTGCACGGCGTTGAACACCGGCACGATCAGGCCGATGGCCAGCGACGTCACCCAGGCCGCCTTGGTCTTCGGATCCCGCCAGACATAGCGCAGACTGCGCTCCATGACGGTGCCGGTGCGCCCCGCCGGCAGCAGCCGGGCCACGCCGCCCGTGCCCTTCTCCCGTACGGCGCTCTCGCCGGCCGCCTGGAGCGTCGAACCGTCCGGGGCGGTCATCAGCCGGGTCAGATGCCGCGCCCACAGCGCGATCAGGCCCGCCAACGCGAGCGCGCACAGGCCCAGTTGCAGCGCGGCGGCGCCGTAGGAGCCCTCGCTCACGGACCGTACGGCCCCGATGGCGGACCCCGGCGGCACCCAGCGCAGTACGTCCGCCAGCGGGTCGAGCCGCCCGAGTCCCGCCGAACCGATGCGCTGAGCCGCGAAGTTGACGACCTGCGCCCCGATCGCGACGACCAGTCCGCTCAGGACGGCCAGATCGCGGCCCTTGCGGCTGGTCAGCAGCCGGATGTTGGCGGCGGCGACCGCGCGCGCCAGCGCGACGCACACCAGCAGGGCCAGCGCGACACCGACGACACCGACGGCGAACGCCGCCGCCCCGTGCGCCACCGCGATCACCGACCCGGTGAGCAGGCACAGCGTGAACAGCGGCCCGATGCCCACCAGGGAGGCCACCAGCAGCGCCCGCACCAGCGGCCGGGGCCGCAGCGGCAGCATCACGAGCCGCGTCGGGTCCAGGGTCTCGTCGCCGCCGGGGAAGAACAGCGGCATCACCGCCCAGCCCAGCGCGAGCACCCCGACCAGCAGCACGACCAGGGCGTCGGCGTGCGCGGTGCCCCGCAGCAGGATCAGGCCGAGCAGCTGGAGCGCGGCGAACAGCAGCGCCACGACCGCCGAGGCGATCCAGGCGGCCCGCCGGCCCCCGGACTGGCGCAGCCCGTTGCGCAGCAGCGACAGCTTCAGCCGGACGAAGACCCCGGTCACGTCGGTGCTCATCGCGCCCCGCCGCCCAGCCAGTCGAGGTCGGACCCGGCGTCCCGGCCGTGCGCGCCGACCAGTTCGAGGAACGCCTGCTGCAGTGAGGGCGCCTCCCCGCGCACCTCGGCGAGCGGCCCGTGCGCGCGGATGCGTCCGGCCGCCATGACGGCGACCCAGTCGCACAGCGACTCGACGAGCTCCATCACATGGGAGGAGAAGACGACGGTGGCACCGGAAGCGGTGAACCGTTCCAGCACGCCCCGGATGGTCTGGGCGGACACGGGGTCCACCCCTTCGAACGGCTCGTCCAGGAACAGCACTTCGGGGTTGTGCAGCAGGGCGGCGGCCAGCCCGATCTTCTTGCGCATGCCCGTCGAGTAGTCGACGACCAGCTTGTGCTGGGCCCCGGCGAGGTCGAGGACGTCGAGCAGCTGCGTGGCCCGCTTGTCGACCTCGGCACCGGGGAGCCCGCGCAGCCGTCCGGTGTAGCCGAGCAGCTCCCGGCCGGACAGCCGCTCGAAGAGCCGCAGCCCCTCGGGCAGCACCCCGATGCGCGCCTTGACCTCCGCCGGGTCCCGCCACACGTCGTGCCCGACCACCTCCACGGACCCCTGGTCGGGCCTGAGCAGCCCGGTCACCATGGACAGGGTGGTGGTCTTCCCGGCTCCGTTCGGGCCGACGAGCCCGATGAACTTCCCGGCGGGCAGCTCCAGATCGATCCCGGCGACGGCGACCTGCTGCCCGAACCGCTTCCAGAGCCCGTGAACGCGTACGGCTGCTGACGTCATACCCGGAACCCTACGGGCCGGGTGGGAGCCGTGGGACTACCGGTCGCGGCCGCACGCGTACGCGAGCGGCGAGATCAGCTCCTCGGCGTCCGGCAGCCAGCGGTTCGCCGGGGTGGGCCGGCACGCCCACTGCACGGCGCCCCGGGACCCGAACCGGGTGGGTGGCGCGGCGACCCAGGCCCCCTCGCCGAGGGCGACCAGGTCCAGCGAGCCCATCGACCAGCCGAGCCGGCGGACCAGCTCGGGCAGCTTCACGGCGGCGCCGGGCAGCACGAAGAAGTGCATCCGGCGGTCCGGCGCCAGCGTCACCGGGCCCAGCGTCAGCTCCATCCGCTCCATACGGGCCAGCGCCAGGAACCCGGCCGTCTCCGGGACGGACAGCGCGTCGAAGGTCCGCCCGGTGGGCAGCAGGATCGACGCGGCCGGCTGCTTCTGCCACAGGCGGCGCGCGACCGTGGCGCTCCCCGTCGCCTGCGTCGCCCAGTCGGGGCGCGCGGGGTGCGCGCCCGGCGCGGGGCACGCCGCGTCGCCGCAGGAGCAGTACGGCACTCCGTCGACGGCCTCCAGCCAGGTCCCCGGAAACACGTCCCAGTGACGCTCCTCGGCGTAACGGACGGCGGTCTCCAGCAGCGAATCCCCGCGCTGCTTCGGAATCTGTGCGGCTTCGGTGGCCGGGATCGTCTCTTCCACGCTCAGCACAACTCCCGCGCCCACCCGGGGTTACGGCCCCCGCGCGCGCGGGGGAGGAGCACCGCGCACGTCGCCGGGGCGCATGGGAGCACGGGTGGGGGCGCGCGCGAGGATCCCCGGCCGGCGCGGGGTAGCCCCCTGGGGGGCCGGCTCCGGCCGTGACCCCGGCAATCCTCACAAGCCTCGCATTTTCCGTATACGGACGGGGCATTGATCTTCACGGCCGGGAACCGCCGGGGCGCAGCCAGTGCCCCGGGCCGGGACCCGGCGGTGACAGGGACGTCAACTCGGTGCGCGGGCAGGCACCGCAGTCACAGGGGGTTACGCCATGGCCGCAAGGCCTCTCGTCGCGCGGCAGCCGAACGAACGGCTCCAGGCGCTCATCCAGGAAGCGGGCTGCTCGAACGCCGGGCTGGCCCGCCGGGTCAACATGTGCGGCGCCGAACACGGCCTCGACCTGCGCTACGACAAGACGTCCGTGGCCCGCTGGCTGCGCGGACAGCAGCCGCGGGGCCGGGCGCCCGCCATCATCGCCGAGGCGCTCGGCCGCAAGCTGGGCCGGACCGTCACCATCGACGAGATCGGCATGGCCAACGGCAAGAACCTCGCCTCCGGCGTGGGGCTCCAGTTCTCCCCGACCGTGCTCGGGGCGATCGAGCAGGTCTGTGAGCTGTGGCGCAGCGACGTCGGCCGGCGGGACTTCCTGTCCGGCTCGTCCGTCGCCGCGTCCGCGCTCGTCGAGCCCAGCCGGGACTGGCTGATCTCGGCACCCGACGCGCAGGTGGCGCGCTCGGCCGGGCCGCGGGTGGGCCCGTCCGACGTGGCGGCTGTGCGCGCCATGACCCAGGCCCTCGTGGACCTGGACCACCAGTACGGCAGCGGGCATGTGCGCCCGGTCGTCGTGCACTACCTCAACAGCGTCGTCTCCGGGCTGCTGGCCGGGTCGTACCGGGAGGCGGTCGGCCGTGAACTGTTCGCCGCCGTCGCCCGGTTGACGGAGCTCGCCGGCTACATGGCCGTGGACACCGGGCAACCGGGCCTCGCCCAGCGCTACTACATCCAGGCGCTGCGCCTCGCGCAGGCGGCGGGGGACCGCGGGTACGGCGGCTATGTGCTGGCCGCCTCGATGAGCCACCTCGCCGCCCAGCTCGGGAATCCCCGGGAGATCGCCCAGTTGGCGCGGGCGGCGCAGGAGGGCGCACGGGGGCGGGTGACCCCCCGGGCCGAGGCGATGTTCCACGCGGCCGAGGCGCGCGGGCACGCACTGCTGGGCGACGCGCGCGCCGCCCAGCTGTCGTCCGGGCGGGCCGTGGCCGCGCTGGAGGCGGCCGATCCGGCCTCCGGCGACGACCCGGCGTGGATCGGGCACTTCGACGAGGCGTACCTCGCCGACGAGTTGGCGCACTGTCACCGCGACCTCGGGCAGGCGGAGGCGGCGGCGCGCTGCGCGCAGGAGTCGCTGGCCGGGCTGCCGGAGACGAAGGCGCGCCGCCGGGCCATCGGATATGTGCTTCTCGCCACAGCCCAGGTGCAGCAGCGGGAGATCGAACAGGCCTGCCACACCGGGCTGAAGGCGGTGGAGTTGCTGGAGACCCTGCGCTCCAACCGGGGCGCCGAGTATCTGGAGGACTTCCAGCAGCGCCTGGAGCCGTACCGGGACGAGCCCGTGGTCAGGGACTTCGGGGAACGGATCGATCTCCAGGTGGCCGCCTGACGCCTCGGGCGGCCGGCGGTGAAGACCTGGTGAAGAGAGGGGGACGCGAAGCGCGGGTGGCGAAAGGGGACTTGCCGGGCGGATGAGGGGCCGGGACTGTAACGGCGGTCACAGGGGCGCCGGTCACGCACCGGGCTGCGTGGCACCGGCGTCGGCGGAGCCGGTAGCGTGAGCCGACGATTCACAAGGTCCCCCATTCGTAGGAGTCCCGGTGACGCAGAGTGGACAGGGCGAGGAGCCCTCGGCGCGGCCCGCGCGCGAAGGCATCGTGCTGCCCTCCGACGGTGGGGAGCCGCTGCTTCCGGGGATGACGGGCGGCCCCGCCGGCCGTCCGGCGACGCCCCCGGCCGCACCCCCGCCCTCGGCGCCGCCCGGCGGCCAGTCCTGGGGCACCCCCTGGGGACCCGAGCAGCACACGCAGTCCCCGCCCGCCGCGCAGGGACAGCCCTGGGGCGCCCCGCAGGACCAGGGCTGGGGCGGCCAGGACCAGCAGCAGTACCAGGCGCCCCAGCAGCAGCCGTACGGTCAGCAGCAGTACGGGCAGGACGCGAGCCAGGGCCAGGGGGCCTACGGCGGTCACGGCGGGAGCGCGCCCATGCCGCCCGCCGCCGGCGGCTACGGCGCCCCGATGCCCCCGGCCGACGAGGGCGCGACCCAGTACATACCCCCGGTCCCCGCGCACCCGGACGAGCAGGCCACCCGCTTCATACCGCCCGTCCCGGCGGCCGACGAGGGCGCGACCCAGGTGATCCCGCCCGTGGGCCCGGGCGCTCTGCCGCCCGAGACGCATGGCGAGAGCACCCAGGCGCTGGGCCGGGCCCGGCACGGGGCCGGACCGATGCCGGCGGCCTCCGACGCCGACCCCACCCAGTTCCTGCCGCCCGTGCCGGGCGGCTCCGGCGAGCGCCAGCCGCACTCGGACTTCGACAACCTCTTCCGCAGCGAGGGCCCCGGCCCCGCCCCGGCCACCCAGCACCTGCCGCCGTACCAGCAGCAGCCGCAGGGTCCGCACCAGGGCGGGTACCCGCCGCCCGGCCGGCCCGGGCCGCAGGACGACGGCGGGCACGGCGGCGGCCGCCGCCGCTCGCGGGTGCCGCTGATCGCCGCCGTCGGCGTCGGCATCGTGGCCCTCGGCATCGGCGCGGGCGCGCTGCTCGCCGGCGGAGGCGGCGACGACGACAAGGCCGACGCCAACCAGCCCGTCTCGGCGACGGCCCCCGCGGCCGAGGAGTCCGCGTCCCCGTCCGCCGACCCGGCGGAGCAGCAGGCGGTCGCCCTGGACAAGCTGCTGGCCGACAGCGGCAACAGCCGCAGCGCGGTGATCAAGGCCGTGGCCGACGTGAAGTCCTGCGGGAACCTCCAGCAGGCCGCGCAGAACCTGCGGGACGCGGCCGGGCAGCGCAACCGGCTGGTCGCCGACCTCGCCAAGCTGAAGGTCGACCGGCTCCCCGACCACGCCCGGCTGACGGCCGCCCTGAACCGTGCCTGGCAGGCGTCGGCGTCCGCCGACAACCACTACGCGGCCTGGGCGGACCAGGTCGCCGGCAACAAGAAGCTCTGCAAGAAGGGCCAGGCCCGGGAGACCAACGAGACCCGGGCCGGCAACCGCGACAGCGGTACGGCGAGCCAGCAGAAGGGGACCGCCTCCCGGCTGTGGAACGCGATCGCCCGCGAGTACGGCCTGACGGAGCGGCAGCCGACCCAGCTGTGACGCTCGGTGGTCCCGCGGTGACGTCGAGGTGAAGTGCGGGGGCCGGTGGGGCCCCTCCGAGGGGGAACGTACGATCGATGACTGTGCAAGGTTCGGATAGCTCTTCCCGTCGCGGCCGTCGCTCCTCCACCATGGGCGGCATGCCACTCAACGACATGCCGTGGTGGCGCTGGCGCAGCAATGTGCGTTCCGCGCTGCACATGCTCTCCGATCCGGTGTTCCAGCGGGACGTCTGGCTGGCAGGCGTGGACGGCTACGGCGACGTGACCGACGCCGTCTACCGCCTCGTCGAGGACACCTGGCTGGACAACTGGTCCGCCGAGAAGTACGTCGGCACGATCTTCCGGGACTCCCAGGAGGCGGCCCTCGTCGACACCGCCGTGCTGCGCGTGCTGCGGATCATGCACCAGGTCGGCCCGGACGCCCCGGTCTCCGCCTACGTCGACCACCAGGGCTGGCCGGAGGCGGTGCGGGCGGCGCGGGACGCGCACGTGCGGATGGCGACGGCCGACGGGGAGGACCCGGACGCGCCGCCGCGCACCCTCGAGGTGCTGCGCATCATGACGCGGTCCGCGTAGCGGGACGACCGCCCGCGCGGCACCCGTCGTATGGGACCCTGTCCTGCATGAACGAGCAGTCCACCGGAGCCGCGGTCCCCGCCGACCAGTACGTCCTCACGCTGTCCTGCCCCGACAAGCAGGGCATCGTCCACGCCGTGTCGAGCTACCTCTTCATGACCGGCTGCAACATCGAGGACAGCCAGCAGTTCGGTGACCACGACACGGGACTGTTCTTCATGCGCGTCCACTTCTCGGCGGACGCCCCCGTCACGGTGGAGAAGCTGCGCGCGAGCTTCGCGGCGATCGGCGACTCCTTCCACATGGACTGGCAGATCAACCGCGCCGAGGACAAGATGCGGGTCCTGCTCATGGTGAGCCGGTTCGGGCACTGCCTGAACGACCTGCTGTTCCGGGCCTCGATCGGCGCGCTGCCGGTGGAGATCACCGCCGTGGTGTCCAACCACACCGACTTCGCCGAGCTGGTGGGGTCGTACAACATCCCCTTCCACCACATCCCGGTGACCAGGGACACCAAGGCCGAGGCCGAGGCGCGGCTGCTGGAGATCGTGCGCGAGGAGGGCGTGGAGCTGGTCGTACTGGCCCGCTACATGCAGGTCCTCTCGGACGACCTGTGCAAGCAGTTGAGCGGGCGGATCATCAACATCCACCACTCGTTCCTGCCGAGCTTCAAGGGCGCCAAGCCCTACCACCAGGCGCACGCGCGCGGCGTGAAGCTCATCGGGGCGACCGCGCACTACGTCACCGCCGACCTCGACGAGGGCCCGATCATCGAGCAGGAGGTCGAGCGGGTCGGGCACGACGTCACGCCGGACCAGCTCGTCGCGATCGGCCGCGACGTGGAGTGCCAGGCGCTGGCGCGGGCCGTGAAGTGGCACGCCGAGCGGCGGATCCTGCTGAACGGCCGCCGCACGGTCGTCTTCGCCTGACGGCCGCCCCTACATCCGGCTCAGGCTCGCCGCCGCGAACAGCACGTCCCTGATCGCCTCACGGTCGCCGAGCTGTCCGGCCGCCGCCTCCGCGGGCGGCACATGACCGGCCGCCAGCCGGCAGAACTCGGCGCCGTCCAGGGCGACATGGGCCACCTCGTGCTCGGCGGAGCCCACGGCGGCCGGGGAGTCGAGCGGGATCAGCCACTCGCCGCCGCCCGACCCCTCGATCTCCAGGCGCAGGCTCCGGCCGGGCTCCCCGGCCGGCACGAGCCGCCGGTGGCCCGCGGGCGCCGGGGCGGCCAGCCCGGCCTGCCGCCGGGCCGACAGCACGCTCGGCAGCAGACGCGCCGCCAGGTCCACCATGTGGTGCAGATCGCTGCCGGACGGCGGCTCGTAGGGGTAGTCCACCGCCTCGGCGATGTCCTCGGCGTGCACCCAGCACTCGAAGGCCCGGTCCAGCATGGCGTCCCGCAGCGGCAGCGCGAAGTCGCCGTAGGGCACGGACAGCGCGCCGGTGCCGCCGCCCGTGAAGGAGACCGTGCGGACCAGGTCGTGGGTCTGCTCCCGCCAGGGCGCCCGTACGGCGCGGGTCGGCGGGAAGTGCGAGGCCCGCCAGTACGCCTCGGTCCGCGCGGACGGGGTCGGCCGGTCGGCGGGCACGTCGCCCAGCGGGTCGGGCAGCCCGAGCGCCGCCGCCACCAACCCGTCGACGGTCAGCAGATGGGCGATCACCCCGGCGACGGTCGTACGGCGGCTGGTGGGCTCGTCCTTGCGGAACCACCGCAGCCGCACGGGCGCGTGCCACTCGGCGTCCCCGAAGTCCTGGAGCAGGGCGTCCAGCCGGGCCGTCTCGGCGTCGTAGGGCGCGGCCCACTCGGGCACCGGCACGCGCGGCGGACGCCGCTCCAGGCAGCCCGCCAGGACGCGGGCGCGCAGCGACGGGTCCAGGTCGAGGCTCTCCGCCGGGTGCAGCAGGCCGACGGCCTCGCGCAGCCGCAGCGCCTCGTCCGCGCAGCCGCCGCAGTCCCCGAGGTGCTCCTCCACGGCGGCCGTCTCCTCCGGCGAGCAGGCGGCCAGTGCCCAGGCGCCGAGCAGCGACTTCAGGACCCGGTGCTCCAGGACGGGCACCGGAGCGTCCGGCAGGTCGGGCAGCGGGCGTCCGGTGTCCTCGACGGACAGCCGGGGGAGCGGTATGCGGGGCGGCCCGCCGGGGCCGGGCTCGGAGGTGGGGTGCTGGTGGTCGCCGTGGCCGCTGTTCATGCCGTCGGCTCCGCGGGTGCTGTCCGCGGGGCCGTTCTCCTCCTCGTGCGGGTCGTCGGGTTCGTACGGTTCGGCCCCGGTCATGCGGCACCCCCGTACTCCGGTGGCGCCCCGGGGCCGGTCCCGGCGTCGTGCGCCGTGGACAGCAGTTGCAGGCCGAGGCGCAGCCGGCGGCGGGCCTCCTCCTCGGTGACGCCGAGGTCGGCCGCGGTCTGGCGGTAGTCCCGGCGCTGGAAGTAGGCCAGTTCCAGCGCGGCCCGCAGCGGGGCGGGCATGGACTGGACGATGTAGTCGGCGCGGGCGGCGACCGAGGCGTGGCGCACCTTGCGTTCCAGTTCCTCGGTGGAGCCCTGTCCGGCCCGGACCAGCGCGGCGGTCTCGGTGGCGCGCAGCCGCTGCACGGCCAGGCGGTGGGTCAGGGCGGCGACCCAGGAGCGCAGCGGGCCCTGCCGCGGGTCGTAGGTGTCGGGGTGCTCCCAGACGTGGGTGAAGACCTCGCGGGTGACGCGGTCGGCGGCGCGTTCGTCGCCCAGCACGGTGTGGGCGAGTCCGTGCACGAGTGAGGCGAACCGGTCGTAGAGCTCGCCGAGGGCGGCCGCCTCGCCGCGTGCCAGCCGCTGCTGCATCTTGCGGTCCCAGCGGGGCGGTGCGTCCTTCTTCGCCATACGGCCCCCCTCCGGAGCCTGTGAACAGGCTCTCACCGGTCCGTCCCTGTCCAGCGTGCGTCCGTCTTCTTCACGAATGTAGTCGGCACGTCCGGCGGCACACGCCCCTTTGTGGCAATGTGCGCCCCTTGCAGCGTCATGGCTGGTGACACACCTCGCTCTCGTGGTAGAGGGCTCGCTCTCGGGTCGGCTACCCGTCTCGTGTGACCGGACACGATCGAACAGGATCGAATGCGATGGAAACAAGCCTTTTCTGATCGGTGACCGTTTTCTGAAGGGAGTTTCAGGGAACAGCCGCTGGGCAGCCGCGCTGCAAGGAAGCGTAGGAATGGCTTCCGTTTCGACGGCCGAGGGGCGTGGTGGTGACCTTGAAAGTGACCGGTGACGAGCGGGGCGACTGGGCCGTCCTCCAGGTGTCGGGCGAACTGGACCTGGTGACCTCGCCGGTACTGCGCCAGCACGTCCACGACGCGGTGGCCGAGGGACGCCACAGCCTCGTCCTGGACCTGTCCGAGGTCCTGTTCTGCGACTCCTCCGGCGTCGGCGTGCTGATCGCGGCCCGCCGCCTCATCCGCTCCTGCCGGGGCAGTCTGCGGCTGATACTGCCCGCCCAGGGCGCGGTGGACGGCTCGCACGTCAACCGGGTGCTCGGCGCGCTCGGCGTGCGCCGGTTGTTCGAGGTCTACCCCGACGTGGCGGCGGCGGTCGCGGACGACGCCCGCCCCCTGTCGGCCTGAGCACGCCCCCCCCGCACCCCGGGGGACGGCCACATCCCCGTACCGGTACGTGCCCGGTTCTGCCACAACCGCCGCCGCGCGGTGCCCCGGCGGCCCGCGGCGTCGTACGCTCCGTGCGAGAAGCACCCCACGTGACGTTAGGCGGCCCGACACAACATGGTCAGCAGCGAGTACGAGCGCAGGATCGCGGCCCGGTTCGCCACCTTCGACCAGGACGGCAACGGGTACATCGACCGGGAGGACTTCAGCGCGGCGGCCAAGGCGCTGCTCGCCGAGTTCGGCACAGCCGCCCGGTGCGACAAGGGCCAGGCTCTGTACATCGGCGCCGAGGCGTTCTGGCAGGGCATGGCCGGGATCGCCGACCGCGACGGCGACCAGCGCATCACCCGCGAGGAGTTCGTCACCGGCGCGGTCAAGCGGCTGCGCGACAACCCCGACCGGTTCGCGGAGATCGCGCGCCCCTTCCTGCACGCGGCCCTCGCCGTGGCCGACACCGACGACGACGGGAAGGCCACCGTCGACGACACCGCGCGGGTGCTCGTCCGTCTCGGCGTCCCGCGGGACACGGCCCGCACGGCCGCCGCCGGCCTCGACACCGACGGCGACGGCGCGGTGACCGAGGACGATGTCGTGACCGCCTTCGCCCGTTACTTCACCGTCCCGGAGTGAGCGCCCGGCCCTGACGCGGAAGTGTCCGGGAACCGCTCCCGCAGCCGGTACTCGAGGACCTTGCGCAGGGTCTCGTCGCGGGGCAGGGCGTCCACCACCTCCAGCCGCTCCGGCAGCTTGCGGGGCCTCACGACGACCGTGCCGGGCCGCACCCCGAGCCCGTACAGCCCGGCCGCCAGCCGCTCGGCGCGCTCGCACAGCGCGCCGAAGGTCAGCGCGCGGTCGTCCTGGAGCAGGGCCGCGCGGTCCGGGGTGCGGCGGGCGCGGGCGGAGCGTAGGGCGGGACGCCTTGCCGGTCCGGGGACCGGGGCCTGACCCTCCCGTGCGGGATACATGACGGTCCATCAGACTTACCGCGGCCGAACAACTGGGCAGTGCCGGGCGCACGTGCGAGCCGGCCGTGCAACACGCCCGGACCCGTGAGCAGTTCGGGCGGCCGGTCGGGGCGTTCCAGGCCGTGCGGCACCTGTGCGCGGACCTGCTGGTGCGGACCCGGACCGCGCGGGCCGCCGTCCACGCGGCGGCCGTCACCGCCGACCAGTCCGACGTCCACGCCGCGCGGCTGCTCGCCGACGAGGCCGCCGTGCGGGGCGCCCGCGACTGCCTCCAGGTGCACGGCGGCACGGGATCCACCTGGGAGTTCGAGGTCCATCCGCATCCGAAGCGGGCCTGGGTCCGCACCGACCGTGCGGGTCTCATCACCGAAAGTGAGGAGTTGATGGCGACCGCGTTGCTCGAAGAGGAATCCTGAATGGCCGTGGTCTGCGCGGTCGCGGAAAGGCCCGCAATTGATGTCGCGGATTGTGGCAAACCGTCATCACGGAGCGTTGATATCGCCTTGTGTCCGGAGTGTGACTCGTCACGGGGCGGAGTCGGGCGTTCGCTCCGGTACCTTGTGTGGGATGCGAGTGGTTCCGAGTACGAGCCATGCCGGAGCCGCCTTCGAGGCGGCTTCGTATCCGGCGGTGCTCGCCGCTGCTCGCCCGGCGTCCGGGCCGTTCGCCCCCGCCTGTTCGACTCTCCACGGCAAGCGTCGCACAGTATGCAGCAGAGGTAATCCTTCGCGCTGGAATATGCCCGAAGCGCTTGTTGGGGTGACTGTACGTCAACCATGCTGTCAGTCAAGGGATTCACGTTCCGTGACCCTGGCTTTGGCCATTGTTCTGGCCATGAAAAAAATGGCTAGGATCGTGGCCCTCGTGAGGCGCGGGGTCAATTGTCCGCCGGTTCGGATGGTGTGAGCGGTGCAGGTGCTTCAAGTGCAGTTGGAGATCCGGCCCGATCCCGCTGAGGTGGGGCGAGCCAGGCGCTGGGCGCGCTCGCGGCTCGCCGGCTCGGGGATAGGGGCCGACGAGCCGCTCGCCGAGACGCTGATCCTGCTCGTCTCCGAACTCGTCACCAACGCCGTGGTGCACACCGGCTGTCCGGCCGTGCTGCGGCTCTCCCTGCCCGAGGTGCCGCAGGACTCCGCCACCGTCCGGCTCGAGGTGGCCGACCGCAGCGGCCGGGCGCCCGTGCCCCGCTGTGCCGACGGGGACGCCACGGGCGGGCGCGGGCTCGCCCTCGTCGACGGGCTCGCGGACCGGTGGGGCTGGGCCTCCGAGGGCTCCGGCAAGCGGATCTGGTGCGAACTCGACCGGGGCGGCGAGCAGGACGCCGCCGTCACCGCCTGCGGCGGCGGAGTCTCCGCCTACGAGGGGTTCGCGTACGAGGCGGTGTGACCGGCGCGCACCGCGGTCGCCTGCTCCGGCCCACAGGGCACGGACGCAGAGGACGCCCCGTCGTCCGGTCCGGCGGCCTTCGATGCGCCCGTGCGTGCTTCCGTGCGCGGGCTTCCGTAAATGGGACGTAAGTAACAAATCCCCAACAGGGTGTTGACGAGTCGTGTCCGTTTGATCACGCTTGTGGTCAGCGATTCGCCGCGAGGGGACGGCGAGGGCTTCGGTGACGGAGGCCCTTGCCGAGTGTGGGTCGTGTTTCGGCGTCGGTTCTCCAGGGCCAGGAGGGGCAGGCACGCCGGAGCCGGATGGCGGCGCGCGTGCCGTGCTCGGGGCGGTCGGGGCATCCCCGCCCGGTGGAGCCGGGAGTGGGGGAAGCCGCGCCGCCAGCCGGCGTCATCGCGGCCGTCAGAGGACCGCCACGGGGGCGACCGGACTTCCCGTACCGCCCACGAAGGGCTCGGGCGTCGCCGACAGCGGGAACGTGGAGCGACCCTCTTCTCCACAGGCTGTGGACAACTCTTCGAGCGCGATGGCGTCGGCGCGCACCCTCACGCCCTGTCGCTGCCGTCGAAGCGGGCGCCGCCGTGCGCGGTGACGGCGGCCGCGGGGCGGCCGTTGTAGAGCCGGCCGGAGTGCGTGACATGGGCGAGCGCGTCCCCGTGGGTCGCCGCGACCTACCCGGTGGAGGACTTCGCGCGGGCGGCGGCGGACGCGGAGGCGGGGAACGTGGCACGAGGGGTGCTGACCTTCTGAAACGCCGTCGCGGGACGGGCGGTTCGTCCCGGAACGGACGGTGCCGGGGGACTTTTCCACAGGCCCGGAAAACCGCTGCCGTGTTGTCGGTGCCGGGCCCTAACGTCGACTGCATGACCTATCGAGACATCGCCTCCAGGCAGGTCCTGGTGTGGGCCGGCACCGCCGTCGCCGCGCGGATGCCGGTCGCCATGACCCCGCTGGCGCTGGTGTTCCTGGTGCGGGAGCGGCCCGGCGGCTACAGCCTGGGCGCGGCGCTCGCGGCGGCCTATGTGCTCGGCGAGATCGTCGCCGCGCCCGTCCTCGGCACCCGCCTCGACCCGGAGCGCGGCCGGCGTCAGCTGACCGCCGGACTGGCGGGCGGCGCCCTGGGGTTCACCGGTCTCGGGGTCTTCGCCGGGTCGCACCCCCTGGTGCTCGGCGCGTGCGCGTTCCTGGCCGGGGCCGCCCCGTCCGCGGCCGCCGGAGGGCAGCGCGCGCTGCTGACCTCCCTGGTGCCGGAGCGTGCCGTCGCGCAGGCGCTGTCGGCGGAGTCGATGCTCATGTCCGGCGTGTGGGCGGTCTCGCCGGTCGCGGTCGCCGGGCTGGCCCTCGCCTGGGCGCCCCGGGTGCCACTGCTCCTCGCGGCCGTCCTCATGGCGCTGTCCGTGGCCGGTCACCGGCTGCTGCCCGCGGGCTGGGCGAAGGAGGGGCAGGGCGGCCGGGCGAACCGGGTGCGGACCCAAGTGCTCCTGGGCGCCTGGCCGGTGTACGTCACGGGCGCCGCCAGCATCACCCTGCTCGGCCTGGCCGAACTCACCCTGCCCGCCCTGCTGGAACAGCGCGGGATCGGTGTGGGCTGGTCGGGTCCGCTGCTGGCGGGGATGGCGGTGGGGGCGGGTGCCGGGGCGTTCGTGTACGGACTGCGGTCGTGGCCGGGCCGGTTGCGCTCGCGCAGCGTGGTCCTGATGTGCGGCATGTCGGTGTTCGTGGCACTGCTCGCGCTGATACCCGAGGGGCCGGGGATGGCGACCGCCCTCATCCTCGCGGGCATCCTCCAGTCCGGCGCGCTCATCACCCGCAATCTGTCGCTGCGGGACGCCCTGCCGCCGGGCGCGCTGGCCGCCGGCTACTCCGTGCTGTACGCGGCGGCGGGCGCCGGGTACGCGGCGACGGGGTCGCTGGCGGGCGCCCTGCTCCGGGTGGTCGAGCCGTCCACGGCCATGCTGGCCGGCGTCGGGGTGACGCTGCTGCTGACGGCGGTGGGCTGGTGGGGGGAGGCCCGGCGGGACCGGTCACCGGCTCCCGGCGACCTGGAGGCAGGCCCCGCCGCCCGCGCGGAAGGTGCGCCGGTAGCTGGTGGGGGTGACCCCGAGCGCGGCCTGTAGGTGCTGGCGCATCGACTGGGCGGTGCCGAAGCCGGACCGCTCGGCGACCTGGTCGACGGAGAGGCCGGTGGTCTCCAGCAGATGCCGGGCCCGCTCCACCCGCTGCCGGGTCAGCCACTGGCCGGGGCTGACACCGGCCTCCTCGCGGAAGCGCCGGGTGAAGGTGCGCACGGACATGGACTCCTGGTCGGCCATGTCACGCAGCTGGATCGGTTCGTGGAGGTGGGCCAGGGCCCAGGCGCGGGCGGCCGTCGTGGACGACTGCTGCGGGTCGGGGACCGGGCGCTCGATGTACTGGGCCTGCCCGCCGTCCCGGTGCGGCGGCACCACCATGCGGCGGGCCACGTCGTTGGCGACCGCGGTGCCGTGGTCGCGGCGGACCATGTGCAGGCACAGGTCGATCCCGGCGGCGACCCCGGCCGACGTCAGCAGGTCGCCGTCGTCGATGAACAGCACGTCGGCGTCGACCTCGACCGTCGGGAACAGCTCCTGGAAGCGGCGGGCGTCGGCCCAGTGCGTGGTCGCCGGGCGGCCGTCCAGCAGGCCGGCCGCGGCCAGGACGTAGACGCCGGTGCAGATGGAGGCGATCCGGGTGCCGGGGCGGATCAGGGCGAAGGCGGCGGCCAGTTCGTCGGTCAGGACGCCCTGCTCGAAGACCGGTCCGCGCTCGTACGACGCCGGGACGACGACCGTGTCGGCGGTGGCGAGGGCCTCCGGGCCGTGCTCGACCTGGATGGCGAAGTCGGCGTCGGTGCGCACCGGTCCGGGAGCCCGGACGGAACAGGTGACGACCTCGTACAGCGGCCGCCCCCCGGCGTCCCGGGGGCGGCCGAAGACGCGGTGCGCGATGCCCAGTTCGAAGGGGATCGCCCCGTCCAGGGCGAGCACGACGACCCGGTGGGGGTCCGGCCCCGGGCGGGAGTCCGTCGGGGGCTGGGGGTTCGGCTCGGCAGGCATGGCCCGATCCTAACGAATGCTGTCCTTCGGGCCAATGGAACGGGAAGCGCGCAGGCCCGAAGCTCGAGGACGTGACTCAGACGACCCCCGCACTCCCCGACAACACCACCCCGGACGCCTCCGCCGCCGGGGCGCAGTCGCCGCGCCGGCCGCGTGTGCACCGCGCCTGGTTCGTCGCCGCGGTCGCCTTCGTGACGATCCTCGGCGCCGCCGCCTTCCGCTCCCTGCCGGGCCTGCTCATCGACCCGCTCAACGCCGACTTCGGCTGGTCGCGCGGCACGATCGGAGCCGCCGTCTCCATCAACCTGGCGCTGTACGGCCTCACCGCCCCGTTCGCCGCCGCGCTGATGGACCGGTTCGGCATCCGGCGGGTCGTCGCGGTGGCCCTCGTGCTGATCGCGGCCGGGTCGGGGCTGACCTACTGGATGACGGCGGCCTGGCAACTGCTGCTGTGCTGGGGCCTGCTGGTGGGCCTCGGCACCGGCTCGATGGCGCTGGCCTTCGCGGCCACGGTCACCAACCGCTGGTTCACCGAGCGCCGGGGCCTGGTCACCGGCATCCTCACCGCCGCCTCCGCCTCCGGCCAGCTGATCTTCCTGCCGCTGCTGTCCTGGATGGTCGAGGAGCACACCTGGAAGCCGGCCGTCGTCACCGTCGCGCTCACCGCGCTCGCGGTCGTCCCCTTCGTCTGGCTGCTGCTGCGCGACCACCCGGCCGACGTGGGCCTCGCGCCCTACGGCGCCTCGGAGTTCGTGCCGAAGCCGCCGCCCGCGCGGGGCGCCGCCCGCCGGGCCGTCACCGTCCTGTTCTCGGCGGCCCGCACCGGTCCGTTCTGGCTGCTCGCGGGCACCTTCGCGATCTGCGGCGCCTCCACCAACGGCCTCGTGCAGACCCACTTCGTGCCCGCCGCGCACGACCACGGCATGCCGATCACGGCCGCCGCCTCCCTGCTCGCGGTGATCGGCGTCTTCGACGTCGTCGGCACGGTGTTCTCCGGCTGGCTCACCGACCGCTTCGAACCGCGCCGGCTGCTCGCCGTGTACTACGCGCTGCGCGGTGTCTCACTGCTGTTCCTGCCGATGCTGCTCGCCCCGAGCGTCCACCCGTCGATGCTCTTCTTCATCGTCTTCTACGGCCTCGACTGGGTGGCCACCGTCCCGCCCACGGTCGCCCTGTGCCGGGAGCAGTACGGCGACGACAGCGCGATCGTCTTCGGCTGGGTCCTCGCCTCCCACCAGGTCGGCGCGGCACTGGTGGCGTTCCTCGGCGGGGTCGCGCGGGACGTGTTCGGCACCTACGACATGGTCTGGTACGCGTCCGGCGCCCTGTGCGCGGCGGCGGCGCTGATGGCCCTGGTGATCCGGCGCCGCCCCGCGGGGGCCGTCCCCGCCCTCTGACCCCCCTCCGGCCCGCGGTCGTCGTGCGGGCGGAAGCCGGGCGGACGCCCTCCCGTCCGGGCGCGCGGGCGGGCCGGGTCAGACGGGCAGCCGGGCGACCGCGTGGCGCCGGTCGCGGGCGACGGACCGGGCGATCCTCTGCGCGTCCAGAGCCATCTCCCGCAGGTTCCCGCTGATGGGGTTGGTGTAGCCGGTGAAGTACAGGCCGGGTGCGTCCGTCGGGGTCCGGGCGCCCCGCACACCGGGTCTCCCGCGCTCGTCGAGCACGCCGAGATGGCCGACCAGGCCCTCCAGGCCGCGCGCGTAGCCGGTGGCCGCGACGACGGCGTCCGGCGAGATCCGGCTGCCGTCCGCGAGGACCACCTTGTCCGTGTCGAACCCCTCGACGGCGGCGACGATCTCGATCCGGCCCCGGCGCACCGCGTCGACGAGCCCGACGTCCAGGACGGGGATCGCGCCCTCCCTGACCCTGCTGTAGAGGCCGGTGTCGGGGCGCGGCAGCCCGTGCGCCGACAGGTCCGGGACGCTCAGCCGGGCCACGGGCCGGGCCAGCCGGTCGACGAGCCGCACGGGCAGCCGCCGTACGAGGATGCTCGTGAACTGCGCGGGCCACCCGGCGGTCGAGCGGCGCACGATGTGCGGCACCGTCCGCACCGCGAGCCGCACCCGGGCCGCGCCGCCCTCCACGAGGTCCACGGCGATCTCCGACCCGGTGTTCCCGGCGCCGACGACCAGCACGTCCCGGCCGGCGTAGGGGGCAGGGGAGCGGTACTCACCGGCGTGCAGCAGCTCACCGCCGTAGCCCTCGCGTCCGGGCCAGTCGGGGATGCGCGGCGTGTGGTTGTACCCGGTGGCCACGACGACGGCGGCGCCCGCCAGCTCCCGGCCGCCGGTGGCGTGCAGCAGCCAGCCGGAGCCGTCCGGCGCGGGGTCGACGCGCGAGACCTCGACGCCGGTGACGATCTCCAGGTCGTGGTGCTCGGCGTACTTCTCCAGGTAGCGCACCATGTCGTCGCGCGACACCCAGCGCCCGAAGCGGCGCGGCATCGGCAGGCCGGGCAGCGCCGACAGGCGCCGGGTGGTGTGCAGATGGAGCCGGTCGTAGTGCCCGCGCCACGAGGCGCCGACCGCGTCCGACCGCTCCAGGACGACGGCCCGTATGCCGCGGGCGCGCAGGGCGTACGCGGCGGCGAGTCCGCCGGGGCCGCCCCCGACGACGTAGACGGGGCGTTCCGGGAGATGGGGGGTGTCGGCCATGATTCGGAGCGTAATCACACGATTGGTTGATGGGTCTCGGTCAAGCCCGGAATTGATTGCGGATCGATCACGACTGTAGGAGACCTGGGTGGGGTCTGTGACGTAGCTCTCCTGGTTGTGGGCGCGGGGGCCGGGATGCGGGCGCGCGGTGGGCCGGGTGATCTGTGCCCACCTGCCCTTTCGCGCCCCGGGAGTTAGGATCCGGGCCCATGGTCCTCACGGTGAACGACGTGGAACGGTTCGAGGCGGCCCGGCCCCGTCTGGAAGCCATGGCCTACCGGCTGCTCGGCTCGGCGAGCGAGGCCGAGGACGCCGTCCAGGAGACGTTCCTGCGCTGGCAGGCCGCCGACGTGCAGCGCGTCGAGGTCCCCGAGGCGTGGCTGACCAAGGTGCTCACCAACCTCTGCCTGAACCAGCTCACCTCCGCCCGCGCCCGCCGCGAGACCTACGTGGGCCAGTGGCTGCCCGAGCCGCTGCTCGCCGGGGACCCCATGCTGGGCCCGGCCGACACCGCCGAGCAGCGCGAGTCGGTCTCGTACGCCGTGCTGGTCGTGCTGGAGCGTCTCTCGCCCAGCGAGCGGGCCGTGTACGTGCTGCGTGAGGCGTTCGACTACGGCCACCGCGAGATCGCCGAGATCCTCGACATCACCGAGGCCGCCAGCCAGCAGATCCTGCACCGGGCCCGCAAGCACGTGGCGCGGGGCAAAGCGCGGGCCCAGGTCGACGAGGCGGCGGCCCGGCGGATCGTCGACGAGTTCCTCACCGCCGCCGTCAGCGGCCGGACCGAGCCGCTGGTGCGGCTGCTCACCGAGGACGCGGTCGCGGTCGGCGACGGCGGCGGGAAGATCCCGGCGCGGGCCAAGGCGTTCGAGGGCGCCCTGGCGGTCGCGAAGTTCCTGCGGGGCCTGTTCAAGCCCAGCGAGGCCAAACGGGCCCTGGTGGGCGGGTCGCCCGAGTACTACGCGACGACCGCCAACGGCGAACCCGCCCTCGTGGCCGTCGTCGACGGCCGGGTCGTCGGCGTGATGTGCGTGGAGGTCACCGAGGACGGCCTCGCCGCGTTCCGCAGCCAGGTCAACCCCGACAAGCTGGAGCGCGCGACCCGCGTCTGGCAGGCCCGTGAGCACGGGGAACCGCTGGTGCGCGACGCGTTCTGACCGGCGTACGACGTCGGATGTCCGCGATGTGACGTGGTTCACATCGCATTCCTGTCAGGAATCGGCGGGCTGTCCGGTTCAGTTGGCGAACCCGCTGAAGACAGGAGCAAGGACATGCAGCACCGCATCATCGTGCTCGGGGGCGGCTACACCGGAGCGTTCGCCGCCGGGCGGCTCGCCAAGCGCCTGCACGGCGACGACGTCACCGTCACCCTGGTCAACGCGGAGCCCGACTTCGTCGAGCGCGTCCGGATGCACCAGCTCGCCGTGGGGCAGACCCTCAAGCCCCGGCCGTTCGCCGAGATCTTCCGCGACACCGGCGTCGACCTGAGGATCGCCCGGGTCACCGCCGTCGACACCGACCGCAAGACGGTGGCCGTCGAGGACGCGGACGGCACCGGGAAGCTGGAGTACGACACCCTCGTCTACGCGCTCGGCAGCGGCTGGGACGACCAGGGCGTCCCCGGCGTCGCCGAGCACGCCTTCGAGCTCGCGAGCCGACCCGGCGCGCTGCGGCTGCGCGACCGCCTGGCCGCGCTGGACGCGGGGGCGCCCGTGGTCGTGGTCGGCGGCGGCCTCACCGGCTTGGAGGCCGCGACCGAGATCGCCGAGGCCCGCCCGGACCTCGACGTCTCCCTCGTCGTGCGCGGCGGACTCGGCGACTGGCTGTCCGACAAGGGCCGCCGGCACCTGCGCGAGGTCGTCGGCCGGCTCGGGATCACCGTCCACGAGGACACCACCGCCACCGGGGTGGAGGCCGACCTGGTCCGCACCGCGGGCGGCGCCGGGATCCCGGCCGCGGTCACCGTGTGGACCACGGGCTTCGCCGTCCACCCGATCGCGCTGGCCACCACCCTCGAGGTCGGCGACCGGGGCCAGATCGTGGTCGACGAGACCATGCGCTCGGTCTCCCACCCGGACGTCTACGCCATCGGCGACGCGGCCCTCGCGCGGGGCGTCGGCGGCAAGCCGCTGCGCATGTCGTGCGCCTCGGGCGGCTTCACCGCCTGGCAGGCCGCCGACGCCATCGTGGCCCGGCTGACCGGGGGCAAGCTGCCGAAGGTCCCGCTGCGCTACTTCAACCAGTGCATCTCGCTGGGCCGCGGGCAGGGCCTGATCCAGTACGTCACCGGGGACGACCGTCCGGTCCGCGCGGTCCTGCGGGGCCGGATCGCCGCCTTCTACAAGGAGCTGATCTGCAAGGGCGCCGCCTGGAACGTCGGCAACCCGGGGATGGGCATGCCGCTGCGCCGCCGCCGGGTGGTGGCCGGTCCCGACGCCGCCGTCTCCCCGGCCGAGGCGGCCGCCTGAGCCGCCCGGGGGCGTGCCCCGGCCGGCCGGCGGCCGGGGCGCCCGGACGATCGTCAGGCCCCATGGATCTGACGTACCGTCAGATCCATGGGGCGCACTGCTGGAGCGAGGACGTCCTCCGGGAGGCCGCGAGCGGCCGGGCCACCCTCTGCACATGGTTCGACGCGCGCGTCCCGTACGTCGCCGCCGTGGTCGACCTCGCCGAGGGCCCCCGGATGACGACCGGGCTCGTGGGTTGCCCGGACCCCGCCCGGCCCCCAAATCCTCCGGGTATCAATGGACCCATGACCGACGCCGCCATACGCCCCGGACCCCGCCCCCGCCCCGGCCTGCACGGCCACGGACTGCGGCTGCGGCCCTGGGACCCGGACTCCGAGGCCGACCTGGACGCCTGGTTCCGGGGCCGCGCCGACCCGGAGTTCCGGCGCTGGAACACCCCGCTGTCGCTCGCCGTGGACCGCGAGGGCGCCCTCGACTCCCTGCGGACCGCCGCCGCCGGCTCGGCGGACGGCTCGGCGGCGTACTGCGTGACCGACGCCGGGACGGGCACCCCCCTCGGCCATGTCGGCGTGACGGTCGTCAACCGGCGCATGGACTACGGCCTGGTCGGCTACTGGGTGCTGCCCGAGGCCCGCGGCCGGCGCGTCGCGGTCCGCGCGCTCGCCCTCGCCGCCCGCTGGGCGCTGACCGCGCCGGACGGCCCCCGGCTGCACCGCCTCGAACTCGGGCACGCCGTGGGCCACGACGCCTCCTGCCGTGTCGCCGAGCGGTGCGGTTTCCCCGCCGAGGGCACCCTGCGCGGCGCGATGTGGGAGGCGGGGCGCCAGGACGCCTACCGGGACGTGCACCTGCACGCCCGGCTCGCCACCGACCCCGAGCCCGACGGCCCCTTTACCCCAACGCCCGCGCCAGTGTGAGGACTTGTGTCGTCTTCGTGTCCACGGCGGAGAAAAGTGCACAACTCCCGGCGGTGCGCGGGATCATGAGGCATGCGCCCGGACGACTGGTACTCCACCCAGGACCTCAACGGCTTCCTGTCCCACGCCGGAGGCTTCCTGCGCTCACGCCCCGACCTGCACACCGTCGCCCTGACGGTCACCGAGACGCTGCGCGTCAACGGCCCGCGCGCGTACGGCGACGAGGTCCCCGTGTTCGGGGCGCTGGAACGCGACGGGCAGGTGCGGGCCGCCTACTTCCGCACCCCGCCCTACCGCCTGAACGTCACCCCGCTCACCCCCGACGAGGCCGACGCCCTCGCCGCCCATCTGCTCGCCCTCGGGCACGCGGTGCCCGGCGTCATCGCCGCGCAGGAGACCGCCGAGGCGTTCGTCGCCGCCTGGCAGCGGCACACCGGCGCACGCGGCACCGTCGGCGAGCGCCAGCGCCTGTACCGGCTCGGCAATCTCACCCTCCCGCAGCCCGCCCCGGCCGGCCGCGCCCGCGTGGCCGGCCCGCAGGACCGGGAGCTGCTCGCCCAGTGGTACGGCGAGTTCACCGAGGCCACCGGGCACGCGCCCGCGCGCGACGCGGCCGCCTGGGCCGACGCGCGCGTCTCCTACGGCGGCGTCACGCTGTGGGAGGGCGAGGACGGCACGCCCCTCGCCATGGCCGGGGTGACGCCCCTGATCGCCGGGCAGGTCCGCATCGGCCCCGTGTACACGCCGGCCCCGCTGCGGGGGCGCGGCTACGGCGGCGCGGCCACCGCCGCGGTCACCCGGTCCGTGCTCACCTCCGGGGTGCGCGAGGTGCTGCTCTTCACCGACCTGTCCAACCCGACGAGCAACGGCCTGTACCAGCGCATCGGCTACCGCCCGGTCGCCGACTTCACCGCGTACGACCTCCACCACGCCCGCTGACGCCCGCCCCTCACGGCCAGAGCAGCTCCCTGGCCCACCCGGCCTCCGTACGCCGGTAGACGAGCCGTACGTGCCGGTGCCGCGCGTCGCCCTGGAAGAACTCCACCTCGTCGGGGCGCACCCGGTACAGCGTCCAGGTCGGCACCGGCGCGTCCGGTTCCTCGCGGGCCCGCTCCCAGGCGGCCTCCGACGCCCGCGCCAGCTCCTCCGGGGAGCCGAGCACCTCGCTCTGCCGGCCGGTCAGGGCCGCCGCGAGCGCGCCGGTCGAGCGGGCGTGCAGATCGGCCCGTGACTCGCTGGACGGGGCCGCCGTCACCGGACCGCGCACCCGCACCTGACGCCCTCGCGCCGGCCAGTAGAAGCCGAGGGCCGCGTAGGGGCGGGCGGCGAGCTGGCGGCCCTTGCGGCTGTCCCGGTGCGTGGCGAAGGCCCAGCCGGACGCGTCGGCGCCGTGCAGCATCACCGTCCGCACGTCCGGCAGCCCCTCCTCGTCCGCGGTCGCGAGGGACATCGTGTGCGGCTCTGTCTGCCCGGCCGCGACCGCCTCGGCGAACCAGGCGGTGAACAGCTCCAGCGGCCCGTCGGGCGCGCCCGACGGGTCGAAGGAGGGCAGCTCGACGTCCCACACCCGAAGCGACCTCAGCAGGTCGTGAAGATCCGTTGCCATGCCCCGATTGTGCCGGGCGGGGAGCGTGGCGGGCGGGACGTCAGATCTGCCCGAGGTCCGTCGACAGCCAGTGCTCGGGCCGCATGTGGACGACGACCTGCTCGCCGTGGTTCTTCCAGGCGAAGTCGACATAGCCGTCGACCTTCTCCGGCGGCAGATAGCGCGCCGAGATCTCCCGCAGGTCCTCCAGGGTGGCCGGGACGGTCCGCAGGACGGGACCCTCGACCGAGACGTACCGGATCGTCGGTTCGGTCCGGTCGACCAGCAGGGAGAAGCGGCGCGCCTCCTGGATGCGCCGGTTCTTGCGGGAGCCGAGGCCGGTCAGCACCCACACGTCGCCACCGGGCGCGTACTGGTACCAGACGGGCACCGTCAACGGGCCCCGCCCGTCGCCCCCGTCGACCGCCAGCGCCGCGATGTGCGGCTCGGCGAGGAACTGCTCACGCTCTTCCCGGGTCAGTGCCATACCGTCTCCTTCGGTCGGTTCACTCCCTTTCCGGTACCAACGTCCCGGACGTGCGGAACCATCCCCCCGTCGCCGACACCACGCCCAGCCGAGGCGGCTCCCCCGTCCGGCCCCGCCGGGACCCACAACCCGCTCGCCCGCCCCGACGCCGCGATCGACCGGAAGGGCCGCACGATCCCCGGCTCGTCCCCCGGCCACCGGCGCGCTGACCCGAAAGCGACGGTGGCATTTGCCCGGGGCCCGGCCCCGCGGGGGAGGATCCGTCCCATGGACGACGTGGACAGACGCATCCTGGCCGAGCTGCAGCAGGACGGCCGGCTGACCGTGACGGAGCTGGCCGCGCGGGTGGGGCTCAGCGTCTCGCCGTGTCACCGGCGGCTGCGCGAGCTGGAGCGGTCCGGCGCCATCGGCGGCTACCGGGCGGTGGTGGACCCGGCCGCGGTCGGGCTCGCGTTCGAGGCGCTGGTCTTCGTCTCCATGCGGCAGGAGGACCGGGACACGGTCGCCGGGTTCGAGCGGGCGCTCGGCGAGGTGGAGGAGGTGCTGGAGGCGCAGCGGCTGTTCGGGGAGCCCGACTATCTGCTGCGGGTCGTCGCCGCCGATCTCGCGGCCTACCAGCGGCTGTACGACGAGCGGCTGGCCACGCTCCCCGGTGTGCAGCGGCTGACGTCGACGCTCGTGATGAAGCACGTGGTGAAGGGCCGCCCGCTGCCCGGCCGGACTGGGCCGTGACGCACGGCAGGCGGCGGCCCACCCGGGGTGGACCACCGCCTGCCAGACAGGACTTGGGGGGTGCTAGCCGGTCGGGGACGGCCCCGCCGGCCGCGCGGGCGTCACTTCGTGGGCTTCTTGCCGGTCACGCCCAGATGCACCAACAGGGCCAGGTTGGGCTTGAGTTCGGCCTGCTTGACGCCCCAGCTCTGGAAGCCCTTCTGGTGCGAGGCCACCGCGGCGAGCATCGCGACGAGCGATCCGGCGATGGCGGCGGGGTTGACGTCCTTGTCGACCCGGCCCTTCGACTGGAGCTGGGTCACCGCGTCCGCGAGGGAGTTGTTGACCGAGTTGAGGATCTTCATGCGGATCTTGTAGAAGCGCTTGTCGCCCTCGGACGCGCCGAGGTCGACGACCCGCAGGATCGCGTCGTTACGGCGCCAGAAGTCCAGGAAGCCGTCGACGAGTTCCTGCGCGGTCTGCCAGCCCGCCTTCCCGACCCAGCTGCGGCCCTCGACCAGGGCGGTCAACTCCGCGCCCTCGGTGGCCGTCTGCTCGGCGATCTCCAGGACCGCACCCTCGACGTCCGGGAAGTACTGGTAGAAGGTGGCGGGCGAAGTGCCCGCCTTCCGGGCGACATCGATGACTTTGACGTCCCGGTACGGGGAAGAGCTGAGCATCTCGCTGAGGCAGTCGAGCAGCTTCTGCCGGGTCGCCTGCCCACGCCGACCGGCCACGCGGCCGTCGACGGTACGCACTTGTCCTGTCATGTCGTCAGCTTACCGACGCGGCATCGGGGCGCGATTCGGCCGACTGCAAATGGGGTGCGCGGGGGTGCGGGGGCCGGTGTCCCTGGTCTGCGCGGTGCGCGGGAGGCCGTTACGTTGGCGGTATGGCCGAAAACAGGGCATCCGCAGACGGAACGGATCAGGTGGAGGGCGTTCCGTGCTGGGTGGACGCACAGCTCCCCGACGTGGAAGCGGGCAAGCGGTTCTACGGCGAGCTCTTCGGCTGGGCCTTCGAGGAGGCGTACGACTCCGCCGTATGGGCCCTGCTGGACGGTGAGCGGGTGGCGGCGCTCACGCCGAAGACGGACGGGCGGATGCCCAGTGTGTGGACGGTGTACTTCGCGACCCCGGACGCCCGGGCGCTCACGGGGCGGATCCGGCGGGCCGGCGGGCAGGTGGTCACCGCGCCCGTGGAGGTGGGCGAGGGGCTGGGCACGGCCGCGCTGGTGACCGATCCGGAGGGCGCGGTGTTCGGGCTGTGGGAGGCGGGCACGCACACCGGGTTCGGGCGCCGGCACGAGCCGGGGACGTTCGCCTGGGCCGAGCTGTACGCCCGGGACACCGAGGCCGCCAACACCTTCTACGGCGGGCTGTTCCACGACGCCCTGTTCGGTCCCGGGGCGGAGCCGGACTTCGGGCGGGCGGCGGTCGGGGAGGTGTTCGCGGAGATGATGCCGCCCCACTTCGTCGTCCACTTCCGGGTCGAGGACTGCGCGGCCGCGCTCGGCCCGGTCGCCCGGCTCGGCGGGCGGGTGCAGGTCCCGCCCTTCGAGACGTCGTACGGCACGGTCGCCGTCGTCACCGACAATCAGGGGGCGTCGTTCGCCCTCCTGGAGCGCTGAGCGGGGGGGCGTTCCGGCAGGTGGGCGGGGTGCGGGGCGAGAGCGGTGCGCCGGTTTGTCCGAGAACACCCCTTTTTGGACCCGGGTTCGCCACCGGGCGCTCGGACAGGAAGAATCGGGGTGCGTGCCGCCGAGGCGGTGCGGTGGTGAGACGCTGCACGGGGTCACGTACATATGTGGGTGCACGGGGCCCGTACGGGGAGGTGGCAGGCAGAGTGGTGGATCAGCTGACGCAGCACGATCCGCGCAGGATCGGGCCGTTCGAGGTGCTCGGACGGCTGGGCGCCGGCGGCATGGGGCTGGTCTATCTCGCGCGGTCGGCCTCGGGCCGGCGCGTGGCGATCAAGACGGTCCGTACGGAGCTCGCCGAGGACCAGCTGTTCCGCGTGCGCTTCACCCGCGAGGTCGAGGCGGCCCGGGCGGTCTCCGGTTTCTACACGGCCGCGGTGGTCGACGCCGACCCGCGCGCCGCCGTGCCGTGGCTGGCCACCGCGTACGTCCCCGCACCCTCCCTCGAGGAGATAGTGAACGAGTGCGGGCCGCTCCCGGCCCAGGCGGTGCGCTGGCTGGCGGCGGGTGTGGCGGAGGCCCTCCAGTCGATCCACGGCGCCGGTCTCGTCCACCGCGACCTCAAGCCGTCCAACGTGCTCGTCGTCGAGGACGGGCCGCGCGTCATCGACTTCGGTATCGCGTCCGGCGTCTCGAACACCCGTCTGACCATGACGAACGTCGCTGTCGGCACCCCCGCCTACATGTCCCCCGAGCAGGCGAAGGACTCCCGCAGCGTCACCGGCGCCAGCGACGTCTTCTCGCTCGGCTCGATGCTGGTCTTCGCCGCCACCGGGCACCCGCCCTTCCACGGGGCCAACCCGGTCGAGACGGTCTTCATGCTGCTGCGCGAGGGCCCCGACCTGGAGGGCCTGCCCGACGAGCTGCGCCCCCTCATCGAGTCCTGTATGCAGATGGACCCGACGGCCCGCCCCAACCCGGCCGACCTCCAGGCCCAGCTCGCCCCGCACCTCTTCGGCTCCGGCACCGATGACAGCGGCACCGCCTCCGCCTGGCTGCCCGAGCGGGCGGTCAGCCTGATCGAGACGCGCCGCGGCGGCCGTCCCACCCCCAAGCCCGCGCCCGCCTCCGGCCGGGGCGTGCCCGCGCCCGTGCCGCCCCCGCCCCCGCACGACCCGGTCGTCCCGGGCCCCCAGGCCGCGCCCGTGCTGGTCGGCGCCCCCGACACCGGTCCCGTCCAGCTGGCCGGCGCCGCCGTCCCGATCGGCCCCGGCCCCCGGGTCGCCGACGCCCGCGCCGCCGCGATGAAGGCGCCGCCCGCGGAGGCCGCCCTGGTCGCCTCCTGGTCCAGACCCCGCCCCGGCGTCAACGGCGCCGACCCCGCCCTCCCGGCCGCGCCCCCGGCCCCCGCCGAGGGCCCGGGCGGCTGGCGGCCCTGGCGTTTCCGCATGTCGAACGACGTCTGGGGCACCCCTGCCGTCGCCGGCGACCTCGTCTACGTCACCTCCTTCGAGGTGCACGCCTTGGACGTCGCCACCGGCCGCCGCCGCTTCAAGACCCGGGACGTGGCCTGGTCCATGGCGGTCGCCGACGGGCGCATCCACGCCTCCGACGGCCCCACCCTGTTCGCCCTGGAGTGCCGTGAGGGCGCCGACCTGTGGCGGCTCCAGACGGACGCCTGGGTGTACTCCCTGAAGGCCGAGCGCGGCACGGTCCTCACCGGCACGCGCGGCGGCGGAGTCCAGGCGTGGGAGGCGTCCAACGGCCAGAAGCTCTGGGAGATCACCGGCGCGCAGACCGACTTCGAGACCCCGGAGGCGGGCCCGGCGCTGTTCGACGGCACCGCGTACGTCTGGCAGGACGCCCGGCTGCGCGCCCTGGACGCCCGCACCGGCGAGGAGCGCTGGTCGTACCCGATCGGCGACGCCGCCTCCTGCGGCGGGGTGCCGGTACGGGTGGCGAAGGCCCACGACGGCTATGTGTACGTCTCGGCCGGCACCCGGGTGCTCGCCCTCGACGCGGCCGGCGGGCACGTCCGCTGGCACTTCGAGGCCCCCGCGGTCTTCCTGTGCCCGCCGGCCTTCGTGCCGGGCCCCGCGGTGACCGGCGGAGGCGTGTACCTCGCCGACTACCTGGGCACGGTGTACGCGCTGGACGCCACCGACGGCCGGGACCGCTGGCGCATCGCCACCGAGGCCCGCGCCTCGACCGAGCCGGTGCTGGTGGCCGCCGGTCACGTCCACGTCGGCAGCGGCAAGGGCCTCTACACGCTGGACGCGGTCACCGGGACGCCGAAGTGGCGCTTCCAGGCGGGCGGCGACATCGTGGGCGCCCCCGCGGTGGCGGAGGGCCGGATCCACTTCGGCTCCACCGACCACCTGCTCTACACGCTCAAGGCCGACGACGGACGGCTGCGGTGGAAGCTGGCCACCGGCGGTGAGATCACCGGCTCCCCGGTGGTCCGCGACGGGGTCGTGTACGCGTGCAGCAAGGACCGCTGCGTGTACGCGCTGGACGCGGAGAAGGGGACCGGAACCGCCCGTACCGCATAGGGGTCTTCACGGGTCCTGCACGCGGGGTCACACCCGGTGGGCGCTTTCTGCCGCGTTTCGGCTGCTACCGTGACGTGCTCACGCTCAAATCAACGGGGGTTGACACCAGTGAAGCTTCGTCATGTCCGCGCTGTGGCCGTGTTCGTCGGCGTCGTCGTCGCACTGACCGGGGCCCGGCACTCGCACGGCGGCGGCTGCAGCGGCTCGGACTCGCACAGCTCCTCGTCGAGCTCCGGCGGGCACGGGGGCGGCAGCACCCACCACTACGACGACGATGACGACGACTACGGCTCCGGCTCCACCTCGGGCGGTACGCGGGGCAGCGACGGGCTGGGCTCCGCGAAGACCCGGGACGTCAAGATCGACCGGTGCGAGAACGACCCGGACCGCGGCCTCGTCGCCCGGGTGAGCGCCACCAACAGCGACGCGCTGCGCACCTACTCGTACACCTTCACCGTCACGTTCAAGGACTCCGGCGGCCGCGAGCTGGACAAGGCCACCTCCGGCATCCTGACGGTCGAGCCCGGAGCCACCGAGTCCGTCGACGTCGTGGCCCGCACGCGCGCCACCGGGAGCGGCACCTGCGTCCTGGGCGAGGCCCTGCGCATGGACGACTCGTACTAGTTCCGCCGCTCACCGGGCTGGTCGGCGGCGGGGGCACCGCGCCCGCACCCCCCTGACACCCCGACGACCGCGACGGCTCCCCCTCCGCGCCGCCGCGGTCGTCTCCCCGTGGGGTGTGGTCCGGATCAGGCGGGCTCGCCCGTGGCGTGGACGTTGTCCGTCGACGCGTCGCCGGTGTCGCCCTTCGGCTTGAGCGGCTCGCTCGTGGCGTGCACGTTCTTCGTGGTGAGCGGCTCGGTGGTGGCGTGGACGTTGTCCGTCGTGTCGATCGGCTCGCCGGTCGCGTGGACGTTGTCGGTGCTGTTCTCGTCGGACATCTCGGTGCTCCCCTGAAAAGAGACGGAACTCGGTGCTGTGCGCGGCGGGATCCGCCCGGCAGCTCCCCCGCGGGCTGCCGGACGGGCCCTGCTGGGCCGGTTCACCCTAAGGTCCCGGCCACCCGCCGTTCCGTCTGCCCCCCGACGCGACGGCCCGGCACCCCCCACAGTGCCGGGCCGCGATAAACGAACGATGAACGCCCGCCCGCGCGGGCGGAGTCGGCGGGATCAGGCCGCCGCCGACGGCGCCAGCAGACCGCGCACCTCCAGGGCCTCCGGCGCGCCGAGCGCCTCGAACAGGGCGAGCGCCTCCCGCCAGCAGACCTGGGCGCGGCCGGGCTGCCCGATGCCGTCGAGGGCCCGGCCGAGCACGGTGAGGACGTTGCCGTGCCGCCACTCGCCACCGATGCCGCGCAACAGGGTCAGCGCCGTCTCGGCGTTGGCGGCCGCGTGGGCGTACCGCCGCGCGGTGAGGTCGACCTCGGCCAGGCGGAACAGCGTCATGCCCTCCCACAGCCGCTGCCGGCTGTCCCGGAACACCCGCAGCGCCTCCCGCAGGCACGCGGTGGCCTCCGTGAGCTGGCCGCTCTGGGTGAGGGCGAGCCCCAGGGCGTAGCGTCCGTTGGCGCCCTTGAGGGCGTGCCCCATCGCGTCGTACATCTCGGTGCCCTGCCGGGCCAGCGCCACCGCGCTCGCGGTGCGGCCGGTGGCGAGGTGGATGCGCGAGAGGTTGCACAGCGCGCTCGCCTCGCCCGGACGGTCCCCGAGCGCCCGGAAGTTCTCGATGGTGGCGGTGAAGTGCGCCTCGCCCTCGTCGTGCCGGCTCTGGTACAGCTCGACCACGCCGCTGATGTTGGACGCCCAGCAGCCGGTGAGCGGGTCGTCCGCCCGCCCGGCCAGCTCGGTCGCCCGCCGGGCCTCCTGGAGCGCCACGTCGAAGCGGCTGCCCGAGATGTGGTGCACGAAGGCCAGCGCGGTCAGCGCCCGGCCCTCCGAACGCGGGTCGCCGGCGTGCTGGGCGACGTCCCGCAGCAGGGCGGCGACCGTCTCGTACTCCCTGGAGTTGGCGCCGGACTCCGCCAGGTCCACCGCCGCCCACAGCACGTCCACGGCCCGGCGCAGCGTGTCCGGCCGCGCCGCCTGCCGGACGGCGGCCAGCAGGCACACCGCCTCGGAGTACAACCAGTCCTGCGCGGCCCGCCGGCTGCCGAACGTCAGCCCCGGATACGTGGTGCGCTCCAGGTGGTCCACCAGCCGGTCGCCGGGCCGCTCGATCAGGTAGACCCCGGAGACCGTCGCCAGATAGAAGTCCAGCAACCGCGACAGCGCCGCCTCCCGCTCCCCCGGAGGGTGCTCGTCGCGTTCCGCGCAGGCGCGGGCGTAGAGGCGGACCAGGTCGTGGAAGCGGTAGCGGCCCGGGGCCGCCGACTCCAGAAGGGACATGTCGACCAGCGGCTCCAGCAGGTCCTCCGCGTCCTCCACCGGAAGGTCCAGCACCGCCGCGGCCGCCGCCAGCGAGATGTCGGGGCCGTCCGCGAGGCCCAGCAGCCGGAACGCGCGCGCCTGCGCGGGCTCCAGCGCCTTGTAGCCCAGCTCGAACGTCGCCTTCACCGCGAGGTCCCCGGCCTGCAGCTCGTCCAGCCGCCGCCGCTCGTCGGCGAGCTTCGCCGCGAGCGAGGACACCGTCCAGGTGCGCCGCGCCGCCAGCCGGGACGCCGCGATCCGGATGGCCAGCGGCAGGAACCCGCACGCCGCGACCACGTCCAGCGCGGCCTCCCGCTCGGCGGCCACCCGCTCCGCACCGACGATCTTCGTGAAGAGGGCCAGCGCCTCCTCCGGCGACATCACGTCCAGATCCACGAGATGGGCGCCCGCGAGGTCGACCATCCGCACCCGGGACGTCACCAGCGCCGCGCACCCGTCGGTGCCCGGCAGCAGCGGCCGTACCTGGGCGGCGTCCCGGGCGTTGTCGAGCAGGACCAGGACCCGCCGCCCGTCCAGCACCGAGCGGTACAGCGCCGCCCGCTCCTCCAGCGAGTCGGGGATCGCCGTGTCCGCGGTGCCGAGCGCCCGCAGGAAGGAGCCCAGCACGGTCTCCGGCTCCGCGGCGCGCGGCCCCGCGCCCTGGAGGTCGACGTACAGCTGCCCGTCGGGGAACGCGGCCCGCGCCTGGTGCGCCACATGCACCGCGAGCGTCGTCTTGCCCACGCCGCCGATGCCGGCCAGCGCCGACACCGCCATCACCCGGCCCTCGGCCGAGGACAGCACGTCGCTCAGCTCCGACACGAAGGAGGCCCGCCCCGTGAAGTCGGGTACGGTCGCCGGGAGCTGGGCCGGACGCACGGGCGCCGCCGCCGGTTCGGCCGCCGGGGACGACGGCTCGGCGAGCGCCGGGTCGGCCCGCAGGATGCGCTGCTGGAGCTCCTTCAGGCCGGGCCGCGGGTCCACGCCCAGCTCGTCGGCGAGCAGCCGCCGGGTGTCGGCGTACACCGCCAGGGCCTCCGCCTGCCGGCCGCTGCGGTACAGCGCGAGCATCAGCAGCTCCCGCAGCCGCTCGCGCAGCGGGTGCGCCGCGGTCAGCGCGGTCAGCTCCGACACGGCCTCCGCGTGGCAGCCCTGCTCCAGGTCCATGTCGAGCCGGGACTCCAGGAGCTGCAGCCGCCACTCCTCCAGCCGGACCCGCTGCGCCTCCGCGTACGGGCCGGGCACCCCGGCCAGCGCCTCGCCGTCCCACAGCGTCAGCGCCCGCCCCAGCAGCTCCCGCGCCCGGCACAGATCCCCGGCGGCCCGCGCCTTCTCGCCGTCGGCGGCCAGCTCCTGCGCCCGCGCGAGGTCCAGCGCGCCCTCGCCGAGCCCCCGGATCGCGTACCCGCCGGACTCGCTGACCAGGACCCCGGCGTCCAGCGCCTTGCGCAGCCGCGACGCGTACGTGCGGACGGCGGCGAGCGCCTGCGAGGGCGGTTCCTCGCCCCACAGGGCGTCGATCAGCTCCGCCGCGGTCGCCGTGCGGCCCTCGCGCAGCAACAGGGCGGCGAGCAACGCGCGTTGCTGCGGTGAGCCGGTGGGGAGGGGCTCCTCGCCGCGCCAGGCGCGCACCGGGCCGAGCACGCCGAAGCGCAGGGCCGTCACCGGCGCCGCCGCATCCGCCGAGGAGCCGGGACGCCTCTGCTCCGGCACTCGCGGTTCCCCGTCCATCGCCGTCTCCCTCAGACTGTTTACAACTCCGTCAGTTTGCCTTGTTCCGGCCGATGCGTCAGCTCTGGAACGGGGGTTGACGGTCCGGCGCGCGGGATGTCACACCACCCTCACGTGCCCTTCGCACGGCGGGACCCCCACTGGCGTAATTGACGGGCCGTCAGATCGAGGTCGGGAGAAGTGGGGTCGGCCGGGACGTCGGCTCGTACGCCCTGCACGCCTACAGCGAGGTGCAGTCGATCGTCCGGCCGGGGTGAGGTCAGCCGGTGAGGTCCACCCGGACCGTCAGCAGGTCCGTCCCGAGGGCCCGTACGGCCGTGCTATTGAAGCGGGGGAGCCGCCGCAGCCGCGCCACCGGGTCGTCGTCCGGCAGCAACCGGGCCGTACCCGAGTACCAGCGCCCCTTCACGCGCACCCGCACCCGGGGGTCGGCCTTGATGTTGCGCACGTACTGGGACCGCTCGCCGAACTCCGAGACCAGCCAGAACACGTCCCCGACCCGGCGCCCGCCCACCGGCGTCCGCCGGGGCAGGCCGGACACCCGGCCCGTGGTCTCCAGCAGCGTCTGGAAGGGCAGGCGGCGCAGTACCGGATTGCCGACACGCCGCTGGAACGCGGTGGCGGCACGGAACCTGACGTCGTCGAGGCGTGACATGACGGCTAGTCTCCTGTCTCCCTCGGGGAAGCCGGGGCGCGACCGGCGAGGTGTGGCCGGACCGTAGCCTCCGGGGCCCCCGGCACGCCAGGACGAGAGCGGGTGGCAGCGGATGCGGGTCGTGACGTGGAACCTGTGGTGGCGTTTCGGTCCCTGGCAGGACCGCCGCAAGGCCATCCTCGCCGCACTGCGCGACCTGCGCCCCGACGTCGTCGGACTCCAGGAGGTCTGGGCCGCCGACGGCGAGAACCAGGCCGAGTGGCTGGCCGGGGAGCTGGGCCTGCACTGGACGTGGGCGCCCTTCCCGGCCCCGGAGCGCTGGCGCGCGCGGATCGGCCACCCGTCGGCCGAGATCGGCGTGGCCGTCCTCAGCCGCTGGCCGGTCGTCGCGCGGCACACCCTGCGTCTGCCCGTGCCCGCCGACCTCGACGACGGCCGCCTCGCCCTGCACGCCCGGCTGGCCGCGCCCGGCCACGACATCCCGTTCTTCACCACCCACCTGACGTCCGTCCCGTACGCCTCGGGGGTCCGTGTCGAACAGGTCACCGCCCTGGCCCGGTTCGTCGCCGGGCACCGCGGCGACACGCCCTTCCCGGCCGTCGTCACCGGCGACTTCAACGCCCACCCGGACTCCGACGAGGTCCGCCTCTTCAACGGCCTGCGCACCGCGCCGCCCGTGCCGGGCCAGGTCTTCGTCGACGCCTGGGAGTACGCCGACCCGGCCGCCCCCGCCCTCACCTGGGACCCCGCCAACCCGCACGCCGCGGCCATGCTGGAGCCGGGCGCCCGCATCGACTACATCCACGTCGGCCTCCCGGGCGAGGGCGGCCTCGGCCACGTCCGCTCGGTCCGCCGCGCCTGCGACACCCCGATCGCCGGCACCTGGCCGTCCGACCACATGGCGGTCCTGGCGGACCTGGCGGACTGACAGCCGGGACACTGCTCAGTCGCGCCGGATCAGCTCCGGGTCGACGCGCCGCCCCACGAGCGGGAGGGCGCCCGCCGCGGAAACGGCGGCCACGCCCGCGGCCGCGAGCGCGAGGACCGGGACCCCGGCGAGGTCCCAGCGGATGTCACCGCCGCCGGTGACCAGGTAGGCGGACTCGGCGAGCTTGCCCGTCACGAGCGCGAGCACGAGCCCGATGCTCAGCGGCACCACCACCTGGACACACTGCACGGCCCGCAGTGTCCGGGCCCGGGCGCCGATCAGGGTGACGGCGGTGACCTGGGCGCGGCGCTCCATGGCCCGGTCGGTGGCCGACACCACGAAGGCGGCGGTCCCGATGACCAGGCCCATGACCATGCCCACGCCGAGGAGCGTCTCCAGGACCGCGATCTGCTGCAGCCCCTCGATGTTGATGCCGACGGGCTCGACCTCGGCGGTCGGGACGACGGCGGCGATGCCGTCGAGGACCCGGCGGACCTCGGCGTGGTCCGAGCCGCTGGTGAGGACGTACCGTGCGCCGTCCACACGGGCCGAGGCGGGCAGCGCGGAGGGCGGGACGAGCAGGTCCGCGCCGTGGACCGCCGACGGGTCGTGGGTGTCGTACGTGATCTTCTCCCGAGGGAGACGGAGGGTCAGGGTCGTGTCCTTGCCGCCGTCCCGGAGGCGGAAGCGGATCGGGTCGCCCGGGCGCGCGCCCTGACCGGTGCCGGCGTCCGGGTCGCTGAGCCGCATGACCTTGCCGTCCACGCAGCCCTTCGACTCCTTGACGAAGCGCGCCAGTTGGTCGCAGGTGGCGATGACGGCACTGGCCCAGGGCTGGTCGCCGTCGGACGCCGGATCCAGCCAGGACTCGGCGGTCACCGCGTGCCCGCGGACCCCCGGCACCTCGGCGAGCGCGCTCCGCTGCTCGCCGGTGAGGGAGGACAGGGCGAGGGAGTAGTCCTGTACGGGGGCGGAGGGCCGGGTGACCTGCTCCAGCTGGATGAGGACGCCCTGGGCGAGGGAGGCGGAGAAGACGAGCAGCACGAGACCGGTGACGACCCGCAGGGTGCTGCCCGGCTCCACCTCGTTGCGCCGCATCGCCAGGTTCAGGGTGAGGGAGCCGGTGCGGCGGGCCACCCGGCGGGCGAGGGCGTAGGAGATGAGGGGCAGGGTCAGGACGAGTCCCAGGCCCGTGAACAGGATGCCCGCCGGCATCACGATCGCGTTCACGCCGATGCTGTTGGCGGGATGATCGGTGAAGCCCGTGGCGCAGTACCCGACGACGATGCCGAGGCCGGTGACGAGGAGCAGGCCGCCCCATCCGGCGGGCCGCGCGGGGGCCGCGGACCGGCGTACGGCGAGGGGGTTGGCGGCGGCGTCGCGTGCGCTCACCCGGCCGACGAACCAGGCGAGCAGGGGGCAGCCGATCAGGCAGACGGCGACCGTCGACGCGGACAGCGCGCCGTCGTCCGGGTACCACCGCAGACTCGGCAGTCCGGTGCGGGTCATCACCTGGTTGAGGACCTCGTACTCGGCCAGGCCGAGCAGTGCTCCGAGGAGCGCGGCGACGACGGTCTCGGCGGCGTTGACGCGCTGGGTGCCGCGGGTGGTCAGGCCGAGGAGGCGCAGGGAGGCGAGGCGGCGGTTCCGGCTGGCGGCCGAGAGCCGGGCGCAGACGGAGAGGAAGATGCCGAGGGGCAGGAGGACGAGGGAGCCGAGCGCGAAGCGGAGGTAGGTGAGCGTCGACGGTTCGACGGCCGGGAAGGGGGCGTAGCTGTATCCCCAGCCCTTGAGAGCACGCCCCTCGTCGGCGATCTCGCCCCGTTCCGTGCCGACGTAGGCGAACAGTTCGTCGGGGTGGGCGAGCCCGGCCGCGCCGATCAGCCCTTCCTCGTGGCCAGGCAGGAGACCCTTGACGTCGGGCTGGTCGCGCAGGAGGTCGTGGGCCCGGGGGGACAGGAACAGCTCTCCGGGCCCGGGCAGCCGGTCCAGGCCGGGCGGGACCTCGTCCGCGTGCCGGGTGCCCTTGGCGACGAAGACCCGGGTGAACGCCTTCGAGCCGTACGGGTCGCTGCGCTGGAGGACCAGGGTGGCGCCCGCGGGCCGCGCCGAGGCGGACCGCGGCTGCCGGGCCGCCGCCCGGCCGTCGTGGGCGTCGAGGATCTGCGGGACGGTGAGGACGAGCGCGAGGCAGCAGACGCCGAGGGAGCCGCCGGCCGCCATGAGCAGGAACCGGACGCGGCTGCCGCGACCGGCACCGAACAGCAGCCGCAGCCCGAGCAGGAACTCCCTCACGCGGGCTCCCGGGGGGTGAGGACGCCGTCGGACATCGCGTAGTGGCTGTCGGCCTGGGCGGCGACGGCGGGGTCGTGCGTGACCAGCACGACGGCGGTGCCCTGTGACCGGGCGAGTCCGAGGAACTCCTTGAGCACAGCGGACGCGTTGGCGCTGTCGAGGGAACCGGTCGGCTCGTCGGCGAAGACGACCGCCGGGCGGTGCACCAGGGCCCTGGCGACAGCGACGCGCTGGCTCTGCCCGCCCGACACCTGGGAGGGCCGGCGCTCGCGCAGATCGCCGAGCCCGAGCCGTTCCAGGACCTCGCCGGCGGCGGCGAGCGCGGGCCGCTTGCGCTGCCCGGCCAGGCGCAGCGGCAGCGCGGTGTTCTCCTCGACGGTCAGCTCGGGGAGCAGCTCGCCGTACTGGAACACGAAGCCGAAGCGCTCCCGGCGCAGCGCGCTGATCTCGTCGTCGCCGAGATCACCGAGCGTCCGCCCCTCGAACCGGACCCGCCCCCGCGTGGGCGCCAGCACCCCGGCCAGGCAGTAGAGCAACGACGATTTCCCGCTGCCGCTCGCCCCGGTGACGGCCGCGACCTCCCCCCGCGCCACCGACAGCCGGGCACCCCGGACAACCGGCTCCGCACCGTAGGCGAGGTCGACACCCTCGGCGGAGATGACTTCTGACGTACCGATGACTTCCCCCAAAAGAAGCGCCCGGACCCAGGAGGTCGGCCTGGGTCCGGGACATACGGGTGTGCTTTCGCTTACCGCTGGTAGTGCTTGGTGGGCGAGCAGTTGTCCGGGTTGAACGAGCCCTTGTCCCGGCAGACGCGGATGTAGGCGTCGTCGGTGTACTGCTGCGCGCCGGACCAGTTGCGGAAGTTCAGCGGGACGGTCTTCTTCTGCTTGCCGTTGTACCGGCTCCAGCCGTAACCCTCGACCTTCACCTGTATGTACACGTTGTGACCGTCACCGTGCTTGGCGTCCTGGAGCTGCCCTTTCCATTCGAAGGCGCCGTGATTCTGCCCGGCGGGCCACCACTTGTACTGTCCGTGGTGGAACTTCGCGCCGTCGGTCGACAGCGTCGGAATGGTGTGCCACGAAGCGGCGAAGGCCGTGCCGGCACCCATGGCGAACAGGCCAGCCGCGAGGGCGCCCGTCGCCAACTTACGCGCGTTCTGACGCACGTTTCCTCCCGTTTGGTTTTCTGTTGTACGACTCTGGTGGTCATCGTGCTTTCAGAGCCGCCGTGAAACTAACGCAGAGGAAACGGGGGATTGGGGCCGAGTCGGGGGCTTCTCGGGGTGTTCGTCCCCTCGTATCGGGAGATCATTTGGCTCTCATGAGTCCCCGGCTTGGCTTGATCTTTGCGTACGGAATTCGTCAACGCCCCAGAAAAATCGGATTCGTGAACGCCGCCAAAGCCCCCGGCAACGGCCCCGCCGCCGTCTCGTGGCGGAGTTCCGCCCGGACGTAGGCCGCGTTCGCCGGGGTCGTGTGCCATTCCGCGGTGCCGGTGCCCGAGACCGGGAGGGGGTCCGTCGTGAAGAGGACGCCCTGGTCGGTGACGAAGCGGATCGTGCAGCGGGGGGCGCCCGACGCCTCCAGGCGGACCGTCACCGGGGTGTCCGGGTCCACCTCCAGGCGTTCGCCGATGCCCGCGTGCCGGGCCCTGCCGCCGGTCGCGCCGAAGGTCAGGGAGACGTTCGCGGACTCGGCGACGTACGAGCGGCCCGCGCGGATGCCCTCCTGGACGGCCGTGCGGGTCAGGTCGTCGGCGAGGACGACCGTCTGCGGGCCGCCGACCCGGTCGGGGTCGCGGTGGGCGTCGCTGCTGCCCATCGCCGGGATCCAGGCGCGCGAGCCGGTGCGCGCCGACGCCACCAGCGTGCTGTCCCAGTCCGCGAGGGCGACCTCGTCGTCCGGGGTGTACGGGCCGTTCCAGACCTCGATGGCGTCGGCCTCGCCGAAGCCGAACTTCCAGTTGCAGCCGACGCAGGTGGCGTGCGGGTGCGCGGGCACGACGAGGCCGCCCGCCTCGCGGATGCGCCGGGCGAACCGCCCGAAGCGGTTGTCCCGCGCCCGGTAGCGCCAGTCGACGAACGTGCCGGGGTCGGTGCCGAGGGCCACCACGTGCCCGTTGCGCGTGGTCACCTCCTCGCCCAGCATGATCAGCAGGTCGTCCCCGGCCGCCTCCGCCCAGTGCGGATGCGAGGCGTGCGTGTTGTGGTCGGAGGAGTTGATGAAGTCCAGCCCCGCCGCCCGCGCCAGCGCGGCGATCTCGGCCGGGGTGCGGCGCCCGTCGGAGTGCACGGAGTGCAGATGGCAGTCGCCCCGGTACCAGGCGCGCCCCCGCCCCCTGGCCCGCTCCGGCGGGTACACGGGCCGGACGGCCTCGCCGGGCTCGCCGTACGTGAGCGTGATCGTCAGCTCGTACGCCAGCCCCTGCGGGGCCACCGTGTACGGGCCGAGCGCGATGTGCCAGGTGCCCGCGCGGACGGGCCCCGGCAGGTAGCCCGGCGTCGCCTCGTCCGTCCGGATGAAGAACTCGCTGCGCGCCCCGCCCGACCAGCCGCGGAAGCCGCGCCCGCCGAGCTCGGTGCCGCGCTCGTCGAAGATGCCGATGTCGAGCGCGTTGCCCGCGGTGCCGGCCGGGACGGACGGCTTGTCGTAGGTGTAGGAGACCTTGATCTCCCGTACGCCGGGCGGGACTTCGACCGGTACGTAGACATAGTCGGGTGCCCCGGGCGGCAGGGTGCCCCGCACGGTGCGGGTCCGCGTGCCCCGGGGGTTCTCGGCGCCTGACGCGAAGGTCACGCTTCCCAACGTAAGCGCGGCGGCGGCTCCCGTCACGAACAGAGCGCGCCGGGCCGGGCCCGTGTGGTCGTCGTCCTCGCACATGCTGCTGCTCCCGGGTCGTCGTGAGGGCCATGCCCCCGGCGTGGGTCGTGAGGGGTGGTGCCTGCGGCCGTGGTGATCCTTGTATTCAGGCGTGAACTCCCCGAGAGCGGAAGGTGATCCGCGGACAAACACGGAGCCGCGGACCGCCCCCCGATGTGCCGACCAGTCGGTATGGACATCGCCGCGCGCCGGGGGTACAGATGCGGGCATGCGCATCTCCGCCACGATCTTCCTCACCGACGAGACGATCACCCCGACCCGGCTGGCCCGTGAGCTGGAGCAGCGGGGATTCGCCGGGCTGTATCTGCCCGAGCACACCCACATCCCCGTCGAGCGGACCACGCCGTACCCGGCCGGCGGCGACCTGCCGCGCGAGTACGGCCGGACCCTCGACCCCTTCGTCGCCCTCGGGCAGGCCGCCGCCGTCACCGAGCGCCTCGGCCTCGGCACCGGCATCACCCTGGTCGCCCAGCACGACCCGATCGACCTGGCCAAGCAGATCGCCACCCTCGACCACCTGTCCGGCGGGCGCTTCACCCTCGGTCTCGGCTTCGGCTGGAACGTGGAGGAGGCCGCCGACCATGGCGTCGACTGGTCCTCGCGCCGCGACCTCGTCCGCGACCGGATGGCCCTGATGCGGGCGCTGTGGGCCGACGAACCCACGGCGTACGAAGGTGAGTTCGGGTCCGTCCGGGCCAGCTTCGCCCACCCCAAGCCCGTGCGGAGGCCGCGCGGCACACAGCTCGACGGGCCGCGCACCCTCGTCGGCGGCGCCGCGGGGCCGAAACTGTTCGCCCACATCGCCGAGTACGCCGACGGCTGGCTGCCGATCGGCGGACGCGGGCTGTCCGAGAGTCTGCCCCGGCTGCGGGCCGTCTGGGCCGACGCCGGACGCGACCCGGCCGCCCTCCAGGTGGTGCCGTACGCCGTCTTCCCCACCCCCGGCAAACTCGCCCACTACGCCGAACTGGGCATCGAGGAGGTCGTCGTCCAACTGCCCACGGGCGACGACGCCGAGGTGCTGCGCGCCCTGGACGGATACGCGCCCTTCGTCGCCTGAGCGCCGCCGCTGATCAGGCCGCTCGTATGCTCGAAGGATGACGACTGACGCGACCCCCGGAACCGGCCCGACCGAGAACTCCATGCGTCGCGCCCTCAAACGCGCCCGGGACGGCGTCGCCCTCGACGTGTCCGAGGCGGCCGTGCTGCTCCAGGCCCGCGGCGAGGCGCTCGACGACCTCGCCGCGTCCGCCGCCCGGGTCCGGGACGCGGGCCTCGAGGCCGCCGGCCGGCCCGGGGTCATCACCTACTCCAAGAGCGTCTTCATCCCCCTCACCCGGCTGTGCCGGGACAAGTGCCACTACTGCACCTTCGTCACCGTCCCCGGCAAGCTGCGCCGCGCCGGCCACGGGATGTTCATGTCCCCGGACGAGGTGCTGGACATCGCCCGCAAGGGCGCGGCGCTCGGCTGCAAGGAAGCCCTCATCACCCTCGGCGACAAGCCCGAGGACCGCTGGCCCGAGGCCCGCGAGTGGCTCGACGCGCACGGCTACGACGACACGATCGCCTACGTCCGGGCCATCTTCATCCGCATCCTGGAGGAGACGGGCCTGCTGCCCCACCTCAACCCGGGCGTCCTGAGCTGGACCGACTTCCAGCGCCTCAAGCCCGTCGCGCCCTCCATGGGCATGATGCTGGAGACGACCGCGACCCGTCTGTGGTCCGAGCCCGGCGGCCCGCACCACGGTTCCCCGGACAAGGAGCCCGCCGTCCGTCTGCGCGTCCTGGAGGACGCGGGCCGCTCCTCGGTGCCGTTCACCTCCGGCATCCTCCTCGGCATCGGCGAGACGTACGAGGAGCGCGCCGAGTCCCTGTTCGCGCTCCGCCGGATCTCCCGCGCCTACCACGGCGTCCAGGAACTGATCATCCAGAACTTCCGCGCCAAGCCGGACACCGCGATGCGCGGCATGCCGGACGCGGAACTGGACGACCTCGTCGCCGCCGTCGCGGTGGCCCGCCTCATCATGGGCCCGGCCGGCAACATCCAGGCCCCGCCCAACCTCGTCGACCACGAGTACGCCCGGCTGATCGCGGCCGGCATCGACGACTGGGGCGGCGTCTCCCCGCTCACCATCGACCACGTCAACCCCGAGCGCCCCTGGCCGCGCATCGAGGAGCTGGCCCGGCGCTCCGCCGACGCCGGGTTCGAGCTGCGTGAACGGCTGTGCGTGTACCCGGAGTTCGTGACGCGCGGCGAGCCCTGGCTGGACCCCCGGCTGCTGCCGCACGTCCGCGCCCTCGCCGACCCGGAGACGGGCCTCGCCCGGCCGGACGCCGTGGTCGAGGGCCACCCGTGGCAGGAGCCCGAGGAGGCGTTCGTCTCCTCCGGCCGCACCGACCTGCACACGGCCATCGACACCGAGGGCCGTACGTCCGACCGGCGCGACGACTTCGACGAGGTGTACGGCGACTGGGGCGCCCTGCGGGAGGCGGCGGCGCCCGGCATGGCCCCGGAGCGCATCGACACCGACGTCCGCCAGGCGCTCCGCGTCGCCGCCGACGACCCGACGCGGCTCACCGACGACGAGGCGCTGGCCCTGCTGCACGCGGACGGGCCCGCTCTGGACGCGCTGTGCCGGGTCGCCGACGACGTCCGGAAAACGGCGGTCGGCGACGACGTGACGTACATCGTCACCCGGAACATCAACTTCACGAACGTCTGCTACACCGGCTGCCGCTTCTGCGCGTTCGCCCAGCGCCGCACCGACGCCGACGCCTACACCCTCTCCCTGGACCAAGTCGCCGACCGCGCCCAGCAGGCGTGGGAGGTGGGCGCGGTGGAGGTCTGCATGCAGGGCGGCATCCACCCGGACCTGCCCGGCACGGCGTACTTCGACATCGCCCGGGCCGTGAAGGAACGCGTCCCCGGCATGCACGTGCACGCCTTCTCCCCGATGGAGGTCGTGAACGGCGCCACCCGCACCGGCCTGTCGATCCGCGAGTGGCTGACGGCGGCCAAGGAGGCCGGCCTGGACTCGATCCCCGGCACCGCGGCGGAGATCCTCGACGACGAGGTCCGCTGGGTCCTCACCAAGGGCAAGCTGCCGGCGGCCACCTGGATCGAGGTCGTCACCACCGCGCACGAGCTGGGCATCCGCTCGTCCTCGACGATGATGTACGGGCACGTCGACCAGCCGCGGCACTGGCTCGGGCATCTGCGCACCCTGGCCGGCATCCAGCAGCGCACGGGCGGCTTCACCGAGTTCGTCACGCTGCCGTTCATCCACACCAACGCGCCGGTCTATCTCGCGGGCATCGCCCGCCCCGGTCCGACGATCCGTGACAACCGCGCGGTGACGGCCATGGCCCGGCTCCTTCTGCACCCCCACATCCCCAACATCCAGACGAGCTGGGTCAAACTGGGCACCGAGGGGGCGGCGGAGATGCTCCGCTCCGGCGCCAACGACCTGGGCGGCACGCTGATGGAGGAGACGATCTCGCGGATGGCGGGCTCGTCGTACGGCTCCTACAAGTCCGTACGGGACCTGGTGGCCGTCGCGGAGGCGGCCGGACGCCCGGCGAAGCCGCGCACCACCCTGTACGGCGAGGTGCCCGAGGAGCGGCGGCGGGCTGCGGCCGCGTCGGACGGGCACCTGCCCGAGCTGCTGCCCGTCCTGGACTGAGGGGGAGCCCGCGAGGGTCGGTACGATGATCCGACCCTCGCCGGCGGACTCGCCGGCGTTCCCCAGCCGTCGTCGCGTTCCGTGGCCGCCGACGGCCGTCCATAGCTTTCCGTAGCCGAGGAGATGCGTGCCCGTGCCTGCTACCAAGGTCTGGGTGACCGGTCTGACGGTGGGCGCGATAGCCGCCGTCGCCGCCCTCGCCGTGCAGGCCGACAAGGGCCCCCACCCGACGGCGCACAAGGCCCGCCCGAGCGCGTCGGCGTCCCCGCAGGCGAGCCCCGCGCCGTCGAAGCCGGCCCGGACCGCCGAGGTGCCCGACGGCTCCGGCACCGGCCGCCGTATCGTCTACGACCTCGGCGACAAGCGGGTCTGGCTGGTCGACGCGAGCGACGCCGCCCGGCGGACCTTCACCGTCTGGCCCGGCACGGTCAGCCCGGACCCCGGCCGCTACGCGGTGTCGTCCCGGACCATGGCCACGAAGGGCTCCGACGGCGTGCAGATCGAGAACATCGTGTACTTCGCCACGAAGTCCGGCGTCTCCATCGCGTTCTCCAACGCCGTGGACGGCTCCTCGCCCCCGCCCGCCGCCGGCAAGCAGACCGGCGGGGTCCGGATGCGCGCTGCGGACGGGGCGGCGCTGTGGACGTTCGGCGAGACGGGGACGCCGGTGGTCGTCGTCGACTGACCCCGGCGCCCGTCGGAGTCAGGCGTCGGGGGACTCCACCCGCCCGGCCGGCAGGTGGTTCACGATCAGCACGACACCGCTCAGCAGGAACACCCGGGTCGCCGCGTCGAGCCCGTTCCAGTCCGAGGACTGCCACATCGCGAACCACTCACCGCCGATCGCGATGAACCCGGCGCCGAACAGCAGCATCAGCATCAGCAGCCCGTACGTCGAGAAGCGGCGGGCCCGCCCGTCGTCGTGGCGCGCCCACAGCCAGGTGCCGTATATGAGCACGAGCGCGGCGACGGTCTCCCAGACGATGATCGCGACGTACGCCGCGTCCTGAAGTCCCTTGCCGGTGACGGCGCGCCACATCAGGTCGTCGTCCTTGAACGTGGTGTCCATCGCGAGGACGTGCCGTACGAACTGCTGGTTCGTACCGAAGTCCGTGATGTTCCCGAAGGCGACGAGCGCGATGTAGAGGGCCGCGGTCCCGGTCAGGAGGGTGGCCGCGAGGTGCAGGGGGGTGCGTGGGGGTGTGGTCGACATGGAGGTCATCTTCCCCGCGTCGCGCGGGTGTTCGGGCGTCATTGCGCCACAATGGGCGCACGGACTTCGAGGGCGGGCGGACGAGGGGACGTACGGTGGCGCAGGCGCAGCCGTCGATGCAGGAGCTGATCCGGCAGCGCAGCCGCGCCGGCTTCGTGGGCCGGGGAGCCGAACGGGCCGCGTTCCGGGAGAACCTGGAGCTGCCGCCTCAGGACGAGCGGCACCGCTTCCTGTTCCATGTGCACGGCCAGGCCGGCGTCGGCAAGTCCTTCCTGCTGCGGGAGCTGGAACAACTGGCCCGCGAGAAGGGCGCGTTGACCGCGTCCGTGGACGAGTCCGTCGGCAGCGTCCCGGAGGTGATGGCGGCGATCAGCCGCCGGTTCGCCGCCCAGGGGCACCGGTTCAAGGACCTCGACCGGGCGCTCGCCACCCACCGGGAGCGACGGCACGAGGCGGAGGCGGCGGCCGCCGCCCTGGGCCCCGAACCGGAAGGGCCGTCGGCCGCCGGCACCGCCGTGATGCGGGCCGGACTCGTCGGCCTCGGCATGGTCCCCGGCATCGGCCCGTTCGCGGGCGCGCTCGACGCCGGCCAGCTCGCCCAGAGCGCCGACCGGCTGCGGGCGGGTCTCAGCGCCCGCTTCCGCAGCCAGGACGACGTACAGCTGGTGCTCTCCCCGGAGCGGGTGCTCACCCCCGTCCTGCTGACCGAGCTGTCCGGCGCCGCGGAACACGCCCCGTGGATCGTCCTGTTCCTCGACACGTACGAACGTACCGGCCCCTTCCTCGACGGCTGGCTGCACGACGTCATGACCAGCGACCGGTACGGCGCGCTGCCCGCCACCGTCGTCGTGGTCACCGCGGGACAGCACCCCTTCGACACCGCCCGCTGGGGCGGCTTCACCGACTTCATGACCGACATCCCGCTCGGCCCGTTCACCGAGACCGAGGCGCGCGGACTGCTGGCCGACCGGGGCGTCGTCGCCGAGCCGGTCGTCGAGGAGGTCCTGCGGCTCACCGGCGGCCTGCCCGTCCTCGTCTCGACCCTCGCCGAACAGCGCCCCGCCCGCCCGGACGACATCGGCGACCCGAGCGCCACCGCCGTCGAACGCTTCCTGAAGTGGGAGCAGGACCCCGTGCGCCGGGCCGTGGCACTCGCCTGCGCGCTGCCCCGGCGGGTGGACATGGACGTGTTCCGGGCCGCCGCGGACTGCCCCGACGACGATGTCGAGGCGCTCTTCGCCTGGCTGCGCGGCCTGGCGTTCGTGGACGAGCGGGGCGACCGGCTGCGCTACCACGACCTGGTGCGCGAACCGATGCTCCGCCTGCAGCGGCGCCGCTCCCCGCGCGGCTGGACCGAGCGGCACGACCGCCTCGCCACCGTCTACGGCCGCTGGCGGGAGGAGGCCGGCCAGGGCCTCGGCCCCTTCCAGCTGTGGCTTGAGGAGGAGTGGCGCGACCTGCGGCTGGAGGAGACCTACCACGCGCTGTGCGCCCGCCCCCGGTCCGCGCTGAACGAGGTGCTGTGGGACGTCGTGCAGGTCTGCGGCGCCGACGAGGCGGCGGGCCGGCGCTGGGCGCAGATGCTGGTGGAGGCGGGCGAGGCCACCGGCGACGCGGCCCTCGGCGACTGGGGCGCCGCGCTGGCCGAGGCGCTCGCGGACGACGCGACCGCCATGACCGCGGTGGCGGACCTGATCCTGTCCCGTCCGGGGCCCGACCGGCGCACCCGGGCGGCCGCCCACGCCTTCCGGGCGCGGGAGCTGCGCCACGAGGGCCGGTACGAACGCGCCCTCGCGGACGCCGACCGGGCGGTCGAGCTGGACCCCGGCCTGTCGGGGGCGCACTACGGCCGCGGACTCGCCCTGCGCGCGCTCGGCGACTTCCCGGCGGCGCTCGCCGCCCTCGACACCGCCGACCGGCTCACCCCGGACGACGAGTTCGTCATCTCCGAGCGCGCCGAGACATACCGCCTCGCGGGCCGCCACGAGGAGGCGTTCGCCGACTACGACCGGGCCGTCGCCCTCGACCCGGCGGACCCCGAGTACCTCGCGGGCCGGGCGGTGTCCCGCCAGGAGCTGGGGCAGCTCGACGAGGCGCTGGCCGACCTCGACCGGGCGGTGGCCCTCGACGAGGACTACCTGTGGCCGCTGGTGCGCCGGGCCCGGCTGCGCCGCGTCCGCTCCGAGTGGGACGAGGCGTTCGCGGACTACGACCGTGCCGTGGAGAAGGCACCCGACAGCTCCTGGGTCGCGTCCGAACGCGGGGACGCCTACCGGCTCGCGGGCCGCTTCGAGGACGCCGTCGCCGAACTCGGCCGGGCCGTCGCCCTCCAGCCGGACCACGCGTCGGCGCTCGCCGGCCGGGGCCTCGCCCAGTACGCGCTGGGCCGGGACGAGGAGGCGCTGGCCGATCTCTCCCGGGCCGTCGGCCTGGTCCCCGACTACACGTGGGCGCTGGTCACCCGCGCCCAGGTCAAGGCCCGCACGGGCGATCAGGAGGGCAGGTTCGACGACCTGCGGCGGGCCGCCGCGACGGACACCTCGGACGGCTGGGCGGCCGCCGAGCTGGGGGAGGCGTACCGGCAGGAGGGCCGCTACGAGGAGGCGCGCGCCGCCCTGGAGCAGTCCCTGGCCCAGGACCCGGAGTACGACTATGCGCACACCACCCTCGGGGCCGTCCACCAGGCCCTCGACGACCACAGAGCGGCGTACCGCTGCTTCGGGCGCGCCCTCGAGACCGGCGACGACGCCGGCTGGGTCCGCGCCCAGCGGGCCCGTGCGGCGATGGAGCTCGGCTGGTGCGAGGAGGCCCTGGCCGACCTGGACCGGTGCGTGGCCCTGGACTGGGAGCCGGTCTGGGCCCGCCGGACGGCCATCGACCTGCTCGTGCTGTGCGAGCGCTGGGACGAGGTGGAGGACCGGCTGCGCGCGGCCGAGGCGGCCGGGCTGCCCGACGGCGAACTGGACGATCTGCGGGCCGAGTGGCACGCCCACCGCGAGGAGTGGGAGGAGGCCCGGCGCTGCGCGGAACGGCTGCGGGAGCCCGAGCCCCTCGAATGCGCGTTCCAGACGGCTCTCGTCACCTCCCTCGCGGACGGCCTGCCCGCCGCCGAGCCCCTGTGGCGGGAGCTGGCGGGGATGCTGGAGACGGACACCCGCCTGGAGGAGACCCAGCACGCGCAGGGCCACTGCTTCCTCGGCTGCGTCCTCGGGGACTGGGCCCTCGCCGACCGGGGACTGACGGCCTTCCTGGCCCGGGAACCCGGCTGGGCGGACACGGCGACCCTGGCCGCCATCCTCGGCCACGTCCTGAGGAGCCCCGGCGCCGACGCGGCACAGCTCGCCCCGCGCCTGGAGCGGGTCACGGCGGCGGCGGAGGCGATCCGGGCACGTCACCGGCGCTGACCGGACACCTCACCGGCGCCGGCCGGCGAACGGCGCGAAGGGGCCGTTCCGGGCCACTCCCGTCACACACCGCATACCGATCCGCCCTCTGAACCCACGGTCCCCGGTCGATTACAGTGGCGAACTGTCGTACGAGCGGATGGTCACGGGGAGGTCTTGGTGGGGGCGACTGGCGGACCCGTCTGGGGCCGTACCGAGCAGCAGGACTTCCGCAGCCGGGTGCGCGGGACACTGCTCGGCGCGGCCGTCGGGGACGCCCTCGGGGCCCCGGTCGACGCGCTCGGCCTGGCCGAGATCCAGGAGCGGCACGGCCCCGAGGGCCTGCTCGACCTGGCCCCCGGCTACGGGCGCCGGGGCGCCGTGACCCATCTCACCCAGCTCACCCTGTTCTCCGTGGACGGGCTCATACGGGCCCAGGTGCGCCGGGACACCGGCGCCTGGCATCCGCCGACCGACCTGCACCGGGCCTATCTGCGCTGGGCCGCCACCCAGCGCGACTGGGGTCCGGACGAGCGCCGCAAGGACGACGGCTGGCTCGCCCGCGAGGAGTGGCTGTACGCCCGCCGGGACGCCACCCGCTCCCTGCTGCTCGGCCTCGGCGACGAGACCATGGGCACCCTGGAGACGCCGAAGAACATCGCCGAGCTCGGCCCGGAGGCCGCCGCGCGCTCCGCGCCGTTCGGGCTGCTCGTCGGCTGGGAGCCGCAGCTCGTCGTCCAGCTCGCCGTGGAGTGCGCGGCACAGACCCACGGGCACCCGGTCGCCTACCTGTCGGCGGGCGCGTACGCCGTGATCGTGCACGGGCTGGCCTGCGGGGAGAGCCTGGACGGGGCGGTGCAGCGGGCCCTCGCGCTGCTCGCCGTGCGCCCCGGGCACGAACCGGTGTCGGACGCCCTCCAGCACGCGCTGGGCGCGGTCCGCCAGGGCATGCCGACGCCCGCGCGGGTGGCGGAGCTGGCGGCCGACGGCTCGGCCGACGGGCTGCTCGCGGCGTCCGTGTACTGCGCCCTGGTCGGCGAGGACGTCCGGCAGGGACTGTGCCTGGCCGTGAACCACGACGGCCCCTCCGCCGCCACGGCCGCCCTCACCGGCGGTCTGCTGGGGGCCCTGCACGGCGAGACGGCCCTGCCCCCGGCCTGGCTGGCCGAGCTGGAGGGCCGTCCCACGATCCTGGAACTCGCCGACGACTTCGCCATGGAGATGACGCAGGGCCCGTCCCTGCACGGGCCGGGCGCCTCCGCGCCGGGCTGGCTGGCGCGCTACCCGCGCGCCTGAGCCCCGCCGTCCGCGCCCGCGTTCACTCCTTGGCCCGCACCACGTCGTCCGCCGGACCGGCCGGCGCCGGCACCGCGGCGGCCGCCGCCCCGTCGCCGTCCGTGTTGACGCTCTCCACCACGGCGAGGCGCTCCGGGGTGTCCTCCGGCTTCAGGTACCCGATGAGGATGTAGAGGACCAGGGAGACCGCCAGCGGGATGGAGACCTGGTACTGCAGCGGCACCCCGCCGTCGACGTTCCAGCTGATCGGGTAGTTGACCAGCCAGAAGGCGAGCAGGCCCAGCGCCCAGCTGGTGAGCGCGGCGGTCGGCCCGGAGCGGCGGAACGGCCGCAGCAGACCCAGCATCATCGGGATCGCGATCGGCCCCATGAGCCCGGCGACCCACTTGATGACGACGGTGATGATGTCCTTGAACGTGGGGGAGTTGACCTGGGTGGCCACCGCCATCGACAGACCGAGGAAGACGACGGTCGTCACACGGGCCGCGACCAGCCCGGACCGCTCGTTCCAGGCCCGCGCCTGCTTCGACAGCACCGGCGCCACGTCCCGGGTGAAGACGGCGGCGATGGCGTTGGCGTCGGAGGAGCACATGGCCATGGTGTGCGAGAAGAAGCCGACGATGACCAGGCCCAGCAGGCCGTGCGGCAGCAGCTGTTCGGTCATCAGGGCGTAGGAGTCGGAGCCGTCCGGCTTCTGCGAATCGACCAGCAGCGGCGACATCCACATCGGGAAGAACAGCACGACGGGCCAGACCAGCCACAGGATCGCCGAGAGCCGTGCGGAGCGCCGGGCCTCGTGCGGGGTGGCCGTGGCCATGTACCGCTGGGCCTGGTTGAGCATGCCGCCGTTGTACTCGAAGAGCTTGATGAAGAGGAACGCGAGCAGGAACACCGTGCCGTACGGGCCGACCAGCGGCTCGCCGTGGCCCTGGAGTTCGGGTTCGTCCCAGGCGCCGAGGAAGCCGATGCCCTTGTCGTTCAGCTTCATCACCACGGCGAAGAACATCGCGAGCCCGGCGAGCAACTGGATGACGAACTGGCCGAGTTCGGTGAGGGCGTCCGCCCAGAGGCCGCCGATCGTGCAGTAGACGGCGGTGATGCATCCGGTGATGAGGATGCCCTGGTTGAGCGAGACCCCGGTGAACACCGACAACAGGGTCGCGATCGCGGCCCACTTGGCGCCCACGTCCACGATCTTCAGGAGCATGCCGGACCAGGCGAGCGCCTGCTGGGTCCGCAGGTCGTAGCGGTTCTTCAGATACTCCAGCGGGGAGGCCACGTGCAGCCGTGACCGGAGCCGGTTGATGCGCGGCGCGAACAGCCTCGACCCGATGGCGATGCCGAGCGCGATGGGGAAGGACCAGGTGACGAAGGACGTCACGCCGTAGGTGTAGGCGATGCCCGCGTACCCGGTGAACATCACCGCGCTGTAGCCGGACATGTGGTGCGAGATGCCGGACAGCCACCACGGCATCCTGCCGCCCGCGGTGAAGAAGTCGCTGACGTTGTCCACCCGCTTGTGGGACCAGACACCGATGGCGACCATCACGCCGAAGTAAGCGATGAGCACGGCCCAGTCGAGACTGTTCATGTGACCCCTTCCAGGGTTCCGCCCTGTGAACGGCCCGCCCATGGTCGACGCGTAGAAGAGGACACGACAAGCGCAGGTAAGGTCAACAGACAGTAAAATCGTTCTACTTGGTGACCTCGGTTCAGAGATATGAACAGCGAAATCCGACGGAACCCGTACGTCGGCGTATCAACTTCCCGGCGTCGACGAGCGGCGACCGGCCCGTGACCGAGCCGCGCCGACCGGCTCCGTCAGCGCAGTTCCTCCGGGCAGGGCGTGCCGCGCGGCACGTCGTAGGGCGCCGCCAGCCGGTACACACCCGCCCGCGGGGCGACCAGCGTCGTCCAGCGGTCGCCCTCGGCGTCCTCCTCGGTCTCCATCAGGCAGCCGTTGACGTTGGCGTACGTCTTCGGCTCGCCGTCGGGACGCTTGCGGGACGCCTCCGTCTCCTTCGGCGGGTCGAGCTTCCTGCCCTCGGCGTCCACGATGCTCAGCCACGGCGAGTAGGGGATGCGGATCAGGACGCGGCCCGGCCTGCTCACCCGCATCGTCATCTCGCCCTGCTCGGCCCGGTCCACCACGGCGTTCGGCTCGGCGAGCGGCGTCGGGTCGGTCACCTGGAACAGCTGCCAGTTCGCGTCGCCCCACACCTGCTTCAGATACGGCAGACCGCGCTGCACCAGCTCCCGCTCGCGCTGCGCCGCCGAGGGGTCCGGCTCGTCCTTGGGCAGCACCACGAAGTGCACCGCCCAGCGCCGCAGCCACTCCCGGTAGTTCGCCGAGTTGAGGGTGCCGTCGTAGAAGAGAGGGTTGCGTTCCATGTCGGCCTGCCGGTTCCAGCCCCGCGCCAGGTTCACGTACGGCGCGAGCGCGGACGCCTCCCGGTGCGAGCGGGCCGGCACGACCTCCACCCGGCCCTTCTCGGCGCCGACCTCCTGGAGCTCGTTGACCAGCGGGGCCAGCTCACGCGCCCAGGACGCCTCCGGGGCCGCGTGGATGATGTCGTCGACCGTCTTGTAGCCGATCCACCCGACGAACGTCAGCAGGGCCGTCACCACCGCGTACCACTTGCGGGTGCGCGGCACCGTGAACGGCAGGGCCGCCACCAGCGTCACCCCGGCGAACAGCATCGCCAGCCGGGTGATGTTCGACCCGATCTGCGAGCTGACCACCCACACCAGGACGACCGAGACGCCGTACACCGCCGACACCAGCCGGACCGTCCGCCAGTCCTCGGGCACCGCGGCATAGACGACGACCGCCATCAGCAGCGGCATGAGCACCGAGCCGAACACCATCGGCTGGGTGCCGGAGAACGGGAACAGCCACGCCGACAGCCCCACCACGGCGGTCGGCGCGAGCCCCAGCGCCCAGGCGCCCGGACGCCGCTTCTGCAGGAACAGCGCGACGGCCACGAGCCCGACGAAGAGACCCGCGACCGGCGACGCCATGGTGGCGAGCGCGGCGAGCGGCGCCGCGCACAGCGCCTTCGCCCAGCGTTTGTAGCGCCAGCGGTACGGCCAGCAGAAGACGACGGCGACCGCGCCGAGCGCGAACATCGTGCCCAGCGCGAACGTCACGCGTCCGGAGATGGCGTTGGCGATCAGCCCGAAGATCCCGGCGAGCGCGGCCCACAGCGGGTTGCGCACGGACCGGCTGCGCAGCAGGACCAGCATCAGCAGCCCCGCCGAGATCGTCCCGGCGATCATCATCGTCGTCCGGACGCCCAGCACCGACATCAGATACGGCGACACGACGCTGTACGACACCGGGTGCATCCCGCCGTACCAGGCGAGGTTGTACGCGGAGTCGGGGTGCCGGCCGACGAACTCGGCCCAGGCGTCCTGGGCCGCGAGGTCGCCGCCGCTGTTCGCGAACGTGAAGAACCAGATGATGTGGAGCAGCCCCGAGAGGGCGGTGACCGACAGCACCGGGTGACGCAGCAGACGCTCGCGCACGGCGTGGACGGCCCTCGTCACACGCGACGACGGCCCGGTCCGGGTGTCGTCCGGACCCTCCTCCGCACGCGGCGCGGGCACGCGTATTCGCGGACCGGCTCCCCGTCCGGGATCGGCGTCGTCGGCGCGTGTCGGCTCCGCAGTGGCCACGTCTGAGGCACTCCCCGTGCTGTCTTCTGTTCCGGCCGCGTCCCGTGTCCCGCGTGTCTCGGCCCGGTAGGTCAAGGTGCTGCGGCCGTGCCCCCTGGGCGACGACCTGCCCGATTCGTGACGCTAGCACGCAGCCCGCCGACGAGTGGGGTCGGCGGGCTGCGGTGCGGTGACGCGGTCGCGCCCCCGGGTCAGCCGATACGGGTGAGTTTGTCCGTGAAGCCCGGCTCGGTGAGGTCCGTCTTGAGGGCGACCGGGATCTTCACCGCACCGCTGCTGCCGTCGCCGACGGTGAGCGTGCCCACCTCGGTGCCGGCCTTCGCGGTGTGCGGGACTTCGTCGGACGCGAAGGTCAGCTTGACCTTCAGGCCCGCCCAGCCGACCGCCGTGACGTCCTTGGTGGCCACCACCGGGGTACGGCCGCCCAGCCCGTCGTCCACATACCCGACGACGTCCCCCTTCTTCAGGATCGTCGCCGGCTCCAGGGCGCCCTGCGCGGCCCGGATCAGCTGGTCGCCGCCGTACAGGGCGGCGCTGAGGATGGTGTTCTCCGGGCCTCCCGCGGGCTGGCGGACGACGGCGCCGATGATGGTGCGCGTCTCGCCGCCGACCTCCTTCTTCGCCGCGAAGACGAGGTTGCCGAGGGCGGAGGTGGTGGTGCCGGTCTTGATGCCCACCACGTCGTTCCTGCCGACCAGCTGGTTCCAGTTGGGGTGGTTGACGCCCTTGTAGTCGTCGTACGACATCATCGCGGCGACCTCGCGGAACGCGGGCTCCTTCATCGCGGCCTTGGCCAGCTTCACCTGGTCGACGGCCGTGCTCACGGTGGTGTTGTTCAGACCGGACGGGTCGGTGTACGTGGTGTTCGTCATGCCGAGCTTCTCGGCGGTGGCGTTCATCTTCGCCACGAAGTCCTTCTCCGAACCGGCGTCCCAGCGCGCGAGGAGCCGCGCCACGTTGTTCGCGGACGCGATCAGGATGGACTCCAGCGCCTCCCGCTGAGTGATCGAGTCACCCTTCGTCACGTCGACGGTGGACTCCTGGCCCGCCTTCGACTGGTCCTCGGCGGCCTGGTCGATCTTGATCTTCGGGCCCTGGGCGCCGCTCTTCAGCGGGTGCTCCCGCAGGATCAGATACGCCGTCATGACCTTGGCGACGCTCGCGATCGGCACGGGCTTCTGGTCGCCCGAGGAGCCGAAGCTGCCGATGCCGTCGACGTCCAGCGCGGCCTGGCCCTGGGCCGGCCACGGGATGTCGACCTTGTCGCCCTCGAAGGTGAAGCTGTCCTGCGCGGTCAGGTCCAGGGTGGGCGCGGGGAGCGGGCGCACGCTCTGCACGATCGCGAAGACGATCGCCAGCAGGATCACCAGCGGCGTCCAGATCTTCACGCGCCGCACCAGGGTCCGCACGGGGGTCTCCGGCGGCGGCGGGGTGTTCGTCAGCTCGGCCAGCAGGTCCAGCGGGGGCTTCGGCGGCAGCGGCTGCTGGGTGGTGCGCTCGGGCCCGATCTGCGGGACGGCGGCGGTGACGTCGGCCGGGGGCCGGGGGGCCTCGGGCGCCTTCGGGGCCGCCGGCGGGAGGTCCGGCTTGAGCGCGACGAACCTGCTGGTGCGCTCGGCCTTCGGCGCCTCGGCGTCGGGGGCCTCCGGCTTCGAAGGTCCGGGCTTCGACGCCTCGGGCTTCGACCCCTCGGGCTTCGATGCCTCAGCCTCGGGTGCGTCCGGCTTGGGCGCCTTCAGCATGGTGGTCGGCTGGTCGACGTGCGGCTTGGCGGGGCGGGTCCGGAAGACGGCGGTCGCCTGGTCGACGCCCTTGCCGTCGTCCGGGGTCTCCTTGCCGGCGGGCTCGTCGTCGGCGTCGGCCTTCGTGTTGTCGTCGGCCTTCGACGCCTTCGGCGCCTTCTCGGGCTCGGCGGGGCGGGTGCGGAAGATCGCGGTGGCCTGGTCGACGCCGGTGCTCTTGGCGGGGGTGTCATCGGCGTCGGTCTCGGAGTCGGCGTCGGTCTCGGAGGCGGAGTCCGAGCCGGTGTCGGAGTCGGAGTCGGCCTTCGCGTCGGCGCCCGCGGCCTCGTCTGCGGTGTCCTTGGCGCTCGCCTCGCTCGTGGCGTCGTCAGAGGCGTCCTTGGCGTCGGAGGACGCCACCCAGGCCGCCACGGCGTTCCTCAGCCGGTCCTCGCCCTTGCCGGGGGCCTCGTCGGCCGAGTCCTCGGGGTCGTTCGAGTCGCCCGAGTCGCCGGCCGCCTCGGCGGTGTCATCGTTGTCGGCGGGAGCGTCCTCGGCGCCCTCGGCGTCCTCACGGTCGCTCGCGGCGCCCTTGGAGCCCTCGGCGCCCTCAGAGCTCTCGGCGGACTCGTCGCCGTCCGCCTCGGTCTCCTCCGAGGCTTCGGCCGGCTCCTCCCGCGCCTCGTCCAGGTCCTCGCGGGACAGCACCCGCGTGGCCGTGTCCACACCGCCGCGCGAGGACGACTCACGGGCCATCGCCAGGCGCGGGTCACCCCCCGCGCCCTGGGCCGGACGGGTGCCGGCCTCGGGTTCGGGCCGGGACTCGGGAACCGGGACCGCGCTCCCCGACGTCGGTTCTGCCGACGACTCGCGCTGCTTCGACCTGTCGGGGGACTCGCCCGCCACCGATGCCTCCTCCATGTGCCGCCGCACGCCACCGTACGGCTGCCGAACCGTGGGCCGTCGCCCGGACACCGTGTCCGCACGACCCCCGTGCCGCTGTCCGAACCAGATACCAGTGTCCGGTGCGCGGCCCCCACCTGACGCGGTAGACGAGAACGACATACCTACCGGTTCCGCTACGAACCGGTCACGTGCTCTCGACAGACCAATGTGAGAGGGGTCACCCTGTCTTTCATCCACGCGGGGAGGCATGGATGGGCAGGAGCCGCAGAACACTTCCGGAGGAGCTTCTGCTGCTGGCGTTGGACCCGGCCACGGGTACCACCGCGCAGCCGCAGTCGCTCGACCTCGGTCTGGCCGGAGCACAGCTAGTGGAGCTGGCGCTGGCCGGACGGATAGCCCCAGACGGGGATCGTATCGCCGTGGTGGCACCACGGCCGACAGGAGATCCGACTCTGGACTGCGCGTTGGAGTTGCTGCGAAGGCGTGGCGCTCCGGTACGGGCCGTCCACTGGATCGGCGGGCCCCGGCTGGGGCTGCGCCAGACCTACCTCTCGCATCTGGAGAGGTGCGGCATGGTCGCCGCCGTGCCGGGCCAGATGTGCGGAGTGCTGCCGACGACTCGCTATCAAGCGACGGACAACGACATCACCCGCGAGATCAGGGCCCGGCTGGATTCCGCGATCCGCACCGGCGTACCGCCGGACCCGCGGACCGCGGCGCTCGCCGCCCTGGCCCACGCGGTCGGTCTCGGCAAGCACCTGTATCCGGGCAACGAGGGACGCTCCTCTCGCTCCCGGCTGCGGGATCTGATCCGGCACGACCCCATGGGCGGCCTCGTCGCGCACGCGGTGATGGACGTCCAGAACGGCGCGGCCGCCCAGCCGCGTCGCGGCCAGGCACCGTCCGGCCGGCAGCAGGGCCCCGGCGGCAGGCCGCCGGCGGAACCCGCGCGCGCCGTCCCGGCACAGCCGCGCCGAGGGTCCATGGCACGCGTCGTGGCCCACTGAGAGACCGCTCGACCCGTTCGACCCGCACCACACGCACGCCACGTGCAGCGCCGCACCGTCCCCATGACCGGTTCGGGAGCCGCTGATCCGCGCGGGGTGACGGAACCGTACGTCCGTGCTCAACTGCGCGGACAGGGACACCGGTTCCGTCGCCCCGCGCGGCCGCGTGTGCCCACGTGGACCCCCATCGGTGTGCGTCCTGCGCATATCCACCGTTTCCCAGCGGTGGTGAGCGCCTTGGTGGCAATCTGCTGAACAGCAGATACGCAAAGTGCCGATCACAAGGCAGGCAGCCGGAGGTGCACGTCCCGTGGCGTCCAATGTCAATCCCACCGTCAGGCGACGCCGGCTGGGCCAGGAGTTGCGCCGGCTCCGTGAGCTCAAGGGCATGACCGCCGAGGAAGTGGCCGAACGGCTGCTGGTCTCGCAGTCGAAGATCAGCCGTCTGGAGAACGGGCGGCGCAGCATCAGCCAGCGCGACGTCCGCGACCTGTGCGGGGTCTACGAGGTGGAGGACCACCGGATCGTCGACTCCCTGATGCAGATGGCCAAGGACTCGCGCCAGCAGGGCTGGTGGCACTCCTTCGGCGACATCCCCTACAGCGTCTACATCGGTCTGGAGACCGACGCCGCCAGTCTGCGCGTGTACGACCCGCAGGTCGTGCCCGGTCTGCTCCAGACGAAGCAGTACGCGGAGGCCCTGATCGCCGGGGCGCTGCCCGAGACCGCGCCGACGGAGATCGAGAAGCGCGTCCAGGTGCGGATGCGCCGACAGGAACGAATCTCCACCGAGGAGAACCCGCTCCGGCTGTGGACCGTGCTGGACGAGGCCGCGCTGCGCCGCGTCGTCGGCAACCGCAACCTGATGCGGGACCAGTTGGAGCAGCTCGTCGAGCAGTCCCTGCTGCCGCACGTCACCGTGCAGGTGATCCCGTTCGACATGGGCGCCCACCCGGGCCTCAACGGGCAGTACGCCATCCTGGAGTTCCCGGACGCGGCCGACTCCAGCGTCGTCTACATCGAGGGCGTCACCAGCGACCTGTATCTGGAGAAGGCGAACGACGTCCAGAAGTACAGCGTGATGTACGAGCATCTGCGGGCGCAGGCCCTGAACGTCGAGCAGTCGCGGCAGTTCATCGCGGACATCGCCAAGGAGTACGCGCGCTGAAAGAGCCGCACGGTACACCGTCACCCGTCAGGACGGAAGACTCCATTGGAATATGCCACCCGGCCGAGTGAATAGTCGCTTCGTCGGCCGGGGGTGGCGAGTAGCGTCGATCACGCCACCGAGTCAAGAAGGTTGGCGTGAATCGCGCTGCCGGTCCGGCCAGGGCCGCGCCGTGCGATGACAGCACTCACCATCAGCATTGCGGAGCGAACATGGCAATTCGTCAGGGTTCCACGGACACGTGGACCAAGTCCTCGTACTCGACAGGGAACGGCGCGTGCGTCGAGGTCAAGTCGCCGGAGACGGCGGCCATGGCCGTACGGGACTCCAAGGTGCCCGAGGGCCCCGTCCTGGCGTTCCCCGCCGACGCGTGGAACACCTTCGTGGCGTCGGTCAAGGCGTGAGGGGCGGGTCCGTCTGACCTCCCCTTCCACCGGCCGTACGCGTCACCACTGCACAGGCTGTACCAGGAAGAGCCCTCTCGACCAGTCCGCCGTCCTTGCCGAGAGGGCTCGGCCACACCCGTCAGGCACGGCGCCCCGGCGCGAAAGCCGCCGGCCCCACCCCGATCACCCGGCCCCGGATCACCTCACCGGGAAGGCCACGTCGCACACCGGGTCCCCGGCTCCCGCCGCCTCCCAGTCCGCGAAGTAGACCTCGCGGCAGGGACCCGCCTGCTCCAGCCCCTCCCCGGCGATCCACTCCTCCACCGCCTCGAACGCCGCCAGGATCTGCGGATGCGCGACCTGCGCCTTCGTGATCCGGGTGAAGGCCAGCCGCAGCGCGGGCTCCACCCGCACCGCGGTGGTGTGCGTCCGGCCGGTCCGCGCGAGCCAGGCACGGGCCGCCGCCTCGTCCCCGACCGGCACACAGGCCTCGGCCGGCCCGTCGCTCTCCACCGACACCTCGGCGTGGTAGACGACGAACGGCGGCGCCGTGACCCCGCCGCACTCCCGGCCCGCCGCCTCCAGCCGCCCCAGCGCCGACCCGATCCACACCGGCAGCTCGTCCGCCAGCACATGGCGGGCCTCCCCGATCACCACCTGCTCGGGCACGTCCACCGTCTCGACCACGAACTTCCCGTACATCTCGGAGCTCCTCCCCGACAACCGTCCACGGAGGTACTCGGCGAGCGTCCGCTGCCCCGCCACCCGCGCCTCGACCCGCGCCCAGTAGGCGTCGAGCCGGTCGGCGGCCGTGGCCCCGTCCGGGGCGCCGACCACCTCCGCGACCCGCGCGAGCGGCATGTCGAGCTGGCGCAGCAGCGCCACCGTCCGGGCCCGGGCGACCTGATCGGCCCGGTAGTAGCGGTACCCGCTGGCCTCGTCGACCCGGGCCGGCTGCAGCAGTCCCAGCCGGTCGTACAGCCGCAGGGCCTTGGCGGACAGCCGCGCCCGCGCGGCGAACGCGCCGATGGTGAGCAGTTCCTCGTCCACGGCCTCATCCTCCGTCACCGGGCGGTTCCTCCCGCCCGGTGACGACGACGCTCGGCTCTGCCCCAGGGGCAAGGTCAAGCGGTCAGGCCAGCTGCGCCTCGACGGCCGCCACCAGCTCCGCGGCCTCCGGCTCGGTCTGCGGCGAGAACCGGCCGACGACCGTGCCGTCCCGGCCGATGAGGAACTTCTCGAAGTTCCAGCGGATGTCACCGGTGTGCCCCTCGGCGTCGGCGAAGCCCACCAGCCGCTCGTACAGCGGGTGCCGGCCGTCGCCGTTCACCTCGACCTTCTCCGTCATCGGGAAGGTCACGCCGTACGTGGCCGAGCAGAACTCGGCGATCTCCTCGGCCGAGCCGGGCTCCTGCCCGAGGAACTGGTTGCAGGGCACCCCGAGCACCGTGAAGCCGCGCTCGGCGTAGCGCTCCTGGAGCTTCTCCAGGCCGTTGTACTGGGGGGTCAGGCCGCACTTGGAGGCGACGTTCACGACCAGCACGGCCTTGCCGGCGTACTGGGCGAGGTCGGCGGGGCCGCCGGTGAGGGCGTCGATGTCGACGGCGAGCGGAGAGGTGCTGTTGTGGGTCGTCATGGACCGGATGCTAACTCCGGTCCGCTCCGGGCCGCCGCGAGGCGTCGACGAGGGCGTCCCCGGCCGCCGTCCGCGCGTACAGCACCGACCGCCCCGTCCGCCGCCGCTCCACCAGCCCCGCGTCCCGCAGGACCCGCAGATGCCGTCCGACCGAGCCCAGGCCCTGCCCGGTCACCGCGACCAGATGGCTCGTGCTCAACGGGGAGCCGAGGAGCACGAGGACGGTGGCGCGGGCCGGGCCCAGCAGGGCGGACAGGCCCGCGGGGACGCTCCGGGCACCCGGGTCGGTGAGCGGGCCCGAGCAGGCGTAGACGAGGGCGTACCGGTCGGGCTCCTCCCAGGAGACCCAGCCGGTGCGCGGGGTCACCGGCATGAACACCAGCTCCGCTCCGGAGATCTCCCGCGGCGGGTACTCCTGGAGGTTCACCTGGAGCCGGTTCCCGCCGAGCCAGCGGGTCCGGCCGGGCCGCAGGGAGTCCAGCACCGCCGCCCAGCCGCCCTCACCGGCCCGCGCGGTGCGGGCGGCCACATCGGCCTCCAGGACGCGGCGGCGCCGCTCCCAGGTGGGCCGTACGGTCCGGGTCCAGACGTGCTCCAGGAGGCGTGCGGCCCGCTCGGGCAGGTCGTCGCGGTCCAGCTCGGCGGGGAGCGGCCCGGCGAGGGATACGGCGAGGTGGGCGCGGGCGGCGGCCGGGTCGGCGGACCGCACCCGGGCGACGACGTCCTCGAAGTCCTCCCCGTCGCGCGGGGTGGGCGTGACGAAGTCGGCGATCCAGGACCGGCCGAGCGCGGCGCCGACCAGCCGCGCGGTCGTCGGGTCCGCCGCGAGGAGCGCCCGGTAGCCGGGCAGATGGGCGCGCAGCCACGCCCGCTCACCGGGGTGTGCTGGGACGCCCGTGTGCAGCAGCCGCAGACTCGCGAACGTCTCCGCGAACGGGGAGAGCACGAACCGGCTGCGCGCCAGCGTGTCCGCGTTGAGCTGCCACCACCCCATGAGCACCCTCCCGACGTTTCGCATGCGCGCGAAACAGTACGGCCGCCGCGCGCGCCCTCGCAGACTCCCCGTATGCGCAGCTACCGCGAGCTCTTCCGGACCCGTGAGTTCACGCCGTTCTTCCTCGGCTCCGCCGCCCAGGGCGCGGCCCTGACGATCGGCGGGCTCGCGCTCGCCACGCTCGTCTACCGGGCCACCGACTCGCCGCTGCTGTCGGCGATCAGCATGTTCGGGCCGCAGCTCGCGCAGATGCTCGGGGCGACCTTCCTGCTGTCGGCGGCCGACCGGCTCCCGCCACGCGCGGCGCTCAGCGGCATCGCGCTGGCCTTCGCCGTCTGCGCGGCCGTGCAGGCGTTGCCGGGTCTGCCCCTCGCGGCGGCCTTCGGCGTGGTCTTCGTCCAGGGGCTGGTCTCCTCGCTGGGCGGCGGGGTGAGCGGGGGACTGCTCAACGAGATCCTGCCCAAGGGCGGCTTCGTCCTGGGCCGTTCGGTGTTCAACATGGTTTTCGGCCTGGTGCAGATCGTCGGGTTCGCGGCGGGCGGCGCCCTCCTCGCCGTCCTGTCCCCGCGCGCCTGCCTGCTCCTCGCGGCCGCGCTGTACGCCCTCGCCTCGCTCGTCCTACGGCTGGGCCTGACCGCCCGGCCGCCGCGCGCCGCGGGCCGCCCGTCCGTCGCGGAGACCTGGCGCACCAACGCCCTGCTGTGGTCCTCACGCCCCCGCCGCCTCGCCTACCTCGGCATGTGGCTGCCCAACGGCCTGATCGTCGGCTGCGAGTCCCTCTACGTCTCCTACGACCCCGGAGCCGCCGGCGCGCTCTTCGCCTGCGCGGCGCTGGGCATGTTCACCGGCGATCTGACGGTCGGCCGCCTCGTGCCGCCCGCCCTGCGCCCGCGCCTGCCCATCCCGCTGCTGACACTGCTCGCCACCCCGTACCTGCTGTTCGCGCTGCGCCCCGGCCTGCCCTGGTCCGCCCTGGCGGTGTGCGTCGCCTCCGTCGGCTTCGGCGCGACCCTGGCCCAGCAGGAACGCCTGATGTCCCTCACCCCCGACGAACTCGCCGGGCACGCCCTCGGGTTGCGCGGCGCCGGGATGCTCACCATGCAGGGCGTCGCCGCGGCCCTGGCGGGCACGGTCGCCCAACTCACCACTCCGGCGACGGCGATGACCTGCATGGCGCTGGCCTCCCTCACGGTCACCCTGACCCTCGCGGCGGCCCACCGCCGCTCGGGAGAGATGGAGGCGGTGACGCCTACTCGCTGACGGCGAACGGCAGTTGATCGCCGAAGAGGGGACTTTTCTCCACCGCGCCGGCACCCCGCCCGTGACCAGAATGAGGGCACGGGCGCTTCGGCCCCCGTTCCGTACAGACAGCGGGGAGGAGCGAGCCGTATGGACCGCACGACGCAGCTCGGGGTGAGCCGCGCGCCCGACGAGATCAGGGGATTCTCGGTCGCGGCCGGACTGGTCGGGCTGCGCAGGGCGATGACCCTGTGCTGGACGGCGTCGGCGGCCTTCGGCCGGTCCCTGGCGGTGTCCGGGGCGATCTGGCTGGTGGGGCCCGGCCTGGGCCTGGTGCCGCGCGCCATGGAGGGCGTGCGCGCCCTCGCCGCCCGCCGGCGGGAGCTGGCCCTGCGCTGGTCCGGCGTCGAGATCCCCGGCCCACCCGGACCGCCGCCCCCAGCACCCGAGGGAGCTTCCGGGGTCGCAGCCCGCTACCGGTGGATCATGAGTGACCCGCAGACCCGCAGGGAGTGGGTCTGGGCGCTCGTCGACCCGCTGGCCGGCGTGTTGCTCGCGTTCTTCCCGCTCGCCCTCGTCCTCAGCGGCGTATGGGGCGTCTTCCTCGCCTTCTTCGGGCTCGCGCTGTTCGCCGAGTGGGACGGCCTGTGGTACCAGTTCATCCCGATCGAGGGGCAGGCCACCGCCGTCCTCGCCGGTGTCCTGGGCGTCCTCCAACTGCCGCTCGCCCTGTGGGTGGCGCCGCGTGCCGTGCGCCGGCACGCCCTGTACACCCGCTCCATGCTCGCCCCCGGCGAGGCCGAGCTGATGGCCGGCCGCATCCGGCACCTGGCAGCCACCCGCTCCGACGCCGTCGACACGCAGATGGCCGAGATCCGCCGGATCGAACGCGACCTGCACGACGGCGCCCAGGCCCGCCTGGTCGCGATGGGCATGACCCTGGACGCCGCCGAACACCTCCTGGAGACCGACCCCAAGGCCGTGCGCGCCCTGCTCGCCGAGGCCCGCGAGTCCTCCTCCAAGGCGCTGGCGGAGCTGCGCGACCTCGTCCGCGGCATCCACCCGCCGGTCCTCGCCGACCGTGGACTCGCCGACGCCGTAGGGGCGTTGGCGATGGTCTGCCCGGTCCCCACCGAGGTCCACGTGGACCTGCCGGGCCGCCCCGAGATGCCCGTCGAGTCCGCCGCCTACTTCGCGATCTCCGAGATCCTGACCAACGTCGCCAAGCACTCCGGCGCCGACCGGGCCTGGATCGACCTCCGTTACGATCACGGCATGCTGCGCGTCACCGTCACGGACGACGGTCAGGGCGGTGCGGACGTCTCGCGCGGCACCGGTCTGCGCGGCATCGAGCGCCGGCTCGCCACCTTCGACGGCGTCCTCGCCGTCAACAGCCCCGTGAACGGCCCGACCATGGTGACGATGGAGCTTCCGTGCGCATTGCCCTCGCCGAAGACCACTTCCTCCTGAGGGACGGGCTGATCCGTCTCCTCGGCGCCCACGGCCACGAGGTCGTCGCCGCCGTGGACAACGGGACGGAACTGCTGGACGCGCTCGTCGAGCAGCGGCCGGACGTCGCGGTCGTCGACGTCCGGCTGCCGCCGACGTTCACGGACGAGGGCCTGCGCGCGGTGCTGGCCGCCCGCGAACGCGTCCCGGACCTGCCGGTCCTGCTCCTCTCCCAGTACGTCGAGCCGCTGTACGCGCGGGAGTTGCTGGCCGGCGGTGGCCGGGGCGTCGGCTACCTGCTGAAGGACCGCGTCACCAACGGCGCCCACTTCCTCGACTCCATCCGCCGGGTCGCGGGGGGCGGCACGGCGATGGACGCCGAGGTGATCTCCAAGCTCCTGGTCCGCAAGGAGCGCGACGAGGCCGTGGGCAGCCTCTCCGAGCGGGAGCGCGAGGTCCTGGAGTGGGTGGCGCAGGGCCGTTCGAACGCGGGGATCGCCCAGGGGCTGTTCATCTCCGAGAAGGCCGTCGCCAAGCACATCGGCAACATCTTCACCAAGCTCGGCCTGCTGCCGACGGACGGGGACAACCGCCGGGTGCTGGCCGTGCTGGCGTACCTGGACCAGTAGCGGGGGCGTGCCCAGGTCCCGCGCGGGGTGCGGTGAAAGATGACGATCATCGGCGAGTCGTACCTACATGGCACATTTCGTCACATTAGCCTCTCGTAACTGTACGAAGTCGATCTCTCACGGATCGCACCCCCACACCTCTCCGGAGATGACATGCACAAGCTTCGCAAGGCTGCCGTCGTGGTCGTCGCCCTCGGCAGCGCCGGAATCCTGGCCAGCGGCACCGCCTCGGCCCAGGGTCTCGACGGGCACGGTGGCAAGAAGGGCGGGGACAAGGTCAGCGTCCTGCAGAGCTCCAACTGCCGCTCGCACGACCTGAACCTCGACGTCCTCGGTGAGGTCGGCATCCTGAACGGCGCCCTGGCCAACGCGCTCAACGGCGAGGGCGACGCCGGTGCGCAGGGCACCCACCTCGGCTCGACCATGGGCTGCAACAACAGCGCGTTCTGAGGTCCGACCGGAGGAACGGCGTTCCGCGCCACGCCCCTCGGGGCGGCGACCGGCCGGTGGAGTGCGGGCCGTGAGGAACATCCGGCCCCAGGCCGGTCCACCGAGAGGGCGCGTCAGCGCCTGAGGTGCGATCGACTCCACGAGCACCCCCGAAGACCGACCAGGGGCCCGACCCGCGCGAGCGGACCGGGCCCCTTGTCGGCGTTGCGGGCGGGGGCGGGTTGCGCCCCGGCCCCCCGGCCCCCGGCCCCCGGTGTCGCGGGGGCTCCTGGCTCTTGCGCGGGCTATGCCACCCGTCATAAGTTACTAAGCGGTCGCTCATACGTCGCTCGCACTCCCGCCCCTCCCGCTCGCCTCGAAGGAGAGCCGCCATGCCGTCCCTCGACCGCCAGGAAAACGTCTTCGTCCTCGACCTGGGGGACGGCGAGAACCGCTTTCACCCCGACTGGATCGCCGCGGTCGGCACCGCGCTCGACGAGGTGGAGAAGGCGGACGGCCCGCGCGCCCTGGTCACCGCCGCCACCGGCAAGTTCTGGTCCAACGGGCTCGACCTGGAGTGGCTCACCGCGCACGCCGACGACTACCACGACTACGTCGTCTCCGTGCACCAGCTGTTCGCGCGCGTGCTGTCCCTGCCCCTGGTGACCGTGGCCGCCCTCCAGGGCCACACGTTCGCCGCCGGCGCGATGCTCTCCCTCGCCCACGACTTCCGGGTCATGCGCGCCGACCGCGGCTACTGGTGCCTGCCCGAGGCGGACATCAACATCCCCTTCACGCCCGGCATGTCCGCGCTCATCCAGTCCCGGCTCACGCCCCGGACGGCACACGAGGCGATGGTCACCGCCCGCCGTTACGGAGGCGCCGACGCGGCCGCCGCCGGCATCGTCGACCAGGCGGTCCCCGAGGACGCCGTACGCTCCACGGCGATCGAACGCGCCCAGGCCCAGGTGAACAAGGCGGGCGACACCGTCGGCACCATCAAGGCCCGGATGTACGGCCCGGTCCTGTCCACCCTCCGCTCCACGACGAACCCGCTGGGCTGACCCGCACCCGCCGGGCCGCCCTGCACCCGCTGAGCCGCCCCGCACCCCGCCGGGCCGCCCGTCCCGGGCGGTCAGCCCTCGGAGCCGCCGGACGCCTCCTGGGCGGCGCGCCGGTACTCGGCGTTGATGCGCTGCGCTTCCTCGAGCTGATCCTCGAGGATGATGATCCGGCACGCGGCCTCGATCGGCGTCCCCTGGTCGACGAGCTCACGGGCGCGGGCCGCGATCCGCAACTGGTACCGCGAGTACCGGCGGTGCCCGCCCTCCGAGCGCAGCGGAGTGATCAGCCGCGCCTCGCCGAGCGCGCGCAGGAACCCCGGTGTGGTGCCGAGCATCTCGGCGGCCCGGCCCATGGTGTACGCGGGGTAGTCGTCGTCGTCCAGCCGGTCGCTGAGCGGGGAATCTGCCATGTCACCTCGATGTACAACGCGTCACGGGGCCCGGCGCCGACCGGCACCAGGGCCCCGCGTCACATGTAACACCATGGGCACGCCCGGACGCTCCGCCGCCCTTCCGCGGCGTCGTACGTCCGCCCCGCCCCGCCCCGTCCTACGCGGCGACCGGCGTGTCCGAGAGGTCCCGCAGCCGGACCCGGTCCGTGTAGGCGGCGCTGCGCCGCAGCACGGCGAGCCGGGCCAGCGTGACCAGGCCCGTGCTCTCGTCGTCCGCGTCGCACAGGACGAGGTGGTCGACGCGGGCGCCGGCCATGAGGGACAGCGCGACCTCGACCGTCATGTCGTCCCGGACCCGGGGCCCGGCGCCGTCCCGCCCGTCGGCCCCGGGCACGGGGGAGCGGTGTGCTGTCCGGTACTGCGGCTGGACCGTCGTCATGGCTGCTCCTGCGGGTGTGGGGTACGGGGGGCGAACGGACACGGCCTTAGGCGGCGGAACCGAACCCGGACGCGCGTCGGCGCTCGGCTTGGCTCTTCACGGGGCCACCGCGCCCGGTACGGCCCCGGCGGCCACGGGACGAGGAGGACGTACCGCGGGGGCGGGACGCCTCGGGCGCGGCGATGACGACCGGGACACCGGAGGGCGCCTGCGCCCCGGTGATCCGGCTCAGCTCGGCCTCGCCGGAGCGCACCTGGGCGATCCGGGGGCTGATGCCGGCCGCGTCCATCAGCCGGCTCATGCTCCGGCGCTGGCCGGGCGTCACCAGGGTGACGACACTGCCGGACTCCCCGGCACGGGCCGTACGTCCGCCGCGGTGCAGGTAGTCCTTGTGGTCGGTGGGCGGATCGACGTTGACGACCAGGTCGAGGTTGTCGACGTGGATGCCGCGCGCCGCCACGTTGGTCGCGACCAGCACGGTCACCTGCCCGTTCTTGAACTGGGACAGGGTCCGGGTGCGCTGCGGCTGGGACTTGCCCCCGTGCAGCGCCGCCGCCCGCACGCCGCTGCTCAGCAGGTGCTTGGTCAGCTTGTCCACGGCGTGCTTGGTGTCGAGGAACATGATGACCCGGCCGTCGCGCGCCGCGATCTCCGTCGTCGCCCGGTGCTTGTCCGCGTCGTGGACGTGGAGGACGTGGTGCTCCATCGTGGTGACCGCGCCGGCGGACGGGTCGACGGAGTGGACGACCGGGTCGCTCAGGTAGCGGCGCACGAGCAGATCGACGTTGCGGTCCAGGGTTGCCGAGAACAGCAGCCGCTGCCCGTCGGGGCGCACCTGGTCGAGCAGCGCGGTGACCTGGGGCATGAAGCCCATGTCGGCCATCTGGTCGGCCTCGTCGAGGACGGTGATGCCGACGTCGTCCAGACGGCAGGCGCCCCGGTCGATGAGGTCCTTGAGCCGTCCCGGTGTCGCGACGACGACCTCGGCACCGGCGCGCAGCGCACCGGCCTGCCGCCCGATGGACATCCCGCCGACGACCGTCGCCATGCGCAGGCCCACGGAACGGGCGTACGGGGCGAGGGCGTCCGTGACCTGCTGGGCGAGTTCACGGGTGGGGACGAGGACGAGGCCGAGCGGCCGCTTGGGTTCGGCGCGCCGTCCGGCCGTACGGGCCAGGAGGGCGAGGCCGAACGCGAGCGTCTTGCCGGAGCCGGTACGGCCCCGGCCGAGGACGTCACGCCCGGCGAGGGAGTTCGGCAGGGTGGCCGCCTGGATCGGGAACGGCACGGACACGCCCTCATGGCTGAGCGTGGCCATCAACTGGCCCGGCATGTCAAGTTCGGTGAACGACGTGACGGCGGGCAGGGCGGGCGTCCTGGTCACCGGCACCGCGAACTCGTCGCTCCGGCGCCCACCGGTGCGCCGGGGACCGGAGCCACGCCGGAAACGGTCGGGGGTACGGGAGGTGGTGCGGGGGCCGGACCCGCGGGTGTCGGACGTGCGGGTGTCCGAGGTGCGGGGGGTGCTGGACATGCGGGAACGCTGCATGCGGAACCTTTCGTTCGGGGCACGCGGCAAGGAATTCCCGCAGCACAGAAGCGGCGCAGAGAATCTCGATACGAGCCGAAAGTCGAGGGGCGAGCCGGACGGGCGCGAAAAGCAGGAGCCATCAACGGCGATCGCCAAAAGAAAAGAGAGACGAAATCTCATGGGAAAAACAGCGAGCTGGGGCCCGCACCCCAGAGGTGCGGGCCCCAGCTGCGAAGTATGCGTCGGTGCCGACGTCAGGCGGCGACGATGTTCTCCGCCGTCAGGCCCTTCTGGCCCTGCGCGATGTCGAACGACACCTTCTGGCCCTCCAGCAGCTCACGGAAGCCCTGGCTGGCGATGTTGGAGTAGTGGGCGAAGACGTCGGCGCCGCCGCCGTCCTGCTCGATGAAGCCGAAGCCCTTTTCCGCGTTGAACCACTTCACGGTACCGGTAGCCATTTGTTTCTCCTTCGGAGGCGGTGATCGGAGAACGCCCTGTGCGCCCTCCGTGTCGCCGTGTCGATCATCCGTCGGAAAAACAATCCCTCTGGCAACCACACCTGCAACTGATAACGACAGTAGCACGCCGAAGCCGCCGATGCGGAGCCAATATCCCGGAACGGACGGAAGGGTCAGAATTCCTACGCCGAGTGATACGCGCATATCTATCGCGGCGAAGACAGATATCCTGAGAACGCCGCCCTTCACCGCACGCGGTCGATACTCCACGCGATGGCCCCGCCCACCCCGGCGACCCCCTGAACATCGAGACGCCCGGCCCCACGGGCGACGACCCGCTGCCGCACGACGGCCCCGTCGCAGGGCACGGCGACCTTACCCCCACCTCGCGGCGGCACCACTGGCGACGGGCGCAGCCCCCTTCCGAACGGCGGCAAGCGCGTCCCGAGCCCGCCCGCTCCTCGAAGCCTTCCGCCGTGCCGCCGGCTGATTCAAGAGATCCCCCACGGCCTCGTAAGCCACGGAACCGGAACCGGGACCGCAACTGACCGTACTGAAGCGGCCGTTACGCCTGGCAGGTAGGGTCCGCCGGGAAAAAAGGGGGGACGCATGACCGATCGAGAAGACTCCTGGACGAACGACAGCGACGAACGCAATGCCGCCCAGCGAGCGAAGAGAGCGACCAGACTCGGCTGGACGGCCATCGGCTGCACCACGGGAGCACTGGGCTGCGCACTGATCACCGCGGCGCTCGTCTGGCTGACCGTGGTCGCGGTGAGCCTCTTCGTCGTCCTGGCCAGCAACTGATGTCCCCGCAGCCGGCGAAGGCCAGCCGGCACCCCATGTCCGCAGCCGCAGCCGTCGAGCGGCAGGGGGTCACGGATGCTGCACACCACTGACGTCAAGGCCGCCCCTCCGGCGAGGCCGGCGTCAGGGCGCCGACGCCGTGACCAGCAACTGCCCCATGGCGGCGAGGACGGACGGCTCCACGCGGTAGTAGACCCACGTGCCGCGTCGCTCGGAGGTCAGGAGGCCGGCTTCCTTGAGCTTCTTCAGGTGGTGGGAGACGGTCGGCTGGGAGACGCCGACGTCGGAGATGTCGCACACGCACGCCTCGCCGCCCTCGTGCGAGGCGACGGCGGAGAACAGCCGGAGCCGTACGGGGTCGCCGAGCGCCTTGAACATACGGGCGGCCGTCTCGGCCTCCGCGGCGTCCAGGGGCCGCTCGGTCAGCGGCGGGCAGCACGGCACCACGCTCTGGCCCTCGGCTTCCAGCAGCGGCAGCACCTTGGCGTTCGACATGCGTCTATGTTGACACATGTCGAAGCAGGCGGGCCAGGCGGCGGCCACGATCGCCGTCGCCCGAGGTGGGCCGACAGGTGACGTGACAGGCGATGCGGGAGGCGTCCCGGCCCCCATCGCGCAGGGGAGTTCGATGACAGAGCGGACGGTCTCCCCAGCTCCGCGATCGCCAGCCCCGGCACCTCGGCGGCCGTCATCGCGACCTCGACGTACTCCTGACCGGACCCCCAATTCGACAGCTGTCTATGTTGACGCCCGTCGATGCAGGTGTCATGCTCGATCACGCAAGACATCGACAACAATCGAAACAGGGAGTTCGCGTGCTCGCCTGGGTCCAGGGCGCCCTTGCCCGCTCCACCGCCCGTCACCTGGCCGGCGTCCGGTTCTGCGACAGTTGCGCGGCCGTCTGTGACACGGCGTGCCGGGCGGACGCCCAGCGCCGGCGCCGTAGCACCCACCTCGCCCTCGCCACCCTCCGCTGACCCGCACGCGCCGCAACGACATCGAGGAACAGCAGCCATGGATAAGCAGAACCTGCCCGTCGTCGTCATCGGAGCCGGACCGGCCGGCCTGGCGGCCGCCGCTCACCTGGTCGCCCGTGACATCGAACCGCTCGTGCTGGAAGCCGGCGGCGCCGCGGGCAGCGCCGTACGTGAGTGGAGCCATGTCCGGCTGTTCTCCACCTGGGGCGAACTCACGGACCCGGCGGCCGAAAAGCTGCTCGCCCCGACCGGTTGGGTCAAGCCCGACCCGGCCTCCTACCCCTCCGGCGGCGACTGGGCCGACCGGTACCTGCAGCCGCTCGCCGACGTCCTCGGCGACCGCGTGCGCACCGGCGCCCGGGTGACCGGTGTCTCCCGCGCCGGCCGTGACCGGATCGTCGACGCCGACCGCGAGGCACAGCCCTTCGTCGTCCACGTCACCCATGCCGACGGCCGGGAGGAGAAGGTGCTCGCCCGCGCCGTCGTCGACGCCTCCGGCACCTGGACCGCCCCCGGCCCGGCCGGCGCCGATGGACTCCCCGCACTCGGCGAGCACGCGGCCGCCGACAGGATCACCTATCGCGTGCCCGACCTGAAGGACCCGGCCGTACGGGCCCGGTACGCGGGCAAGCGCACCGCCGTCATCGGCTCCGGCGCCTCCGCCTTCACCGCACTGGCCCAGCTCGCCGACCTGGCCGAGGCCGGCGACGGCACCGGCACCCACGCGGTCTGGGTCCTGCGCCGCGGCATCTCCGGCTCGACCTTCGGCGGCGGCACCGCCGACCAGCTCCCGGCCCGCGGCGCGCTCGGACTCGCGGCGAAGGCCGCCGTGGACGCCGGTCACGCGGACGCGGTCACCGGCTTCCGCATCGAGGCGATCGAGCGCGCCGGCGACGGCCGCCTGGTCCTGGTCGCCGAGGACGGCCGCCGTCTCGAGCCGGTGGACGAGGCGATCGTGCTGACCGGCTTCCGCCCCGACCTGTCGTTCCTCTCGGAGATCCGCCTCGGCCTGGACGAACGCCTCCAGGCCCCGACCGCGCTGGCGCCGCTGATCGACCCCAACCAGCACTCCTGCGGCACCGTCTACCCGCACGGCCACCGCGAACTCGCCCACCCCGAGCGGGACATCTACCTGGTCGGCATGAAGTCCTACGGCCGCGCCCCGACGTTCCTGGCGATGACCGGCTACGAGCAGGTCCGCTCCGTCGCGGCGGCCATCGCCGGTGACATCGAGGCCGCCGACCGCGTCGAACTCACCCTCCCTGAGACCGGGGTGTGCGGCGGAGCGGGGCTCTTCGACGCCCCTGAGGCAGACCAGAGCGACGACGGCGGCGGCTGCTGCGCCCCGGCGCCGCAACTGGTCCAGCTCGGCGCGAAGGCGCCTGCCCAGGAGACCTCAGCGGGCGGCTGCTGCGGCGCGTGACCCGGCACCGGCCCACCAGCGCCAGGTCAGCGTTGTCCATGGGGGCCGGCGAGGTGGAGGCCGAGCCAGGACATCACACGTCTACCGCACGGTCCTGGCATAGCCGCCCGCGCTCATGCCGAACTCCCGCCGGAAGTGCCGGTTGAGCTGGCTCTGGTCGCAGTAACCGAGCTCGGCGGCGGTCTCCGCCACGGAACGCCCCGCCGCCAGCAGGGACTTGGCGCGTGCCAGGCGCAGCAGGGTCCGGTAGTGGTGCGGCGGAACCCCGTAGGCCTGCCGGAAGCTCCTGATCAAGTGGCGTTTGCTGCAACCGGCGACTTCCGCGAGGTCGTCGAGCTTGATGTTGGAGTCCAGTCGGCTGTGGAGCATCTCCCGTACGTGGCGAAGCGCCCGAGGACGAAGTGCCGGACTCGCCGCGCCGGGAGCATCCGCGTGCCTGGCGCGCAGGACGTCCAGCAGGCCGATCAGGGACGACTCGAGATCCAACTCGTCCTCGCGGTCCGCCAGACCCTTGTGCAGCGCGGCGATGCCGCCGAAGAGGCCGCGGTCCGAGTAGGTCACCCCGTGGAACCGCGGACGGGCCGCGCCGACCGGCATGAGATCGGCGTCGATGAACATCAGCTGCACGAGGGCCTGGCCGTCGGCGGCGGCTTTGTCCTGAGCGAGGCAGCTCACGACCTCATGGGGCTCGATCACCGTCACCGCGCCCGGAACGGGGGGACTCTGGGTTCGCCCGAGGTACTGAAAAGGGGGTGCGGCGCCGCCGTGCGTGATCTTGACGGTGTACCCGCTGTTCACAACGGTCGGGAAGGCACCGTCGGCCACGCGCACAACCAGGCTTTCGACTCCGAACCGTGCTCTTCTGCGTCGCTCATAGCTCGCGGACTCAGCCATGTCATTTTCGCCCTAGTTCGGCTTGTTCGATGGATCTTACTGTTCCCAGCAGGACAAGGGCATCCGTCGGACCGGGGAGGCACGGCCGCCGAAGGCCGAGCAGGTCGCCCCCAGGTGCCGGGCGGCCGTCCCTGACCCCTCGGGCTCGCGGCCACGACCGCCGGTTCCCCGCCTACCGCCCGTTACGACAGCCATGTCGACACCGACCTCGAAAGGGCTCCGATGAGCAAGCCGTTCAGCGACGCCGCCAACATCCCGGTCAACGCTTCGCAACCCGTCCTCACCTACCACCCGGTCACCCTCGACGTCCCCGGCCGGCCCGTGCCGCTGCAGGTCAAGGTGTCGATCCCCGCGAACGGCACCGACCTGCCGCTCATCCTCCTGTCCCACGGGCACGGGATGGCGAACTTCCTGTCCTCCTACAACGGTTACGGGCCACTGGCGAACTTCTTCGCCGCCCACGGGTTCGCGGTCGTCCAGCCGACCCACCTGGACTCGACGGCCCTCGGCCTGCGCGACACCGGCCTGAGGGACGCGCCCCTGTTCTGGCGTGACCGCGCCACCGACATGCACACCATCCTCGACCGCCTCGACGAGATCGAGGCCGCCGTCCCCGGTCTCGCCGAGCGGCGGATCGACAGGGACCGTGTCGGCGCCGTAGGACACTCCCTGGGCGGCAACACCGTCTCCCTCCTCCTCGGAGCCCGGATGCTGGACCCGGAGGACGACCGGCCGAAGGATCTCTCCGACTCCCGTGTCAAGGCGGGGGTGCTCATCGGAGCTCCCGGCATCGGCAACGACGAGCACTTCGCCGACTGGGCCAAGACGAACTACCCGGTGCTGTACTACACCGACTTCGAGCACATGACCGGCACCAGCCTGATCATCGTGGGCGATCAGGACCTCAACCCCTACTTCTCCAACCGCCTCAGCTACCGTGCCGACGCCTACTCGGCCAGCCCCGGCGGCAACAAGACCATGGTGACCATGTACGGCGCCGGCCACATCTTCGGTGGCATCTCCGGCTACGACGCGGCGGAGACGAACGACGAGAACCCCGAGCGCGTGGCGACGCTGCGGGCACTGGTGTGGGCGTACCTGCGCAGCCAGCTCTACTCGGGCGACGCGTCATGGAAGAACGCGGTGAACGCCCTGGAGAACGGTGAGGACCCGATGGCCATGGTGGAGACGAGGTAGTCCCGCGAGATGGGCGGCGGCACGACGGCCGCCGCCCACGGCACGTCATCCCACCGACACCTTCCCCGGCAGATCGCACAGGAGCAACCGCCATGTGGACCACGTTCGCCGCGACCGTCGGCGGAAGCGCCGCCGGCCTCACCGGCCTCACCTTCATCGTCGTCGCGTTCCGCTTCGACGTCGTCGCCACCTCGCAGGAGTACCGCAACCGCGCCGCGCAGACCGTCTCCCTGTTCCTGACGACCACGGTCACCGCGTCGCTGATCACCCTGCCGCAGCCGACCTGGGCGCTCGGGGTCGAACTCCTGGCCGCCGCGGCGGCAAGCGCAACTCTGCTCTCGGTACTCGACCACGCGGCCCGCCGCGGCACGTCCCGGCACGCACGGCCCACCCTCGTCGTCGCGCTCGTCGCGCTCGTCGCCTTCGCGGCAGGCATCGCCACCGCCGGAGCGTTCGCCGCCACCGGCTCCACCAAGGGCCTGGGCTTCTACGCCGCGAGCGCACTGCTCGGCCTCACGTGGGGCGTCTACGGGACATGGGTCTTCCTCACCCAGGCGGGCACGGACCAGATCAACACGGCGGCGACCGCCCACTCCCAGCCCGCCCCGGCGCCGGCCGCCTGACCGGCCACCCCGGACCATGACCGGCCCGGGGCCTTCTGCCTGGTGCCCCCGGCAGGATACGAACCTGCGACACCCGCCCCGGACCCCTCGCCGCCAAGCCGCCCGTCTCGCGCGTGGCGGTGAACGCGGCCTTCGGCGGTATCGGCTTCCTCGCCGTGTGCGGCGGACTGCTGCTCCTCACCTCGTCATCCCCGCGCTCACCGCGTTCATCACTCAACTCATCGTTCTGGCCACTGTCGTCGCTGTACAGGTCCTCGGTTCGAGCGGCCGAGGCCGCACCACGGTGAACATCCGGAAGGCCGTGATCAAGTGCAACCACTTCCACGGTTAGGGCGTGCCGCCGCCCTGTCGATGAGCGCCCGGGCGCTGGCTCACCATCATCACGATGATGCCGGTCAACAGAAGCACGCCGCCCGTCAAGGTCATCAACGCCCGGACGCCGGGGTCGCCGATCATCAGCCCGAAGAGCACCTGACAGCACAGGCCGAGGGCGACTCCCAACTGACCCCAGCCGTAGAGGCGGACGCGGTGAACCCGACGCCGGTTCCAGGGAAGGACCCAGCCCCGGGTGACCGCCGCTACGCCCGAGGCGGCAATGAGTGACACCACCAGAACAGCCAGAACAACCAGAACAGAAGGTATGCCGAGAGAGAGCATCATGATCCCTTTCTGCGCGCCGGGAACGCCGGACGCCGCCGTGATCATGACACCCGCAACACCCCGCGTCCACGCGCTTCCCTTGCCCGAGATGCTCTTGACCGGCCCGATGGTCCCGGCTGCACCTTCTTCGCCCGGACAATGTCGAGGGGCGGCGTGAGCGAGTATTCGCGCACCGCCAAGGTCGGCCGGCACGTCCGCATCCCGGAGAGCGCGCTGAACGCCTTCATCGACGCCAACACGGTGAGCCGATCGACGACCGCCGTAGCTCGCTGCGGAGGGCTGCCTGATGGCGAACAAGAAGGGGACGCGCCGGGACTTCGGCTCGGTCCGGCAACTTCCGTCCGGTCCTTGGCAGGTCCGCTACCGGGACCGGAGGCGGGGCAGCTGCGCCCGGCGGAGAAGACGTACGCCTTCGGGGCCGGGAGCGTGGCCGACGTGACGACGGCCCGAGTGCGAAGCTGGCGCGGCAAGCTCCTGGCGGCCGGCGTCGGTGAGCCGTCGGTCGTCAAGGCGTACCAGCTGCTGCGCGCCCTGATGAACACGGCCGTGGACGACGAGCTGATCCGGCGCAACCCGTGCCGGATCAAGGGCGCGGACCGTTACGACGTGCCCGAGCGGCCGGTCCTCACGGTGGCGGAGGTCTTCGCCGTCGCCGACGCCATCGCGCCGCGCTATCGGCTGCTTGTGCTCCTGGCGGCCTTCACCACCCTGCGGTTCTGGGAGCTGGCGGCCCTGCGGCGCCGGGACGTCGACTTGGAGGGGCTGACCGTCACCGTGCGCCGCGCTCAGGCCGAGCTGCAGGACGGCCGGCTCTTCGACAAGGCGCCGAAATCCGCGGCGGGGTGCGCTCCGTCTCCTTCCGGGCTCCCGGGGCGCCCAGCTTCGCCGCGTTGCTGACGGCCGGCGCCCTTAACGCGGCTCGTCTGAAGCTCAGCCGACGACAGTCAGCCACGACGGCGGGTGCGCCGGCTGAGCACGCACGCGTGTGCCTCGCTGTACCCCCACCGGCCTAAGTCACGCTACCGGCTTGTGCCGCCGACCAGAGTAAACCACGGCGGTCGGCCCCATGACGCCTCCCAGTGGGGCTCTGAAGGATCTTGGGTACGAGTGTGCGCCTACGTGCAGGAATGAGCCACCTACGCTACGTAGAACTGCCATCATGGCCGTACTCGTTTTGAGCTGCGAAGGGGGCATACCTGTGGCCGTGTCATCGCCACACTGGCACGTGAAGAGTGTTCGGGTTGAGGGACTATCTGGACGCAAGAAGACTTACGAACAGGAGCTGAATCCTGACGTAAATATTTTCTTCGGCTTCAATGGCACCGGAAAAACCACGCTGCTGCGCATCATCCACTGCGCCCTAAATGAGGAGTTGGTTCCCCTAATCGGAGCTCCTTTCCGTAGCGCCACTGTGGAGATCTCGCTACCTGCGCATGAAATGGTTGTAGTTCGCAGTTTCGAGATGCCAGATGATGAGCACATTGAAGCTGCCATAAGGCGTGCGCTGCCTCCAAGTATGCGCAACAGGCCCGGTGCCCGTCTAAGTCCTCGCGTTGAGCGTTACGTACAGGAGATGTTCTCATGGGAAACAAGTCATGTATATATGGGAAGGGAGCCCAGCGATGCTGAAAAATTTCGACTTTCTGGCGACTTCCCTCACCGCTACCTGCCAACCTCGCGAATTTTTGACGCGCGGGATATTTCGACCGAAACGGGTGATAGGAATCTAGACGATTATTTCGCTGATTCGATTCAGCGACTATGGTCAAATTACTCCGCAAACGTTCTGGCGGCAGTGCGCCAAGCGCAAGAGGACGGTCTGGGGCGTATTCTCGCGGGAGTCATCTCTCCCGAACAAAGTACGTTGGCCGACTGGGAGTTGGACTACGATAAAGCCTTCGCTCGAGTTACTAACTTCCTCAAAAGGCGCGGCTCATCTCATCTCGCGCTCGACAGGGAGAGTTTCCTCCGTAGGTTTGATACAGACCCCGCATTTAAGCGGGTAGTCCTGGATATCAACGAAGTCGAAGAGCGGATCGAGAATGCGCTAGAGCCGCGCACCAAGCTGCAGAAACTGGTCTCACGCCTCATCGAAGGACCCAAGCAGATTAATTTTCTCGATACGCAGATCAGTGCTATCACTTTGGAGAATAAAGAGATCTCCTTGGATAAGCTTTCTTCTGGCGAGCGTCAGTTGATCCGAATTCTCGTTGAGGCACTCTCTGCTGGCGGACGTCCTATCATTATCGACGAACCCGAGCTTTCGATGCACATCGATTGGCAGCAGGTTCTAATCGAGTCCATCCAGACGGTCGATGAGGATGCACAGGTAATTACTGCAACGCACTCTCCTGAGATTATGGCCGATATTCCCGACGAAAAGATTTTCCGACTTTGAGACTTCAGCACTCGCCGAGCGGGAAGCTCAGGCAAATGCAAATGTCACGTGTTCCGCTCTTCGCCTTTGTGGAGGGGGTGAATGTTGATGGCTACGTGCATGGAGCTAACTGTGATCGCGCTCTATCGCCACTGGGTGTCGAGTATCGGCTTGCACCAGCCGATGAGCTGCCAGGAACTGGCGGCGGAAAAACTCGTTTGAAGTCCTACTACTCACATCTTGCAGACAATGCATCCCTCGTTACTAACTTCAAGGGAAAAGTGACTGTTGTTCTATTTTTTATGGACAAAGACATTGATGATCAACTAGGGCTTCTCATAGAATCGCCGCACGTTCTGTATACGTGGTTCTACGATGTAGAGAATCATGTATTTCACGAAGGAGATGTTGCGGAGGCAGTCGGCTCAGGTTGCAGCCTAGCGCCTAATTGGTGTCGCGAGGAATTCGGCGGGCGGGGTTCATGGCAGGAGACTGTGGCCAGGCTCTGGGTAGAATGGGTGCGACTATGCTTCGCGGTAAAGTCTTTCAAGATATCTGGTGCGGCAAATTACGGGAGACCTTCTGCAGTTAACCCCACCCCTCATCTCCCCGCAGATGCAACGCTCGTCGAGGCTTATTCCGTTAAGCTGAAGTCCGAGGCTCAGCAAGCCGGGGTCGCCGATAGGCAGTGGAATGCGGCGATAGCTACCGTCGATTCAGAATATTCGACCGGTAGCTGGGATAAGGTTTTCAAGGGGAAGTGGTACGGTCATATCCTATCCTCCCAGGTGTTGGCCAATTGCCCTAACAAGATCGACTCGAAGCACCTAACCGCATCTTTGGTGAGGCACGTTGCGGCTACGATGGAATTCAATAGCCCGTGGTCTCTAGCTATGCAAAAGAAGATTCAGGAACTTGCCGTCTCTAATGGCTTGGTCGCAACGTCAAGCGGCTGACTGCTCGAAGCGCGGCACGGACGCCGGCCGGGCTGGAGCGGGGCGGAGACAGGAGCGCAGGCCCGGCCGGGGGCCGGGCCGCGCGCGGTGCGCGGAGCGAGCCGCCTTGAACCAGGAGAGAAAGTTGTAACTCAGTCTGCGCTGTGGGGCTTGTGCAACTGACGATCACCGATTACGCCTGGGTCGTGGTCTTCTGCTTGAGGCGTTCGTAGGGGGTCTGGCCGCCGAGGCCGCCGTGGGGGCGATGGTAGTTGTAGTAGTCCTCCCACTCGCGCAGCTTGTCGTTGAAGACCTCGGCGTCGTCGATGATGACGCCGTCGAGGAGCCGGTAGAACTCCTCGGCGTCGATACGGTGAGAGCGCTCAACTTTGCCGTTCAACCGTGGGGTGCGGGGCTTGATGTAGGTGTGGGCGATGCCCTTGTCCAGCACGTGCCAGTGGAAGGCGGACTGGAACTCCGCGCCGTTGTCCGTCTGGATGACCTCGACCTGGAACGGCAGGCGCTGGATGACGTAGTCCAGGAACTGGATCGCGGTCGCCTGGTTCAAGGTCGGATAGATCCGTAGGACGCGAAGCCGGGTGCAGTCGTCGATGGCAGTGAACTGGAAGTACTTGTTGCGTCCGCCGCGGCGGCCCTGGGGCATCGAGGCGAGGGGCTCGATGAACTTCACGTCGATCTGCACGCGGTGGCCGGGCAGCTGCTTCTCGTACCGCTTCCATCTGCGGTCGTGGCGCTTGTAGCGCTGCGAGGCCGGCAGGCGGCCCATGTCCAGGCGGTTGAGTATCCGCCAGACGCCGGACTTGCTGATGGTGACGTCGTGGTACCGCTTGAGGTACATCGCGATCTTCTCGGGCCCGAAGTGGTAGTTCTGCCTCAGATAGATGATCTTCCCGACTACCTCGACGTGTGTCGCATTGGGGCTGTGTTTGGGTGCCTTGGAACGGGTGCGCAGGCCGTCGACGCCCTCGGCCTGGTAGCGGCGGTACCAGGTGTAGTACGCCTGCCGCGAGATGCCGAAGTAGCGGCAGGACATCGCAACGTTCCCGCTGACCTCTTCGACGTGGCGTATGACGGCCAGGCGCCGCTTGGCCTCACGGTCAAGCGGCGGGATGGTGGGGGTGGACTTCGACATGTGGATCTCCGTAGTGATCGGAGACCCAGGTGTCAACGATGATCGGCAGTTTTAGACTGCGCTGTGGGGCTTGAAGCTGTGTGCGCATGCTGGGAGTTCAGCGTTCTGCCGGTGTGCGAGGGGCAGGAAGAGCACTGGCCGGATCGTCCAGGTGATGCGGACGTCGGCATGGGTGAGGGTCACCGTGCAGGGTTCGGAGCGCGGCAGGGCCCTGCGGGTCTCGGCGCGCTCTTCGTGCAGCCACGTCCACGCTTGGCACGGCGACGCTCCTGACGGCGGCCGGGGTCGCGCCCCGCGTGGTGATGGAGCTCGCAGATCAGCATCACCATGGACGTGTACACGCACGTCGTGCAGGACACCCAGCGCGAGGCCATGAGCCACATGGACAGGCTGCTGCGGGAGAGGCGCCCCGATCGCGGGTGACCGACCCCGCTGATGTCAGAAGTGGATGTCAAAGGCCCCGGACCATGATCGGTCCGGGGCCTTTTGGCTGGTGCCCCCGGCAGGATTCGAACCTGCGACACCCGCTTTAGGAGCGAGGTTGGGCGGCCGCTGCTGTGACCTGTGCGTATCCGCAGTGCGGCAAGTTGCGGCGTGTTCCCCGTCATTGCCGCTGACTCCCCGTGGTTCCCCCTACGTTCTGGCACGAGAGTGGCACGGTCCTGCGGTGGTGGTGAGGCAGCCGACCCTTGTCGCACCCCGGGTCGCGGCCTTTACCGTGCGGACGACCTCACCACCCGGCAGGGTACGCCTTTGATCCGTAGCTCTACGTGGATCGGCCGGCTGGGGGTGCGCTACTGCGCTGTGGTATCGGCCGCTGCTACGGAAGCGCCTTGGGGTCGGTGCTGATGAACCCCTTGCCCTCGGGCCAGATCACCGCGCAGTCTTGCGACTTGGCCAAAGCCAGGAGATCTTCCCGCGGCTGGGAAGGAAGCAAGATGGCGCGAAGGGTGTGATCGACGAACCTGCCGTAGTCCGCGAGCTGCCCGATGGCCATACGGATGTTCTCGCGGGTGACGCTGCCCTTCGCCTCAACCAAGAGGCCCAGCCCTTTGGCGTGGAGGTCGGTGAAGAGCGGACGGCTCTCACCAGGGGGCAGGATGCGCTGCCGGCCGGACTGGTGGCCATTGCTGGTCAGGTAGTCGGCGAATGCCTTGACCAAGCGGGCCTCCTTGCGGTCGGCCTCGTAAGGCTCCTGGTTCGGGTTGACGAACGTGGTCTCGTTCTCGTTCCGTTCCAAGGGGAGGTCGTCAACCTCATTGGGCTGCGAGACGAGCAGCCGGCCAAGCTTGGTGGCGGGTTCCTGCGGCGTGGTGTCTACCGGGTTGAGCCGGAAGACGATGACCTTACGGAGAGGCCCGTCGTTGGTTTCGGGGGCGTCTGCCGAGTACCAGGGGTTCTCCTGGTCGACGGTGAACTCGCCGCGGTACGTGACCGTTCCGCGGGCGCCCTGGAAGACGCGCAGCGCACGTCCTTCAGCCTGGTGGTTCAGGATGCTGGCGTTGCCGGAGATCATCCGTTGGTCGCCGTACTGGCCTTCTCCGCTGTAGTGGAAGCGGCCGTCCGGCATCCAGTCGTCGTAGTAGCCGTGCTTCTCGCCGGCAACGGGGTCCGTGAAGATGAAGACGTTAGGCGTCTTGGCTGACGGCCCAATGCCCCCCTGGGTCCGCCCCCCGAACTTGCTGTGCAGCGCTTTGCGCTCGATCTGCTCGCCGGGCTTGAGCTGCCACTCCACGGTGTCCGATGCCGTCGCGCTCACGGGCCTCCCCCTCGAAGACTGCCACGCCGCCTCCCAGGCATGGCGTGATCGTATGTACGATGCACGCTTAGAAATCGGATGTCAAATTTAGGCATCCGATCTGATGCAGGGTCGCCCGCCCTACGCGCTGATCCGCTCACAGATGCGCCCCTGAGCACATAAACGCTTCGAATCCGAGCCCACTGTCGTAATCACAGCGACAGGTCCTCGCCCTCAAGAAGCCGGGCGAGAACCTGTCGGTGTGTCGAGGACTTGGATTAAGCGCTGGCAGTCTCCTCCGCGGAGGACTGCGCAGGGATGGCATCGCTCCCGTGGATGGAAGCGGCGATCTCCGCGAAGAGAAGGGCGCCCGCCGACTCCCAGGCAGTGCGGCCAGCCACGAGCTTGCCGGTCTCAGGGTCGATGAGGTTGCCGGCGAAGATGGTGTCCTCGGGCTTGATGTCGGCCGTCTTAGTGGTTCGGTCGAAGTTGACCTGGTCCAGGGCGTGGACGGCCTCGGAGACACTGGTCTTGCCGTCTGCGATGGTCCCGTGAACGGCGAATGCGATCGCATACAGAACGCTGGCGGAAGTGAGGTAGGTGGCCTCACGCAGCTCGGGCACTGTGACGTTGCCGTCGACGACGTCGGCGAATCGCACCAGTTCACCCAGGCTGGTCCAGAAGTCCTTCAGGGCAGCGCGGGCCTTCTCGGGATCGCTCTTGTCCCCTTCGAAGTGGGCGTTGACGGCCTTGTCCATGGTCGCCGGGGACCGATACCCATTGCCAACCAACAGCAGGCCCGACACATAGCGAACGGTCTTGAAGCTGAACGCCTTAGCCGACAACTTGCCCGGGTTGTCCTTGAAGTACTCGACCCTGTCCTGCAAGAGCGGAACGTCGTCGAAGAGGTCGGCGAGCTCCCGGTTGATGGGCTGGCGACGATCCATCGACTGACCCATCGAGGCTGTCGGCGCCTTGACGTTGCGCTGGAGGTCCGCGAAGTCCTGGGCGCGGTGCTTGGGATCGTCTTCGATCACGATGATCAGGGGCTGCCCGGAGGTCCGGAGACGCTCGATCAGGGGGTCGTCCTCATCGCGGCCCTGCACGATCTTCTCGTATGCACCGATGCGGTGCTGGCCGTCGCCGATGTCGAACTTCGCGCCGATGTCAATGGCGAGGGTACCGACCTGAGCCGCATCGATTTCGGTGGTGACGCCAGGGACGGGGATGGGCTTGAACTCAGCCTCCTTCGAGGTGAGGTAAAGAACCGCCGCGCCGAGTACGAACTTCTCCTCGGTTTCGAGGTAATTGACGATGCCGGCCATGTGGTTGTTGTCGCGGGGTCGGTTGCCGTGGGTCGTGGTCTTCACCGGGTCCCAAGCCTCCGGCTTGGCAACCATCGAGACGAGGTCAACGGCGGACATCGCGGTAGTCATCATCTGACGACCACCCTGCTTGTAGCCGATGACGGGAATGTGGATCTTAGGCATAGGGGTCCCCTCCCTGCACATGCTGACGCAAGCCCACGGTAGGACTGATTGGGCGTCAGGTGCCACAGGAAACGCTACTACGCACGAATACGGAATGACAAGTGGTCAGTTCCTGCGTAGCGAGCGGAAAATCATGCGTAGCAGACTGGATTTTATGCGTAGCGACACGGTGGCGTGAAGGTGGCGCGGGGTGGCGGAACGTCTCCTCCGCAGGTCACCCGCTCGCGCCAATTGAGTGACCTCCGGCGCGTCGATGGTTCGTTCACCCACCACTCACCCCAGCTCCCATCCCGTCCGCCGTCGACCCACACACCGTGGAGCGGGCGTGGTTCAGGGCGTCCAGGTGGAGCGCGCCACTGTACGAACGACCTGGACGCCCTGGGCCGCGTCTGCTCGGCTCCGCCTGGGTCGACGGCGGACGGGATGGGAGCACCCTGCGCACGCCACTACACGCCCGCGGCCGGGAACGGCGCCCCCTCCATCCCGGTGCCGGCCGATCCCCCGCCGGAGGCATCGTCCTGACCGTGGGCCGCTCTCTGCGGTGATCGCCTCATGGCATCTGGCCCTATCCACTCGTGGGCGCGCGTCGGCGCAGCGCGGGCGGAGCGGGCCGAAGGCAGGAGCGTCGCCCGGAGCGGAGCCGGGAAGCGCGCCCGGCGAAGCGGAGCGCAGCCGGGGCTTGATGAGGTAGAGAAACCTGTAACAGCTCTGGTCAGGCGGTCGGGGAGACGTAGCACACGGCTGGGATGGCATCGCCGCTGCCGAAGTGATGAACGGTCTCGCCGATCTTCCGCCAGCCAAGCCGTTCGTAGAGGCGGATAGCGGATGCGTCCTTGACCATGACATCGAGGACTAGGCGAAGCCCCTGGGTGCGCGCATAGGACACAGCGGCTTCCATGAGGCGTTGGCCAGCTGCCTGCTTCCTGGCTGACTGCACCACGAACAACCGTGCCAGCACGCCTACGTGGTCCGCGTCGTCGTTGCTCTGCTTGACCCAAAGGTCTACGGCAGCTTCCCCCTGCGGCTTCATCACCGCCACGTGACCCACGATCCTGCCGCCACTCTCTGCGACCCATGCGGCCAGGACATCCTCGGATTTGATCCAAGCTTCCGGGTCGTCGACACCTTCCACCGGATAACCGTCCGTGTCGTGGACCTCGACCAGCGCCACCGCGGCGCCGGCCAGATCGTCATCGGTGAACGGGCGGATGATCACGGATTCCAAGGTCAGTCCTCCTGCTCGACGGGAAGTTCATAGAGCAACCCGGTTTGGTCGGCTCTATGGACGTACCGCGACACCTCGAAGGGAATGCCGTCTTGATCGAGACTGGTGTGTAGGACTTCAAGCACTGGCACCCCGGGCAACAGTTGCAAGACTGCGGCCTCTTCCGGGGTCGGCATTCGAGCGCTGATCTCGTCACGTACGCGCGTCATGACGTGTCCAAGGTCCTGGAGCCGTCCGTAGATACCATCCTTGCCGGTCTTGGCCTGCATGAGGAGTGTTCCCTGGGCCTCGTCCCATCGCAGGTACGTCGAAACGATCTGTACCGGTTCGTCGTCGGCGAAGTAGTGGTTCTCTCGGTGGACGACACTCTCATTGTCCGCTGGCACACGCAGACGCTCGGCTACGTCCGCCGGCGGCTTCTCTCGCGTGATCGATGGAACCTCGATCCTCGCCACCTTGCCCTGCCGCTTCGCCTCTAGGCGGAACGGGGTCAGTCCCGTCTCCCGGTTCTTGAGCGAGTAGCGATCGCTGCCGAAGCGGAAGAGCCGTTGGGGAGTCCGGACGAACACTCCGCTGCCCTGCTTGGCGGTGACTAGTCCCTGTTCGGCGAGGATGCGCACCGCTTCACGTGCGGTATTGCGTGCCGATCCGTACTGCTCGGCGAGCTTTCGTTCAGACGGCAACTTGTCGCCGCTCCGGAGTTCTCCGGTCTCGATCTGGCGGCGCAGGTCTTCGGCGATGCGCCTGCTCGGTAGCTGTTCAGCCGGGGCGCCGGACGGGGTCATGCGGACCACTCTAGCAACTGGCTCAAGCCAGATGCTTGACCCGTGTTGCCCGCCCGTGCTCAACTGGCTTAAGCCAGCAAGTGGCTCAAGCCAGTTGGGCGCACAATAATCGTGCGCCCTCGACTGAGGGAGTGACGCATGCCGTCGTTCAAGATCGACCTCTCCACCGCCGTTGTGTTCGTGGCAACCGCGCCCGAGCCGAAGATGGCCAACAAGAAGACCGGTGAGCGGGCCGTGGACCGGGACACCGGTGCGAGCCTGTCCACCGTGGGCCTGCTCGTGTCGGACGAGGGGGAGGGCAACCTCTACCAGGTCACCATCCCGGAGACGGGCTACCCCGAGGGTCTGGCCCCGGGCATGCCGGTGCGGGTGGTCGGCCTCAAGGCGCGGGACTGGGAGAACGAGTTCAACGGCCAGAAGCGGCACGGGATCTCGTTCCGCGCCGTCGCGATCACGGCGGCGGCCTGACCATGGGCGACCTGACCCTGTTACTGGAGGCCACCGGCGCCTTAGCGGGCGCCGGCGGTCTCGGCTACGCGAAGCACCGGGCGCCGCGTGTGTACTGGTCGACGGTGGGCCTGCCGCTCACCTGGGGCCGGTTCACCTTCTCCTACCGGTCCACGATGGAGGTGTGCGGGCTCACCGTGCAGCCGACCGGTCTGCGGGCGTTCATGACCCGCAACCTGGCCCGCCGCGAGGTCCGCCCCGTGCCGCCGAAGATTCGCCGGGTCCGCCCCACCTCGACCGGGCTGCGCATCACCCTGCGCCTCCCGGCCGGCCTGGAGCCCGCCGACGTGGCCGCGTCCTGTGAGCGTCTGCGCCACGCGTTCGGCGTCCAGTCGGTCACCGTTTCCGAGACCCGGCCCGGCTATGTGGAACTGCGCATGACGGGCTACGACGTCCTTCGCCGGGTCCGTCTCCCGCGCTCCGCACAGCCGTCCGGCCTTCGAGTTCCAGTGGCGTTGCGGGAGGACGGCACGGTCTTCGAGCGGGACTACCGCGCGGTTCCGATGGCGCTGACCCTCGGGGCCACGCTCTCTGGGAAGTCCGTCTATCAGCGCAACCTGGTCAAGGGCCTGGCCAAGCTCCCGGTCGGGTTGATCGGCATCGACTGCAAGCGCGGTGTCGAGCACAGCCGCTACGCGCCTCGCCTGTCGGCCCTGGCCACGGACCCGGACATGGCCGGGCGGCTGATAGACGCGCTGGTCCTGGAGATGAGCGAGCGCTTCGATCTCCTCGCCCTGCACGGCGTCTCGGACGTTTGGGACCTGCCTGCGAAGCTGCGGCCGGTGCCGCTGGTCGTCCTGATCGACGAGGTGGCAGAGCTGTTCTTCGTCACTTCAAAGAAGGACGAAGCTGCCCGCGACCGGACGGTCATGCAACTCGTGCGGCTGGGTCAGATGGCCCGTGCGGTCGGCATCTACCTGGAGGTCTGCGGGCAGCGTTTCGGCTCCGACCTCGGCAGGGGCGCCACCGCCCTGCGTGCCCAACTCACGGGCCGTGTGGTCCACCGGGTCAACGACAAGCAGACCGCCGAAATGGGCCTGGGCGACATCGCCCCGGATGCGGTCATGGCGGCGACCTCGATCCGGGCGGACCGTCCTGGTGTCGCGGTGGCCGGTGACACCTCCGGTGGCTGGTCCCGCATCCGCACCCCGGAAACCACGCCAGCCGAAGCAGCGGCCGTGTGCCGGGAGTTCGCGCACCTCACCCCGGAGCTGCCGTTCCTGGCACCGTTCCGGCCCCCGGCCCGGCAGGTGGTGCCGCCGATGCCCACCGTCCCGCCGCTGATCATCCCGCAGCCCTGACCCCTGGAAAGGGGGATCGCTCATGGCTCCGCGCAAGACCGCCAAGCTCACGACAATTCCGTGTCCGCCCTGCAACGGCACCGGTGAGGTCTCCCGTCCCGTCCGCGTCGGACGCAAGCGCAGGACCGTCGGCCAGCAGACCGGCATGTGCCTGAACTGCTTCGGTGCCGGCGAGATCCCCGCCGATGACTCACCCCGCGAAGGGAGGTGAAGAGCCGTGGCCCGCTCGATCCGCATCGACGCCGTACTCATTCAGGCCGTGATCGCCGGTGCCCTGTCCTTCGCCCACCTGCACGACCTTGCCGAAGCGGCCGGACAGTCCGGCTGGAAGGCATGGGCCTACCCCGTCTCCGTCGACCTGCTCCTGGTCGCCGTGTGGCGCCGACTGCGCACTGAACGCTCGAAGCTGGCCTGGTTCTGGTTCCTGGTCGCGCTGGTCGCCTCCCTCGGCGCGAACATCGCCACCGCGGGACTTCTCGACCTGAACCACGTCCCGGCTTGGCTGCGCATCCTCGTCGCCGGCTGGCCCGCCCTGGCCTTCCTCGGCGGCACCCTCCTCGCCCACACGCCCACCGACCCGGCCCCCGTACCGGCTCCGGAGCGTGCGCCCCGGCCGGCACCGGCCGTAGACCGCCCCGCGGCGCCCGAACCAACCCCGGAACCGGCCCCGGAGATCCCGACGCCGGAGCCTGCCCCGGCACTGCCGCAAGCCCCGGCCCCGGCTCCCGCGGTGCCGCCAGCGTTGGTCGACCACGCCCGGAAGGTCGCCACCGAGCACCGCACGCGTACCGGCTCGGACATCGACACGGCCACCCTGCGCGCTCGCCTCGGCGTCCCGGAAGACCTTGCCTGCGCGATCGTCGCCCAACTCGCCTGAAAGGAGGTGACCCGCGTGCGCCCGAACCGCTTCTACGACGTGATCCGCATCGGCCCCGTGAGGGTCGGCACGTTCAACAACGGCCGGGGCCAGACCCGACACACCGCCGCCTGCACCGCCCCGAAGTGCGGCTTCTCCAACGAATACGGCGACCGGTCAGCCGCCGAACTCGCCGCCCGCACCCACCGCTGCGCCTGAAAGGAGGCACGCCGTGCAGTTACCCGAAGACCAGATCCGCGCCGGTCACATCCCCGCCGACCTCTACCGGCAGCTCCCGCCCGGCACCGACGTGCGAAGCGTCGTGATCGTCCAACAGGCCCCCCGCTCCTACACGGGCCCGATCGTCCTGACGCTCGTCGTCCTCACCGGATCGGTCGCGGTGCTGCTGGTCATCGCCTTCGTCGTCCAGGTCATCGCCGGCGCCGCCGTAGCGGTCCTGTCGGCCACCGGCGGCCTCAGCTACACGATCAACCACACCGCCAAGCGCAAGAACCTGCGCAGCAAGTAACGCCCTCCGGGGCGGCCTCAACCGCCAAGTTTCCGCCGCCCCGGACGGCTCGCCCATCCAGATCCAACGGACCCGAAAGGGAAGCCTCATCATGCCCCAGCCCGCCCAGAACACGCGCGTCTGCCGCGACTGCGACGGCTTCGCCACGGTCGCCATCACCACCGGCACCCGACACGACGACGGCTCTCGGGTCACCCTCCGGATCATCTGCACCGGCTGCAACGGCACCGGCCACACGGTCCCCGCGGCCCTTGCCCAGACGGGCCGGTGAGTGCCATGAGCCTCCTGAACTGGAACTCCGGCCAGCACTACGACCACGGCGGCGACTGCCCGTGCACCCAGTGCGGTAAGCCCACCCCGCTGCGCTCCCACGCCGGCGAACCCGTCCACAAGGTCTGTGCCGAGGACTGGAACGCACGCAACCCGAACGCCCCCCGGCACGAGCACGACGGGCGCGACCTCGGCACCCAGCGGTTCCACTCCGACCCTCCGCGTAAGAGCCGCAAGGGGGGACAGTGACGAACACCGCCACTGCGGCGGGCCTGGACCCGGCCATCCTCGCCGACGTGCTGAGGCTGGCCGGGTCCCCCGGCTTCGACCGCATCCAAGACCAGATCCGCCGCACCGGCGGCTGCTCCGACCCCATCCACCTGCAAGGCTCGACCGTCACCCGCGACGCCACGACCGGACAGGTGCTGCACTCCTACTCGACCGACACAGAGCCCGGCGGACGGCTCCGCGTCGCGTGCGGCAATCGGCGGGCCTCCCGCTGCCCCTCGTGCGCATGGACCTACGCCGGCGACACCTACCACCTCATCCGCGCCGGCCTCGTCGGCGACCCCGCCAAAGGCACCCCCGAGACGATCCGGGATCACCCGCGGGTGTTCGCCACTCTCACGGCGCCCTCGTTCGGCCCGGTCCACAACCGGCCCGGCGACAGGCCCTGCCGCTGCGGCACCCGTCACGACGAGGACGCTCCGGAGCTGGGGACCCCGCTCGACCCGGACGCGTACGACTACGCAGGCGCGATCCTGTGGAACAACCACGCCTCCGAGCTATGGCGCTACTTCACGATCTACCTGCGCAGGGAGATCGCCAAGCGCGCCGGACTCACCCAGAAAGACGCGAAAGAACAGTCCCGAGTGTCCTTCGGCAAGGTCGCCGAGTACCAAAAGCGCGGCGCCGTCCACTTCCATGCCGTGATCCGCTTCGACGGGCCCGCCGGGCCTGACGATGCCCCACCATTGTGGGCCACCCTCGACCTGCTCAACGACGCAATCCATGCCGCTGCCGCACGCGTGGCAGTCGACGTGCCCTCGTCCGGAGACCAGCCCGCCCGCACCCTGCAATGGGGCACACAGCTCGACGTACGCCCCATCCGGGCCTTCGGCGACGGCGCTGAGATCACCGAACAGGCGGTCGCCTCTTACGTCGCCAAGTACGCCACCAAGGCGGCCGAGACCACCGGCACCGTAGACCGCCGGATCGGCAACAAAGACGCGCTCGCCCTCCTCGGCGTGCCCGACCACCCCGCCCGGCTCATCGCCGCATGCCTGGACCTGCACGCGCTCTACCCGGACCGCAAGCTGCGCGATTGGGCCCACATGCTCGGCTTCCGCGGCCACTTCTCCACCAAGTCCCGCCGCTACTCCACCACCCTCGGCGCCCTCCGCCAGGCCCGAGCCGACTACCGCGCCGCACAGCAACGCACCGCACTCGGCCTGCCCGACCCAGACGACGAGGAGACGACCACGCTCACCCTCGCCCACTGGACCTACGCCGGCCACGGCCACACCCCCGGCGAATCCTGGCTCGCCGCCAACATCCGCCGCGACATCCAACTCAACCGAGAAACCGCCCGCGAAGTCCGGGCGGACCTGGACGAACACGAGACAGAGGGGGAGTGGTGATCGTGGATCGGCTTCTCAGCGTTCAGCAGGTCGCCGAGGTGCTCGGTACCGGCGTGCGTTTCCCTCGGCGACTGATCGAAGAGCGCCGGATCACCTTCGTCAAAGTCGGGCGGCACGTTCGCATCCCGGAGAGTGCCGTGTCCGCGTACGTCGCTGAACACACCGTTGAGCCGGTGACCGTACGTCGTACTGTGCTGAGGAGGACTGCCTGATGGCGAACAACCAGGGACGGCGGCGCCGATTCGGCTCAGTCCGACAACTCAAGTCCGGTCGCTGGCAGGCACGTTATCGAGACCCGAACACGGGCCAGCTCAGGGGCGCCGAGGAGACATACGCCACCAAGACCGATGCCGAGGTCGCGCTGGCTCACATCGAGGCGGACATCACCCGTGGCCAGTGGAACGACCCCGACGCGGGCAAGGTCCACTTCGGTGAGTACGCCACGGCGTGGCTCAAAGACCGCAAGCTTGCTGCCCGTTCACGCGAGCGGCATGAGTCCGTGATTCGTCTGCATCTCCTACCCACCTTCGGTGAGCGGGCGCTGTCGTCGATCACAACGGCACAGGTCCGAGCGTGGCGCACGAAGTGTCTGGAGCGGACCGGTGAGCCGACCGTGGTCAAGGCGTACCAGATCATGCGAGCAATCCTGAACACGGCGGTTGATGACGAGCTGATCCGCCGCAACCCGTGCCGGATCAAGGGCGCCGACCGCTACGACGTGCCGGAACGGCCTGTCCTCACCGTGTCCGAGGTGTACGCCGTGGCCGACGCAATCACCCCGCGCTACCGGCTGCTCGTCCTCCTCGCCGCCTTCGCCGGACTGCGGTTCGGAGAGTTGGCCTCGCTCCGCCGCCGGGACGTCGACGCCGACAACGCCGCGCTCATGGTCCAGCGCTCGCAAGCCGAGATGCAGACCGGGGCGCTCTTCGACAAGGCCCCTAAGTCCAACGCCGGCGTTCGCCCGGTGGCCTTCCCGACCGAACTCATGCCGGACGTGAGGCGTCACCTAGACGCCTACGCCGGAGCCGGCCGCGATAGTCATGTCTTCCTCGGCCCCCAGGGTGGTCGCCTCCGCCGGAGCAACTTCCGCGACGACTGGATCAACGCGCGGAAAAAGGCGGGCATCACAGCAGACGTGCATTTCCACGATCTTCGGCACACGGGGAACACGCTCGCCGCGTCCGGTGCGAGCCTGCGCGAACTGATGACTCGGATGGGCCACAGCACGCCCCGCGCAGCGCTGATCTATCAGCACATGGTCAACGGCCGTGACCGCGAGATCGCCGATCGGCTCGGCTCGATGATCCGTAAGGAACGAGGCGATGTGGACTCTTAGCGGACCTTGTGGCACGTGTGTGGCACGGCCGTGATCATGGCAAAGGGCCAGTTCGAGGGGATCATGCCCCTGAACTGGCCCTTAGTCGTGTGCCCCCGGCAGGATTCGAACCTGCGACACCCGCTTTAGGAGAGCGGTGCTCTATCCCCTGAGCTACGAAGGCGTGGATCGTGGAAGATCCGGCGACTAGCCTAGCGGATGCTCGATCCGTCGTGGGAGCGTTCTCGTTTCCGCTGGTCAGGGTGGGGTTCGTGGGGTCGTGAGGGTGGCCGGGGCCCCGGGCGCTTGACCTCGAGTTAGGTTGAGTTTCTACGTTTCTCGTGTCGGTCCCGCCAGAGGGCCCGCGAGAAACGAGGAGACCCATGTCCCACGCGCCCCTCAAGATCGGTGTGCTCATCGGGAGTGTTCGGCCCGGGCGGTTCGCCGACAAGGTGTCCCGGTGGTTCCTGTCCGAGATCGGGCGGCGGGACGACATGGAGACGCACGTCATCGATCTGTCGGAGCCCGTGCTCGCCGACGAACTCAAGCTCACCCTCGAGCAGTCCGACGCCCCGACCCTCGCCCAGCGGATCGGCGGGCTCGACGGGTTCGTCGTCGTCACGCCCGAGTACAACCACGGCTACCCCGCCGCCCTCAAGCTCGCCGTCGACTACGTCTACCGGGAGTGGCGCGCCAAGCCCGTCGGGTTCGTGTCGTACGGCGGGATGGCCGGCGGGCAGCGGGCCGTGGAGCAGTTGCGGCAGGTCTTCGCCGAGATGCACGCCGTGACCCTGCGCGACACCGTCAGCTTCCACATGGCCTGGGAGCGGTTCGACGACGACGGGCGCCCGCACGACGAGGACGGCACCGCCAAGGCCGCCGCCGTGCTGCTCGACCAGCTCGCCTGGTGGGGGCTCACCCTCCGGGAGGGCCGTGCCGCCCGGCCCTACGACGGGTGAGCCGTTCGGAGGGGGAGGCCGCCGCGCGCAGCCGGGGGCCGGCAGAAGCGCCACCGTCCCGCGTCACCCCCTCGCGTCCCCCTCCCGCGTCACCCGCACCCGGTACCCCCCGTCCTCCTCCACCCCCACCACCGCGACCCGCACCCCCCGCTTGTCGTCGCGGAACTCCTCGCCCGGGGTGAAGGTCGCGTCGGAGAGTTCGGCGTGGACGTTCGGGCTGCGGGTGCAGCCGCCGCTGTCCTGCTGGGAGTCCTGCACCTTCACCGGGCCCATCCCGGTGTCGACGTCCGCGGCGACCCGGTAGACGAGGATGCCGGGGCGGCAGACGGCCTCGTCGTTGCCCTCGCGGGTGCGCAGTTCCAGGGCGTAGCCGGAGTGCGGGCCCAGCGGGACGAACAGCAGCTTCGGGCCGCCCTCGCGGGCCAGCGGGGTCAGGGTGTACTCGTCCGAGCCGGCGGCGGCCGCGCAGCGGACCTGGGCGTCGTCCAGCCACCCGAGCTTCCACTTGTGCCAGCCGAGCAGGTCGTTGTTGGCCCCCCAGTCCTCGCTCATGATGTCCCAGTGGCCGACCGCGCCGCCGCCCTCGGCGGTGTAGAGGTCGGGCAGGCCGAAGACGTGGCCGTTCTCGTGGGGGAGGACCCGGTAGCCGGTGCGGTGGTAGGAGCCGGAGCCGTCGTCCTGGCGCGAGTACACGAAGGAGGCGTTGGTGACGGAGACGCCGTCGGCCACGGGGGCCTCGACGTTGCCGGCGAAGGTCACCGACAGGACCGTGTCGAGGGCGGAGGGCCCGGCGTTCGGGGTGACGAGGACGTTCAGGAAGTCGTACGACGTGAAGTCGACGCGCGCGTCGGCGGCGACCACGATGTCCTGGACCAGCCGGCGGTACCCGGGGTCGAAGGGGGCGCCGCGCTCTATGCCGTACTCGCGGAACGACTTGGGCATCCGCAGCCAGTCGGGGATCGGCGTCTCGGCGCGGTAGTCGAGGCGGCCGTAGGAGCTGGTGCGGAACCACTTCTGGGTCTGCGGGAAGAACTCGCCGTAGCGGTCGAGGGCGCTGCCGGTGCCGGGGGCGTCGGGGAAGTCGACCATGAGGGTGAGGGCGCGGACGGTGCCGGTGGAGCGGGCGTAGCCGCGCGGGGTGGGCACGCCCTCCGACATCTGGACCGCCGGCGGGCCGCTGATCATGCAGGGGCCGAGCGCTGTGGAGTGCTCCGGGGATATCGGTCCCGCCCCGGCCACCGTGGAGGTGCCCGCCGTGAGGTGCCCGGTGCCTGCCGAGGTGCCGACCGCCATGATCAGGGCGGTGACGGAGGCGAGGGCGGCCACACGGCGGGGACGTATCCGGCGGTACGGCTGCATGCATGGGCCCTTTCAGTCCATGGCAGCCCGCCGGACCGCGCGCTGCACCCTCTCGATCACCCTGTGTCGGGGGATGCGGGCGCGCGCGTTGGAGGAGACCGAACGTGTGGGTTCCGCGCCGCCCGGCGGCCTGGTGACCAGGCGCTGCTTGGCCTCGACGGAAATGTGATCCAGGTCACAGGAATAAAGGCCGGGGGCGGGAAATAACCGGGGACCGTCTCCCCGTTTAGACCTGTGTCCGCGCGAAACGGGGAGTGCTTCCCCGGATCGTCGAAACCGGGTCGCAGAACCCCCGGGGGAACCGGACACCCAGCATCACAGGAGACGAGGAGGACACCGTGGAGACCGCCACCCCCGCAGTGCGCAAGGCACCCCGGCCCCGCGCCGACGCCCTGCGCAACCGGGAGCGGATCGTCACCGCCGCCCGCGAGATGTTCGTCGAGCACGGCCCCGACGTGCCGCTCGACGACGTCGCCCGCCGGGCCGGCGTCGGCAACGCCACGGTGTACCGCAACTTCCCCGACCGCGACGCGCTGGTGCGTGAGGTCGTCTGCTCCGTCATGGACCGTACGGTGGCGGCGGCTCATCTTGCGCTCGCGGAGACCGGGGACGCCTTCGAGGCTCTGGAGCGCTTCGTGCACACCGCCGCCGACGAGCGGATCAGTGCGCTGTGCCCGATGGTCCAGAGCACCTTCGACCAGCACCATCCGGATCTGGAGGCATCGCGCGAGCGGTGCGAGAGCCTCGTCGCGGCGATCATGGATCGCGCGAAGGCGGCGGGGCAGCTCCGGTCCGACGTGGACGTCGGCGACGTCATGATCGCCGCGGCCCAGCTCAGCCGGCCGCCGGCCGGCACCGACTGCGGCATCGCGGACCGCTACGTCCACCGCCATCTGCAGCTGTTCCTGGACGGGTTGCGGGCACCGGCCCGCTCCACCCTTCCCGGTACGGCACTGACCATGGAGGACCTGCGCAAGGCCTGACGCGACCCGTCCCGAGGGACATGTTCCGGGCACAACCCCTGCCCATGTCCCCACCGAAGCCCATGCACATGTCTCGACCCAAGTCCAGGCACATGTCTCGGCCAAAGCCCATGCACATGTCTCGACCGAAGCCCGTGCACGCCATGTCCGGACCTCAGTACACGTCCTGACCGACCCGAATCGTTCGTCCCGACCCGCCCGCCCCGCCGGCACACCGGCCGATGAGTCCGGGGCACCACGGGGGTCGACACGCGCACAGCCGTAGTCCAGCGGCCGTCACAGCCGACGAGCCGTCCCCTTTCCTTTCACTTTTTCCGTCACGAAGTCCCGAAGTGGGTACACCCATGTCTGAAACAGCCGTGAAGGCTCCCGGCGGCGCCCTCGGCGCGGCCGATCCGAACCGATGGAAGGCGCTCGCCTTCATCGCGATAGCGCAGCTGATGGTCGTCCTGGACGCGACCATCGTGAACATCGCGCTGCCCTCCGCCCAGCAGGACCTGGGCATCTCCGACGGCAACCGGCAGTGGGTCGTCACGGCCTACGCCCTCGCCTTCGGCGGTCTGCTGCTGTTCGGCGGACGCATCGCCGACCTCTGGGGCCGCAAGCGCGCCTTCGTGGTCGGTCTGGGCGGCTTCGCCGCCGCCTCCGCCCTCGGCGGTGCGGCCACCAACGAGGCCATGATGTTCGGCGCCCGCGCGCTGCAGGGCGCGTTCGGCGCGCTGCTCGCCCCGGCCGCGCTCTCCCTGCTCGCCGTGATGTTCACCGACGCCAAGGAGCGCGCGAAGGCGTTCGGCATCTACGGCGCGATCGCCGGTGGCGGCGGTGCCGTCGGCCTGATCCTCGGCGGGTTCCTGACCGAGTACCTGGACTGGCGCTGGACGTTCTTCGTGAACATCCCGTTCGCCGTCGTCGCCGCGCTCGGCGCCTGGTACGTCATCCGTGAGCCGCAGGGCGGCCGCAACCGCTCCACGCTCGACATCCCCGGCGTGATCCTGTCCACGCTCGGCCTGGTCTCGCTGGTCTACGGCTTCACCCGCGCCGAGTCCGAGGGCTGGAGCGACCCGACCACGATCGGCATGTTCGTCGCCTCCGGCGTGCTGCTGCTCGCCTTCGTGACCGTGGAGTCCCGGGTCAAGGCCCCGCTGCTGCCGCTGCGCGTGGTCACCGAGCGCAACCGCGGCGGTGTCTACCTCTCGCTCGGCCTCGCGATCATCGCGATGTTCGGCCTGTTCCTGTTCCTGACCTACTACCTGCAGATCGTGAAGGGCTACTCGCCGGTCAAGACCGGCTTCGCCTTCCTGCCGATGATCGCGGGCATGATCACCGGGTCCACGCAGATCGGCGCCCGGCTGATGACCCGGGTCGCGCCGCGGCTGCTGATGGGCCCCGGCTTCCTGGTGGCCGCCGTCGGCATGTTGCTGCTGACCCAGCTGGAGATCGGCTCCTCGTACGCCGCGCTGCTGCTGCCCGCGATGCTGCTGCTCGGTCTCGGCATGGGCACCGCGTTCATGCCGGCCATGTCGCTGGCCACCCTCGGCGTCAAGCCGCAGGACGCCGGTGTCGCCTCGGCCATGGTCAACACCTCGCAGCAGGTGGGCGGCGCGATCGGTACGGCCCTGCTGAACACGATCGCCGCCTCGGCGACCACGTCCTACATCGCCGACCACATCGCCGGCGCGTCCAGCCGGTCCCAGCAGCAGCTGGTCCAGGCGCAGGGCCTCGTGCAGGGCTACACCAGCGCCATCTGGTTCGCCGTCGGCATCCTGGTCGCGGCCGCGGTCATCGCCCTGACCCTGGTCAACGCCGGCCGTCCGGGCGGCACGGCGGTGGCCTCCTCCGAGGAGGGCGCCGAGGAGGACCTCCCGGTGCCGGTCGTCGCCCACTGAGACGCTGAGGCGCTGAGGTGCTGAGGCACTGACGTACTGATGCGCTGACGCACTGACGGACGCACGACCACGGCCCTGGCGGCCGTACCCCGAGGGACCAGGCGCGCGTACGGGGAAGGGGACGCCCGGTACGTACGCCGCGAAGGACCTGCCCTGGCTCGCTGGAACGAGCGGTTCAGCGCAGCCAGGGCAGGTCCGCACCCGCTTCGCTCGGCTGCAGGCCCTCGGCGACGATCTTCATGATCTCGCCGAGGGCCTTCTGCTGTTCCGGGGCCAGCCGGTCGAACAGGGCCTGCCGAACGGCCCGTACGTGCCCGGGCGCGGTCCGGCGCAGCACTTCCAGGCCTTCGTCGGTCAGTACGGCGAACTGGCCGCGCTTGTCGTCGGGGCAGTTCTCGCGGCGCAGCCAGCCGTTGCCCTCCAGCCGGGCGACGGCGTGCGACAGCCGGGAGCGGGTGATCTTCGCGTACCGCGCCAGCTCGGTCATCCGCAGCCGCCGTTCCGGGGACTCGGCGAGCGCGACCAGGAGCCCGTAGTAGAGGTGGGGCATGCCCGCGTCCCGCTGGAGCTGACGGTCCAGATGGTCGTCGAGCAGCGTGGTCGCCTCCACGTACGAGCGCCACACGCGCTGCTGGTCCTCGGTGAGCCAGGGGGACTCCTCCACCGGGGCGGACGTCGATGCGCTGTTCATACGTTCCACTGTACGAGCACTCTCCTTGAACTTTGAACTATCCCGGCGTACGGTCAGGGAGACGAACGAACGTTTTAGATTTGAAGCAGTTTCGATGGAGGAGAGACCCGGTTCCCGCCGGGCTCGGAGGGAGTGCCCGACATGTCCGCCGCCGCCCAGGAGCGCATGCCCGCCCTCTACCTCAGCCATGGCGCCCCGCCGCTCGCCGACGACCCCGTCTGGCCCGGCGAACTCGCCGCCTGGGCCGCCGGGCTGCCGCGCCCCAAGGCGATCCTCGTCGTCTCCGCCCACTGGGAGGAGGCCCCGCTCGCCCTCGGCGCCACCGCGCCCGTGCCGCTCGTGTACGACTTCTGGGGCTTCCCCGAGCACTACTACCGGGTGACCTACCCGGCCCCCGGTGCCCCCGAGCTCGCCGAGTCCGTCCGCAAGCTGCTGCGCGCCCCCGGCGTCCCCGTCCAGGACATCCCCGACCGCGGCCTCGACCACGGCGCCTACGTCCCCCTCGTCGAGATGTACCCCGACGCCGACATCCCCGTCCTGCAGATCTCCATGCCGACCCTCGACCCGGTGCGGCTCATGGAGGTCGGCCGCAAGCTGGCCCCGCTGCGCGACGAGGGCGTGCTGATCATCGGCTCCGGCTTCTTCACCCACAACCTCGCGGCCCTGCGCCAGGGCGGAATACCGTCCTGGTCCGTGGAGTTCGACGACTGGGGACGCCGCGCCCTGGAGCACCGCGACTGGGACGCGCTCCTCGACTTCCTCCACAAGGCCCCCGCCGGGCGCTACGCCCACCCCCGCACCGAGCACTTCGCACCCCTCTTCGTCACCATGGGCGCCGCCGAGGCGGCCGGTGAGCTGGACGGGCAGAAGTCGGTGATCGACGGCTTCTGGATGGGGCTGGCCAAGCGCTCGGTGCAATTCGGCTGAGGTCGAGCCGGGCCGTCCGGCCTGGCAACCTTCCGCGGGCGCCGACCGTCTTCAGGGGTGAGAGGGCGGACGACGGCGTCGGTCCTTCCGCCGAACGGCCGACGGTGCCGGTGTGAGCGGAATCTCACCGGACCGCCCCCGAGGGCGGCGGCGACAGCACGGAAATCCGGCGAATCCCGTCTGACCTGCGATTCCTCGGCCCGGACGGCGAGGGGTCGCCCGTGTGGCCCGGCAGGATACTGCAAGATCAGATAAATAGGGGGGCGGGTTGGGAATTCTGTCCTGATTCAAGTCGTTGTTCCGTTCGGATGCGGGGCACTCGAGAAGAGTCCCAAGCGTCCAAGGACCACCCGCCAGCCCAATCGCAAGGGAGCACGCATGGCAACCCGTGCCGTCGCCCGTCGTCAGTCCGCCACCGGCGAGGCCGTCGACGCGGCCAGCAGTGTTCGCGCCCATGGCGGCGAGATCGCGGACCGCGACCTGGTCGGCATGTACCTCGACGAGATCGCCCGTACGCCTCTGCTCGACGCGGCGAAGGAGGTCGAGCTCTCGCAGATCATCGAGGCGGGTGTGTTCGCACAGCAGGTCCTCGACGGGTACGAGGAGTCCAAGGCGGACGCCACCCGTGAGGAACTGGAGGCCCTCGTCGCCGAGGGCGAGCGGGCCAAGGACATCTTCATCCGCTCCAACCTCCGTCTGGTCGTCGCCGTGGCCCGCCGCTACCCCCGCAGCGGCCTGCCCCTGCTCGACCTGATCCAGGAGGGGAACGCCGGCCTGGTGCGCGCGGTCGAGAAGTTCGACTACCGCAAGGGCTTCAAGTTCTCCACGTACGCCACGTGGTGGATCCGCCAGGCCATCACCCGGTCCATAGCCGACCAGTCCCGCACCATCCGCCTCCCCGTCCACCTGGTCGAGGAGCTGGGCCGGATCCGCCGCGTGCAGCGCGAGTTCAACCGCGAGCACGGGCGCGACCCGGAGCCCGCGGAGATCGCGGCCGAGCTCGGCTCGACCCCGGAGCGCGTGACCGACGTCCTGGACTGGGCGCGCGACCCCGTCTCGCTGAACATGTCGGTGGACGACGAGGGCGAGACCCAGTTCGGCGACCTGCTCGAGGACACCTCCGCCGTCTCGCCCGAGCAGTCCGTCCTGACCTTGCTGCGCAGCGAGGAGCTGGACGACCTGATCGGCCGCCTCGACCAGCGCACGGCGTCCATCATCAAGATGCGGTACGGCATCGAGGACGGACGCGAGCGCACGCTGACCGAGGTCGGCAAGGAGCACGGCCTGACCCGCGAGCGCATCCGCCAGATCGAGAAGCACGCCCTGCTGGAGCTGAAGAAGCTGGCGCGCAGCACCGGCTTCGACGCGGCCGCGTAACGTACGCGGCCGCGGGGGCGGCGCCGCCGAGGGGCGTGCGCCGGGTGGCGAAAGACCGCGCAAACATGGCCGCGGAACGCTGCTTCAACCCCCAGGGCCCAGGGAACAAGACCTCAGGGCAAGGGAGTTCGACTCCGGACTCCCACCCGCGGACCGCGTCCCGACGCACTCCCCCCGGCGCCGGGACTTTCCCCGAGCCGGGCTTCGGCGCCCATCCCCCCTGGGTGCCGGGGCCCGGCTCCACCCATGTCCGCCCCGCCCCCTGTGCGAGCGCGCGCGTGAGCGGACAAAGGGCCACCCCGTACCTGAACCACGGGGTGACCCCTCGGATGGCAGATTGTGTCACACAGGCATAGCCTGCAGTACGTGAGCAGCCCCACCCCCGCACCGCCCCCGGCCACCGCCTCCCTCACGGAACGACGCAAGGCGGCGACCCGAGCCGACATCGCCCGTGCCGCGGCCGGCCTCTTCGTCCGGCAGGGCCTGAAGGCGACCAGGGCCGAGGACATCGCGCAGGCCGCGGGGGTCGCGCCGCGCACCTTCTACCGCTACTTCGCCACGAAGGAAGAAGCGGTCGCCCCGCTCTACGCGGACGGCGCCGACCGCTGGACCCGGGCCGTCCACGACGCCCCCACCGCCCTGTCGGTGCCGGAGGCCCTGGAGCACGCGGTCCGCCACACGCTCACCCCCGGCGAGGGCATCTCCGGCGCCTCCTGGGAGTGGACCCGCACCCTGGTCCGCCTCGCCCTCCACGACCCCGCCCTGCACCGGGTGTGGGCGGAGGTCAGCCACGCCACCGAGGCCCGGCTGGCCGAGGTGCTCGCGGAGCGCTGCGCGGGCGGCGACGCCTCCGCCGACCTGGCCTTCCCCGCGGCGGTGGCCTCGGCCGTCGTCCGGGTCGCGGTGGAGACCTGGGCCACCGGAGAGGCCCCGGCCGACGGCCCCGAAGGCCCGAGGGCGCGCGCCCTGGCCAACCTGGAGGCCCTGAAGGGCTTCCCGTGGGGGAGCACCCCTGAGACCCCGGAGGCTCCCGAGACCCCAAAGGCCCCCAAGACCTCGAAGGCCCCCACGACCTCGAAGGCTCCCAGGGCTCCAAGGGCTCCCAAGTCCCGCTAGCTCGCGGCCGCCCGGCTCAGCCGTCCGCCCAACTCCTCCGCGGACCGCCGCAGTTCCTCCGGCGACTCGACGGTGAAATCGCAGCCCACCATCGCCAGCCGTACGGCCGTCCACTCCGGGTTGCCCCCGCTCGTCCCCCGCACCCGGCACGTCCGTCCGTCCTCCAGCGGCTCCGGCACGCCCAGCCACCCCGGCAGCCGCGTGGCGACGAACTCCGCGGGCGCGGCGAACGTCACGGAGAACTCGTACGACTCCGCCCACCCCCACATGGACTGCCGCAGATACTCGGCGGCGCTCCCGGTGGGCAGTTCCCGCGGGGCGAACCGCGCCCCCGTCGCGAACGGCTCGCTCACCCGGTCCACCCGGAACGTCCGCCAGTCGCCCCGGTCGAGGTCGTACGCGACGAGGTACCAGCGCCGCCCGGTCGACACCAGCCGGTACGGCTCGGTCAGGCGCCGTGAGGCGGTGCCGTCCTTCGCCCGGTACGCGAACCGCAGCCGCTCCCGCCCCGCCACGGTCGACGCCATCACGGTGAGCGTCTCGGGCGCGATGCTCGCCCCGTCCCCGCTGGCCAGCGGCGTGGTGGCGGCCTGCAACGTGCTCACGCGGTGCCGCAGACGCGCCGGCAGCACCTGCTCCAGCTTCGCCAGCGCCCGTACGGACGCCTCCTCGACGCCCTCGACGGCGTGCCCGGCACCGGCCCGCAGCCCTACCGCGATCGCCACGGCCTCCTCGTCGTCCAGCACGAGCGGCGGCATCGCCTTGCCCGCGACGAGCCGGTAGCCCCCGTCGGACCCCTTGGTCGCCCGCACGGGATAGCCCAGTTCCCGCAGCCGGTCGATGTCCCGCCGCACCGTGCGCCGGGACACCCCCAGCCGGCCGGCGAGTTCACCACCGGGCCACTCACGGGGCGTCTGGAGGAGGGAGAGGAGGGTCAGCAGCCGTGCCGGAGTGTCCGTCGTCATGGGTTCGAGGATGCCGCACGTCTAGGACACGATCTGACCTAATCGGCCCGTAGCGTCGGAACATGACCTCAGGCGAGCGCACCACAGCGACACCGCAGCAGCGAACGAAGCGAACGACGACGGCGGACGAGCCGACGGCGAAGGCCACGACGGCCACGAAGGCCACGACGGCCGCGACGGCCGCGACGACGGCGGACACCACGCCCCCGGCCGACCGGCGCCGCTGGTTCGCGCTGGCCATCGTGATGACCGCGGCCTTCATGGACCTCGTGGACGTCACGATCGTCAACATCGCCATCCCGTCGATCCAGCGCGAGGCCGGGGCCACCTTCAGCCAGATCCAGTGGATCACCGCGGGGTACGCCCTCGCCTTCGCCGCGGGCCTGATCACGGGCGGCCGGCTCGGCGACATCCACGGCCGCAAGCGGCTGTTCCTCATCGGCATCGGCGGCTTCACCCTCGCCTCCGCGCTGTGCGGCTTCGCCGTGAACCCGGAGATGCTGGTCGCCTCCCGCATCCTCCAGGGCGCCATGGCCGCGCTGATGGTGCCTCAGGTGCTGTCGATCGTCCACGCCACCTTCCCGGCGCACGAACGGGGCAAGGTGTTCGGCCTGTTCGGCGCGATCGTCGGCCTCGGCGCGGTCAGCGGTCCGCTCCTCGGCGCGCTGCTGACGGAGGGTGACCTCTTCGGGCTGGCCTGGCGCCCGATCTTCCTGATCAACCTGCCGGTCGGCATCGCCGGCCTGATCCTCGGCAGCCGTTTCATCACCGAGTCCAGGGCCCCGAAGGCCCTCAAGCTGGACCTGGTGGGCGTCGCCCTGGTCACCCTCGGCCTGCTGATGCTGCTCTACCCGCTGACCCGGGGCCGTGAGCTGGGCTGGCCGCTGTGGGGGTACCTGTCGATGGGCGGCTCGCTCGTCGTGCTGGGTGCGCTGGTGGCGTACGAGCGGCGCAAGGGCGCCCGTGACGGCTCCCCGCTGGTCGAGCTCTCCCTGTTCAAGGTGAAGAGCTTCGCGGCCGGAATCGCCGTCCAGACGGTGTTCGGTGTCGCGCTCGGCATCTTCTTCCTGGTGTGGACGCTGTACATGCAGTTCGGGCTGGGCTGGAGCCCGCTGAAGGCCGGCCTCACCGGCATCCCGTTCTCCATCGCCGTCTCCACGGCGGCCGGTCTGTCCGTCCAGCAGCTCGTCCCGCGCTTCGGCCGCACGGTGCTCCAGGCGGGCGCGCTGCTCATGGGCACCGGCATCCTGCTCTACATCTGGGAGGCCGGCCGCTACGGCCTCGCCATCGCCCCGTGGCAGATGGCGCTGCCCCTGATCGTGATGGGTGCCGGGATGGGCCTGATCGTGGCCCCGCTGACGGACGCGATCCTCTCCGAGGTGCCGCGCGAGCACGCCGGTTCGGCGTCCGGCCTGATCAACACGGTCCAGCAGATGGGCAACGCCCTCGGCCTCGGCCTGGTCTCCGTCGTCTTCTACGGCATCGTCGACGACCGCCTGACCGAGGCCACGACCCCGACCGCGGCGGGCACCGCCTTCGCCGACGGCTTCCAGCACGCGCTGGGCTGGGTGGCGGCGGTGATGGCGGTCATCTTCCTGCTGATGTGGGCGCTGCCGGCGCGGCCGGCGGGGCCGGGGGAGGGCGAGGGCTCCGGAAGCGGGGCCGTGGAGGGCGAACGGTCCGACGACCGGGCTCCTCAGCTCGTCGGCTGAGTTTTCGCAGCGACAGGGCAGCGACGAGGCCCGTCCAGGTGCGACCTGGGCGGGCCCTTCGCCTTTTCCAGTCTCCCCAGTCCTCCCAGCCCTCCGGGCCCGATGCCCGTTCGTGCCCGATCACATCCGAATCTGTTTACTTCTCCGGAGTCCGGGCGTAATCTCGGCCCCCGAACCACAGACTCGGGCACACCGGCGAGGGAGAACGGGCATGTACGCACCGGAGCGGCAGCAGGCGATCCTCCGGCTGGCCCGGGACGGCGGCCGGGTGGACGTGCTGTCGCTCGCCGAGGAGTTCCAGGTCACGGCCGAGACCATCCGGCGGGACCTCAAGGCGCTCGACCGGGCCGGGCTGGTCCGGCGGGTGCACGGCGGCGCCATCCCCGCCGGGCGCCTCGACTTCGAACCGGACCTCACCGAACGCGAGTCCACGGCGGCCGACGAGAAGGACCGGATCGCGAAGGCGGCCCTCGCCGAACTCCCCACCGACGGCACCCTGATCCTCGACGCGGGCACCACCGTGGCCCGCCTCGCCGCCGCCCTGCCGCTCGAGGCGTCCCTCACCGTCGTCACCCACAGCCTGCCCATCGCCGCCCGCCTCGCCGACCACCCCGGCATCCAGCTCCACCTCGTCGGAGGCCGCGTACGGCACCGCACCCGCGCCGCCGTCGACGCCTGGGCCCTGCGCGCGTACGCCGAGATCCGCGCCGACGTGCTGTTCGTCGCCGCCAACGGCTTCTCCGCCGAGCACGGGCTGACCACCCCCGACCTCGCCGAAGCCGCCGTGAAACGCGCCGCCGTCGCCGCCGCGCGCCGGGTCGTCCTGCTCGCCGACTCCGGCAAGCACGGCCAGGAGCACTTCGCCCGCTTCGGCGGCCTCGGCGACGTGGACCTGCTGATCACCGACACCGGCCTCGCACCCGAGGCCGCCACGGGCATCGAGCACGGCGGCACGGAAGTGCAGCGTGTCTGAGAACGTCCCCCCACCCGGGCCTGGAAACGAGCGCATGATCCTCACCGTCACCCCCAACCCGTCCCTCGACCGCACCTACGAGGTCCCCGCCCTGGACCGCGGCGAGGTCATCCGCGCCACCGGTGAACGCATGGACCCCGGCGGCAAGGGCGTGAACGTCTCCCGGGCCGTCGCCGCCGCCGGACGCCGGACGGTCGCCGTGCTGCCCCTCGGCGGGGCGCCCGGCGCCCTCGTCGCCGACCTCCTCCACGCCCAGGGCATCGACGTCGCCCCCGTCCCCGTCGCCGGCGCCACCCGCTCCAACATCGCCCTCGCCGAGACCGACGGCGTCCTCACGAAGATCAACGCCCCCGGCCCCGAACTGAGCCCCGCCGAACGCGAAGCCCTCCTCGACGCCGTCCGCGCCCAGGCCCGCGCCGCCGACTGGATCGCCTGCTGCGGCAGCCTTCCCCGCGGCCTCGCCGCCACCTGGTACGCCGACGTCGTCACCCGGGCCCACGCCGACGGCACCCGGATCGCCCTGGACACCTCCGGACCGGCCCTGCTCGAAGCCGTACGGGCCCGGCCCGACGTGGTGAAACCCAACGCCGAGGAGCTCGCCCGGGCCGTCGGACGTCCCCTCACCACGCTCGGGGACGCGGTGAAGGCCGCCGGGGAACTGCGTGAACTGGGCGCCCGTGCCGTCCTCGCCAGCCTGGGCGCCGACGGGCAACTGCTGGTCGACGACGCCGGCACCTGGTTCGGCACCGCACCCGTCGACGCCGTCCGCAGCAACGTCGGCGCCGGGGACGCCTCCCTCGCCGGGTTCCTCATCGCGGGCGGGCAGGGCCCCGACGCCCTCGCCTCCGCCGTCGCGCACGGCGCCGCGGCCGTACGGCTTCCCGGCAGCGTGATGCCCACCCCCGCCGACCTCGACCCGTCGGCCGTCACCGTCACGGCCGACGTCCCCGCGGACCGCGCCCTCACCGAGCCCGCGTCATGAACGGCACGGCCGCACTTCTCTTCCTCCCCGTCCCCGTCCCCACCCCCGCCCACCCGACTCCCCTGGCGATACGGGCGATACGCGTGCGAAGGAGCCCGCGATGAGCGACATGATCACGGCGGACCTGGTCGACCTCGACCTGACCGCCGACACCAAGGAGGCCGCGGCACGCGCCCTCGCCGAGCGCATGGCCGCCCAGGGCCGGGTGACCGACCTGGACGGCTTCCTCGCCGACGTCGCCGCCCGCGAGGCCCAGATGCCCACCGGCCTCGACGGCGGCATCGGCATCCCGCACTGCCGCAGCGCCCATGTCACCGAGCCGACGCTCGCCTTCGGACGCAGCGCCGCCGGTGTCGACTTCGGCGCCGCCGACGGGCCCGCCGACCTGATCTTCCTCATCGCCGCCCCGGCCGGAGCGGACGACGCCCACCTCACGATCCTGTCCTCGCTGGCCCGGCAGCTCATGGACAGCGCGTTCACGGACGCCCTGCGCGCCGCCCGGGACGCCGAGTCGGCCGCCGCGCTGATCCGCGGGGAAGAGGCCCCCGCCACGGACACCCCGTCCCGCGAGGAGGCCCTTGCCACGGACACCCCGTCCGGCGAGGACGCCACCACCGCCGGGCGTCCCTTCCGGATCGTCGCCGTCACCTCCTGCCCCACCGGCATCGCCCACACCTACATGGCCGCCGAGGCCCTGGAGAACGCCGGCCGGGACGCGGGCGTCGAACTCGTCGTCGAGACGCAGGGATCGGCCGGCTTCACCCGGCTCGACCCCGCCGTCGTCGCCGCCGCGGACGGCGTGATCCTCGCCCACGACGTCGCCGTACGCGAGAAGGACCGGTTCGCCGGGAAGCCCACGGTCGACGTCGGAGTCAAGGCCGGCATCAACCGGCCCGCCGAACTCATCGCCGAGGTCCGCGAGAAGGCCGCCCGCGGGGAGACCACCCGGGCGGCCCGGCCCGGCGCCCCCGTCGACCGGGCCGGCGAACCCGGCGACGGCTACGGCACCCGGCTGCGCAAGTGGCTGATGTCCGGCGTCAGTTACATGGTCCCGTTCGTCGCCGCCGGCGGCCTGCTGATCGCCCTCGGGTTCGTCATCGGCGGCTACCGCATCAACGAGGCCGCGCCCGTCACCGAGCACTTCGCCTGGGGGCAGGCCGACAGCTGGGGTGCCCTGCTCTTCCAGATCGGCGGCGTCGCGTTCGGCTTCCTGATCCCCGTCCTCGCCGGGTACATCGCCTACGGCATGGCCGACCGGCCGGGACTCGTCCCCGGCTTCGTCGGCGGCATGATCGCCTTCACCATCAACGCCGGATTCCTCGGCGGCCTCGTCGCCGGTCTCCTCGCCGGCGGTGTCGTCCTCGCCATCCAGCGGATCGACATCCCCCCGGTGCTGCGCGGCATCATGCCCGTCGTCGTGATCCCGCTGCTGTCCTCCATGGTCGTCGGCTTCCTGATGCTCGTCGTCATCGGCAAGCCCATCGCGCAGGCGCAGAAGGCCATGACGGACTGGCTCGGCGGCCTGTCCGGCTCCAACGCCGTCCTGCTCGGCGTCCTGCTGGGCCTGATGATGTGCTTCGACCTCGGCGGCCCGGTCAACAAGGTCGCCTACGCCTTCGCGACCGCCGGCATCGCCGTGCAGGACCCGAGCGACTCCGCCATGAAGATCATGGCCGCCGTGATGGCGGCCGGCATGGTCCCGCCCCTGGGCATGGCCCTGGCCACTACCCTGCGCCGCAAGCTGTTCACGCCGGCGGAGCGCGAGAACGGCAAGGCCGCCTGGGTGCTCGGCGCCTCCTTCATCAGCGAGGGCGCCATCCCCTTCGCCGCCGCCGACCCCCTGCGCGTCATCCCCGCCTCCATGGCGGGCGGCGCCGTCACGGGCGCCCTCACCATGGCCTTCGGCTCGACCCTGCGCGCACCCCACGGCGGCGTCTGGGTCACCTTCCTCATCGGCAAGCCGTTCCTCTACCTGCTGGCCATCGCGGCCGGTACGGCGGTCACGGCCGGCCTGGTCGTCCTGCTCAAGGGCCTGCGCCGCACAGCACCCGACGGCCCCCCGGCCGCCGGTGCCTCCCGATCCGACACCGGGCAGCAGCCGGTCGCCGCCTGAAAGGAAGGGTCCAACGACGGACAGGGGCGCCGCTTGTCCCAGTTGAGCCGCTGTGCGTGGTTCACGGCACCTGCGAGATACGTCACGGTCCGGGTCATACGGCCCGGACCGTGGTGTCTACTGGGAGGCATGCCTGAGCACGTCTCGATCCTCCAGCTCCTGGGTCCCGTCGTCCTCGCCCTGGCGGCCGTGCTGTGGGTGACGGGGCTCGTCCGTCTGCTGCGCCGCTACCGCCCCGCGAACCGGCGCTGGGCCCCCGACCAGCCGCTCGCCGGGCTTCCCCGGCAGCGGCAGACCGCCCCCGACCGGGAGGCCGTCGAACTCACCCCGGCGGAACGCGACGCCTTCGACGGCCTGGTCCACCGGCTCAACACCGGCCACTGAGCGCGCCGTGGGCCGCCCGCGGGTTCCTCAGGAGACCTGCGCCGCCCGCCGCCGCATCGCGGCCCGCGCCGCCTCCTCGCTGACGTACACCTCGCACATGTGCCGTCCGTCCGGCGTCGCCGTGTGCTCGACCTCCCACAGGGAGACCTCGGCCCCGTCCCGCAGCAGGAACGCGTGCTCGTAGAGCGAGAAGCTCAGGCCCGCGCGCGCCGACCGCCAGGGCCGCCCGAACGCCTGCATGATCCGGTGCCCGCACGCCGTGGCCAGCAGGGCGGCGGTCTCACGGCCCGGCCGGTCCGTGTTCTCCGCGCGGCGCAGCAGCCGCCGCGCGTGGTCCGCCGAGTCCTCCGGTACGTACCCGTGCCGGGGCGCGACCGACGGCGACGGCTGCACGGTCACCGGCAGCTCGAAGTCCGGCGCGTCCGAGGGCAGCGGAAGCCGCTCGGTCGCGGCGCGCAGCTCCTCCTCGTCCACGTACACCTCGTGCTGCGGGGCGCCGCCGCGCGCGGTGTTGTGCACGAGCTCCCACAGGGTGAGCGCCGAACCGTCGGCCAGCAGCCAGGTGTGCCGGTACGTCTCGCGGTGCAGCCCCGCGCTGTGGTGCGCGGAGTGCAGCGAACTGTCGTGGGCGAGCGCGCAGTCCAGGCGCCGCAGGGTCTCGTCGGGCAGCTCGAAGGAGTTCAGGGCACGGCCGAGGAGCCGCGCGAGGTGCTCCTCCGGAGACTCCGGCGACTCGGGTGGTTCGTACGCTGTGGTCTCGTACGGAACGCTCAAGGTTTCTCCCGGCGTTGCTGCATGTCACCTTGTGGGTGCATACCGTAGCCCCTCGGTCGGACATCATGTCCGGGAACCGAGAAAACGTACGTCCGGTGAAACGCGCGGACCGCGCGAGAAGTTCCCGCGCGGCCCGTCGAACCGTCAAGAAACCCTGTCCGACGTGCGGTTCAGGGCCGGACGTGCCGTCAGGCGGCGCTGCCCGCCGTCCACTCGCTCCACGGCATGTTCCAGCCGTTGAGGCCGTTGTCCGGCTTCACGTTCTTGTCGGGGGAGTTCTTGACGATCACCACGTCCCCGAGCATCGAGTTGTCGTAGAACCACTTGGACGGGGTGTCCCCCTGACCGCCCTTCACGTCCCGCAGGCCGACGCAGCCATGGCTGGTGCCCTGGCGGCCGAACGGCGGGTTGCCCTGGTTGTACCAGTAGTTGCCGTGGATGAACGTGCCCGACTGCGTCAGCCGCATCGCGTGCGGCACGTCCTTGATGTCGTACGCGTCGGCCAGGTTCACCGTCCGGCTGTCCATGTGGAGCTGCTTGGACTTCTCGGAGATCACCATCTGCCCGTTGTAGGTGGAGAACTCCGAGCTGCCCGCCGAGATCGGCACCGACTTGATCGTGCTGCCGTCCCGGACGACCGTCATGGTCTGGGTGTTCACGTCGACCGTCGACACCTGCGAGCGGCCGATCGTGAAGGCGACCGTCTTCTTCTGCACCCCGACGACACCGTCGGCGCCCTCGACGCCGTCCAGGTCGATCTTCATCGTGACCTTGGAACCGGCCTTCCAGTAGTCCTCGGGCCGGAAGTCCAGGCGCTGCCCGCCGAACCAGTGCCCGACCACCTTCTGCCCGCTGCTGGACGTGACGGTGATGTGCGACTGCACGGCCTTCCGGTCACTGATCGCCTTGTCGAACGTGAACGACACGGGCATGCCCACCCCGACGGTGGTGCCGTTGTCGGGGGTGTAGGTGCCGATGAAGCTGCCGGCGGCAGTGACCGTGGTGAAGGTCGAGTCGGCGGTGGTGCCCCGGCCGTCCGCGTCCTTCGCGGTGGCCGTTATCTCGTACTTGGTGCCGCGCTCCAGCTGCTCCCCGGGGTGCCAGCCGGTCCCGTCGGAGGACAGCGAACCCGGCACGTCCTGCCCGGTCTTCGCGTCCTTCATCCGTACGGCCGTCAGCCTGCCCCCGCTGACCCGCACACCGGTCGTGTTGATGGACGCCCCCGTGGAACCGTCCTTCGCCGAGATCACGATCTTCGCCGCGGACGCCGTGGACGACCCCTTGCCGTCCTTGCCGTCACCGCCGGCCCCGCTGCCGCCGTCGCCGCCACCGCAGGCCGTGAGGGTCAGGGCGCCGATCACCAGGGCGGCACAGGCCCCCACTGTGCGTCGCGCTGTCATGTCCGGCGTCGTCACGATCTGCTCCTTCTTTCGGCCTTCGCGAGCTCTGTTCGGTTCCGTTCCGTTCCGTTCCAGGGTGGAAGAGGCCACCGCTCGGAGCCGGGTTCCCCACGTGCGCGGTGAACGCCATCACGTGACAGAACCGCGACAATCGTGAGCGCCATGTGGCCGTCCGGCGGAGAAGGACGGGGCTCGGTCCCCCGCCTACCGCCCGTACAACTCCCCGTACGACGGCCACACTCCGCCCGGACCCGTCACCGACTCGGCCGCCCGGACGGCCCGGACGATCCCCCGGGTCACCATGTCCGCGGCCGCCGCGAGGAGGTCGTTCAGGGCGAGCGGGTGCTCGGGGTCCAGGGGGCGGTCACCCGTGGCGAGGGCGAACACCGTGTCCCCGTCGTTGAGCAGGTGCACCGGCCGTACGGCCCGTGCGATGCCGTCGTGGGCGGTGCCGGCCAGCTTCTGCGCCTGCGCCTTCGACAGGTCGGCGTCGGTGGCCACCACCGCGAGCGTGGTGTTCAGCGGCGGCGGCGCGTTGGTCTCCGCGAGCTCGGCGAGCCGCCTGCGCGCGGCCTCATGGACACCGGCGTCCGGGACGTCCACGCGGCCCCGCAGCAACTCCCCGTACAGGGCGCCGGTCTCCGGCTCGACCGCCGACCCCGCCGCGTTGGCCACGACCAGCGCGGCCACCGTGATCCCCGACTCCAGGACGGTGCTCGCGGTGCCGATCCCGCCCTTGACCGGCCCGACGGTGGCACCGGTCCCGGCGCCCACGCAGCCCTCCGGCACCGGGGCCCCGGCCGCGCTCGCCGCCGCGGCCTCGACCGCCGCGCGCCCGGTGCCGGCGTCCGGCCGCGCCCGGAAGTCGCCGCCGCGCCCCAGGTCGAAGACACAGGCCGCGGGCACCACCGGCACCACATGCGCCGGGTCCGGCCCGACCCGCACCCCGCGCCGGTGCTCCTCCAGCCACGCCATCACCCCGGACGCCGCGTCCAGCCCGTACGCGCTGCCCCCGGTCAGGACGATCGCCTCGACCTTGCGCACCACGTTGCGCGGGTCCAGGGCGTCGGTCTCCTTCGTGCCGGGCCCGCCGCCGCGCACGTCCACGGCGGCCACGGCCCCGCCCTCGGGAGCGAGGACGACCGTCGTGCCGGTGAGCCGGCCGTCCCCGGTGCGCGTCGCGTGGCCGACCCGCAGTCCGGCGACATCCGTCAGAGCGTCAACTGTCATGCGCCCAGTGTCGTGCAGGCCCTGCCGTCCAGACCCGGCCCGCCGCGCCGGGACCGTCGCGCCGGGGCCGTCAGGAGGCCGGCTGCCGTGCCGCCGTCGCGGGCGGCCGGGCCGTTCTCCGGGCCGTCAGTGTCTCGCCGACGGCCACGCCCGCCGCCGAGACCAGTCCCGCCGCGAACACCCCCCAGTCGTGCAGGAACGTGCAGCAGATCACCAGCAGGGCCGTCGTCGGCAGCACCAGCTGCTGGGCGATGCCCACCTTGAAGTACCGCGCGTGCAGCGCCCACACGGTGAGCAGATAGAGCGCCGTCGGCAGGGTCACCGCCGCCGTCGCGGCCAGCGTCGAGATGTGCGCCTCGTGGAGGGTCTGCTCGACCGCCACCTCCAGGCCCGCGCCGATCGCCGCCGCCGACGCGAACACCACGTAGTGGCCGTAACCCCACAGGAACGACTCCCGGTTGGAGCGCAGATGCCCGTGGATCGGCACCACGAAGTAGATCCACCACGCGGAGAAGATGATCAGCAGGCCGCCCGCCGCGATGGGCAGCAGCTCGCCCAGCGCGTCGTTCTCGTCGATGCCGGTCTTCACGGCGACCGTGGCCGCCGCGATGGTCTCGCCCAGCACGATGATGGTGAGCAGCCCGTACCGCTCGGCGATGTGGTGCGGATGCCACGACGTCGGATGGGCCCGCTCCGCGTACGCCGGGACGGACAGCTCCAGCACCACCATGACGAGGAACCACCAGCCCCGGGCGTCCTCCGGCAGCACCACCAGACCCACCCAGCCGATCTGGCACAGCAGCACACCGCCGGCGTACCGCAGGGCCATCACCCGCTCGGGACCGGAGCTGGACCTGGCCACCCGCAGCCACTGCGAGACGAGGGCGAGCCGCATGATGAGGTACCCGACGAGCACCGCCGCGTAGTCGTGGTCCTGGAACGTCTCGGACACCCCGGCGGCCAGGACCAGCACACCGGAGATCTGGATCAGCGTGACGATCCGGTACAGCACGTCGTCGTTGTCGTACGCCGACGCGAACCACGTGAAGTTCATCCACGCCCACCAGATGGCGAAGAACACCATCGCGTAGTCGAGGATGCCTCGGCCGGCGTGCCCCTCGGCGACCGCGTGGACCAGCTGGACGCCCGCCTGGGCGATGGCCACGACGAAACACAGGTCGAAGAAGAGCTCCAGCGGGGTGGCGGCCCGGTGTGCCTCACCACGGCCCCGGGCGGAGAGCCGGCGCAGCGGCCGCCTGGGTCCGGGCGGGCGGGGGGAGTCCGGCGCGGTATTCGAACTGGACGTCATGAGGTCAAGCACAGCAGATGGGGCGCCGATACGCGTCCGCGGCGCACGACCCGCGCACAAGCCTCCACGGGACTTCACGCGAGGCCCGAACACAAGCCCAGCCCGCGTCGGCGGAACGGGGCCCGCGGCGGCGGGGCCGTACCCTGGAGTCATGAGCAGCACCCCCGCCTCCGAGCCGCGCGAGCCGAAGCCCGCGCTGATCTTCGACGACCCGCTGGACCAGCAGTCCACGGACGACACGGACCGCGGGTGGGGCGACCGGCCGGCCGGGGACAGCGCGGCCGACCTCAAGCGCTTCCTCGACGAGAAGCCGCCGCACCACATCTGAGGCCCCCGCGCCGGGGCCGCACCGCCCGGACGCCGGAGCGCTATCGCTGGTCGTGGCCCGGGCCGCGCTGCGCGATCAGCGCGTCGCGGATCTCCTTCAGCACCTCCAGCTCGGTCACCTCGATGACCTCCTGCGTGCTCTCCTTCGCCTTGCGGCGGGCCTCCACCCGGGCCAGGTACTTCGACATGGGCAGGACCATCAGGAAGTAGACGACGGCCGCGGTGATCACGAAGCTGAGGCCGGCGCCGAGGACGGAGCCCCACAGGATCTGGATGCCCTCGTCGCCCTCGCAGGAGCCGGTCAGGCACGAGCTGTAGTGATCGAGGTTCTTCGTGCCGATCGCACCGACCAGCGGGTTGATGACGCCCTTCACCACCGCGTTGACGATGTTGGTGAAGGCCGCGCCGATGACGACCGCCACCGCCAGGTCGACGACGTTTCCGCGCATCAGGAAGGTCTTGAAGCCCTGCCAGACGCTCGGTTCCTTGTTCTCGCTCACTTGGGGGGCACTCCTCGGGCACGCAGCTTGGGGAACGGATCGCTCCGCAACCTACGTCAGCGTTCAGCCATTCTGTCCAATCGGCCGTCTCTTTGGAGGGACCTGACCCGCCCCGACGCTTGACCGGGCTCAGCACAGCGTCACCGCCAGCCGTGCCGTGGCGCTCGCCCCGGCCAGCCGGGCGGCCGTGGGACGCGGCACGGACAGCACCACCAGCGCCCCGCTCTCCCCGGCGGTGTCCAGCGGCTCCGGCACCTCCGTCACCCGCACCCCGCGCGCGACCACCTGGGCGTCCCCGCCGGGCCCGTTCCCCTCGGCGGCGATCACGTCGACCCGGTCGCCGGGGCGCAGCAGCCGCACGGTGGCCGCGTCGGCGATCCGCACCGGTGCCGACACCCGCTCGGCCACCGGGTGCGGCCGTGCCGGGCCCTGCGCCGGATGCCCGCGCGCCCCGTCCGCGGCCTCGCGCGGTCCCGCCGCCACCAGGGCGGCCGCGGTCACGGCCAGCCCGGCCGCGACGGCCCGCCGCCGGTGCCGTAGGAGCCGGCGCAGCCGCCGGCCGGAGCCGCGGACCCGCACCGGCTCGAAGTGCGGCACCTCACGGGTGGCCGGAGCGTCGGGCCCCGGCGGCAGCGCGGAGCGCGGCGACGAAGGAGAAGAGGTAGGGAGTCGACGGGCAGGGGAAGCGAGGGACACGGGATCACCACCAGCGGGAACGGCGCGGGAACGCCGCGGACGGAACGGCTTGCGAAGCCACCATCCGGCATTCCGCCGCCGCCCGCCGAAGCCCGTGGACAGCCCACGGCTTGTGGAAAACCCGGCCCCCCGAACGAGACGTTCCGCCCTTGCCGACGCCCCAGCTGACCTTCCAGCTGACGCCCGTGCCGGCCTCCAGCTGACGCCCCTACTAGCGCCCTGGCGCCCCAGGGCACGCCCCGGCCACCCCTACGGCAGCGCGAACCCCGGATCCATCCCGCCCAGCGCCCCGGCGCACAGACAGTCCCGTTCGTCGTTCGACGGCAGGGCCGCCACCGCGTCGAAGAGGACCCCGCGCAGCCGGTCGACATTGGCGGCGAACACGCGCAGCACCTCGTCGTGGGAGACGCCCTCACCGGTCTCCGCGCCGGCGTCCAGGTCCGTGACCAGGGTCATCGAGGTGTAGCAGAGCTCCAGCTCACGGGCGAGCGCCGCCTCCGGGTGGCCCGTCATGCCGACCACGGACCAGCCCTGCGCCTGGTGCCACAGCGATTCGGCGCGCGTGGAGAAGCGGGGCCCCTCCACGACGACCAGGGTGCCGCCGTCCACCGGCTCCCAGTCCCGTCCGCGCGCGGCCTTCAGCGCGGCGGCGCGGCCGGTGGGGCAGTAGGGGTCGGCCAGCGACACGTGCACCACGTTGGGCACGGTGCCGTCGGGGCGCGGCAGCCCGTCGAAGTAGGTGCCGACCCGGGACTTGGTGCGGTCGACCAGCTGGTCCGGCACGAGCAGGGTGCCGGGGCCGTACTCGGGCCGCAGCCCGCCCACCGCGCACGGGCCGAGCACCTGGCGCACGCCGACCGAGCGCAGCGCCCACAGGTTGGCGCGGTAGTTGATGCGGTGCGGCGGCAGATGGTGGCCGCGGCCGTGCCGGGGGAGGAACGCGACCCGCCGGCCGGCGATCTCGCCGAGGAAGAGGGAGTCGCTGGGCGGTCCGTAGGGGGTGTCGACCTGGACCTCGGTCACGTCGTCGAGGAAGGAGTAGAAACCGGAGCCGCCGATCACGCCGAGCTCGGCGTTCACCTTGTTCGCCATGTCCGCACCCTAACCGCCCCCGACGGCCCCCGGACACGCCGAGGACCCCGTCGCCGTACGACGACAGGGTCCTGTAAGAAATCGCGCTCTTAAGCGGCGGAGCTGCTGGAGGTGCCGGTGCTCGACGCCTTCTTGTCCGAGGAGGACGAGGCGGACGACGTCGACGACGAGGAGTCGGACGACGTGGAGGACGACGACGACTTCGACGACGCCGGCGAGCTGCTCGACGAGGAGCCGCGGCTGTCGTTGCGGTAGAAGCCGGAGCCCTTGAAGACGATGCCGACCGCGGAGAACACCTTCTTGAGGCGGCCCTGGCAGTTGGGGCACTCGGTCAGGGCGTCGTCGGTGAACTTCTGCACCGCCTCGAGGCCCTCGCCGCACTCGGTGCACTGGTACTGGTAGGTCGGCACTGTCTTCCTCCTGGCACTCTCACTCGATGAGTGCTAACGACGATCCATAGTGACGTATTCCGGCCTCTCAGTCCACTGCCACCGGCACGCGGTGACCCACGCCACGTGCGACCGTACGCCCGGCGGCCCGCGCCGAGAGCCGCGAGCGCAGCGCGACGAGGGTGACCAGAGCCAGCAGGGTGCCGCCCATCGGCACCAGGAAGCCGGCCCCGCCCCACAGGCGGTCCTCCAGCTGTCCGGCGACCGTGACGGCGGCGGCCTGGCCGAGCGCCACGGCGCCGGTCAGCCAGGTGAACGCCTCGGTCCGGGCCCCGGCCGGGACCAGGCTCTCGACCAGCGTGTAGCCGGTGATCAGGGACGGCGCGATGCACATGCCGACCAGCAGGCCCAGGGCGGCGAGGACGAGCACCGAGTGCGCGGCCCAGAGCCCGGACGCGGCCAGCGCGAGCGCGGCGTACCCCACGAGGAGACGGCGCTGCGGCGCGACCTTCCAGGCGATGGCGCCGCAGACGAGACCGGCGAGCATGTTGCCCGCGGCGAAGGTGCCGTACAGGACGCCGTTCAGGCCGGGACGGCCGATCGACTCGGTGAAGGCGGCCAGGGAGACCTGCATGCCGCCGAAGACGGAACCGATGCCGAGGAACGTCACGATCAGTACGCGCACCCCGGGGACGCGCAGCGCCGAACCGTGCTCCACACGCGTGTGCCCGCCTCCGGTGACGGCCGGCTGGGTGCCGCGCTGCGCGGCGAACAGCAGGCCGCCCACCAGGGTGAGCGCGGCCTCGGTGACCAGGCCGGCGGCCGGGTCGACGGCCGTGCACAGGGCGGTGGCCAGCAGGGGTCCGACGACGAAGGTCAGCTCGTCGGTGACGGACTCGAACGCGGCGGCCGTCGTCATCAGGGGTGAGTCCTGGAGCTTCACGCCCCAGCGCGCCCGCACCATCGGTCCGACCTGCGGCACCGAGGCACCGGTGGGCACGGCCGCCGCGAACAGGGCCCACAGCGGCGCGTGGGCGAGGGCGAGGGCGGTCAGGGTCAGCCCGGACACGGCGTGCACGAGGACGCCCGGGACGAGCACGGCGCGCTGTCCGTAGCGGTCGGCGAGCCGGCCGCTGTAGGGCGCGAACACCGCCATGGAGACGCCGGTGACGGCCGCGGCGGCGCCCGCCGCGCCGTAGGAGCCGGTGGTGTGCTGGACGAGCAGCACGATGGAGATGGTGAGCATCGCGAACGGCTGGCGTGCCGCGAAGCCGGGGAGCAGGAACGTCCAGGCGCCGCGGGTGCGCAGCAGCTGTCCGTATCCCGGGCGGGTGGAGGCCGCGTCCTTCGACGGCTCTCCGGTGACCGTGGATGCCACGGCCCGTGCCTTTCTGCCGCCTGGTAGCGCGGCACCCCCGGGTGGGGGCGGCGCCGAGAGCTGTCCTCTTGCGCGGAACTGCGGTAGATACCGGCGCCCACGATGAGGAGGGGCGTCCCGGCCGCCATACGGTCGCGCCAGCTCTGCGTCAGGCAGAGTTGGTTCGATCTGGGTCACCTGCATTGTACAGGGCGTTCACCCCGCACCCCTGTGAAAGCCAGCACGTCCCGGCCCCCCGCCTGCGCTTCACCGGAGCGGGGCCGGACATGACTCAGGAGCGGCTCAGTCCGTCCGTGCCCAGCCAGCCGGCCAGCTTGCCGCCGGCGCTGACGGCGCGCAGCCGGCGCTCGGCCGCGTCGCGCACCGGGTCGGTGGCGACCACGAGGAGTTCGTCGCCGTGCCGCAGCACGGTCGCCGGCTGCGGGACGAACGATTTTCCGTCGCGGACGACGAGGGTGACGGCGGCGCCCGGCGGCAGGCGCAGCTCGGCGACCTCGACGTTGTGCATCTTCGAGCCCTCGGGGATGACGAAGGACAGCAGATGCCCGCCCAGCCGCTCCAGGGGCGCCGACTCGATGCCGAGGTCGGCTGCCTCCGGGCCTTCCCCGAGCCTCAGCTTGCGGCCGAGCCAGGGCAGGGTCGGCCCCTGGATCAGGGTGTAGACGACGACCAGCACGAAGACGATGTTGAAGATGCGATGGCTGCCCTCGACGCCGCTCACCACGGGGATCGTCGCGAGGATGATGGGCACGGCGCCGCGCAGACCGGCCCAGGACATCAGGGCCTGCTCCGGCCAGGCCACCCGGAACGGGGTCAGGCAGGCGATGACGCTGAGCGGACGGGCCAGCATGGTCAGCGCGAGGCCGATGATCAGGGCGGGCACGATGTCGTCGCCCAGTTCGTGCGGGGTGACCAGCAGTCCGAGCAGGACGAACATGCCGATCTGGGCGATCCAGCCGAGCCCTTCGGCGAAGCCGCGGGTGGCCGGCCAGTGCGGCAGGCGCGCGTTGCCCATCACCATCGAGGCGAGGTAGACGGCGAGGAATCCGCTGCCGTGGACCATGGCGCCGGCCGCGTAGGCGGTGACGGCGATGGCCATGACGGCGATCGGGTACAGGCCGGAGGCGGGCAGCGCGACATGACGCAGGCCCCAGGCGCCGAGCATGCCGACCGCGAGGCCGATGGCGGCGCCGATCGCCAGTTCCAGCGCTATCTCGCCGAGCAGCACGTACCACTGCTCGATGGGGCCGCGGTGGGAGAAGGCGACGACGAGGATGACCACGGGCGCGTCGTTGAAGCCGGACTCGGCCTCCAGGGTGCCGGTGATCCGGGAGGGCAGCGGGATGCGGCGCAGCACGGAGAACACGGCGGCGGCGTCGGTCGAGGAGACCACGGCCCCGATGATCAGCGCCTGCTGCCAGTCCAGCCCGACGAGGTAGTGGGCGGCCGACGCGGTGACGCCGACGCTGATGGTGACGCCCAGCGTGGCGAGCGCGGACGCGGCCGGCAGGACGGGCTTGACCTCTTTCCACTTCGTGCCGAGTCCGCCCTCGGCCAGGATCACGACCAGGGCGGCGTAGCCGATGACCTGGGTCAGCTCGGCGTCGTCGAAGCGGATGCCGATGCCGTCCTGCCCCATGAGGACGCCGATGCCCAGGTAGACGAGCAGGCTGGGAAGGCCGCTGCGCGAGGAGATGCGGACCGCCGCGACGGCGCTGAGCAGCACGAGCGAGCAGACGAGCAGAAGCTGGTTGAGGTCGTGGACAGTCAGCGGCCGTTCCCTTCCCTGGCCCACGTGTACGCGCGCGGGGGCTCATGAACATAGGACACGAAGTGGCGGTGCTCCGCACCCAACTACTTCATTACCTTACCTAACTCTTGACGATTTCTTGACGCTCATGGGGGCATGATCGAACGTCCGTCCGCTCGGGTTGCCCACTCCGCGTCAAGTCCGACCGGGCCCTGCGCCTATGGTTGCTCCAGCACTCCAGGACCGTCTGCCGCTCGCGTTAGGACAGCAAGGACAGCGATGCCCCCGAACACCACCGCCTCCACGGGTCAGCAGCCCGGCAAGTCCGGCAGGAAGAAGGGGCGCAGAGCGCGTCTGCTCGTCCTGGTCCTGGTGCTGGCCGTCATCGCGGGTGTCACCGGCGGTGCGTACTGGTCCATCAGCACCGTCCGCGCGTCGTTCCCGCAGACGAAGGGCTCGATCACGCTCGACGGCCTGTCCGGGCCGGTCGACGTCAAGCGGGACGGCTACGGCGTCCCGCAGATCTACGCCTCCTCCGACGAGGACCTGTTCATGGCGCAGGGCTTCGTGCAGGCGCAGGACCGGTTCTGGGAGATGGACGTCCGCCGGCACATGACCTCCGGGCGCCTGTCGGAGATGTTCGGCAAGGGGCAGGTCGACAACGACGAGTTCCTGCGCACCCTGGGCTGGGACCGGATCGCCAAGCAGGAGTACGACACCAAGCTGTCGGCCGCCACGAAGAAGTACCTCCAGGCGTACGCCAAGGGTGTCAACGCCTACCTGGCGGGCAAGGACGGCGCGGAGATCTCCCTGGAGTACGCGGCCCTCGGCTTCACCAACGACTACGCGCCCGAGCAGTGGACGCCGGTCGACTCGATCGCCTGGCTGAAGGCGATGGCCTGGGACCTGCGCGGCAACATGCAGGACGAGATCGACCGCGCCCTGATGACCAGCCGCCTCGGCCCCCAGCAGATCGCCGAGCTGTACCCGCAGTACCCGTACAGCCGGAACAAGCCGATCGTGCGGACCGGCGGCTACGACGCGATCACCAAGACGTACGGTCCGGAGGACGCCACGGGCGGCGCCACCGGCGCGGGCGGTACGGCCGGGACGTCCGGCACCACCGGCCTGCAGAGCCAGCTGGCCGGCCTCCAGGACGTCCTGGACAAGCTGCCCACCGCCGTCGGCGTGAACGGCAACGGCATCGGTTCCAACTCCTGGGTGGTCGGCGGCAAGCACACCATCACCGGCAAGCCGCTGCTGGCGAACGACCCGCACCTGTCGGCCTCGCTGCCGTCCGTCTGGTACCAGATGGGCCTGCACTGCCGCGCGGTCTCCGCCTCCTGCCAGTACGACGTGGCCGGCTACACCTTCGCGGGCATGCCGGGCGTCGTCATCGGCCACAACCAGGACATCGCCTGGGGCATGACCAACTCCGGCGTCGACGTCACCGACCTGTACCTGGAGAAGCTGTCCGGCGACGGCTACCTGTACGGCGGCAAGACGGTGCCCTTCACCACCCGCCAGGAGACCATCAAGGTCGCCGGCGGCGAACCGAAGAAGATCGTCGTCCGCGCGACGAAGAACGGCCCGCTGCTCTCCGACCGCAGCTCCGAGCTCGTCAAGGTCGGCAAGAAGGCCACCGTGGACACCGCGGCCCCCGACCGGGGCGACGGCTACGGCATCTCGCTGCGCTGGACCGCGCTGGACGCGGGCACCACCATGGACGCCGTCTTCGCCATGGACAAGGCGAGGAACTGGAAGGACTTCCGCTCCGCGGCCGCCCTGTTCGACGTCCCCTCGCAGAACCTGATCTACGCGGACCGCGAGGACAACATCGGCTACACGCTGCCCGGCAAGATCCCCACGCGCGCGAAGGGCTACGACGGCTCGGTCCCGGCGCCCGGCTGGGACCCCGACGGCGAGGATCCTCCCGTCGGGGTCCCAGCCGCACACCTGGGTGTCGCTGGAGCCCCAGTGGGTGAGCTGGGTGGTGGCACCGCCGTCGACGGGCACGAGGTGGATCTCGGGGACGAGGGTGCGCCAGCTCGTGTACGCGATGTGCCGGCCGTCGGGGGAGAAGCGGGGGTGGCCGGTCTTGGCGCGGTCCACGGTGAGCCGCCAGGCCCGGCCCGGGGCGTCGAGGGGGGCCAGCCACAGGTCGTCCTCGGCCACGAAGCACAGCAGGTCGCCGCTCAGGTGCGGTAGGCGCAGGTAGCTCACCTCCCCATGCTTCGCCCGGGGGCTTATGGGGGCAACTCGTGTCGTACCGCCCGTTGGTCGCCCGTTCGGAGGGGCGCCGGGCCCGGGTGGCCGGGAATCGCCGTCCGTGACCCAGGCCACGTACGAAACCGTTTCGTTTCGTTAGGGGGGTGCGCTATCGTCTCAGGTGTACGAAACCGTATCGTTCGGAGGAGGAGGGTGGCAGCGATGACCGAGGTGTCCACGACACGGCGTTCACGCATCACCCCCGAGCGCGAGGCCGAGCTGTACGCGGCCGTGCTCGACCTGCTCCGGGAGGTCGGCTACGACGCCCTCACCATGGACGCCGTGGCGGCCCGCACCCGGTCCAGCAAGGCGACGCTCTACCGCCAGTGGGGCGGCAAGCCGGAGCTGGTGGTCAAGGCGATCCGGCACACCAAGCCGGGCAACGTCTCCGACATCGACACCGGGTCCCTGCGGGGCGACCTCCACACCCTCACGTCCCAGGAGGACGACTGCACCATGCAGCAGAACGCCGCGCTGATGCGCGGTCTGTTCATGGCGGTGCACAACAACCCCGACCTCCTGCAGGCGTTCAAGGAACTCCTCATCGAACCCGAGATGGCGGAGTTCCGGCGGATCGTGCAACGGGCCGTCGACCGCGGCGAGGTCCGCGCCGACAGCCCCGCGCTCGACTACGTCGTGCACATGCTCATCGGCGCGTTCGCCACGCGCACGCTGATCGACGACATGCCGCCGACGAAGGCCTTCCTCACCTCCTACATCGACGCCGTCGTCCTCCCCGCCCTCGGCGTCCCCGTCGGCTGACGGGTCCCCTCACGCAAGCCCCTTCCTGACGTAACCGCTCACGTCGTCGGGCTGATCACCCCTGCCCAGAACCAACCCACGACCTGACCGGGAGACGCCCTCGTGGCCACGTTCCTGTACAAACTCGGCCGGCTCGCCTTCAGGCGACGCCACTTCGTCGCCCTCATCTGGGTCGCGCTGCTCGCCCTCGCGGGGGTCGGCGCGGCCACCGCCCCGAGCGCGGGCAGCACGTCCTTCTCCATCCCCGGCACCGAGGCCCAGAAGGCCTTCGACCTGCTGGATGAACGTTTCCCCGGGATGAGCGCCGACGGCGCCACCGCCCGGGTCGTCTTCAAGGCCCCCGACGGCCAGAAGATGACCGACGCCGGGAACAGGACGGCCGTGAAGGACACCGTCCGGGAGCTGTCCGACGGCTCCGAGGTGGCCTCCGTCGCCGACCCGTACACCGCGAACGCCGTCAGCGAGGACGGCACGATCGCCTACGCGTCGGTGAAGTACAAGGTCTCCGGCATGGAGCTGGCGGACACCTCGCGCGAGGCACTGGAGGACGCCGCGCAGGACGCCCGTGACACGGGACTGACCGTCGAGATCGGCGGCGACGCCCTCCAGACGGCTCCCGAGACCGGGGCGACCGAGGTCATCGGCATCGCGATCGCCGCCGTCGTCCTCGTCATCACCTTCGGCTCGCTCGTCGCGGCCGGACTCCCGCTGCTCACCGCGCTGATCGGCGTCGGCATCGGCGTCTCCACGATCGGCGCCCTGGCCTCCGCGCTGGAACTCGGCTCCACCACCTCGATCCTCGCGACGATGATCGGCCTCGCCGTCGGCATCGACTACGCCCTGTTCATCGTCTCCCGCTACCGGGCCGAGCTCGCCGAGGGACGCGACCGCGAGGAGGCGGCCGGACGGGCCGTCGGCACCGCCGGCTCCGCCGTGGTCTTCGCCGGACTGACCGTCGTCATCGCCCTCGTCGGCCTGTCGGTCGTCAACATCCCCATGCTCAGCAAGATGGGCATCGCCGCCGCCGGCACCGTCGTGATCGCCGTCCTCATCGCCCTGACGATGATCCCCGCGCTGCTCGGCTACGCCGGCCGCAGGGTCCGCCCCGCCGGCGCCAAGAGCCGCTGGATGGGCGGCCGGCGTGCCGAGCGCAAGGCCGCGTCCGGCACCGCGAAGCCCAACATGGGCACCCGCTGGGCCAGCTTCGTCGTCCGCCGCCCCGTCGCCGTGCTGCTGCTCGGCGTCCTCGGACTCGGCGCGGCCGCCGTCCCCGCGACCTCCCTGGAACTCGGGCTCGGCGACGACGGCTCGCAGCCGGTGTCCACCACCCAGCGCCGCGCCTACGACCTGCTCTCCGACGGCTTCGGGCCGGGCTTCAACGGACCGCTGATGGTCGTCGTCGACGCCCGCGGCACCGACGACCCGAAGGCCGTCTTCGGCGACGTCGGCAGCACCATCGAGCGGCTGGACCACGTGGCCACCGTGACGCCGGCCGCGCCCAACAAGGCCGGTGACACCGCCACCATCACCGTCATCCCGAACGCCAAGCCGTCGTCGGTCACCACCGAGGACCTGGTGCACTCCATCCGGGACGAGGGCGCCCGCATCCAGGCCGACAGCGACGCCACCGTGCTGGTCACCGGCTCCACCGCGATGAACATCGACGTCTCGCAGAAGCTGAACGACGCCCTGCTGCCGTATCTCGCGCTGGTCGTCGGCCTGGCCTTCCTGCTGCTGATCGTGGTGTTCCGCTCGGTCCTCGTCCCGCTCAAGGCGGCCCTCGGCTTCCTGCTGAGCGTCCTCGCGGCCCTCGGCGCGGTCGTCGCCGTCTTCCAGTGGGGCTGGTTCGGGAGCCTGCTCGGCGTCGAGGAGACCGGACCGGTCATGTCGATGATGCCGATCTTCATGGTCGGGGTGGTCTTCGGTCTCGCCATGGACTACGAGGTCTTCCTCGTGACCCGGATGCGCGAGGCGTACGTCCACGGCGAGAAGCCGGGACAGGCCATCGTCACCGGCTTCCGGCACGGCGCCCGGGTCGTCACCGCCGCCGCGGTGATCATGATGGCGGTCTTCGCCGGCTTCATCGGCTCCAGCGAGTCCATGGTCAAGATGATCGGCTTCGGCCTGGCGATCGCGGTGTTCTTCGACGCCTTCGTCGTCCGCATGGCCATCGTCCCGGCGGTCCTCGCCCTGCTCGGCAAGCGGGCCTGGTGGCTGCCCAAGTGGCTGGACCGTGCCCTGCCCGACGTGGACGTGGAGGGCGAGGGCCTGCGCACCCCCGGGGACGGCAAGGACACCGACCCGGACGCGGACCGCGCGGCCGCCCTCGTGTGATCCGCGGCCGCTGAACAGGACCGGCCGGCGAGGGCTCCGTGGGGACGGGGCGCCCTCACCGGCCTCCGCCGTGCCGGTCCGGCACGCGGAACGGGCTCGCGTGGCCCGTACACACACCGCTAGCGTGCCGTGCATGACGACGACCGACAGCACCGGCTCCGGAGCCCACCCCCGGTTCGCCGACGCCCTGCGGGACCTGGGCCTCGGCGAACTGCTGCCCCGCGTCCGCCGCTTCCCGGACGCCACCCGCACCGCCGCCGAGGCCGCCGCCGCGATCGGCTGCGAACTCAGCGAGATCTGCAAGTCCCTGATCTTCGCCGCCGACGGCGTCCCCGTCCTGGTCCTCATGGACGGCGCCTCCCGCGTCGACCTCGACCGGGTGCGGGAGGAACTCGGCGCCGCGAAGGTCACCCGCGCCAAGGCCGACGTCGTCCGCGAGACCACCGGATACGCCATCGGAGGCGTGCCGCCCTTCGGGCACCGCACCCGCACCCGCGTCCTCGCCGACCGGTCGCTGCTGGAGCACGAGGTCGTGTGGGCCGCCGCCGGGAACCCGCACGCCGTCTTCCCGATCGGGCCCAAGGACCTCGTCGCCCACGCCGGCGCCGCCCTCGTGGACGTGCGCGAGCAGTGACCCCCCTGGTCACCGCCGCCGTCCTGACGGCCGCCGTCACCCACGCCGGCTGGAACGCCATCGCGCACCGCATCACCGACAAGCTGGTCGGGTTCACCCTCATCGCGGGCGGCGGCGCGCTCATCGGGACCGCCCTCATGCCCTTCGGGACGTTCCCGGCGGCGGGTGCCTGGCCGTTCCTCCTCGCCTCCGCGCTCGTCCACGTCCTGTACTACGCGCTGCTCATGACGTCGTTCCGGCTGGGGGACTTCGGGCAGGCGTACCCCATCGCCCGCGGCACCGCGCCCCTCGTGGTCGCCGTCCTCGCCGCCGTGTTCGCCCACGAGGTGCCGGACGGCTGGGCGGCCGCCGGCATCGCCCTGTCCAGCGCGGGACTGACCGGCGTCGCCCTGTGGGGACTGCGCGGCCGGCGCCCCGACTGGGCGGCGATCGGCGCCGCCCTCGCCACCGGGCTGACCATCGCCGCGTACACCCTGCTCGACGGCCTCGGCGTCCGCGCGTCGGGGTCGTCCCTCGGCTACATCGCCTGGCTGATGCTGCTCCAGGGCCTCGTGATCCCCGCGTTCACCCTGGCCCGCCGGGGCGGTTCGGCCGGGGCCGCGCTGCGGCCGTACGCGGGCCTCGGACTGCTCGGCGCGGGCCTGTCCGTCGCCGCGTACGCCCTGGTCCTGTGGGCGCAGACCCAGGCGGAACTGGCGCCGGTCGCGGCGCTGCGCGAGTCCTCCATCATCGTCGGCGCCGCCATCGGCGCCGTCTTCTTCAAGGAGCGCTTCGGGGCGCCCCGCATCGCGGCCGCGTTCCTGCTGGTCGCCGGGATCGGGCTGATGCTGCACGCGGGATGACCCGGCCGGTCCCTCAGGCCCGTCCCGCGATCCCCGACAGGTCACGGACCGTCACGCTGTTGCGGTCGGCGACCGAGCGGCCCAGCGAGTGGTGCGGCCACAGGCCCGCGGCGACGCGCCGGCTGCGCTCGCTCCATTGACGGGCCGCCAGATCGCCCGCCTTGTAGTGGTTCAGGGCGTAGCCGCCCGTGTGGACGCGGAGCAGGGTGAAGCCGCCCGGGTACTCCTTGGCCGCCGCCACCTCCTGCTGGACGACGTGCGGGGCCCGGGCCAGCACCGTGCGCTTGTTGCGGTGCGTGTGGCCCGCGTGGTGCAGGAAGACGCCCGGCGCGTCCGCGTAGGCGTCGAGGACGGCACCGGCCTGCCCGCGGTCCAGACAGTGGCCGCGGGTCACCGGGAACACCGAGTCCCGCACGGTCAGCGGATGATGCCCGAACACCAGCGTCGGCTGGTCCGGCTGCTCCCTCAACATGTGCTGCAACCAGGCCAGTTGCTCGCGGCCGAGGCCGCCGGCGTCGGAGCCGTTGCCAGCCTTGACGTAGGTGTCGAGCCCCAGGACGCGCAGCCCGCCGAGGTCGTGCGCGAAGTAGCCGGGGCCACCGCCGTCCACGAACGCGGCGGCGAACGTGTTCTGCGCCGACCGGTCGTGGTTGCCGCGCACGACGAACCAGTCCCGCCCGAGCGTGCCGAACCCGTCGAGGATCCGCCTCGCCTCCGCGAGGTCGTGCGCCGCCCCGCAGGCCGAGATGTCACCCCCGGCGAGCAGCACGTCCGCCCCGCGCCGCCGGGCCTCCTCGACCAGCGCCCGGCTCATCAGCTCCGGGTACGGCTCCCCGCCCGCCCGCTGCGGCACCCCGCGCGGCAGCGGCAGCCCGCCGACCAGCCCGGCGGTGGTCTCGCCGAGGTGCAGGTCGTTGCAGAGCGCGATGGACAGCAGATGCCGGCTGGGCGGCGGCTGCGGGGTCGTGAAGGAGTACGGGCCGCCGCGGGTGCCCAGCCCGAACGCCGAGGTGCCGACCGCGTTGCCGCGCACCAGGTGCAGCGGGGTGGGCGTGGCGGCGACCCCGCGCGAGCGGGCCCGGTAGTAGTACGTCCGCCCCGGCTCCAGACCGGTCAGCTCGACCTGGTGGTGGGCGGTGGGCCGGCCCCCGGACACCACCCGGTCCAGCCGGGACGGATGGGTGCCGTAGACGACCTCGCCCTCGGTGACGGCGGGCAGCGGGCGGCCCGCCCCGTCGTCGGTGCCGGGGACACCGGTGAACCAGGTGACGACCGCGCGGTCCTCGGTGAGCGTGACCAGTTCCAGATGGACGGCCGCCAGGTCGTCGGGGTGCCGGGCGCGCGGCCACCGGGCGGCCGTGGCCGCCGACCGCAGCAGGGCGGGCGTCAGCCGCGCCCCGGAGCGCAGCACCTCGCAGGGGCCCGGCAGCGCCGACAGGGCGGCGAGAGCCGGGAGATGGGCGGAGAGGCAGCAGCGCCCGGTGCCGGGGGTCACCTGACCCCGGGTTGCCGTACCCGTCCCGTTCAAACGCGGCCCGTCCGGGGCGAACACGGCGTCCGGAAGCGGCCCTTCGACCTCGCGCTACCCGCCCCCGCGGACCCGCCCGCGCACTACGATCGTCCCGGCGGACGGTTCACCGAGGGGGCGGACAGTGACGGCGCTGAGCGAGGGGTCGGACGCGGGGGTCGGCGACCGGGAACCCCTGCATCCCGACCGGATCAAGCACCTGGAGTTCATCCAGGCCACCATCTCGCGGCTGGGGACCAACTCGTTCCTGGTGAAGGGCTGGGCCCTCACGCTGGCCGCCGGTCTGCTCGCGCTGTCCGCGAGCCGGCTGAGCTGGCACCTCGCGGCCGTCGGCGTGGTCCCGCTGGTGTGCTTCTGGTACCTCGACTGCTTCTTCCTGCGCCAGGAACGGGCCTACCGCCGCCTGTACGACGAGGTCCGCCGGCCCGGCAGCACCGTCGAGCCGCTGTCGATGAACGTGGCCTCCCAGCTGGGCACCATGCCCTGGCGGGAGGTCTGGTTCACCCCGACCCTCCTGCTGTTCTACACACCCCTCCTCCTGGCCGACCTGGCGCTGCTCGCCCTCGCCGTCTGAGCCGGGGCTCTTCTGGCGAGCCCGTCCCTGAAGGAGCACCCTGGAAGCAGGTCTTCCGGAGGTGGTCGTGATGATGCACACCGCAGTGGGATGGCACGTCGAGATGGAGTTCATGGAGGACGACGACCAGCACACGCGGGCCGTCGCCATGGTGCGGCTCCCCGACGGCACCGAGGTACGGGCCCACGGGCACGCCAGCCGGCACCACACGGACTCCTACCAGCCCCGGGTCGGCGAGGAGATCGCCGGAGCCCGCGCGCTGAACGAGCTGGCGATGCAGATGCTCACCAAGGCGCACACCGAGATCGACTCGGCGTCCGGGCGCACCTCGCACCCGATCCACGTCTAAGAGATGTCTCCTAGGCGCCGAGAGACGTCCGCAGCGCCCGGATCAGCGCCTGCGCCCTCGGGTCCGCCGTCACCGTCTTCCGGAAGCCGTTCGTCACATAGCCGAAGGCGACCCCGGTCTCCGGGTCGGCGAAGCCGAGGGCGCCGCCGCGCCCGGGGTGCCCGAACGAGCCGGGGCCGAGCAGCGGCGACGCGGTTCCGTGCAGCATGTACCCCAGTCCGAACCGGGTGTTGACGACGAGGACGCGGTCCGGGCCCGAGGACTCCTCGGCGCGGGCCAGCTCCACGGTCGCCGGGTCGAGGATCCGTAGCCCGTCGACCTCGCCGATCAGGGCCGCGTAGAAACGGGCCAGTCCGTCGGCCGTCGCGACACCGTTCGTCGCCGGGAGGGCGGCGGCGCGGTACGCCGGGTCGTTCTGGTCGGGGAACGGGCTGATCGCGGCGAACGCGCGGCGCGTCAGCGAGTCCGGGTCCTCGTAGGCGGCCGTCACCGACCGCTTCGGCCGGGCCCGCAGTGCGCCCGACGGCTCCGGACCGTCCACGCGCCCGGTGCGGCCGGCCCGGCCGGCCACCTCCTGAGGCAGCCCCAGCCACAGATCGAGCCCCAGCGGGCCCGCCACCTCCTCGGCGAGCCATTCGCCGACCCAGCGGCCCGTGACCCGCCGCACCAGCCCGTCCAGCAGCCAGCCGTACGTCAGCGCGTGATAGCCGTGATCGGTGCCGGGCTCCCACACAGGCGCCTGCGCGGCCACCGCCGCCGGGCCGCGCTCGGGGTCCAGCGCCTCCCCGGGGGTGAGCGGCACGTCCAGGACCGGCAGCCCGGCGCGATGCCCGAGCACATGCCGGACCAGCAGCCGCTCCTTGCCGTGCGCCTTGAACTCCGGCCAGTACGCCGCGACCGGCGCGTCCAGGTCCAGTTCCCCGCGTTGGTGCAGCAGCAGGGCCACGGCGGCGGCGACACCCTTGGTCGCCGAGCGCACGACCTGCGCGGTGCCGCGCTGCCAGGGCTCGGTGCCGTCGACGTCCCGGGTGCCGGCCCACAGGTCGACGACCCGCTGCCCGTCGCGGTACACGGCGACGGCGGCGCCGCGCTCGCCGAGCCCGGTGAAGTTCCGTGCGAACGCTTCCCTGACCGGCTCGAAGCCCTCGGCGACCGTGCCGTTCACATCCACGTCCGTGCTCCCTCGACCCACACCCGGCGCCCTCGTGGCGCCTGCGGTGTCCAGTCCAACATGGGTGCGCCACCTTCGATTCCGAAGTGTGGCCGACGTCTCGCGCGCGAGGCCGGCGGTCAGGCGCCCGTGGGCACCGAGCGCGGGTCGAAGCCGTAGGGCAGCTCCAGCCGGTGCGCGCTCATCAGCGCGTCGTCGGCGAGGAGTTCACGGGTCGGGCCGTCCGCCGCGATCACGCCCTCGCTCAGGATCAGCGAGCGGGGGCACAGCTCCAGCGCGTACGGCAGGTCGTGGGTGACCATGAGGACGGTGACGTCCAGGGAGCGCAGGATGTCGGCGAGTTCACGGCGGGAGGCCGGGTCGAGGTTGGAGGACGGCTCGTCCAGGACGAGGATCTCCGGTTCCATCGCGAGCACGGTGGCGACCGCGACCCGGCGCCGCTGCCCGAACGACAGATGGTGCGGCGGGCGGTCCTTGAACTCCGCCATGCCGACCAGCTCCAGCGCCCGGTCGACGCGCGCCTCCAGCTCGGGTCCCTTGAGCCCGGCCGCGGCCGGCCCGAACGCCACGTCCTCGCGGACCGTCGGCATGAACAGCTGGTCGTCCGGGTCCTGGAACACGATGCCGACCCGGCGCCGGATCTCCGCCATGTGCTCCCGGCCCACGGGCAGCCCGGCGACCCGCACGGTGCCGGTGCCGCCGCTCAGGATGCCGTTGAGGTGCAGGACGAGGGTCGTCTTGCCGGCGCCGTTCGGGCCGAGCAGCGCGACCCGTTCGCCGCGCGCGATGGAGAAGTCCACGCCGAACAGGGCCTGATGCCCGTCGGGGTAGGCGAAGGCGAGGCCGGAGACCTCGAGGGAAGCGGTCACAGGGTCCATCCCAGCAGACAGACGACGAGGGCGGAAAGCGGCAGCGTCAGGGCGTACGTCCACTGGGCGCGGGACGCGGTGACCTCGTCGATCACCGGCATCGTCCCGGCGTACCCGCGGCTGACCATGGCCAGGTGCACCCGCTCGCCGCGCTCGTAGGAGCGGATGAACAGGGCGCCCGCGGACTTCGCGAGCACGCCCCAGTGCCGTACGCCCTTCGCCTCGAAGCCGCGGGACTCGCGGGCGATGCGCATGCGCCGCATCTCGTCGGCGATGACATCGCCGTAGCGGACCATGAAGGACGCGATCTGCACGAGCAGCGGGGGGAGCTTGAGGCGCTGCAGGCCGAGCAGCAGCTCGCGCAGCTCGGTGGTGGAGGCCAGCAGCACCGAGGCGGCGACCCCGAGGGTGCCCTTGGCCAGCACGTTCCAGGCGCCCCACAGACCGCCGACGCTCAGCGACAGCCCCAGCACCTCGACGCGCTCGCCCTCCGCCACGAACGGCATGAGGACGGCGAACGCGACGAACGGCACCTCGATCAGCAGCCGCTTCAGCAGGAACCGGGCGGGCACGCGCGCGGTGCGGGCGACGGCCGCGAGCAGCACCGCGTACAGGCCGAACGCCCACATCGCCTCACGCGGCGTGGAGACCACGACGACGACGAACGCGAACGTGGCGGCCAGCTTGGTGTGCGGCGGCAGTCCGTGCACGGGCGAGTGCCCGTGCCGGTAGAGCCGGTGCGCGTGCCCCGCTCCCATCTCAGGCGCCGCCCGTGCTCGCCGGGGAGACGTCGGCGGGATGGGCCGTACGGCGGCGGCGCACGGCCCAGAAGACCGCGCTGCCCGCGACGACGGTGACGCCGACACCGATCACGCCCGCGAGACCGCCGGACAGCCGGGCGTCGGTGACGTCCTTGACGCCGTAGTCGGCGAGCGGGGAGTCGGCGGCGGCGTGGTCCTCGGCCTTCTTGTCGATGCCGTGGTCGGCGGCGACCTTCTCCAGGCCGTCCGGGTTCGCGGAGGCGTAGAAGCTGACGAAGCCGGCGAGGACGAGGGAGGTGACCAGGCCCACGGCCCACACCCTGCGGGGGGAGCGGGCGGCGACCGGGGCGGGCTCGGCGGCGGGCGCGTCGACCAGCTCGCCGTTCACCCGCAGACTCAGCCGCTGCCGCAGGTCACGGGCGCCGTACACGAGGTCGGGGCGGACGGCGACGACGGCGCCGACGGTCAGCGCGGTGATCGCGGCCTCGCCGAGGCCGATCAGGACGTGCACGCCGACCATCGCGGTGGCGACCTTGCCGAGGGAGACGTCGGTGGTGCCGCCGACCGCGTACATCAGGGTGAACGCGAGCGCCGCGGCCGGGACGGACAGCAGCGCGGCGGCGAAGGAGGCGACGGTGATCGAGCGGCGGCCGCGGGGGAGCACCTTCACCAGCAGCCGGAAGACGGCGTAGGCGACGACGGTCGTCACGATCGCCATGTTGGTGATGTTCACGCCGAGCGCGGTCAGGCCGCCGTCGGCGAACAGGATGCCCTGCATGAGCAGGACCACCGACACGCACAACACACCCGTGTAGGGCCCGACGAGGATCGCCGCGAGGGCGCCGCCGAGGAGGTGGCCGCTGGTGCCGGCCGCGACGGGGAAGTTGAGCATCTGGACGGCGAAGATGAACGCCGCGACGAGTCCGGCCAGCGGGGCGGTGCGTTCGTCGAGTTCGCGCCGGGCGCCGCGCAGGCTCACGGCGACCGCGGCCGCGGCGACCACTCCGGTCACGGCGGAGGTGGGGGCGTCTATGAATCCGTCAGGTACGTGCACCGTTCGATGATAGTGGCTTAATGCGAACGGGTTGCAAGAGCGAGGTGCTGCTCATTGCGACCGCCGTCGCCATGGACGGCCGCGCGGCATGATTCCGCCCACATCTGAGCCCGATCCGGCTACGACGAGCGGAATCGGGAAGATGTGCGACATTGGAGAAGGAGCGCAGGCACAGCCTTCGCACAGGTCACGCGTCAGGTCACGCGGGTTAGGGGCCGTCCGATGTCCGTAGTCGAGCAGTACGCACGAGCCCACATCGTCACCGACGCGGACGCCTTGGCCGCGGAACAGGACGCGGTTCCCGTGGTCCTGCGCTACGACCCCGACACCGATCCGCGCGTCGTCCACATCCGGCTGCCCGGAGGCGACACCCACGACTGGACGTGCTCACGCACCCTGCTGGAGCAGGGGCTGCGCTCACCCGCCGGCAGCGGCGAGATCCGGGTGTGGCCCTGCGGTCGGGTGCAGGCCGTGGTCGAGTTCCACTCCCCGCAGGGCGTCTCCGTCGTCCAGTTCGAGACGAAGGCGCTGATGCGGTTCCTGCGGCGGACCTATCTGGCCGCCACGGAACCCGTGCACAGCTGAGCCTCAGCCACCGGCCTTCAGCAGCGCCGCCACGATCGGGCCGGCCGTCGAACCGCCGTGCCCGGCCGCCTGCACGACGCCCGCCGCCGCCAGGTCGCCGCGGTAGGCGGTGAACCAGCCGTTGGGCTTCTTCTGGTTGTCGACCTCGGCCGAACCCGTCTTCGCGCCGACGTCACCGCCGACCCCCGCCATCGCCTCGGCCGCCGTGCCGTACCGGGCCGTGTACCCCATCAGATCGCGCAGCTGCGCGAGCGTCGACGCGGACATCGCCCGGGACGCCTTCGCGAGCGTCCGCCCGTCCACCTCGGGGGAGACCAGGTAGGGCTGCTTGAAGGTGCCCTCCTTCACGGTCGCCGACACCGACGCCATGTTCAGCGGGTTCATCCGCACCCCGCCCTGCCCGATCAGCTCGGCCGCCATCTGCGCCTGCGACTGCACCGGGACGGCACCGTCGAAGGTGGGCACGCCCACCGACCAGTTGTCGAGGGAGAGACCGAAGACCTGCTGCGCCTGCTTGGTCAGACTGTCGTCGTCCAGCTTCGGCGCCTGGCTGATGAAGGCCGTGTTGCAGGACCGGGCGAAGCTCGCCTTGAACGTCCCGCCCTTGATCTCGAACTTGTCGTCGTTCTGGAACTTCCAGTGCCCGTAGGTGAAGTACTTCGGGCAGGGGTGCTGCTTGTCCGCCGACGCCAGGCCCTTCTCGATCAGCAGCGAGGAGGTGACCACCTTCATCGTGGAGCCGGGGGCCAGCGAACCCTGGAACGCGGTGTTGAAGCCGTGTGAGGAGTTCGCCACCGCCAGGATCTCGCCCGTGGAGGGGCGCAGCACGACCACCGACGCCTTCTCCTTCGCGGCGACCTGCTGCTCGGCGAGCGCCTGGAGCGCCGGGCTCAGCGTCGTCTTCACCGTGCCCGGCGTGCCCTTGCTCAGCTCCAGCAGGGTGGTGTCGGACAGCTCCGCCTTCTGGGACTCCTTGCCCCGGACCACCTGGAGTTCGACGCCCGCCGTGCCGCCGGCCTTGTCGCCGTACTTCTCGCGCAGCCCGTCCAGGACCGAGCCCAGCGACGGGTAGGTCTTCACGGTCAGCTCGCCGCCGTCGCGGTCGAGCGCTTTCACCGGCGGTGTGCCGGACGCGCCGGTGACGAGCCGGTCGCCGTCCTTCAGCTCCGGGTGCACGACCGCCGCGTGCCACTTGACCAGCGGCTCGCCGTCCTCGGCCCGCCGGGTGACGGTGAGGGCGCTGTCGTATGTGAGGGGCTTGCTGGTGCCCTTGTAGCTGACGGTGCCCTTCACCGAGAAGGGGACCTTGTCGCCGGAGCGGGGGCCCGCCGTGAGGGTGACGTCCTTGATGTGGGCGTCCTTGGAGTAGCCGGTGAGCAGGGCCTTCGCGGCGGCGCTGTCGTCGGTGGCGGCGGCCGCCTCGGCCACCTTCCCCTTCTGCCAGGCCGTGAGGAACGCCTCGGCGGCCGTGGTGACCTCCTTGCCGGACAGCGGGCCCGACTTGACCTTCTTGGCCCGCTCGGCGGACGACGACTGCGTGTCGGCCGCCGCTCCACCGCCGTACAGGGCGTAGACGCCGAACCCGGCGCCACCGATGACGACGGCGATCATCCCGCCGAGCACGGCGGGGTTGGTCTTCCGCCGCTCGGCGACGCGCTTTCTTCTGCCCACTGCTTTCCGTTCCCTCGCGAATCCCAGGGGTCCCCGGCGCCCCGCTGCCCTCACGCACAACGACGACGACAGCCTAGAGTCCCCGGGCGCCGAGGGTGAGGTCAGCCTGCCGCTCGTAGCACGGCTGCGACAATCGGACCGGCCGCGTCGCCGCCGTGTCCGCCCTGCTGGACCAGCGCGGACGCCGCCACGTCGTCGCGGAACGCCGCGAACCAGCTGTCCGAGGTGGCCTCCCCGTCGACCTCGGCCGAACCGGTCTTCGCGCCGATGTCGCCGCCCAGCCCGCGCATCGCCGCAGCGCCGGTGCCCTGCGTCGCGGTCAGCCGCATCATCTGCCGGACCTGGTTCGCGGTGCCCGGCCGCAGCCCGGACGCGGTCGCGAACTCGCGGTCGTCGAGCGTGCGCGGCACCAGGTAGGGCTGGCGGAACGTGCCGGTGATCGCGGTCGCCGTCACCGACGCCATGGTCAGCGGGTTCATCTGGACCGTGCCCTGCCCGATCGCGTTGGCCGCGCGGTCCGGGCCGCCGGAGGCGGGCACGCTGCCGTCGAAGGAGCTGATGCCGGTCCGCCAGTCGCGGCCGATCCCGAACCGCTGCTCGGCCTCCGCCGTCAGCGAGGAGTCCGTGACCCCGTCGCGGCCGACCAGCTTGATGAAGGCCGTGTTGCAGGACCGGGTGAAGGCGGCCGAAAGAGTGGCGCCGGGGCCCTCGTCGGGCCGCATGCCCTTCAGGTTCTTGAAGGTCTGGCTCTGCCAGACCGCCGTGTCCGGGCACGGCGCCGGGCCGTTCATCGTGGCCAGGCCGTTGTCGATGAGCATGGCCGAGGTGAGGATCTTCATCGTGGAACCGGGGGCGACCTGCCCCTGGAACGCCGCGTTGAAGGCGTCCTCACGGTGGTTGGCCACGGCGAGGATCTCGCCGCTGCTCGGCTTGAGGGCGACGACCGAGGACTGCCCGTACTTCTCGACGGCCTTCTCGGCGGCGGCCTGGACGCTCGCGCTGAGCGTGGTGCGCAGCTTGCCGGGTCTGCCCTCGGAGAGGGTCAGCAGCGAGGTGTCCGGGGCCTCGGTGACGGTGTGCCGGATCGACAGCTCCACACCGGGCTCGCCGCCCGCCTTGTCGCCGTAGCGCTCGCGCAGGGTGTCCAGGACCGGGCCGAGCGAGGGGTACTTGTCCTTCGTCAGCACGGTGCCGTCGCGGTCGACGGCCTGGATGGGCGGGCTCGCGGCCTCGCCGGTGACCAGGGTGTCGCCCTTGCGCAGGTCCGGGTGGACCACGGACGGCTCCCAGTCGACCAGCGCCTCGCCGGTGCTCACCCCGCGGACCACGGTGAGCCGGCTCTCGTAGCGCAGCGGCGCGGACTTCCCGCCGTACGACACCTTCGCGTCCACCGTGAACGGCACGGTGGTGCCCTTGGCCTTGCCCGGCGTGATCTTCACCTCGCCGATGTGCGCGCCCTTGCCGAAGGCGCGCAGGAGAACGCCGGCGGCCGCGTCGTTGTTGGTCCGCGCGGCGGCCTGCTCGGCCTTGCCCTTCTCCCAGGCCCCGAAGAACGCCTCGGTGGTCTCCGCGACCTCCTCGGCATCCGGCGGCCCGGACCGCGCGGCCCCTCCGGCGCCGGTGGCGCCGCCCCCGTCCAGCGCCGACACGATGTTGTAGGCGCCGTACCCGGCCCCGCCCACCATCAGGGCGAACACCCCACCCACAACGGCGACTTTGACCCCCTTGGCCATGATCCCCTCCCCGTTCCATCCCCCCGGCACCTTAAGTGGCGTGGGGGAGAACCGTGGAAGGTGTTTTCTTTTGTGACCGACGACTACCGAACATGTGACCGAAGGTCGACGGGGCGAAGAGGGCCTACACCCACGTATCCAGCCACATCCGCGACCGCCACTCGTCGATCGGGATCGACTGGCCGGTGTGGATGGGCCAGAAGTAGATGAAGTTCCAGGCGATCAGGAGGACCAGGACGCCCGCCGCCGTCGCGCCGATGACGCGGCGGGTGTCGCCGGAGCGGGGTGGGCCGATGATCGCGCCCAGGAGCATCGCCACGGCCAGGCAGAGGAAGGGGAGGAAGACGATGGCGTAGAAGAAGAAGATGGTGCGTTCCTGGTACAGGAACCAGGGGAGGTACCCGGCCGCGACGCCGCAGGCGATGGCGCCGGCCCGCCAGTCGCGGCGCAGCAGCCAGCGCCACAGGACGTACAGGACGGCCACGGCCGCGGCCCACCACAGCACGGGTGTGCCGATCGCCAGGACCTCGCGGGCGCACTTGCCGCCCGCGTCGGAGGGGCAGCCGTCCTGGCCGGGCAGCGGGGACTCGTAGAAGAAGGAGACGGGACGGCCGTCGACGATCCAGCTCCACGGGTTGGACTGGTAGGTGTGCGGCGAGGACAGGCCGACGTGGAAGTCGTACACCTGGTTCTCGTAGTGCCACAGGCTCAGCCACCAGTCGGGGAACAGCCAGGACCAGTCGCTGGTGCGTCCGTTGGCGGTCGCCCAGTCGCGGTAGTAGCCGCCCTTGCCGTTCGTGGGGGAGAGGATCCAGCCGGTCCAGGAGACCAGGTAGGTGACGATCGCCACCGGGACCGTCGCCAGGAAGGCCAGGCCCAGGTCGTGGCGGGCCACGGCTTTGTACGGGCGGCCGGCGCCGGCGACGCGGCGGGCGCCGATGTCCCACAGCACGGTCATCAGGCCGAACGCGGCCAGGAAGTACAGGCCGTTCCACTTGGTGCCGATGGCCAGGCCCAGCAGCAGGCCGGCCAGCCAGCGGTAGGGGCGCAGCCCGAGATGGAGGGTCTCGGCGATGTGCGCGTCCGGACGGGCCCGCCCGTCGGCGTCCACCGGCAGCGCGGCCGCCAGCTTGGCGCGCGCCCGGTCCCGGTCGATGATCAGGCAGCCGAACGCCCCCAGCACGAAGAACATCAGCACCCCGTCCAGCAGCGAGGTGCGGGCCATCACGAACGCCAGCCCGTCCACGGCCATCAGCGCGCCCGCGACACAGCCGAGGAACGTCGAGCGGAAGATGCGGCGGCCGATGCGGCACAGCATCAGCACCGACAGCGTGCCGAGCAGCGCCGTCATGAAGCGCCAGCCGAACGGGTTGAACCCGAACATCAGCTCGCCCAGCCCGATGACGTACTTGCCCACCGGCGGGTGCACGACGTACGCCGCGTCCGTCGGGATCGGCACCTTGTCGGCCAGGTCCAGGACGGACTTGTTGGCGTTCTTGTCCCAGCTGACCTCGAAACCGCGGTGGATCAGCGCCCAGGCGTCCTTGGCGTAGTACGTCTCGTCGAATATCACCGCCTTCGGGCTGCCCAGGTGCCAGAAGCGCAGCACGCCCGCCAGCAGCGTCACCAGCAGCGGCCCGCCCCACGCGGACCAGCGTGTGATCCGGCCGGCGAGCGGCCCCGGGACGCCGAGGAACTGCCACATCCGCGGGCTGGGCGCCACGTACGGCGGCACGAGCTGGTCGCGTACGTCGCCGCCGGGCGCGGCGGAGTAGCCGAATCGGCGCAGCCGCTGCTGCCACGACGGCCGCTGCTCGTGCGATGCCTGGCCCTGCCGGGTGTCCGTGGAGGACGCGGTACTGGTCACCGCGCCATCGTAGGGAACACGTCTGTGACAGTCGCGCGGATGCGCCCTGCGAGACTGGAAACGTGACAGGAACCCTTGTACTGGCAGGCACCCCCATCGGCGACGTCCAGGACGCGCCGCCCCGGCTCGCACAGGAGCTGGCCGGCGCGGACGTGGTCGCCGCCGAGGACACCCGGCGCCTGAAGCGCCTCACCCAGGCGCTCGGGGTGCAGCCGTCGGGGCGGATCGTGTCGTACTTCGAGGGCAACGAGTCCGCGCGCACCCCCGAGCTGGTCGAGGCGCTGCTGGAGGGCTCGCGGGTGCTGCTGGTGACCGACGCGGGCATGCCGTCCGTGTCGGACCCGGGGTACCGGCTGGTCGCGGCGGCGGTGGAGAAGGACATCAAGGTCACCGCGGTGCCCGGCCCGTCCGCCGTGCTGACCGCGCTCGCCCTGTCCGGGCTGCCCGTGGACCGGTTCTGCTTCGAGGGGTTCCTGCCGCGCAAGGCGGGCGAGCGGCGCTCGCGGCTGGCCGAGGTCGAGCGGGAGCGCCGCACCCTCGTCTACTTCGAGGCCCCGCACCGGCTCGACGACACCCTCGCCGCGATGGCCGAGGTGTTCGGCCCCGAGCGGCGGGCCGCGGTGTGCCGGGAGCTGACGAAGACGTACGAGGAGGTCAGGCGGGGCGGGCTCGGGGAGCTCGCGGAGTGGGCCGCCGAGGGCGTGCGCGGGGAGATCACCGTCGTCGTGGAGGGGGCCCCGGACAAGGGCGCCGAGGAGGTCGACGCGGCCGAGCTGGTGCGCCGGGTCCGTATCCGCGAGGAGGCCGGTGAGCGGCGCAAGGAGGCGATCGCGGCGGTGGCCGCCGAGGCCGGGCTGCCCAAGCGGGAGGTCTTCGACGCCGTCGTGGCGGCCAAGAAGGCGGAGGCGTGAAGACGGTGTGAGCAGGGCGTATGCGCGGATGCGCGGGCGCCCCATGCCGGGGTAAAGCGACTCGGGCGTTTCTGCAAGGAACGGCCAATTCGCCGCCAACACTGGACAGATCGCGTGCGCTCGCATCCGCCGGGGAGTCCACTGGGTCGTGGGACGCCGACCCGTCCCAGCCCAGCGGACCCCAGGAGCCGGCATGAGTGAGAGCGCACAGATCCCGGGCCTTCACGGCGCCGCGACCGCCGTCGTCCACGAGTCGTACTCGTTCGCGTGCATGCGCTGCGGGCACGGCTGGGAGCAGTCGTACGCGATAGAGCACCACCACGACGGGGACGGGCAGGAGTTCGTCCGGTACGTGGCCGACGGCCGGGTCGTGCCGTCGCCGCTGAGCCGGCCCGCCTGCCAGAACTGCGACGGGCACGTGGTGCGGATCATGCGCGCCGGGCGGGTGTCGTCCGCGCAGAACTCCCTGCGCGGCCCCGGCCCCGCCCCCTCGCCGGCCGTCCCCGCGCAGTCGGGCGGGTCGCCGCACCACTGGCAGCTCTCCGACCTCCTGCACGTCTTTCACCGCAAGGCCGGCTGACCCGGCGCCCGGCCGGCCCGGCGGGCCCCTTCCGTAGGATCGGGGCATGCCTTCGAACGCCGCCGACAAGCACGCCGCCCCGCCCGCCCCGGAACCGCTGCGGGTGCCGGTCGCCGACTCGCACACCCACCTCGACATGCAGTCCGGCAGCGTGGAGGACGCCCTGGCGAAGGCCGCCTCCGTCGGGGTGACCACCGTCGTGCAGGTGGGCTGCGACGTCCGCGGCTCGCGGTGGGCGGCCGAGACGGCGGCGGCGTACGACGCCGTGCACGCCACCGTCGCCCTGCACCCCAACGAGGCGCCCCGGATCGTGCACGGGGACCCCGACGGCTGGTCCCGGCAGGGCGCGCGCGAGGCCGGCGGCACGGAGGCCCTCGACGAGGCGCTCGCCGAGATCGACCGGCTCGCCGCGCTCCCGCACGTCAAGGGCGTCGGCGAGACCGGCCTCGACCACTTCCGCACCGGCCCCGAGGGCGTCCGGGCGCAGGAGACGTCGTTCCGCGCCCACATCGAGATCGCCAAGCGGCACGGCAAGACCCTCGTCATCCACGACCGCGACGCCCACGACGACGTCCTGCGCATCCTCAAGGAGGAGGGCGCCCCCGAGCGGACCGTCTTCCACTGCTACTCCGGCGACGCCGAGATGGCCCGGGTGTGCGCCCGCGCCGGGTACTACATGTCCTTCGCCGGCAACGTCACCTTCAAGAACGCGCAGAACCTGCGGGACGCCGTCGCGGTGGCCCCGCTGGAGCTGCTCCTGGTGGAGACCGACGCGCCCTTCCTCACCCCGGCCCCGTACCGCGGACGGCCCAACGCGCCGTATCTCATTCCGATCACGGTCCGGGCCATGGCCGAGGTGCGCGGCATCGACGAGGACACGCTGGCCGCGGCCCTGGGATCGAACACCGCACGGGCCTTCTCCTACCCGAACTGACACCCGCCCGACGGCCCTCCCGGCTCCCAACGCCCGTAAAAACTACGGTGCGTAGCCGCGTCGCCTTGGTGACCGCCCGGCGCTCCGCTAGGTTCTGGTGGCCCTGAACGGACCCCTCCGCTGGAGCGTCGTCGTGAGCAACGCGCAGTTCGAGACGTATGGACCGAGCCCGTCCCCGTACCCCCCGGGGTACGGCGGCTTCGACCCGTACACCGCTCCCACGGTGCCCTACGGCACGCCGGCCGCCTTCGAGACGTACACGGAACGTCACGAGAGCGGGTACGGCCGCCCTGAGACGTACGAGGACACCTACCGCCCGGCGTACGAGGTGACCGAAGGGGCGTACGCGCCCGGCGCGGACCACCGGACCGGGCGGCGGGCCGCCCACCGCCGGCGCGGCCGGACCGTCGAGCGGGTCGAGGGGCCGATCCGCCGGCTGGTCCCGCAGGCCCTCGTCGTCGCGTTCCTCGCGGGCGGCACCAGCGCCTTCGTCGCCAGCGACAAGGCGGTCGAGCTGACCGTCGACGGCACCCCGCGCACCCTGCACACCTTCGCCGACGACGTCACCGAGCTCCTCGCCGACCAGGGCGTCGAGGTCGGCGCCCACGACATGGTGGACCCGCCCGCCGGATCGGCGCTGGAGAGCGGCGACGAGGTCTCCGTGCGCCACGGGCGTCCCCTGCGGCTCACCCTCGACGGCCGCCGGCGCGAGGTGTGGACGACCGCGGGCACCGTGGAGGCGGCGCTGCGGGAGCTCGGGGTGCGCACCGAGGGCGCGTACGTGTCGGTGCCGCGCTCGAAGCGCATCGGACGCGAGGGGCTCACCCTGAACGTGCGCACCGAACGCGCGGTGACGGTCCTCGCGGACGGCCGGGCCCGCACCGTCCGCACCAACGCCGCGACCGTCGCCGAGGTCGTCGAACAGGCCGGCGTCACCCTGCGCGGCGACGACACCACCTCGGCGCGGGCCGGGGACTTCCCGCGCGACGGGCAGGCGGTGACCGTGCTGCGGATCACCGGCGGCCGGGAGATCCGCGACGAGGTCATCCCCTTCGACGTACGGCGTGTCGAGGACCCCACCGTGTTCCGGGGCACCGAGGTCGTCGAGCAGCCGGGACGGGCGGGCCTGCGCCGCATCACGTACACACTGCGCACCGTCAACGGGGTGCGGCAGAAGCCGCGGCGCACCGGCACCGAACTGGTGCGCCGGCCGCAGACCCAGGTCGTCAAGGTCGGCACGAAGCCCCTGCCGGTGTCCACGGACTCCACGGGCGGGCTGAACTGGGAGGGGCTCGCCGCCTGCGAGTCCGGCGGCCGCCCCGACGCCGTCGACTCCTCGGGGACGTACGGCGGCCTGTACCAGTTCGACACCGAGACCTGGCAGCGCCTCGGCGGCCGGGGCCGCCCCCAGGACGCCCCGCCGGCGGAACAGACGATGCGGGCCAAGAAGCTGTACGTCCGCCAGGGCACCAGCCCCTGGCCGCACTGCGGGCAGCGCCTGCACCGCTGAGACGGGCGCCGGGCCCGCTCCGGCGTTCCGGCCCGGCGGCGCCCCGTACCCTTGTCGGGTGAGCAGCCCCACCCCCGACGCCCTCCTGGGCCCCGCCGACATCCGTGAACTGGCGGCCGCCCTCGGTGTGCGCCCCACCAAGCAGCGCGGCCAGAACTTCGTGATCGACGCGAACACCGTCCGCCGTATCGTCCGCACCGCAGAGGTCCGCCCCGACGACGTGGTCGTCGAGGTCGGCCCGGGGCTCGGTTCCCTCACGCTCGCCCTGCTGGAGGCCGCCGACCGGGTCACCGCCGTCGAGATCGACGACGTGCTGGCCGCCGCGCTGCCCGCCACCGTCGCCGCCCGCATGCCCGGGCGCGCCGACCGGTTCGCGCTGGTCCACTCCGACGCGATGCACGTCACCGAGCTGCCCGGCCCGCCGCCCACCGCGCTGGTCGCCAACCTCCCCTACAACGTGGCCGTCCCGGTCCTGCTGCACATGCTGGAGACCTTCCCGAGCATCGAACGCACCCTGGTGATGGTGCAGTCGGAGGTCGCCGACCGGCTCGCCGCCGCCCCCGGCTCGAAGGTGTACGGGGTGCCGTCCGTGAAGGCCAACTGGTACGCCGAGGTGAAGCGGGCCGGGGCCATCGGCCGGACCGTCTTCTGGCCCGCCCCGAACGTCGACAGCGGTCTGGTGTCGCTGGTGCGCCGCGCGGAGCCGCTCGCCACCACCGCGTCCCGCCGCGAGGTGTTCGCCGTCGTCGACGCCGCCTTCGCCCAGCGCCGCAAGACGCTGCGGGCCGCGCTCGCCGGCTGGGCCGGTTCCGCCGCCGCCGCCGAGGCGGCCCTCGTCGCCGCCGGGGTCTCCCCGCAGGCGCGCGGCGAGTCCCTGACCGTCGAGGAGTTCGCGCGCATCGCCGAGAACAAGGACGCCGCGGACAAGGGCGCCGGACACGAGGGGCAGGGCCAGCAGTGAGCGTCACCGTCCGTGTCCCCGCCAAGGTCAACGTCCAGCTCGCGGTGGGCGCCGCCCGCCCCGACGGCTTCCACGACCTCGCCAACGTCTTCCTCGCCGTCGGTCTGTACGACGAGGTCACCGCGACGCCCTCGCCCGGCGGCCCGCGCGTCACGTGCGACGGCCCCGACGCCGCGCAGGTCCCGCTCGACGGCACCAACCTCGCCGTCCGCGCCGCCATCGCCCTCGCCGAGCGGTACGGCCGCACACCCGACGTCCATCTGCACATCGCCAAGGACATCCCGGTCGCCGGCGGCATGGCGGGCGGCAGCGCCGACGGGGCCGCCGCCCTCCTCGCCTGCGACACCCTGTGGGGCACCGGCGCCTCCCGCGCGGAACTCCTGGACATCTGCGCCGAGCTGGGCAGCGACGTGCCGTTCAGCCTGGTCGGCGGGGCGGCGCTCGGCACCGGGCGCGGCGAGAAGCTGAGCCCCCTCGACGTCGGCGGCACCTTCCACTGGGTGTTCGCGATGGCCTCACGCGGGCTGTCCACACCGGCGGTCTTCCGGGAGTTCGACCGGCTCGCGGAGGGGCGGGAGATCCCGGAGCCGGTGGTGTCGCAGGAACTGCTCGGCGCGCTCGCCAAGGGTGACGCGGAAGCGCTCGCGGCCACCGTCTCCAACGATCTTCAGCCGGCGGCGCTGTCGCTGTTCCCGGAGCTGGCGGACACGCTGGCCGCGGGGCGCGCGGCGGGGGCCATGGCCTCGCTGGTGTCGGGGTCGGGGCCGACGACGGCGTTCCTGGCGCGGGGCGCGGAGGCCGCGGAGGCCGTCGCGGCGGCGCTGCGGGCTTCCGGCACCTGCCGAGACGTACGCACGGCGTGGGGGCCGGTGCCGGGGGCCACAGTGGTCTGACGGCCGACCCTCAGAGTTCGTCGATGGCCGTCAGGTCGATGTCGATGGAGTAGGGCTTGTCGACCTTGATGCGGTCGCGGTGCATGCCCATGTGCACATAGGACTGCGTCATGGGATCGAGCTCGTAGACGTGAATGACAGGCTTGCCGCTCGCGCCGTTCTCCTCCACGCGCCAGAAGCTCGGGATGCCTGCGGTCGCGTACTTCTGTGGCTTGGTGGTGCGGTCCCGTGACTCGGAGTCCGGGGAGACGACCTCGACGGCGAGAAGCACGTCCTTCGCCGCGTAGTGCGTCTGGCCCGACCCGGTGATCGCCTCGGTACGGACGATGCTCACGTCAGGCTCGGGCCCATTGCGCTGATCAAGGACGACGGTCATTTCCCGCCTGGTCCTGAACCCGGGTGGCGCGGTCTGACGAAGCCCGTTGACCAGCAGGTCGATGACGACACTGTGGAAATCTCGCTGCGGACTCACGAAAACCAGACTCCCGTCGATCAGCTCGGTGTGCGGCGGGAGATCGGGCAGCGTGAACAGGTCGTCCACGGTGTAGCCGTCCTGCGGCGGCACCGGCCACCGGACGCGGTGCTTCACGGGTTCGGCGGTCATGATTCCTCCCATGGACGGGATCCTGCTGCCTGCCACCTACGGTAGCCGCCCGATTCCGATCACGTCATCACAAAGGGTGACCATCTCCTCGCGTCACGGCCGTCCCCCGGCAGGGCCTAGGCTGGAAAGCTGATCGATCCACCGGGCAGGAGAGAAATGGCCGTCAATCTGGTCAATGTCGAGAACGTCAGCAAGGTGTACGGCACCCGTGCCCTGCTCGACGGCGTCTCGCTCGGCGTCTCCGAGGGGGACCGCATCGGCGTCGTCGGCCGCAACGGCGACGGCAAGACGACCATGATCCGGATGCTCGCCAAGCTGGAGGAGCCCGACACCGGCCGGGTCACCCACTCCGGCGGGCTGCGGCTCGGCGTCCTCACCCAGCACGACTCCCTCGACCCCGAGGCGACCGTCCGCCACGAGGTGATCGGCGACCTCGCCGACCACGAGTGGGCCGGCAACGCCAAGATCCGGGATGTCCTGACGGGCCTCTTCGGCGGCCTCGACCTGCCCGGCTTCCCGCAGGGACTCGACACCGTCATCGGTCCGCTGTCCGGCGGCGAGCGGCGCCGGATCGCGCTCGCCAAGCTGCTCATCGACGAACAGGACCTGATCGTCCTCGACGAGCCCACCAACCACCTCGACGTCGAGGGCATCTCCTGGCTCGCCCAGCACCTGCGCGAACGCCGCTCCGCCCTCGTCTGCGTCACCCACGACCGCTGGTTCCTGGACCAGGTCTGCACCCGCATGTGGGACGTCCAGCGCGGCGTCGTCCACGAGTACGAGGGCGGCTACTCCGACTACGTCTTCGCGCGCGCCGAGCGGGAGCGCATCGCCGCGACCGAGGAGGTCAAGCGGCAGAACCTGGTCCGCAAGGAGCTGGCCTGGCTGCGCCGCGGCGCCCCCGCCCGCACCTCCAAGCCGCGCTTCCGCATCGAGGCGGCCAACGAGCTGATCGCGGACGTGCCGCCGCCGCGCGACAGCAGCGAGCTGATGAAGTTCGCCTCCTCCCGGCTCGGCAAGACCGTCTTCGACCTGGAGGACGTCACCGTCCAGGCCGGCCCCAAGGTCCTGCTGAAGCACGTGACCTGGCAGCTCGGCCCCGGCGACCGCATCGGCCTCGTCGGCGTCAACGGCGCCGGCAAGACGTCCCTGCTGCGGGCGCTCGCCGAGGCCGCCTCCAGCGAGGGCGAGACCCAGCCCGCGGCCGGGCGGATCCGCGTCGGCAAGACGGTCAAGCTGGCCTATCTGTCGCAGGAGGTCGCCGAACTCGACCCCGAGTGGCGGGTGTTGCAGGCCGTGCAGCAGGTCCGTGAGCGCGTCGACCTCGGCAAGGGCCGCGAGATGACGGCCGGTCAGCTCTGCGAGACGTTCGGCTTCGGCAAGGAGAAGCAGTGGACGCCGGTCGGGGACCTCTCCGGCGGTGAGCGCCGCCGGCTGCAACTGCTGCGGCTGCTGATGGACGAGCCCAACGTCCTCTTCCTCGACGAGCCCACCAACGACCTCGACATCGAGACCCTGACCCAGCTGGAGGACCTCCTCGACGGTTGGCCCGGCTCGATGATCGTCATCTCCCACGACCGGTTCTTCGTCGAACGCACCACCGACCGGGTCTTCGCCCTGCTCGGCGACGCCACCCTGCGGATGCTGCCCCGCGGCATCGACGAGTACCTGGAGCGCCGCCACCGCATGGAGGCCGCCCAGGTCGCCGCCGCCGCGTCCGCCCCGGCCGCCGAGAAGGCCGTGCCGGAGCGCAGCGCCGCCGATCTGCGGGCCGCGAAGAAGGAGTTGCAGCGCATCGAGCGGCAGCTCGACAAGCTGTCCGAGCGGGAGACCAAGCTGCACGCACAGATCGCCGAGAACGCCACGGACTTCGCGAAGGTCGCCGAACTCGACGCGGAACTGCGCGATCTGGCCACCCAGCGGGACGAGCTGGAACTGCGCTGGCTCGAACTCGCCGAGGACGCGTAGCCGCCGTCCGGTCGCCGGGCTCCCGCACGTGAAGAGCCCGTGAAGGGTCATAACGAGGGCATCACAGGCCGGTCCTCCCTTGGGTACAGGGGCGGGCGGGGCCCGGTGCGCCTTCGGTGACGGGTGATAGAAAGGGCCGCTGAGGACAGTCTGAGAAACGCCGGTGTGGCGAGATCGCGACGGCACAGGACGTGGCACCGCACCGGCCCACCAAGGGGGACCGCTCATGAGCCAGCCGCCCAACCAGCCGCCGCAGGGCGGTTTCGGCGCACCGCAGGATCCGCGGCAGGGTGGCTTCGGCGCCCCGCAGCCGCCGCAGCCGGACGGTGCCCCCGGGACCCCGCCCCCGCCGCAGGGCGCCCCCCAGACGCCTCCGCCGCCGCAGGGACCGCCGCAGCCGCCGGCCGGTCCGCCGCAGCCCGGCTACGGCTACCCCCAGCAGCCCCCGCAGCAGCCGGGCCCCTACGCGTCCGGCCCGTACGGCCAGCCGCCCCAGCAGCCGGGCCCGTACGGCCAGCCCCAGCAGCCCGGCCCCTACGGCCAGCCGCCGCAGCCGGGATACGGCTACCCGGGCCAGCCGCAGTACCCGGGCGCGCCCGGCACCCCGCCGCCCGGCGGCTCGCGCAACCCGTTCAAGGGCAAGCCCGCCCTCGCCGTCGTCGCGGCCGTCGCCGCGCTCGCGGTGATCGGCGGCACCGTGTACGCGGTGACCAGCGGCGGCGACGACGACCCGAAGAAGCCGGTCGCGCAGAAGACCGACGACCCGAAGGGCTCCGCGTCCCCGACCGGTGACGACGAGGGCGGCGACGAGGGCAGCGGCGGCGGCGCCGACCCGGAGAACCTCAACGGCGGCCGGCAGGCCGGCGAGGCCAAGGTGCTCTGGTACAAGCCCGCCCCCGACGCCCCCGGTTCGGGCGCCGACGCCCCCGGCATGTGGATCACCGACAAGACCGCGGTGAAGGCGGCCTACAAGCAGGTCTTCGGCTACCGCGTCGCCGACGGCGAGGAGGCCTGGGACCCGATCTCCTTCCCGCAGAAGATCTGCTCGGTCACCGCGCAGAAGTCGTCCGACGACAAGGTCGTCGTGGCGTACATGAGCGGCGGCAGCGACCGCGCCAAGTGCAACCAGCTCCAGCAGATCGACCTGAACACCGGTGCGAAGGGCTGGAAGGGCACGGTCGGCGAGGGCGGCCTGTTCGACACCACCCTCAAGGTCGAGATGTCCATCACCGGCAAGACGCTGATGGTGGGCCGCTCGCAGTCCGGCGTCGCCTACGACATCGGCACCGGCAAGAAGATGTGGGACAAGCAGCGCTACGGCGACAAGTGCTTCCCCGACGCCTTCGCGGGCGGCGACGCCCTGGTCGGCGTGGCGTCCTGCGACGCCGGCGGCTCCGGCGAGCACGACGAGATCCAGGCCCTCGACCCGGCGACGGGCAAGGCCAGGTGGACGCGGCAGATCGACAAGGGATGGCGGGTCGCCCGCGTCTTCTCCGTCGACCCGCTGGTCGTCTACAGCACCAACAAGGACAAGAAGACGTGGAACATCTCCACGTTCGACGCTTCCAGCGGCAAGCGCCGTTCGCAGGTCTCCGTCGACCTGGAGATCGGCGCCGAGTGCGGCTGGGCCATCCTGGAGCGCGCCCTGCAGGGCTGCGGCGGGGTGGTCGCCGACAAGGACACGCTGTACATGCCGACCAAGGCCATCGCCGCCGCCAACGAGATCGTGGCGATCAGCCTGGACAGCGGCAAGGAGAAGTGGCGCGCCAAGTCGCCCGCCGAGGAGACGATGCTCCCGGTCAAGGTCGAGGGCGGCAAGCTCGTCGCGTACGTGACGCCGTCGTACGACGCGGGCGGCCAGGTCGTGTCGATCCCGCTGAGCGGCGGCGGTCACGAGCCGGCGAAGGTCCTGCAGAACCCGGTGAGCGCCGCGCGGATCGAGAACGGCTTCTTCTCCAAGGCGTACGACTGGGTCGACGGCCGCTTCTACCTGTCGAGCACCCGCCTCAGCGGCCGGGACGACGCCAAGGAGAAGCTGATCCTCGCCTACGGCAAGTGAGTTCGGCGCGGGTGCCCGGCACCCGCGCCTCCGCCGTGTCCGCCGCGCTCCCGTCCCCTCCCCCCTCGCCGAGGTGCCCCCGCCATGACCCAGCCGCCGCCCCCGCCACCGAACCAGCCTCCGCAGGGCGGCTTCGGCCCGCCCCAGGACCAGCCGCCCCAGCAGCCCGGCCAGCAGTACCAGCCGCCGCAGCCGCCGCCGCAGGGTCCGCCCACCCCGCCGGCCGGTCCGCCGCAGCAGCAGCCGGGCTACGGCTACCCGCAGGCACCGCAGCAGCCGCAGCCGCCGTACGGCTACCCGGGCCAGCAGCCCAACCCGTACGCCCAGCAGCAGCCCCCGCCGTACCCGACGCCCAACCCGTACGGCCAGCAGCCCGGTTACGGCTATCCGCAGCAGCCGCAGCCCTACGCGACGCAGCCCGTCACGGCGGCCGGCGGCGGCTCGAACGGCTCGCGGATCGCGGTGATCGCGGCCGCGGTGGTCGTGGTGCTCGCCCTGGTCGTCGGCGGGATCTACCTGTTCAAGAACGGTGACGACGGCGGCAAGGACGAGACGGCCAGCTCCAGCGGCGGCACCGGCGGCGGAGGCGACGACGGGCAGGGCGGCGGCGGGGACACCCCCGACGGCACCGAGAAGGTGCCCTCCGACGCCAACTCCGACGTGCTGTTCAAGGTCCCGTCGCCCAAGGTCGGCGAGGACACCAGCGTCGTGGTCGCCGGCTCGTGGCTGACCGGGAAGGCGTACGTCAAGAGCGGCGTCTCCGAGGTCGTCGGCTACGACCCGGCCAAGGGCACGAAGCTGTGGTCGATCCCGCTGCCCGGACCGGTCTGCCAGGCCGCCCGGCACGTCACCGACGGGCACCTCACGGCGATCGCCTTCCAGCCCGCGAAGCCGACCAAGGACAAGCCGTCCCACGGCTGCAGCCAGGTCGCGGCGATCGACCTCGACACCGGCAAGAAGCTGTGGACGAAGACCGCCAAGGCGGGGAGCCGTGAGCTCCGCTTCGACAACCTCACCGTCAGCGGCGGCACCGTCGCCGCGGGCGGCACCAGCGGCGGCGCCGCCTTCGACCTGGAGTCCGGCCGGCAGCTGTGGTCGCCGAAGGCCGACGACGACTGCTACGACCTCGGCTACGCCGGCGGGCCCAAGCTGGTCACCGTGCGCAAGTGCGGCACCTACGACCAGCCGCAGCTGCACATCCAGACCGTCGACCCGAAGAGCGGGAAGGTGATCTCCGAGTACAAGATGGCCGAGGGCGTCGAGTACGCCAGCGTCGTCTCCACCGACCCGCTCGTGGTGGCCGCCGAGGTCGGCGAGTCCGACGCCATCGGCATCTCGGACGTCTTCTCCATCGACAACAAGACCGGCAAGCTGCGCATCCGCATCCCGCTGCCCGCCGACAAGTTCTCCGCCCGCTGCTCCGGCGTCACCACCATCGAGGCGTGCACCGGCGTCGTCGTCGGCAACGACCGGCTGTACGCGGCGACCAAGGAGCACTCCGGCGGCGGCGACTACGGCCGCACCAACGAGATCGTCGCCTTCGACCTGGCCAGCGGCAAGCAGACCGGGCAGCGCGCCGACGCCGGCGACCGCTACACGATCACGCCGCTGCGCATGGACGGCGGGAACGTGATCGCCTACAAGCGGCCCCCGTACGACAAGGGCGGCCAGATCGTCAGCATCGACGGCGGCAGCTTCAAGGAGACCAGGCTCCTGGAGAACCCGGCCGCGCGCACGGTCCGGGACATCGAGACGCGGATGTCCCCGGACTACGCCGAACTCCTGTACTCCCAGGGCCGTCTGTACATGTCGTCCCGGTTCGCCAGCTCCCTGGGGAGCTCGGGCGAGCAGCGGTGGCATGTGATCGCGTTCGGCGCGAAGGGCTGACGCGCGCGCCCCTCCCGTATCCGGCGGCCCCGCTCCTGGTCAGGAGCGGGGCCGCCGGCTTATCGCCTGCGGTCCACGGCGTGCGCGGAAAGCCGGAAATTCCGCCGTTCCGGGGCACTTATCGCCGGTAGGGGGAGCGCGACGTCGAACAAGCGTGTAGCTTCCGGGGGCATGAAGGGCGGGGGAGCCGGGAGGGGGCTTCTGTCCGCGCGGACCAGTGGACGGCCATAGTGGGGCGTCCGGACCGGCGTGAGCCGATCCGGGCATGGCGGGAGATCCATTGGGGGGACTGGGGGGTTGCTCGATGGGAGTGCGGCTGATGGTGGTCGACGACCACCGGTTGCTCGCCGAGGCGCTGGCCTCGGCACTGAAACTGAGGGGGCATCGGGTGCTGGCCGCGGCCGCTCCGGCCGCGGGGGCGGCCGAGCTGGTGATCACGCGGGCGCCCGAGGTGTGTCTGCTGGGGACGGCGACACCGGCGGAGCCGGGCATGTTCGACCCGGTGGTGCGGATCAAGCGGGAGCGGCCGCAGGTGGCGGTGCTGGTCCTCGGACCGGTGCCGAGCCCGCGCGGGATCGCGGCGGCGTTCGCGGCCGGCGCCTCCGGCTATGTACGGCACGACGAGCGCATCGAGGGCGTCGAGCGGGCGATCATGAAGGCGCGGGCCGGTGAGGCGGCGGTGGCGCCGCAGTTGCTGCAGGGCGCGTTCAGCGAGCTGCTCAACCCGGCGGCCCAGCCGGACGACGAGGGGCAGCGGCTGCTGCAGATGCTGACCCCGCGGGAGGTGGAGGTGCTGGTCCGGGTCGCCGACGGCGAGGACACCCGGCTCATCGCCGCCGGCATGGGCATCGCGCCGTCGACGGCCCGTACCCATGTCCAGCGGGTGCTGATGAAGCTGGGGGTCGGGTCCCGGCTGGAGGCGGCGGCCCTGGCGGCCCGCACCGGCCTGCTCGACCGGGCGGGCCCACTGCCCCGCCCCCACGCGCCGCCGGAGGCGTAGGGCAGGGGGCCGGGGACCGCGGGGGCGAGGGCGGTCGCCGCTCGCCCCCGGTGGGGTCATTCGGACGGTTCGTCGCCCGGCGCGACCGGCGGGGTCGGCGGCGCGGCGGGCCGCAGCTTCAGCCAGGCCAGGAAGAACAGGCCGAGCAGCAGCATGCCCAGTCCGGTCCACAGGTTGATGTTGACGCCCTCGGCCTTGTCGATGGCGGCGTCGTCGTCGGTGATGCCGACGATCGTGACGATGACGCCGTAGACGACGAAGAGCCCGCCGATGATGCGCCGGATGTCGAAGAGCCGGGCCGCCGTCTCGGACTTCTCCTGCAGCTCGGTGACCTCGCGCTGCACGTCCTCCTCGGACCAGCCGGGGTGGCGCGGGCGGTCGGGGTGCTCGGGATGGTCGGTCATGGTCGGTCGGACCTTCCTGGTCAGAACGAGAACGGGATGTAGCAGACGGCCGCCAGGATCACCGCGCCCCAGCCCAGCAGGGCGGGCTTGCGGTACCAGGCGTCGTCACCCACGGCGGGCGGCTCCGACATGCCGGGGGAGCGGGTGCCGTAGACCAGGCCCTGCAGTTCGTGCGCCGTCTTGGGCGCGGTGAACAGGGAGACGGCGACCATGACGACCGCGCCGGCCACGAAGCCCGCGATGGCGGAGACGAAGTTCGCGCCCTGGTCGGTGGGGATGGAGATGACGTCCTGCTTGTAGAGGACGAAGTAGTTGACCATCGCCGCCGTGGTGCCGGCCAGCAGTCCCCAGAAGCCCGACTTCATCGAGGCCCGCTTCCAGAACATGCCGATGATGAAGACCACGAACATCGGCACGTTGAAGAACGAGAACAGCGTCTGCAGGTAGCTCATGATGTTCGAGAACGACGAGGCCAGGAACGCCGTGCCGATGGAGGCCATGACACCGATGGCCGTGATGAGCCGTCCGAAGCGCACGTAGTAGGTGTCCTCGCGGTCCTTGACCACGTACTTCTGCCAGATGTCCGTGGTGAAGACGGTGTTGAAGGACGACACGTTGGCCGCCATGCCGGCCATGAACGCGGCCAGCAGACCGGTCACGGCGACGCCCAGGACACCGTTGGGCAGCAGGCCCTCCATGAGGAAGGGGATGGCGTCGTTGTACTGGTAGCCGGACTCCTGGGTGCCGAAGCCGGGGACCAGGGCGGCGGCCGCCAGGCCGGGGATCATCACCAGGAAGACGATGAAGATCTTGGGGAAGGCCGCGATCAGCGGGGTGCGCTGGGCCGCCGAGAGGTTCTTCGCGGACAGGGCGCGCTGGACCTCGGCGAAGTTGGTCGTCCAGTAGCCGAACGACAGCACGAAGCCGAGGCCGAGGACGATCGTCAGCCAGTTGGCGCCGAGCGGGTTGGCGTCGCCGATGCCGGTGCCGCCCCAGGCGGTGACGAAGTTGTCGCCGTGGGCCTTGGTCAGGGTGTCGCTCAGGCCGTCCCAGCCGCCGACCTTCTTCAGGGCGAGCACCGTGATCGGGATGAGCGCGGCCAGGATCACGAAGAACTGCAGGACCTCGTTGTAGATCGCCGAGGACAGTCCGCCGAGCGTGATGTACGCCAGCACGAAGAAGCCGGCGACGACGATCGCCACCCACTGCGGCCAGCCCAGCAGGGCCTCGACCACGATCGCGAGGGCGTACAGGTTGACCCCGGCGATCAGGATGGCGGCGAAGGCGAACAGGATCGAACTGAGCAGATGGGCCGCCCGGTCGAAGCGCAGCAGCAGGAACTCCGGCACGGAGCGGACCTTGCTGCCGTAGTAGAAGGGCATCATCACGAGGCCCAGGAAGACCATGGCCGGGATGGCGCCGACCCAGTACCAGTGGACGGTGTAGGCGCCGTACTGGGCGCTGTTGGCGGCCATGCCGAGGATCTCGGTGGCGGCCAGGTTGGCGGAGATGAACGCCAGGCCGGTCACCCAGGCGGGCAGGGAGCGCCCGGACAGGAAGAAGTCCAGGCTGGTCTTCACCGAGCGGCGGGCCGCGAAACCGATGCCCAGCACGACGACGAAGTAGATGGCCAGCAGCGTGTAGTCGAGCCAGTTCGTGGGGAGCCGAAGCTCCGCGGCGAGGTAGGTGGGGGGATATGTGGGGGTTTCCATGTGTACTCGCTTCGTTTAGCGAATCGATCCAGAGCGGAACCTACGCCGCCGTGTTCAGTAATTGAACACTCCGAGTGACGGTTTTTGTTTGATCGTGATGTTGACCGACCGTGGTGGGTTGTGTTCTCCTATGTTTGATTCTGTTGGGTGAAGGTTCGGACAAGTGTGGAGTCCCGCGTGAAGAAGACCTCGACCCGGCTGGCGGACGGTCGGGAGCTCATCTACTACGACCTGCGCGACGACACCGTGCGCCAGGCGGTCGACCGCCGCCCGCTGGAGCCCACCGTCACCACGTCGGAGATCCGCCACGACGACCTCCTCGGGGACGCCGTCGCCATCGCCTCCCACCGGCAGGGCCGCACCTACCACCCGCCGGCCGACCAGTGCCCCCTCTGCCCCTCCCGGGACGGCCGGCTCAGCGAGATCCCCGACTCCTCCTACGACGTCGTCGTCTTCGAGAACCGCTTCCCGTCCCTCGCCGGCGACTCCGGGCGCTGCGAGGTCGTCTGCTTCACCTCCGACCACGACGCCTCCTTCGCCGATCTGACCGAGGAACAGGCGCGCCTCGTCCTGGACGCGTGGACCGACCGCACCTCGGAGCTGTCCTCGCTGCCCGCCGTCGAGCAGGTGTTCTGCTTCGAGAACCGCGGCGCCGAGATCGGTGTCACCCTCGGGCATCCGCACGGGCAGATCTACGCTTACCCCTTCACCACGCCCCGCACCGCCCTGATGCTGCGTTCGCTCGCGCGGCACAAGGCCGCCACCGGCGGCGGCAACCTCTTCGACGCCGTCCTGGAGCGCGAACTCGCCGGGGAGCGGATCGTCCTGGAGAGTGACCACTGGGTGGCCTTCGTGCCGTACGCCGCGCACTGGCCGTACGAGGTCCACCTGTACCCCAGGCGCCGGGTGCCGGACCTGCTCGCCCTCGACGAGGCGGCCCGCGCGGAGTTCCCCGGGGTCTATCTGGAACTGCTGCGGCGCTTCGACCGGATCTTCGGCGAGGGCGAGCCGCCCACGCCGTACATCTCCGGCTGGCACCAGGCGCCGTTCGGCCGATCGGCGGAGTCCGACGGCGTCGCGCGGGACGACTTCGCGCTGCACCTCGAGCTTTTCACCATCCGCCGTACCTCCGGCAAGCTGAAGTTCCTCGCGGGTTCGGAGTCCGGCATGAACGTGTTCATCAACGACGTGCCGCCGGAGCGCGCGGCCGGGCGACTGCGAGAGGTAGCGAGTTAGATGAGCGGGAAGTTTCTGGTCACCGGGGGCGCGGGCTACGTCGGGAGCGTGGTCGCCCAGCACCTGATCGAGGCCGGCAACGAGGTCGTCGTCCTCGACAACCTCTCCACCGGCTTCCGCGAGGGCGTGCCCGCCGGCGCCACGTTCGTCGAGGGCGACATCCGTGACGCCGCCAAGTGGCTGGACGCCTCCTTCGACGGCGTCCTGCACTTCGCCGCCTCCTCCCAGGTCGGCGAGTCCGTCGTGAAGCCCGAGAAGTACTGGGAGAACAACGTCGGCGGCTCCATGGCCCTCCTCGATGCCATGCGCGAGGCGGGCGTGCGCACCCTCGTCTTCTCCTCCACGGCGGCCACCTACGGCGAGCCGGCCGAGGTGCCGATCGTCGAGTCGGCGCCCACGCTGCCCACCAACCCCTACGGCGCCTCCAAGCTCGCCGTCGACCACATGATCACCGGCGAGGCCGCGGCCCACGGCCTGGCCGCCGTGTCGCTGCGCTACTTCAACGTCGCCGGCGCCTACGGGGAGCACGGCGAGCGCCACGACCCCGAGTCGCACCTGATCCCGCTCGTCCTCCAGGTTGCCCAGGGCCGCCGCGCGTCGATCTCCGTGTTCGGCGACGACTACCCGACGCCGGACGGCACCTGCGTCCGCGACTACATCCACGTCGCCGACCTCGCCGAGGCCCATCTGCTCGCCCTGAAGGCCGCCGTGCCGGGCGAGCACCTCGTCTGCAACCTCGGCAACGGCAACGGATTCTCCGTCCGCGAGGTCATCGAGACGGTCCGTCAGGTCACCGGGCACCCGGTGCCCGAGGTGGTGGCCCCGCGCCGCGGCGGCGACCCGGCCGTCCTGGTCGCCTCCGCCGCCACCGCCCGCGAGCGGCTCGGCTGGAACCCGTCCCGCACCGACCTCGCGGGCATCGTCCGGGACGCGTGGGAGTTCGCGCAGCGTATTGGCTAGGTTCTACGGCTGAGCGGCCGGTCAACTCATCGGCCGTCGAGGCCGGTTCGGCAGGGAAGGTCAGGATCAGGGGATGAGCGTCGACACGGCGGCCGCGGTCGCGGAGCGGTTCCGGGAGCTGTACGGGTCCGAGCCGGAGGGGGTGTGGGCCGCGCCCGGGCGGGTCAACCTCATCGGCGAGCACACCGACTACAACGACGGCTTCGTGATGCCGTTCGCGCTGCCGCACACCGCGGTCGCCGCGGTCGCGCGCCGCGAGGACGGCGTGCTGCGTTTGCACTCCGAGGACGTGCGCGGCGGGGTCGTGGAACTGCGCGTCGACGACCTCGCCCCCGAGACCGACCGCGCCTGGACCGCCTACCCGGCCGGCGTCGTCTGGGCGCTGCGCAACGCCGGGCACGCCGTCGCCGGCGCCGACATCCACCTCGCGTCGACCGTCCCGGCGGGCGCGGGCCTGTCCTCCTCGGCGGCCCTGGAGGTCGTCGTCGCCCTCGCCCTCAACGACCTGTACGACCTGGGCCTGAAGGGCTGGCAGCTGGCCCGGCTGTGCCAGCGCGCGGAGAACGTCTACGTCGGCGCCCCCGTCGGCATCATGGACCAGACGGCGTCCGCCTGCTGCGAGGCCGGCAACGCCCTCTTCCTCGACACCCGCGACCTCTCCCAGCGGCAGATCCCCTTCGACCTGGCCGCCGAGGGCATGCGGCTGCTCGTGGTCGACACGCAGGTCAAGCACTCCCACAGCGAGGGCGAGTACGGCAAGCGCCGCGCCGGCTGCGAGAAGGGCGCCGCGCTCCTCGGCGTCGACGCCCTGCGGGACGTCCCCTACGGCGAACTGGACGCGGCCCTCGCCCGGATCGGCGACGACGAGGAGGTGCGCCGCCTGGTGCGGCACGTCGTCACCGAGGACCAGCGCGTCGAACGGGTCGTCGCCCTGCTGGAGTCCGGCGAGACCCGGGCGATCGGCCCGGTCCTGACCGAGGGCCATGCCTCGCTGCGCGACGACTTCCGGGTGTCCTGCCCCGAGCTCGACGTCGTCGTCGAGTCCGCTCTGTCCGCCGGGGCGCTGGGCGCCCGGATGACCGGCGGCGGCTTCGGCGGCTCGGCGATCGTGCTGGCCGAGGCCGGGGACGTCGAGGGCATCACCAAGGCCGTCGAGGACGCCTTCGCCGCGGCCGGCTTCACCGCGCCGCGCGTGTTCGAGGCGGTGCCGGCGGCGGGCGCGCGACGCCTGCGCTGAGTGTTCAGCGCAGCCGCTTGGTGAGCGTGTACTCGGTGATCCCCGGCGGATAGTCGGGGATCACGCACACCACGTCGTACCCCTGCTTCCGGTAGAACTCCGGCGCCTGGAAGTCCCATGTCTCCAGGCGCACGGAAGCACAGCCGCGCTCGTCGCGGGCGACGCGCTCCGCGTGTGCGAGCAGATGCGAACCGAGCCGGGCGCCGCGGTGGCGTTCGTCCACCCACAGATACGTGACGTGCAGCCAGGTCGCCCAGGTGTGGCCGACCAGACCCCCGGCCACGGCGCCCGCGTCGTCCAACGCCCACACATGGAGCGGAAGTTCGCGTTCACCTGGGGTTCCGCGCAGGGCGCGGAGCACCGGGGAGGCCGCCGTGTTGGTGTCGCGCAGTCTCCGCCGGAGCAGATCCCGCCGGGAAGTGTCGACTTCTGTCTCCAGACGAAACATGCGGCTCACCATAAACGCGTCGGCGAACCAGTTCTGCAAATTCGCTTCCGCTCCTGCCCCCCGCCCGTACTCTGATGAGCAGCACCGGTGGGGGCCGGTGCTGATCAGGGGGCGAGACAGTCGGGTTCGACGCCCGAAGTGGGGGGTAGCAGTTCCTGCACGGCGGCGGCCGTGCGTGCCCTTCGTGCTTCGGGCGTCGCGCCCGCGACCGTGTTCGTCTCCCGGTGTCGTCCTCATGACGATGGGGTATCCCCTGCTCTTCGGGAGCTCGGGGAAGGGGGTTTCGTGGTTCGCATCCGAGTCCTGGTCGTCGACGACCATCGCATCTTCGCCGAGTCGCTCGCCGCCGCGCTGGCGGCCGAGCCCGACGTCGAGGTCTCCGCCGCGGGCAGCGGTCCGGCCGCGCTGCGCTGCCTGGAGCGCGCGGCCGCCGAGGGGCGCCGCTTCGACGTGCTGCTCGTCGACGCCGACCTGGGCGGCGCCATGCCGGGCATACGGCCCGCCCCGCCCGTCCAGGAGGTGGGCGAGGACGGCCTGGTCGACGGCATCTCGCTGGTCGCGGGCGTCCGCTCCGCGCAGCCCGCCGTACGGACCGTCGTCCTCGCCGAGAAGGACGACCCGCGCCGGGCCGCGCTGGCCCTGCAGGCCGGGGCGTCCGGCTGGGTCGCCAAGGACTGCTCGCTGTCCCGGCTGCTCACGGTGATCCGCGGGGTGCTGCGCGACGAGACGCATCTGCCGCCCGCCCTGCTCACGGGGGTGCTGCGCGAGCTGACGGCGGCCCGCAAGCACCGTACGGAGAGCGAGCGGCTCGTGGAGTCGCTGACCCCGCGCGAGCGGGAGGTGCTGCGCTGCATGGTGGCGGGCCTGGGCCGCAAGGCCGTCGCCGAGCGCCTGTTCCTCTCCCCGCACACGGTCCGCACCCACATGCAGAACGTCCTGGGCAAGCTGGGCGTCCACTCCACCCTGGCCGCGGTAGCCCTGGCCCGCCGGGCGGGAGTGGGCCCGGTCGACCTGACCCCCCAACCCCGAATCCTCCCGGAGGCCACAACCAGCGCCTGACGGCAACGGCTTTCCAGGGGGCCGGGCGGAACGGCTTTTCAGAGGGTGGCGGAACGGCTTTTCAGGGGCGCGGGGAACTGCGCGACCAGCCACGACGGCGCCGCACCCGAACGCGCACCTAGCCCGGAATGTTGTCGAAGGGCGCCGTAAGCCTGCGCAGCAACCCCGCCAACTCGGCCCGCTGCCCCCCCGACAGCTCCCCCAGGATCGCCCGCTCCTGCGCGAGCAGCCCCGCCAGCGCCTGGTCGGCCCGATCGCGCCCCTCGGCCGTGAGCCGCACCAGCACCCCGCGCCGGTCGCTCGGGTCGGGCAGCCGCTCCACCAGCCCCTTCTTGGCCAGCCGGTCGATACGGTTCGTCATCGTGCCCGAGGTGACCAGCGTCTGGGTCAGCAACTGCCCCGGCGAGAGCTGGTACGGATCACCCGCGCGCCGCAGCGCGGTCAGCACGTCGAACTCCCACGGCTCCAGACTGTGCTCGGAAAACGCCAGCCGGCGCGCACGGTCCAGATGCCGGGCCAGCCTGCTCACCCGGCTGAGCACCTCGAGTGGTTCCACGTCGAGGTCCGGGCGCTCCCGGCGCCACGCTGCGACCAGCCGATCGACCTCGTCCTCCATGACGATCAGTGTAGTGGTTGTGTCGATGTGAAGTCTCTTGACGTCAAGATAAAACGGGGGGCAGGCTGGAACCCGGAAGACAGGAGGCCCCGCCATGTCCGCAGCCGTCACCCCCACCCCCACCTGGGACCCGGCCCAGTACCTGCGTCACGCCGATCACCGCGCCCGCCCCTTCACCGACCTCCTGGCCCGCATCCCCCCGCTCCCCGGCGACCGCCCCCGTATCGCCGACCTCGGCTGCGGCCCCGGCAACGTCACCGCCCTGCTCGCCGCCCGCTGGCCCACCGCCCACATCACCGGATTCGACAACTCCGCCGCGATGCTGGACCGCGCCCTCACCGAGCACGAGGGCCCCACCGAGGGCGGCGGCCGCCTGGACTTCGCCCACGCCGACGTCGGCACCTGGACGCCCGAGGAGCCGTACGACCTGATCGTCAGCAGCGCCACCCTGCAGTGGGTGCCGGGCCACGCCGCCCGCTTCGGCTCCTGGGTGGCCGGCCTGCGCCCCGGCGGCACCTTCGCCTTCCAGGTCCCCGGCAACTTCGACGCCCCCAGCCATCGTCTGATGCGCGACCTCGCCGCCCGCCACGGCATCGCGGACGTCCTGCGCCACTCCGACGCCGTGCACGACCCACGGGACTATCTGGCCCGCCTGACCGCCCTGGACTGCGCGGCGGACGTGTGGGAGACGACGTACCTGCATCTCCTGCCCGGCGAGGACCCCGTCCTGGACTGGGTGAAGGGCACCGGCCTGCGCCCCGTCCTCACCGCGCTCGCCGACGACCCCGCCCGCCGCGACGCCTTCCTGGACGCCTACCGGGCCGCGCTGCGCGAGGCGTACCCGCCCGGCCCGCACGGCACCCCGTTCCCGTTCCGCCGCATCTTCGCCGTCGCCCGCAAGGAGCGGTGATGATCAGCGCCGTCGACCACGTCCAGCTCGCCGCCCCGCCCGGCTCCGAGGACCGCCTGCGCGCGTACTACGTGGACGTCCTCGGCATGACCGAGATCCCCAAGCCCCCCGTGCTCGCGGCACGCGGCGGCTGCTGGTTCCAGGCCTGCGGCGTGCGGCTGCACCTCGGCGTCGAGCAGGACTTCCGCCCGGCCCGCAAGGCGCACCCCGGACTGCGGGTCACCGGCATCGCCGCGTACGGCGCCCGGCTGGCCGCTCTCGGCGCCCCCGTGGAGTGGGACGGCGACCTCCCCGGGCACCGGCGCTTCTTCTCCCACGACCCGGTCGGCAACCGGCTGGAGTTCCTGGAGCCCGATCCCGCTGTTTGACCGGTGCCCTGCGGGACACCCGTTCCGTGGCAGCGACGTCGAACCTTGCGGGAGTGAGCAACGTGGCGAAGGAAGAGAAGTCCCGGGCCATGAAGGAACAGGCCAAGGGCAAGGCCAAGGAAGCCATGGGCCGGATGACCGGCAACGAGCGGATGACCGCCGAGGGCAAGGCCGACCAGATGAAGGGCGACGCGCGTCAGGCGAAGGAGAAGGGCAAGGACACCTTCAAGCACTGACGGACACCGCCCGCGAAGACCGGCACGGGCGCGCGGGGTGCTGTGGGGGCACCCCGCGCGCCCGTGTCCGTGCCCGGGTTCGCGCCGGCGTCAGTTCTTGCGGCGGCCGATCAGATGCGGCCGGGCCTCCAGCCCGTCGAGGCCGTGCCAGGCCAGGTTCACCAGGTGGGCCGCCACCTCGGCCTTCTTCGGCCGGCGCACGTCCAGCCACCACTGCCCCGTCAGGGCGACCATCCCCACCAGCGCCTGCGCGTACAGCGGCGCCAGCTTCGGGTCGAAGCCGCGGCTCTTGAACTCGCGGCCGAGGATGTCCTCCACCTGGGTGGCGATGTCGGAGATCAGCGAGGCGAACGACCCCGTCGACTGGGGGATGGGCGAGTCACGGACCAGGATGCGGAACCCGTCCGTGTACTCCTCGATGTAGTCCAGCAGCGCGAAGGCCGCCTGCTCGCACAGCTCCCGCGGATGCCCCGCGGTCAGCGAGCCGGTCACCATGTCGAGGAGCCGCCGCATCTCGCGGTCCACGACGACCGCGTACAGGCCCTCCTTGCCGCCGAAGTGCTCGTACACCACCGGCTTGGACACCCCGGCCTTCGCCGCGATCTCCTCCACCGACGTGCCCTCGAACCCCTTCGCGGCGAACAGGGTGCGACCGATCTCCAGCAACTGCTGGCGGCGCTCCGCACCGGTCATCCGGGTACGGCGCGCCCGCCGCGGCTTTTCGTTGCTGGAGGTGCTGCTGGAGTCGGTCGCCACGGCGTCAATCATGCCGCCTTCGCGGGTTCCTTCCGGCGCCGGGCGCCGTCTTCCCCGGTGTTCCGGCGGGAATCGATACGCGAGCGTGACGGCCAGCGCACGTCGTAGGCCCAGCCGAACTTCTCGAAGATCCGGATGAAGCGGGCCGAGGAGTCGATCTGCCAGCGCTCCACACCGTGCCGCGCGGACGTCGGGTCGGCGTGGTGCAGGTTGTGCCAGGACTCGCCGCACGACAGCACGGCCAGCCACCACACGTTGCCCGAGCGGTCCCGGGACTTGAACGGGCGCTTGCCCACGGCGTGGCAGATGGAGTTGATCGACCAGGTCACGTGGTGCAGCAGGGCCACCCGGACGAGGGACCCCCAGAAGAAGCCGGTGAACGCGCCCCACCAGGACATCGTCACCAGGCCGCCGATCACGGCGGGCAGGGCCAGGGAGAGGATCGTGAAGGACACGAAGTGACGGGAGACGGCGCGGATCGCGGGGTCCTTGATCAGGTCCGGCGCGTACTTCTCCTGCGGCGTCTGCTCCTCGTCGAACATCCATCCGATGTGCGCCCACCACAGGCCCTTCATCAGGGCGGGCAGGGTCTCACCGAAGCGCCACGGCGAATGCGGGTCGCCCTCGGCGTCCGAGAACTTGTGGTGCTTGCGGTGGTCCGCCACCCAGCGGACGACCGGGCCCTCCACGGCCATCGACCCGGCGACGGCCAGAGCGATCCGCAGCGGCCGCTTGGCCTTGAACGAACCGTGCGTGAAGTACCGGTGGAAGCCGATCGTGATGCCGTGGCAGCCGAGGAAGTAGAAGAAGACCATCAGGCCGAGGTCGAGCCAGCTCACTCCCCAGCCCCAGGCCAGGGGAACGGCCGCGACCAGCGCGACGAAGGGCACGATGATGAAGAGGAGAAGCGCGATCTGCTCGATCGACCGTTTCTTCTCCCCGCCGAGCGTGGCGGAGTGAGTCGGGGTGTCGTCGTTCGCCTTCGGGGCGTCTTCGATCACATCGGAGCTCAGGGTCATGGGCGTCCCCTGTGGGGTTTCGAGGGTTGTGACAGATGCCGTGTCGCGGTCGGGCAGGCTCCGCCGGTGCGGTGCCTACGGTTCCGTAACCTACGGCGTCGTAAGTATGGCAGTGCGCCGCCCTGCGGCAAGAGCCCGAGAGAGAGCGCGTCCCCATGGACACCTATCCTTGTCTCGGTCGGACAGCGCGGTCCGCTCTGATTTCTTCCCGGATGTCAGGAGCCGTAAGCGGTGGTCCCGCCATACGGCCCAGGCGACGGGTTCCCCTCCCGGACGAGCTTCAACACTGCAAGGAGCCGCACCTGTGAGCAGTGCCGACGACCAGACCGTGTCGCAGGAGACCACCAGCGCCGAGCTGCGTGCCGACATCCGCCGACTGGGTGATCTCCTCGGGGAGACCCTCGTCCGCCAGGAGGGCCCGGAGCTTCTGGAACTCGTCGAGAAGGTCCGCCGCCTCACCCGCGAGGACGGCGAGGCCGCCGCCGAACTCCTGCGAGGCACCGAACTCGACACCGCGGCCAAGCTGGTCCGCGCCTTCTCCACCTACTTCCACCTGGCCAACGTCACCGAACAGGTGCACCGCGGCCGTGAGCTGCGGGCCCGCCGCGCCGCCGAGGGCGGCCTGCTCGCCCGCACCGCCGACCGGCTCAAGGACGCCGACCCCGAGCACCTGCGGCAGACCATCCAGCACCTCAACGTGCGCCCCGTCTTCACCGCGCACCCCACCGAGGCCGCCCGCCGCTCCGTCCTCAACAAGCTCCGGCGCATCGCCGCGCTCCTGGAGACGCCCGTCCTCGAGGGCGACCGCCGCCGCACCGACACCCGACTGGCCGAGAACATCGACCTCGTCTGGCAGACGGACGAACTGCGCGTCGTGCGCCCCGAGCCCGCCGACGAGGCCCGCAACGCCATCTACTACCTCGACGAGCTGCACGCCGGCGCCGTCGGCGACGTCCTCGAGGACCTCACCGCCGAACTGGAGCGCGTCGGCCACCGGCTGCCCGACGACACCCGCCCCCTCACCTTCGGCACCTGGATCGGCGGCGACCGCGACGGCAACCCCAACGTCACCCCCCAGGTGACCTGGGACATCCTGATCCTCCAGCACGAGCACGGCATCAACGACGCCCTGGAGATGATCGACGAGCTGCGCGGCTTCCTGTCGAACTCCATCCGCTACACCGGCGCCACCGACGAGCTTCTCGCCTCCCTCCAGGCCGACCTCGACGCGCTGCCCGAGATCAGCCCCCGCTACAAGCGCCTAAACGCCGAGGAGCCGTACCGGCTGAAGGCGACCTGCATCCGCCAGAAGCTGGAGAACACCAAGACCCGTCTGGCCCGCAACACCCCGCACGAGCCCGGCCGCGACTACCTCGGCACCGGCGAACTGCTCGCGGACCTCACCCTGATCCAGAGCTCCCTGCGCGAGCACCGCGGCGGCCTCTTCGCCGACGGGCGCCTGGACCGCACCATCCGCACGCTGGCCGCCTTCGGCCTCCAGCTCGCCACCATGGACGTCCGCGAGCACGCCGACGCCCACCACCACGCCCTCGGTCAGCTGTTCGACCGGCTCGGCGAGGAGTCGTGGCGGTACGCCGACATGCCGCGCGACTACCGCGCCAAGCTCCTCGCGAAGGAGCTGCGCTCCCGCCGGCCGCTCGCCCCGAGCCCGGCGCCCGTCGACGCGGCCGGTGAGAAGACGCTCGGTGTCTTCCAGACCGTCAAGCGGGCCCTGGAGGTCTTCGGACCCGAGGTCATCGAGTCGTACATCATCTCCATGTGCCAGGGCGCCGACGACGTCTTCGCGGCCACCGTCCTCGCCCGCGAGGCCGGCCTGATCGACCTGCACGCCGGCTGGGCCAAGATCGGCATCGTGCCGCTCCTGGAGACCACCGACGAGCTCAAGGCCGCCGACACCATCCTCGAGGACATGCTGTCCGACCCGTCCTACCGGCGCCTCGTCGCGCTGCGGGGCGACGTCCAGGAGGTCATGCTCGGCTACTCCGACTCCTCCAAGTTCGGCGGCATCACCACCAGCCAGTGGGAGATCCACCGCGCCCAGCGCCGGCTGCGCGACGTCGCCCACCGCTACGGCGTGCGGCTGCGCCTCTTCCACGGCCGCGGCGGCACCGTCGGCCGCGGCGGCGGCCCCTCGCACGACGCGATCCTCGCCCAGCCCTGGGGCACCCTCGAAGGCGCCATCAAGGTCACCGAACAGGGCGAGGTCATCTCCGACAAGTACCTCGTCCCCTCGCTGGCCCGCGAGAACCTGGAACTGACCGTCGCGGCCACCCTCCAGGCCTCCGCGCTGCACACCGCGCCCCGCCAGTCCACCGAGGCGCTCGCCCGCTGGGACGCCGCCATGGACGTCGTCTCCGACGCCGCGCACACCGCGTACCGCAAGCTCGTCGAGGACCCCGACCTGCCGACGTACTTCCTCGCGTCCACCCCCGTCGACCAGCTCGCCGACCTGCACCTCGGCTCGCGGCCCTCCCGCCGCCCCGGCTCCGGCGTGTCCCTCGACGGACTGCGCGCCATCCCGTGGGTGTTCGGCTGGACCCAGTCCCGGCAGATCGTCCCCGGCTGGTTCGGCGTCGGCAGCGGCCTGAAGGCCCTGCGCGAGGCCGGCCTGGACACCGTGCTCGACGAGATGCACGAGCAGTGGCACTTCTTCCGCAACTTCATCTCCAACGTGGAGATGACCCTCGCGAAGACCGACCTGCGCATCGCCCAGCACTACGTCGACACGCTCGTCCCCGACGAGCTCAAGCACGTCTTCGACACCATCAAGGCCGAGCACGAGCTGACCGTCGCCGAGGTCCTGCGGGTCACCGGCGAGAGCGAACTCCTCGACGCCCAGCCCGTCCTCAAGCAGACGTTCGCCATCCGCGACGCCTACCTCGACCCGATCTCCTACCTCCAGGTCGCCCTGCTCAAGCGTCAGCGCGACGCCGCCGCCGGTGACACCGAGCCCGACCCGCTGCTCGCCCGCGCCCTGCTCCTGACGGTCAACGGCGTGGCCGCCGGCCTGCGCAACACCGGCTGACCCGCACGACAGAAGTGCCCCCGCGCCGGCACCGGCACGGGGGCACTCCTGCGCCCTCAGGGCTCACACCATGACGAAAGCGCCCGTCAGCAGGGCCAGGCCCGTGCCCGCCAGCAGCCAGGAGAGGCGGGCGCTGCGCAGGCCGCCCGCCGCGACCACCGAGGCGAGCAGGAGGGCGCCGCCCAGCGGCACCCAGGCGTACAGCACGCCCGCGGGGCCCGAGCGGACCACCTCGTCCGTGCCCGGCTTCACCACCACGGCGTAGGTCTCGCCCTTGCGTACCGCGACGTTGTTCTCGATCCACACCGAGTCGCGCTCCCGCGAGCCCACCGAGACCGGCGTGTACGGGCCGGTGCACGAGTCGCCGCCGCAGCGGGCCACCTCGATCGTGCCGTGCTCACGGCCCTTGGTGAGCATCACGTGCTGGGCGCTGCCCCACGACCCCCACACACCCGCGACCAGGATCAGCAGCACCACCGTCCCCATCACCGCGACCCGGCCGAACCGCAGCGCGGAGACAGCGCCCTGACTGGAGACAACGGCAGAAGGCATGGCCGCGATCTTTGGCCATGCCCCTGCGAACGGTCAACTTCGCGTCGGCCGTGCGGACCGACAAGTCACGAGTTGTACGTGCTTTGCGCCCGCTCCAGACCCTCGGTCACCAGACACTCGACCGCGTCCGCCGCCCGGTCCACGAAGTAGTCGAGCTCCTTGCGCTCCGCCGACGAGAAGTCCTTCAGCACGAAGTCCGCGACCGGCATCCGGCCCGGCGGACGCCCCACACCGAACCGCACCCGGTGATAGTCCGGGCCCATCGCCTTCGTCATCGACTTCAGCCCGTTGTGCCCGTTGTCGCCGCCGCCCAGCTTCAGCCGCAGCGTGCCGTAGTCGATGTCCAGCTCGTCGTGGACCGCGACGATGTTGCCCACCGGGACCTTGTAGAAGTCCCGCAGCGCGTTCACCGGGCCGCCCGACAGGTTCATGAACGACATCGGCTTCGCCAGCACCACCCGGCGGCTCGCCGGACCCGGCGGACCGATCCGCCCCTCGACGACCTGCGCCTGCGCCTTCCCGGCCCGCTTGAACTTCCCCCCGATCCGCTCCGCGAGCAGATCCACCACCATGAACCCCACGTTGTGCCGGTTCCCCGCGTACTCGGGTCCCGGATTGCCCAGGCCGGCGACCAGCCACGGCGCACTCGGATCGGTCGTCACGTCCACGTCTCCATCGATACGCGCCAGCCGCCGCCCCCGAAGGGACGGCGGCTGACGAAAACGACGGCGGAACCGGTCACACGGCCCCGCCGGACTGCGAGGATCAGGCCTCGGCGACTTCCTCGCCCTCGGCCTCGTCGCCCTCGGTGGCCTCCTCGGCCTGCGCGGCCAGCACCTGCAGCACGACAGCGTCGTCCTCGACGGCCAGCTTCGCGCCCTTGGGCAGCTCGATGTCCTTGGCCAGGATCGAGGCACCCGCCTCCAGGCCCTCGACCGACACGGTCACGGACTCGGGGATGTGCGTGGCCTCGGCCTCGACCGGAAGCGCGTTCAGCACGTGCTCGAGCAGGTTGCCGCCCGGGGCCAGCTCGCCCTCGGTGTGCACGGGGATCTCGACCGTGACGGTCTCGCCGCGCTTCACCAGCTGCAGGTCGACGTGCTCCAGGAAGCCCTTCAGCGGGTCGCGCTGCACGGCCTTCGGGATGGCCAGCTCGTTGGTCTTGCCGTCGATGTCCAGCGCGATCAGGACGTTCGGCGTACGCAGGGCGAGCAGCAGCTCGTGGCCCGGAAGCGTCAGGTGCAGCGGGTCGGAACCGTGGCCGTACAGGACACCGGGAACCTTGTTGTCACGGCGGATACGGCGGGCGGCACCCTTACCGAACTCGGTACGGGTCTCGGCGGCGATCTTCACCTCGGACATGGCGATCACTCCTCGTAGAAGTAGAACGGACGGGGTCACCCGGCCACGAACGGCCTGCTACGAAGAGCGCGTCGATAACGGACAACCGCCTCCACCACGGGAAACGGCCTCCCTCGCCGAGCAACTGGAGCAGTCTACTCGGACCCGGAGGCCGTTCCCAAAACGATCTCTGCGGCTGGATCTACTGCTCGTCGAACAGGCTCGTGACCGAGCCGTCCTCGAACACCTCGCGCGCCGCGCTCGCGATCGTCGGCGCGATCGACAGCACCGTCAGCTTGTCCAGATCCGCCGCCAGCTCACCCGGAGTCGGCAGCGTGTTCGTGAACACGAACTCGCTCACGCGGGAGTTCTTCAGGCGGTCCGCCGCCGGACCCGACAGCACACCGTGCGTCGCGGTGACGATGACGTCCTCCGCGCCATGCGCGAACAGCGCGTCCGCCGCGGCGCAGATCGTGCCGCCCGTGTCGATCATGTCGTCGACCAGGACGCAGACGCGGCCCTTGACCTCACCCACGACCTCGTGGACGGTCACCTGGTTCGCCACGTCCTTGTCGCGCCGCTTGTGCACGATCGCCAGGGGCGCGCCCAGCCGGTCGCACCAGCGGTCCGCGACCCGGACCCGGCCCGCGTCCGGCGAGACGACCGTCAGCTTGTCCTTGTCGACCTTGCGGCCCACGTAGTCCGCCAGCAGCGGCAGCGCGAACAGGTGGTCCACCGGGCCGTCGAAGAAGCCCTGGATCTGGTCCGTGTGCAGGTCCACGGTCAGGATGCGGTCCGCGCCGGCCGTCTTCATCAGGTCCGCGATCAGACGGGCCGAGATCGGCTCACGGCCGCGGTGCTTCTTGTCCTGGCGGGCGTAGCCGTAGAACGGCACGATCACGGTGATCGAGCGGGCCGACGCACGCTTCAACGCGTCGATCATGATCAACTGCTCCATGATCCACTTGTTGATCGGCGCCGTGTGGCTCTGGATCAGGAAACAGTCCGCGCCGCGCGCCGACTCCTGATACCGCACGTAGATCTCGCCGTTCGCGAAGTCGAAGGCCTTCGTCGGGACGACCCCGACACCCAACTGCTGGGCGACCTCCTCGGCAAGCTCGGGGTGGGCGCGGCCGGAGAAGAACATCATCTTCTTCTCGCCGGTCGTCTTGATCCCGGTCACAGCACTGTCTCCTCAGAGGTGTCTCAGCTGGGTGTGCACCTATCACGGTACGCCGTGTCCGACGCACCCGTTTCCGGTCAGCCTTCGCTTCCGCCCTGCCGGGACGCCTCCTCCGCCGCCCGCGCCGCCGCGCTCCCGGGACGCTTCCGCGCCACCCAACCCTCGATATTCCGTTGCTGGCCACGGGCCACGGCCAGCGAACCGGGCGGTACGTCCTTCGTGATCACGGACCCGGCGGCGGTGTACGCACCATCCCCGACCGTGACAGGAGCCACAAACATGTTGTCCGAACCCGTACGGCAGTGAGAGCCCACCGTCGTGTGGTGCTTGTCCTGACCGTCGTAGTTCACGAAGACGCTCGCCGCGCCGATGTTCGTGTACTCGCCGATCGTCGCGTCCCCCACGTACGACAGGTGCGGAACCTTCGTCCCCTCGCCGATCGACGCGTTCTTCGTCTCCACGTACGTACCGATCTTGCCCTTGGCGCCCAGACGGGTACCCGGACGCAAATACGCGAACGGCCCGACCGACGCGTCCGCGCCCACCACGGCACCGTCCGCCACCGTGTTGTCCACCCGGGCCCCCGCGCCCACGCGCGTGTCCCGCAGCCGGCTGTTCGGCCCGACCTCGGCGCCCTCGCCCAGATGCGTCGCGCCCAGCAACTGCGTGCCCGGCAGCACCACCGCGTCCTGCTCGAACGTCACCGACACGTCGATCCACGTCGACGCCGGGTCCACCACCGTCACCCCCGACAGCATGGCCGCCGTCAGCAGCCGGTCGTTGAGGATCCGGCGCGCCTCCGACAGCTGCACGCGGTTGTTGATCCCCGCGATTTCACGGTGATCCGCCGCCACCGAGGCGCCCACGCGGTGCCCGGCCTCCCGCAGGATGCCCAGGACGTCCGTCAGGTACTCCTCGCCCTGGCTGTTGTCCGTGCGCACCTTGCCCAGCGCGTCCGCCAGCAACTGCCCGTCGAACGCGAACACGCCGGAGTTGATCTCCCGGATCGCCCGCTGCGACTCCGACGCGTCCTTGTGCTCCACGATCGCGGTGACCGCGCCCGAGGCGCCGTCCCGCACGATCCGGCCGTAGCCCGTCGCGTCCGGCACCTCCGCCGTCAGCACGGTCACCGCGTTGCCGTCCGCCGCGTGGGTCTCCGCCAGCGCCGACAGCGTCGCGCCCGTCAGCAGCGGCGTGTCGCCGCAGACGACCACGACCGTGCCGTCCACCGGGCCGCCCAGCTCCTCCAGGGCCATCCGCACCGCGTGCCCCGTGCCGTTCTGCTCGGCCTGCACGGCCGTGCGCACGTCGGGGTCGATCTCGGCGAGATGCGCGGTGACCTTCTCGCGCGCGTGGCCGACCACGACGACGAGACGCTCGGGGTCCAACTCGCGGGACGCGGCCAGGACATGGCCCACGAGGCTGCGTCCGCAGAGCTCGTGGAGGACCTTGGGTGTGGCCGACTTCATACGGGTGCCCTCACCCGCTGCGAGAACGACGACGGCTGCCGGGCGAATGGCGCTCACGGGATGCCCTTCGGCTGTGATGGGGGAGGGGTGACATCCGCAGGATACCGGGGCGTTTCACGGCGGACATGAGAGCGGGCCCCGACCTGGTGGTCAGGGCCCGAACCGCACGGCTCCGCCAGCTGGATTCGAACCAGCACTACAGGGCTTCAAAGGCCCGCGGGCTACCAGTTACCCCATGGCGGATGGCTGCGTCCGACCTTACCTGAGACGCGCCGACGCCTGATCCACCATTCCCTTCCACCAACCCTCGATCCGGCGGTACAGCTCGGCTCCCTGAGATACGCGGATCACGAGGCAGCCTCGGTAGGCGTCGCCGACGTTCTTGCGTACCGTCTTGGGGTTGTGCTTCTTGAGCGTCGTCTTCTGGAACTCCGACGCGTCGACACCCACCAGGTCGGCCCAGTACCGCTTCGCTCCCTCGACGTCTGCGCTCACGTGGATCATCACGCGATAGGACAGGCGGTCTCGCGCCACGCCGAGCAGGCTCAGCCACGCGAGGTAGACCTGGATCACGCCGGGGTCGCTGTTGACGAAGAGGACGCTCTCCCTCCGGGCGTAGGGCTTGTCCTTGCTGCCCTCGGCCCAGTAGAGGGCCACGCCTGCCATGAACAGGTCGCGGTCGGACATCTCGCCGATCTGCTCCGCGGCGGCGGTCTTGGTCTCTCGGCGCTCCTCGTCCTGTGCCCCACGGAGGCGCGCCAGCCCGGCCTTCATGAGTTCCCGGTGTTCCTCCGGCGTATAGCGAGCCTTCGGCTTCGGCAGATCCCGTACCCACAGCGACACCGAGCTGCGTGAACAACCGAGCGCCAGCTCGATCTGGTCGTACGTCCAGCCTTTGCGCCGTAGCTCCCGCGCCCTGGCCCTCAGGTCGTCCTTGGCGTTCGGGCGCTTGGTCCACTCCGGCGGCGGCTCGCCCTTCACCAGCTGGTTGAGGAGGTCGTTGTTGAAGATCTTCAACTCGTCGCGGATCTGCCGAAGACTGCGGCCCTGTCGTCGCAGCGCCACGGCCTGCTCTCGCAAGCCCTCCAGGTCGGCGTACTTGCCCGTTGCATGTGCCATGGGCACACGATGAGGGGGAGTCGCGGATTCCGGCGGGTGATCGAGGTCGGTTCAACAGTTCGAGGGAATCTGAGGGGTTCCGCTCAGGCGTGACTACGGAATGTGATCGTGGACGGTCCGTGAAAGTCGACGGAAATGGGCGGGGGTGCGCCCGTAGGCTGGAGGCATGACCAGGACGGGGGAAGAGCACGGCGGGCAGTCGCCGCCGGGGGCCGGGCCGTGGTGGTGGAGCAGGGCGCGTGGCGCCGTGCTGGATGGGACGCTGGCCGTCGCGTCCGCGGTGGAGTGCGCGTTCGAGGGCGTCGGGTTCGCGCGGGACGCGGGGCTGCCGGTGCCGGTCGGGGTGGTGTTCGGTGCGCTGGCGGGCTCGGTGCTGCTGTTGCGGCGCCGCTGGCCGATCGCCGTGGTGCTGGTGTCGATCGCGGTGCTGCCCGCGCAGATGGGGTTCCTGCTGAGCATCGTCGGCCTCTACACGCTGGCCGCCTCGGAGTTGCCGCGCCGGATCATCGCGTCGCTGGCGGGGATGTCGTTCGTCGGCACGCTGATCGTGACGTTCGTGTGGGTGCGCCAGGACGTGGCGCGGGGGAGTCTGACCGTCGGTGACTGGGTGGTGCCGTTCGCCTCGGTGACGACGGCGATCGGGCTGACCGCGCCGTCGTTGCTGCTGGGCCTGTACGTGGGCGCCCGGCGCCGGCTGATGGAGAGCCTGCGGGAGCGGGCGGACAGCCTGGAGCGGGAGCTCCAGCTGCTCGCGGAGCGGGCCGAGGAGCGGGCCGAGTGGGCCCGCAACGAGGAGCGGACGCGGATCGCGCGGGAGATGCACGACGTCGTCGCGCACCGCGTGAGTCTGATGGTGGTGCACGCGGCGGCGTTGCAGGCCGTGGCACGGAAGGACCCGGAGAAGGCGGTGCGCAACGCCGCGCTGGTGGGGGACATGGGCCGGCAGGCGCTGACGGAGCTGCGGGAGATGCTCGGGGTGCTGCGCAGCGGTGTGGCCCCGGCGAACGCGGCACGGGGCGCGGGGACCCCGCTCGCGGCGGTCGGCGTGGCCGCGGCGGCGGCCGCGGACCGGGAGCGGGCGGAGGAGCCCGGCACCGAGGGGCCGTGGCTGTCGGAGCTGGACGAGCTGGTGGGGCAGTCGGCGGCGGCCGGGATGGTCGTGGACCTGTCGGTGGAGGGGGAGTCGCGCGCGTACGCGCCCGAGGTGGAGCAGACGGCCTACCGGGTGGTGCAGGAGGCGTTGACGAACGTCCACAAGCACGCGGCGGGCGCGAAGACGTATGTGCGCCTCGCGCACCGGGTGTCGGAGATCGCGATGCAGGTGGAGAACGAGCCGCCGCCGGAGGCGGGCTCGGCGTCGTCGGCGCGGCTGCCGTCGGGCGGCAACGGCCTGGTGGGGATGAAGGAGCGGGTGTCGGCGCTGGGCGGGGTCTTCGTGTCGGGGCCGACGGACGCGGGCGGTTTCCGGGTGTCGGCGGTGATCCCGGCGGTCTGACCCGCCCGCGGGCCCGGTCCGGGGTCAGGGGGCGACGAGGCGGGCGGGTTCGAGGCCGGTGACGAGGCCGGCGAGGGCCTGGTCGATGTCGGCGCCGAGGTACCAGTCGCCGGTGTGGTCGAGGGCGTAGACGCGGCCCTCGGTGTCGATGGCGAGCAGGGAGTCGGTGTCGGTCTCGGCGCCGAGGGGGCTGACGTCGGTGTCGAGGGCGCGGCCGAGGTCGCCGAGGGTGCGGGCCATGTGGAGGCCGTGCAGCGGGTCGAGGTGGAGGGCGGCGGGGGCGATCTGCCGTCCGGGTCCGCCGGGGGCGATGTGCAGGCCGCCGAACTCGGCCCAGGCTTCGACGGCGGCGGGGAAGACGGTGTGCCGGTGGCCCGCGGGCGAGGTGTGGTCGCGCAGGGTGTCGGCCCAGATCTCGGCTTGTTTGATGTCCCAGCGTCCGGGCTGCCAGCCCGCGGCTCGCAGGGCGGCGTCGACGGGTACGGGGAAGCGGGTGGTCGAGGTGCGGTCGGTGTGCATCGGCTCTTCGTTCGTCGATTGTGCCGGGGCCGGGTGGGGGGGTCGGGGTCCGGGCGCGCGCGGCGGTGTGCGGTGGTGCGGGCGGGCGGCTCAGTCGGCGGGCGGGGTGGGGTCGACGATGCGGACGCCGAAGTGGGCGCTGAGGGCGGTGCAGGCGCGGCAGGGGGCGACGAAGCTGCCGTGCAGGGGGTCGCCGTCCTCACGGATGCGGCGGGTGGTGAGCTTCGCCTGCTTGAGTGCTTTGCGGGCTTCGCCGTTCGTCATGGGTTTGCGGGCGGCACGTTTGCTGCGGGCGGTGTCGGCGGCCGCGATGTGCCGGGAGATGAGGATCGTCTCGGCGCAGCGTCCGGTGAAGCGGTCGCGTTCGTTGCTGGTGAGGGTGTCGAGGAAGTCCTGCACGAGGTGGTGCAGGGCGGGGGGATGGTCGCCGCGGGCGGCGGTGCCGGTGAGGGTGGCGCCGCGGACGGAGAGGGCGGCGGCGACGGTGGGGAGTATGCCGTCGCGGCGGTGGAGGAGGGCGGGTGTGTGCGGGGTGCCGTCGGCGCTCCAGCCGACGCGGGGGTCGCCGGACCTGCCTGAGTGCGGGTCGGTCTGTGTCGCGTTCATCGTCATCATCCCCTCCTGAGCATCCCCCGTGCATGCTCTCGGACGTCACAGAGTGCCAAATGCCGTGGCGGCTGCGGAAGCTGGGGCGATGCGACACGCCCGTGTCGGGGCGGGCTGTCACGGTGGGGTGACGCCTTGTCACGGTGGTGATGGGGGGCGTCACCTGTGCCGGTGACCGTGGTCGCCGTACCGCATAGGCTGTCGCCACCGCTTTCCATGCGGTGACGCGTGGACGCAGACGAGTCAGTCGATTCGGGGCGTTGTGACCGTGTGTGGTCATGGCGGGCCGGATCAGAACGCCGCAGGGGGCTACCGCCATGACGACAGGTCGGCTCGGGCTGGGGGATCCTCCCGGCCGCCAGGCCGGGGGACACGCCGCGCCGCCGAACGCGGCCTACGCCGGGCAGGTCGTGCACTTTCCGGATCCGGTGCGGGCGGCCCGGCACCCCAGAGGGGTGCGGGTGGACGAGCGGGGTTATCCGGACTTCTCGCCGTACGCGCGGGCGGCGGCGGAGATCGCGGAGCCGCCGGAGGGGTTCGGCGTCGACGAGTTGCGGCTGACGGACTACGTGTCGGCGAACGCGGCGCTGGCGGCGTCGGGCCATGAGTTGTGGGACACGGTGCCGGCGGTGGCGACGCCGCACGGCTGGACGTGGCATCACGTCGTGGGCTCGCGGCGGCTGGAGCTGGTCCCGGTCGAGGTGAAGGCGCTGCTGCGGCATCACGGCGGTATCGCGACGTCGGGTGTGGACCAGGTGAAGCGCGGGACGCGGCCGTTGCAGGAGACGCGTCCGGCGCACTTCCGGCTCCCGAAGTCGGGGGTGGCGGTGACGGAGGCGCAGGCGCAGGGCGTCGAGGAGGATCTCGGCTACCGGCTGCCGGGCGCGTACCGGTCGTTCCTGAAGGCGGCGGGCGGGTGTGCCCCGGTGGGGACGGCGCTGGACGCGGAGTTGGGGCTGCTGATCGACCAGCCGTTCTTCACGGTGCGGGACGAGGCGGCGGTCAACGACCTGGTCTATGCGAACAAGTGCCTGCGGGACCACCTCACCAAGGACTATCTGTGTGTGGGGTTCGTGCAGGGCGGGCTGCTGGCCGTGAAGGTGAAGGGCGAGCGGCTGGGCTCGGTGTGGTTCTCGGCGTACGACGACGCGCGGGATGTCGATCCGTCGTGGTCGGTGGCGGAGCGCGTGGAGCGGCTGCTGTTGCCGTGCGGTGAGGACTTCGACGTGTTCCTGTCCCGGCTGGCGGGTTCTCCGCCGGAGCTGGAGACGGTGGCGAATCTGATGGTGGACGGTGGGTTCGCGCGTGCGGTGCCTGTCGAGGCCGCGGCTGCGGGGGAGTGAGCTTCGCGATGGTGACGTTCGCGCAGGCGCAGGAGCGCGCCGAGGAGTGGATCAACGGCGATGTGCCGTCGTACCAGCACCGTGAGGTGCGGGTGCGGGAGTTCGGGCTGGGCTTCGTGGTCTGGGGTGAGGACCGTGCGGACGGTCCGCGTTCGGACGCCGGCGCCCAGCGGCTGGTGATCGCCCGGGACAGCGGGGAGGCCACGCTGTGGCCGTCGCTGCCGGTCGGTGAGGTGATCCGCCGGTACGAGGAGGAGTACGGCCGCGACGACGCGGTCGCGGAGCCGGCGCCGGCGCCCGCGGCGCGGGTGGATCTGAACCAGACGTCGTTCCTGCTGACGCCACCGGAGTGGTTGCAGGAGGCGGCGGACCGGATGGGGGTGCCGGACCGCCGGCAGCCGGCGGACGAGGAGCCGCGCGACGCGGTGCCGGCGTCCCCGGAGCCCGAGCCCGTGTCCGCCGGGCCGGTGGCGGACGAGCCGCGGGACGCGGTGCCCGAGGGGGCGACTCCGTGGGCCGGTACGGACACCAACGCCGACGCGGGCGAGGACCGTTCGGTGCCGCTGCCGGAGACGGTGTTCGCGCCCCCGCTGAGCGGGGACGACACGGCGACGCCGCCGGACGCCGCGACCGCGTTGATCGCGGGGGGCAGCGGGCTGCCGCGCACCGCGGTCGAGCCCGCCGTCGACGGCCCGGACGCGCCGGACGCCCCGTCGTACGGGTATCCGCAGGGCGCGGGCGCTCCGCCGCCTCCGCCCGCTCCTCCGGCGTACGGCTCCCCGCAGGCGCCCGGCGACATCGCGGACGCGGCGACGAGCAAGGCGCCGCCGCGCGGGCCGGGTCCCTCGACGCCGCCTCCGCCGCCGGGCGCTCCGGGCGCGCCGGCCGGCGGGTACGTGCCGACGCAGCTGGTGTCGTCGCTCGGTCCCGGCGGGCCGGAGGGCGTGTCCGGACCGGGCGTTCCGCCGCCGCCGGGTGCGCCCGGCGCCCCGGGTGTCCCGAGTCCTCCCGGTGCGCCCGGCGCCCCGGGTGTGCCCAGTCCTCCCGGTGCCCCCGGCGCCCCCGGTGTGCCGGCCCCGCCCGGCGCTCCGGGTGCTCCCGGTGTGCCCGGTGCTCCCGGCGGTACGCCCCCGGGCGGGGTGCACCATGCCGCCACCGTGCTGGCCGCTCCCGGCCCGGCCGGCGGCCCGCCGCAGCCTCCGGCGCCGCCCGGCGCCCCGGGTGCCCCGCAGCCGTCCGGTCCGCCGGCCCCGCCCGGTGCCCCGGGCGCTCCCGGTGTGCCCGGCGCCCCCAAGCCCCCCGGCGCGCCCGGCGTTCCGGGCGGTGACCCGGGTGCCGGTGCCGTGCACCACGCGGAGACCGTGCTGTCCGCCCCGCCGGTCGGCGGCCCCGGCGTGCCTCCGCCGCCGCCCGCCCCGGGTGCCCCCGGCACCCCGCCCGCGCCGCCCGGACAGGCTGGACACCCCGGACACCCCGGACACCCCGGACACCCCGGGCCCGCCGGGCCTCCCGGACCCTCCGGGCCCACGGGTCCGGTCGGTCCTCCCGGTCCCGGTGTGCCGCCGGGCGCCCCGCAGCCGCCCATGCCCCCCGGGGCCATGGCGCCGGCGCCGGGGCAGCCGCCGGCGTACGGCTATCCGCAGCAGCCGGTGGGGCAGCCGACCGTCGGACCCGGCTACCAGGCCGTCCTGCGGTACCGCGCCCAGGACGGCTCCGAGCAGCAGCTGATCCGGCGTTCGGCGCCGGGCACCCCGCACCCGGAGTGGCAGATCTTCCACGAGCTGCGCGCCATGAACGTGCCGCCGGACCAGGTGCTGGAGCTGCACACCGAGCTGGAGTCGTGCGAGCTGCCGGGCGCGTACTGCGCGCGGATGATCCGCGAGCAGTGGCCGCAGGCGCGGATCACGTCGATCGCGCCGTACGGCACGGATCACGCGAGCCGTCAGCAGGGCATGGGCCAGCTGCTCGCCCACCAGGGCGAGTTGCACCAGGTGGCGGACGGCCCGGCGCGGCCGGCGCCGGTGCGGGCCCCGCTGCCGCAGGTGCAGCCGGCGCCGCCGATCCCCCCGGAGGGAGTGGCGCAGGAGCTCGCGGGCGCGTTCGGGCCGGGGATCTTCCGGTTCGAGCAGGCCGCGGTGTCCCGGCAGGGCGTGCCGCCGATCGTGGCGCACAGCCTGGTCGTGGGCGGACTGCCGCTGGACATGGGCCCCTTCTTCTGGGCGCAGGCCCAGCCGGGGCGGCCGGTGCCCACGCTGGCGGAGCTGGCGCAGGAGCGCGGCGTGCAGCCGGCGTCCGACGCGGGGTCGTACCTGGTGATGGGCAGCGACTTCGGCAAGGCGCTGTGTGTGCAGTACGGGACGGCGCACATCGTGGCGGTGCCGGTGGAGGCAGGTCCGGGCGGTGCGCCCGTGCCGCCGCAGTTCGTGAACACGGGGCTGCCCGAGTTCCAGCGGTGCCTGGCGCTGCTGGGCCGGATGTGGCGGCTGCGGTTCGGGCTGAACCAGGAGCAGGCGGGCCGCTGGACCGTCGACTTCCAGGCGCAGCTCGCCGCGCTGGACCCGGCGGCGCTGGGTTCGCCGGAGAGCTGGTGGTCGGTCCTGCTGGAACAGATGTGGGACGGACTGCTCTGACCTCGCACGGGCGTTCGCCCGGTCGTGGGGTGCGTGTGACGTGATGTCACCCGGCCGCCGCCGAGGGCGGCCGGGTGCGACGAGGGGCCGATCCCCGGTGGTGAGACCGGGGATCGGCCCCTTTCGTGTGCGCTGTCCGCCTGCCTCCGCGCCCGCTGCCCGCTCCCGTGCGCGGAGTGTCGCGTTATGCCCACTTACGCCTGATACTTCAAGATGTGCGCTAAATCATCATTTTCCTGTCCGTTCGGTGGAGAGGGGTACCGAGATGAGTGGCGCACCGGTCCCGCTGTACGACTTCGTGGTCGTACGAGGGCGCGGCTACCGTCCCGACCAGGTCGACGCGTTCGTCGACGCCCTCTCCCGCGACCGCGACGCCGCCTGGGAGCGGGCCGCCCGGCTCACCGTGCTCGCCCGGGAGATGGAGGCGGAGGCGGAGCGGCTGAAGGAGGAGGTGGCCCGGCTCGGCCCGCAGACCTACGAGACGCTCGGCGACCGGGCGCGCCGGATCTTCGAGCTGGTCGAGCAGGAGGCGGCGGCCGTGCGGGGGGAGGCGCGGCGGGAGGCGCGGCGCCTGATGGACGAGGCGCAGTCGTGGGCGGACGAGGTGCGGGAGTCCGCGCGGACGCACGCCGAGGCCGTGACCACCGAGGCGGAGACGTTCGCGGAGGAGCGGCTGCTGGCGGCCCGCACGGAGGCGGACGAGATCCGGGTGACGGCCCGCCGTGAGGTCCGCCAGGAACGCAAGGGCGCGCTGGGCGCGTTGCGGGAGGCGCGGCAGCGCACGGTGGGCAAGCTCGCCGAGCAGGCGGAGCGCAACGACACGGTGTGGGTCCGCGCCGAGCGGGAGGCCGCGGAGCGCCTGGCGGCGCAGGAGGCGGCGGAGCAGGAGCGGCAGGCGCGCGCGGAGGCGTCGCTGGCCGAGGCGACCGAGGTGTTCGCGGACGCGGAGGCGTCGGCGCGCAGGCTCCACGAGGAGGCGCGCTCGCACGCCGAGGAACTGGTCGCGGCGGCGCGCAAGCGGGCCGAGGAGATCGCCCTGGAGACGGAGCGGGTGCTGCGCGAGCACAGCGACGCCTGGGACGAGGTGCGCGCCCACATCGGGCAGATGCGCAACAGTCTGACGGCGCTGACCGGGCAGGCCGCGCTGGAGTGAGGGCCCGCCGCCGGCGTACCGGTGGCGGGCCCTCGGCCGTACGCGGTCAGTTGCCCCGGCGGACGGCTCCGGCGAGGATCCACCCTTCTACGGCCTCGTACTGGCGCCGCTGGTCGTCGGACTTCCCGCGGCCAGGCAGGACCGTCCCGAGGTAGCCGAGGAGGAACCCGGCGGGGATCGACACCAGACCCGGTGTGGTGAACGGGAACCAGTTGAAGTCGGACTCGGGGAACGCCGCGACGGGCGAGCCGGAGACCAGGTTGGTGCCCGGCATCAGCAGCAGGACGACGGCGGTGCCGCCGATCAGGGTCCACAGCAGTCCGCTGCGGGTGTACCGGCGCCAGAACAGGCTGTAGACGAGCGCGGGCGCGATGGCGGAGGCGCCCAGGGTGAACGACAGCGTGATGAGGGGCTGCAGGCTGCGGTGCTGGACCAGCGTCGCCAGCAGGATCGCCGGGGCGCCGACGGCCAGGGCCGACATCCGGGCCACGGTCATCTCCCGGCGGGTGGTGAGCCCCCGGGACCGTACGGCGAACACGTCGTGCGCCAGGGAGTTGGCGCAGGCGAGGATCATGCCGGCCACCGAGGCGAGCACCGTCAGGAAGATCGCCGTGGTGACCGTCGTGAACAGCAGGGTCTCCGCGTAGGAGATGTCGGCCCCGAAGGCGGCCCGGGAGCCCAGCAGGAAGGCGGTGTTGCCCTGCGGGTCGGCCCCGGCGATGACCTCGCGGCCGATCAGCGCGGTCGCGCCGAACCCGACGACGGTGATCACCAGCACGAACAGGGCGACGCTGGACACCGCCCAGGACATCGACCGCCGGACCTGGCGGGCCCCGGTCGCGGTGTACATGCGCATGGTGATGTGCGGCAGGACGCCACCGCCGAGGACGACGGCGAGCTGCGAGGTGATCATGTCGATCCGCGGGTACGGGCTGCCCGCGAACTGCAGCCCGGAGTTGAGGAACGACGAGCCGACGCCGCTCCGCGCGGCGGCCGCGTCGAACAGCGCGCCCGGGTCCCAGTCGAAGCGGTTCAGGATGAGCAGGGCCACGACGGAACCCGAGCCGAGCAGCATGACGAGCTTGAGGATCTGGATGAGGGCGGTGCCCTTCATGCCGCCGATCGCCGCGTAGCTGATCATCAGCACGCCCAGCCCGATGATGCAGCCGGTCTTCAGGGAGTCGCCGGAGAAGCCGAGGATGAACGCCAGCAGCTGGCCGGTCCCGGCGAGCTGCACCAGCATCAGCGGCAGCAGCGCGGCGAGGGTCACCGCGCACGCGGCGATCCGTACGGCCCGGCCGGGCATCCGGCGGGCGAGGGCGTCGCCCATGGTGAACCGGCCCGCGTTGCGCAGCGGTTCGGCCAGCAGGAACATCAGCAGCATCAGCGACAGGGCCGTGCTCAGGGCGAGCACGATGCCGTCGTAGCCGCACAGCGCGACCACTCCGGTGGTGCCGAGGACGGTGGCGGCGCTGATGTAGTCGCCGCCGATCGCGAGGCCGTTGCGCAGCGGCGACAGGGAGCTGTAGCCGGTGTAGAACTCGTCGAGGTCGTCCCGGTCGGGGCCGGTCATCACGCACAGCAGCAGCGTGATGGTGGCGACCGCGCAGAACGCGACCAGGGACATCGCCTGGGAGTCTCCGAAGTCGTTCATCGGCCGGCTCCCCGCTGCCCGGCGGCGTCCCGCTTGGCGTCGATCTCGGCCTGCCGGCGGATCCGGTCGGCGACCGGGTCGAGGTAGCGGCGGGCGGTGTACTCGTACAGGGCGATCGCCAGCCAGGTGACCGGCAGTTGCAGCAGGGCGAGGAGCAGCCCGGCGGGCAGCCCGGCGGCGACCTCCTCGCCCATGAAGCCGGGGGCGAAGGCGGACAGGATCAGGAACAGCAGGAAGTAGCCGAGGGCGGTGAGGGTCGCCACCCGGCGCTGGAGACGGTAGGCGGTGCGCAGGACCCGCAGGTCGCTGTGATGCCCGAGCGGCGGGTGGTCGGGGGTGCGGTGACGCGGCGGCTCGGGGGGCTCGGGCGGGAAGGCCGCCTGCCACGGGTAGGTGGCGTGGGACGGTGGCGGCGGGTGCGACCCGTAGGGTGGGTACGGCTCATACGGGGAGGACATCCCGGTACTCCTTGCGTGGCTCGGGTCCGGTGCGGCGGACCGCAGGGAGGTGGGGGGCGGGCGAGCCACGCACGTTACTTCGGAGTACGGGTGAGCGCGAGGGTTTCGGCAAACTGATCGGTCGGTATATGTGATCGCTATCAAGCCGTGTCTGACCTGCGGTGTTACCGGCGTTAACTCAGACTCTTGCGTCCGCCTGTCACAGAGGTGTCGCTGAGAGCACGTCCCCGTACAGCATCTTTCGGAAGAGGCCACACCATTACGCCCCTTGCGCCATCATTGACCCACTCGTTGTGGTGTGCGGAGGCAAGGGGGGACCACATGAGTGGGGTGTCGGCGACGGATCGGGTGTTCATCTCCTACGCCCATGACGACGACAAGCATGTCGATCACGTGCGGGACTTCTATCACTTCCTGCGTGGTTGCGGGATCGACGCCGAGCTGGACCTGCCAGCCGGAGAACGCCGTCAGGACTGGGCGTTATGGATGCTGCGCGGTATTCGGGACAGCCGGCGCGTGATCGTCGTCGCCTCACCCGAGTACCGGCGGCGCTCCGAGGGCGACGCCGTGGCAGGGCAGGGAGCCGGCGTGCAGTGGGAGGCGCGGCTGCTCCGGGACCTGGTGCACGAGGACCCCGATGCCGCCCTCGAGAAGATCGTCCCCGTCGTCCTGCCCGGCGGCTCGGCGACAGGGCTGCCGCGGTGGCTGGGCGGCGGTACCCATAGCCACTACCCCGTGGAGGCGTACACCGTCGAAGGCGCGGAAGTGTTGCTGCGGCTGCTGACGAACCAGCCGTACGAGACGGTGCCCGCACTCGGGAGCGTGCCGGTGCTTCCGCCGCGTCCGCCCGGAGGGACCTCCGCGTCGCTGGTGCTGCCCGGGCCCGTCACCGACCCGGCGCCCGTGGACGCCCCGCAGCCGCCGCCCGCGGCCTTCGTCTTCCCGGACCCGACTCAGCTGCTCGACGCGCTCATGGCGTGCCCGGCGCTGCACCGACTCGGTATGCGTTACGAGCTTCAGGAACTGATGGGTGAACGCCTGGGGATTGACGGCCCCTACTCCGTGGACGAGTCCGCCGATCCCCGCACCCATCTGCGCACCCTGGTCCGCCGGGTCAGACGGACGACCCTGACTGCCGACGCGGTGCTGAAGGCGATGTACTTCGCCCTGGAGGAGATCGCACCGGACGACATCGGCACCCACCGGGTGCGGAACCTGCTCGTCGCGTCCGGACTGGCGCTCAGGGAGGCGTGAGTGCCGATCTGGCGCCACCCGCTCGGTGGCCTGCGCCGGGGCGGGCGCCCCTCTCGATGGAAGGCCGAGCGTCAGTTGGTGGAGATCCTTCTCGGTACGGCCGGCCTGCACGAACTCGCCGCGAGGCAGGAACTCCTGCTGCTCACCGGCGAGCGCCTCGCCTTCGGACACGCCCTCCTGGCGCCGGAGCATCCGGACCCCCGGACGCATCTGCGCGCCGTCGTCCGCGCCACCCGTGACACCGAGCGTCTGGCGGCGTTGCGTGACGCGCTGCTGGAGTTGCGGGGAGACGACGTCGGCGCGGCCTGGTTCCGTCTCGCGGCCACCACGTCGATCAGACCGGACGGCCCGGTGCCCGGCCACTGCATGTCGGACCTCATCGCGGAACTGCGCGAGCACCCGGAGGACTTCGGACGCGGCGCGGCAACTCGGTACCTCAGTGACCGACGTGCGGCCGGCCGCCCACTCGACTGCCGTCCCCTCCTGCCAGATGTAATGTTCCGCCTCTACGACGCCCGCCGGCCGGCCGGCGGCCCGGACACCCGTCACACGGACCTCTGTGACTTCCTGCGCATGCTCGATGCCGAGTCAGGCCGCACCGGCCGGCTCGGCACCCTGATCGCCGCCGTTGTGAGGAACGACCGGGACCGGCACCGCGGGCCGCAGGCAGGGCCCACGGCAACGGCGCCTCAGGAACGCCGGGTCGTCATCCAGATACGGGTCGAAGAAGAGGACGCGCCGTGCGACGAGCCACTCGATCGGCGCCACTACTCGCTCCGCGGCTTCCACTACGAGAGCGGCCCCGGAGACAAGCCAGTCTTCCACTGCTCGTGGCCTTTGTCCGGGCGCTTCACGGGGGACGAACTGGAGGCACGTGGAAGAGACTTCCTGGCGACCTGGCGCGGACACGAGCACGACGACTGGGAGGTGAACCGGCGGGTGGAGTTCCTGCTTCCGGACTCGTTGCTCGGCCACCCCGCGGAACTCTGGCCCAGCGGCTCCTCGGGAAAACCCCTCAGCCGCAGATGCCACGTCGTCGTGAGGTCCCTCAGACGGTACAAGGACACGTCCTTGCACGGCGAGTGGCGTCGCCGCTGGGCAGCCCTCGACCGTGACTGCGCGCCGGGTGACGCGCTGGAGCGCATCGGGTGGATGCGCCCGGACCTCTCACGCGCCCGGGCCGAGACCGATGTGGACTGCCGGGGCACCGCTTGGAGCTGTCCTGACAGCAAGTACGAGCCCTTACGCCTGAGGGACCCCGCTGACGTCGAGGATTGGCTCAGGCAACACATCGACCTGGCGTGCCTCGGGCTGGGCACCCCCTATGACCCCGGGGACCCCCTCGTCAGGGAGGCCGTGACCGATGCCCTGCTGGAGGACGGCATCCCCGTGATGATCTGGCGGCGTGACGAGGGCGACGCCGTCGACTTCGTGGATCTGCTGCGCCGGGTCAGGCCCCCCGGCCTGCTGGCCGAGCTCCCGGACAGCGTCCTGGAGGCACGTAGACACAACCGCACGGATACGGCGAGCCTGGGCCATCACATCACCCTGCTGTGGGACGACCCGACGTGCGTCTTCAGCAGCCAGGACGGCCAGATGCCCGGCATCCGCGGCGCAGGTGGAGGAGCAGCATGACACAGACGCAGAAGTGGTGGGTCTATGAGGGCACCGGGACCCCGCACGACGGCATCGACCGTCTGCCGGACGCACCTCCGTGGCGGGCCTTCAGGCACGGAGCCCTGCGACCGGCGCAGGAACCGCCGAGAGTCCCCGACGGCGACGCCCACCGCCGCCATCTGGGACGCCGCGGCCAGGGGGAGGCGTATCAGGCGGGCCTTCGCGAACGGCACCTCGTCAATATGGCCCTGCACCTGCGCAGGCCCCTCCTGCTGACCGGCAAGCCTGGGACTGGCAAGTCCACCCTCGCCTACGCGGTCGCACACGAGTTGGGGCTCGGCCCTGTGCTGCGGTGGGCCATCACCAGCCGGTCGACCCTCAAGGACGGTCTCTACGAGTACGACGCCGTGGGTCGTCTCTACGACGCCGGGCTCAGCAACGCCGGCGTACTGCGCCGGCCCGGCGGCGAGTCACCCGAACCCCCGGACATCGGCAAGTACCTGTGGCTGGGCCCGCTCGGAACGGCTCTGCTGCCTTGGAAGAGGCCACGCGTGCTGCTCATCGACGAGATCGACAAGAGCGACATGGACTTCCCCAACGATCTGCTGAACGTCTTCGAAGAAGGCGAGTTCGTCATCCCGGAACTGGCTCGGCTGGGCGAGGGCAGACAGACCGTGATGACGGCCGATCGGAAACGCGCGGACGTCTTCGGCGGTGAGGTGGCCTGCGCCGAGTTTCCGTTCATCGTGCTCACCAGCAACGAGGAGCGGGAGTTTCCGATGGCGTTCCTGCGCCGCTGCATCCGGCTGGAGATCGGACCGGCCGACCAGGACCAGCTCGCCGGCATGGTCGCGGCTCACCTCGGTGAACCGGGCGTTGGCGGCCCCAGCACGTCGGCTGAGGTGCGCGGCAGGATCATCGCTCAGTTCCTGGCCAAGCAACGGGAGGTCGGCACGCTCGCCAACGACCAGTTGCTCAACGCCCTGCTGATGGCGGAACGCGGTCTCTGGGACACGGAGGAGGGACAGTCCCTGCTGGGCGACGACCTGCTGCGGCCCCTGGATCGGGGCTAGACGTGACAGAAGCTGCAGGAGCCGGTGCGCCGGGGGCGGAGGGGACCGCCATGCCGGGTGACGTACTGCGCGAGGAACTCGCCGGGCTTCTCGACACTCCCGGCGTGCCAGACGGCGGCGACGTCCTGGACGTGCTGTGGATCGCCCGGCTCAGCGGCCTCGACCCCGTCGACTGGTCGCTCCTCGGCGATGGCGCTGACCCCACGGCGCCCGCTCCTCCCGCGGAGCCCCGGCCGCCCGCGGCACCGAACGAGCCTCCCGCCGCCCCACCCGGCCCCGATCCCCCCACGGCCCATCTGCATCTGTCCGCCGGCGGTCCGCATCCCGCCGGTGTCCGCTCCGGCGGCGCCCACGCCGTTCGGGTCACCCAGCCCAAAGCGCTCACCGACGCGCTGGCCCTGACCCGGGCCCTGCGTCCGCTCCGCCAGCGGGTGCCCTCCACCCGGACCCGTACCCTGGACGTGGCCGCCACCGCCGCGGCCTCCGGCGACACCGGCCTGTTCCTGCCGGTCCTGCGTCCGGCCGACGAACGCCGCTTCTCCGTCGACCTGCTGATCGACACTGGCGCGACGATGACGGTCTGGCGCCGCCTAGCCAACGAACTGCGCACTCTGCTCGCTCGGCACGGGGCCTTCGCCGACGTCCGCGCCTGGGCTCTGAACACCGATGAGGCGCAGCCGACACTGGCGCCCTTCCGGCTGGGCGCACGGCCGGCCTCCCCCACCCGGAACTGGAAGCAGTCCCTGGCGGACTCGGTCGGGCGACGCGTCGTGCTCGTGCTGACCGACGGCGTCGGCCCGGCCTGGTATGGCGCGGATCTCCCCGAGACCCTGGCCACCTGGTCCACGCGACGACCCGTCGCCGCGCTCCACGTCCTGCCCAGCCGCCTCTGGCACCGCACGGGCCTGCGTGCTGTGCCCGTACGGGCTAGGGGTACGGACACGAGGCGCGCCACCATCGACGTGCGCTCCTCCGGGCCGCTGCCGGGTATCGCGCGAGGACGGGCGGGGGCGGCGGACCGCGCCCGGATCCTGTGGTTGCCCGCTTTGGAGGTGGCGGGAGACTGGCTGGGACCATGGGCCCGGCTGGTCTCCGGTCGTACGGCAGACCCGGTACCGCTGCAGGCCGTGCCTCTGACGGTCGTACAGCGGCCAGGCCCGGTAGGGCCGGAGGACGAGCCGGATACGTCGGCGGCGTGGATCGACCGGTTCGAGCAGGGCTACTCGCCGGAAGCGTTCGCACTCCTGCGCCTGCTGGCCGCAGCCCCCTTGAGCCTGCCCGTGATGCGGCTGGTCCAGCGGACCATGCTCCCGTCCTCGACGCCGATGCATCTCGCTGAGATCTTCCTCTCCGGTCTCCTGGTGCGCCGTACTGCGGCCGGCCCCGGTGAGGACCCGGACAGCGTGCTGTACGACTTCCGGGACGGCGTACGCGAGGCGCTCCTGGACCGGTTGACCCGGACCGAGTCGATGCATGTGCTGGAGCAGGTCGTCGACGGGGTGAGCGAGAGGGTGGCAGCGACCTTCGGCGGCGTCACCGACTTCGGGGCGCTGGTGGCCGCCGCCGAGCGCGCCGGGGGTCCGGAAGGCCTTGAACTCCCGGAAGGCAGCCGGGCGTTCGCAGAGGTCGCGATGGCTGTCATCGGTGGGGTCGGGGGGGACTACGCGCAGGTCGCCGCGCATCTGATGCGGGGCCGGACCCAGGCTTCGGAGGACCGGCGGGACGTTCGGGAGGGAAGCCGGCGGCGGGGGCGCAGACGCCGGGGGTTCACCTGGCTCGGCGGGAAGGGGGACCGTCAGCAGATGGGCCTCGCCAAGCCACTTCGCTTCGCGGTGGGGGGTGATGGTCACGGCGGGCAGCAGCGAGTCCCGAGACGATTGCCCGAACTGCCGCCGCACTACATCGTTCGCACGGAGGCCACGGACGTCGTCCGGGCTCTGGTGCGCGACGGCTCACCCGGGCGTCCGACCAGGGAGACGTGTGTCATCGAGGGCGCCGCCGGCGTGGGGAAGACCACGCTCGCCGCCTACTGCGCCACTGGCCTCAGTTCACAGTTCACGCTGGTCAGGTGGGTCCGGGCCCACAACCGAGAGACGCTGCTGGAGGAACTCACCGCATTGGCGGACGACCTTGGTGTCCCTCGTGGCGAGGAGGACAGGCACTCCTTCCCCACCGTACGGTTGAGCGCGTTGCGGGACCATCTGGCCCGCCACCCCGGCTGGCTGCTGATCTATGACGGCGTCACCTCGGAGACGTTCCGGACCGCGCCCGGTGATCCGCCCGACGGGCAGACGCTGTGCCTGTCACCAGAGGGGCGCGGCAACGTTCTGGTGACGTGTGCTGTGGGAACACGATGGCCGGGGACGGCCCACCGGAGGCTCGAACTGGAGGAACCCGACCGCGAGACCGCGGTCAACTTCCTCGCGAGCAAGGTATCCGCGGGGCGCGTCCGGAGCGGCGTACGCGACGAACTCGCCATCCTGGTCGACCTCGTGGGAACAAGCCCGGCGACCCTGGCCCAGACGGCCTCGACACTGGCGGAACGCGGTAAGGCAGTTCGGCAGCTCGTCATCGAGATCCTGCTTGAAGGCACACGCGTTCACCGGCTCCTGGAGGCGCTGGTGTGGATCACCACAGGAAGCAAAGTCGTCGGTACCGGTGTCGCTGTCCGGCCCGATGTCGTGATCACCAGCGGCATCGATCCGTCTTCGGGCCCTTTCCGCGTTCATCGGGACGGTGGTCGGTCCCTTGCTGTACGCCGCGTGGCGACGCACAGTGCGGGTCCCGGGTTCGTCATGTTAGTGGTGAGCGAAGCAGCACTCCCGACGGTGGAGCTGTCCGGCCCGGGTGAGCGCGCCGTGGGTCGTCTGTGGTACCACCGCAATTCCTCACAGAAGCCCACGCTCATGGGTGACCTTGCGATCTCGCGACTGCGGACAGCCGTACCGGGGACGGCGTTGTTCGATCCCGACGGGCGACTGCACTCCGTCGTCGTGTCGCGCGGTGACGACGCGCTACCCGTCTCGCTCGAACTCATCCGATGGCTCGAAGGGACGCTCACGTCCCAAGGCGCGGCACGGGTCCGTGACAGCGCTCCGCGGCCGGGACCGCTGTTCTACCTCAGCTACGCACGCCGGCCCGGATCACATCCCGGGGAGAGTGGCCAGGAGTACCGGTTCTTTACGGACCTGACCAAGCGTCTTGCCGCAGTGGCTGACATCCCCACGGAAGACCTTGGCTTCTTCGACCCGCCGGCGCACCCGAGCATCGAGGGGCACACGCTGATGAAGTCGGCGTTGGCCTCCGCTCGGGTGTTCGTGGCCCTCCTCTCACCGCAGTACTTCGCGAGCACCTGGTGCGGTATGGAGTGGGATGCCTTCTCCCGACGCGAACTACGGCAGCGAAGTACGCCAGGGCATGGGCGCTCGGCGATCGTGCCGGTGCTGTGGACACCCACCAGCACCAAGGCCCTGCCGGCGCCCGCCATGAATCCCACTCACGCCGTCAAGAGCCGGGACGTCACGGATCGCGCACAGGGCATCCTGGCGCTCATGGAGCATGGCAACCCGGAGGCATACGAGCGCGCGGTACACGACATCGCCAGGACGATCCTGAACACCGCTCGAAGGACCCGCCTCGACCCTTGCGACCCCGCGCTCTTCGACGACCTGCGCAACGCTTTCGCTCCCGAACAGGATTAGCCGACCTGCTGGATGAACGCGGTCCAGGCGGACGCGGAGAAGACGAGCGCCGGGCCGGTGGGGCGTTTGCTGTCACGGACGGGGACGGAAGAGGGTGCCGTGTCGGCGACTTCGAGGCAGTCGCCGCTGTCCCCGCCGCTATGGCTCGACTTGCGCCACGAGGTCAGGACGGAGGCGTCAGGGATGCGGTGCTCGGTGCGCTTCATGCTCGTAATCCTCCGCGGCAGACCTGAGGAGGGCCAGAGATGCCCGGTGCGACAACGCGTCGCCCAGCGCGTGATCGTAGGCCACCTGGCATTCGCGGACCACGGACGGCAGTTCCCAGACGCGGCCGTTCCTCAGGCCTTCCACGTAGGCGACGGGCGGCAGGTCCTCGAACCACATCAGGGAGACGAAGCCCTCCAGCAGCGCGTGATATCCGGCCGCGAAGGGCAGGACGTGCACACGGATGCGCCGGGTCTCTCCGAGCGACAGGATGTGCCGGAGCTGTTCCGCCATCACGGCGGGCCCTCCGATCGGTCGTCGCAGCACGGCCTCGTCGAACACCGCCCATACGGTCGGGGTGCCGGGATCGTCGAGGATGCGTCCGCGCTGGAGCCGTGTGACGAGCAACGCGTCACGTTGCTCGTCGCTCCTCTGCGTGGCACCGGAACTGAGCACCTCGCGCGCGTACGCGGGCGTCTGGAGGACGCCGGGCACCAACTTCGGCGCGTACAGCCGGATCTCGGTGGCCTGCCCCTCGAACTCGGCGGCACCTTTGAAGTGTTCCGCCACCTTGCGGCCGTCCAGTACCGGCAAGAAGTTCTCGAAGAAGCCGTCCGTACCCAGCACTTGGTCCAGCCGCCGGGCGTCCTCGGCATCCGGTCTGCGGCGACCGCCCTCGATGTGCGCGATATGCGTCCGCGACATCACCGCCCGCTGGCTCAGCTCCTCCTGTGTCAGCCCCGCCGCCTCCCGGCGCCGCTTCAGCTCCGCGCCGTACTGCTCCCGCGAACGCGGATTGTCCTCGATGGCCACCCCGGCAACTCCCCTCCGTGCGGACTCCGTTGTCACACTGAGCCACCTTCCGAGCGTACCCACGGTGACGTCACCGTGTGTCGGAGACGGCACGGAAAGTGAAAGGTGACGACGTGGAACAGGCTGAGCAGGAGAAAGACCCGTTCGAGGAGGTGCCCGGGCCCGCGCTCACGCTGCGTGTCTCCCGGGACGGCGGGCGGACCTGGGGACCGAGGGTGACGTACCAGCCGTCCCGCAAGGACACGCCCTTCGACCTCGCGGGCCGCTTCCCGCCCTGCCGGTGCCCCCGGTGCGTCCGACCCGGGTAGGACGCGGGTACGGCCTGCGGTGGACGCCCCGCCGGGGGTGCCCGGCATAGCGTCCACCGCATGACCCGATCACGCCTGTTACCGATCGCGGCGGCCGTCGCGCTCGTCCTCGGTCCTGCCTTCGCCCTGCCGGCCGCCGCCGCGGACCCGGCCGCACCCGCCGCACCCGCCGCGTCCGCCGCGCACTCCGCGCCGGCCCAACTGCCCCGCCCGACCGGACCGTACGCCGTCGGCCGCGACACCCTGCACCTCGTGGACACCGGCCGTCCCGACCCGTGGGTGCCCTCCGCCGGGCCACGGCAGCTGATGGTGTCCCTGTCCTACCCGGCCCGCCGGGGCACGGGCGGGCCGACGGCGCCGTACATGACGCTCGACGAGGCCCGGCACCTGATCCGGCTGCGGGCGTCCGGGGCAGCCGTCCCGCCCGAGGTCATCAGCGGGGTACGGACCTGGGCGCACACCGGGGCGCGGCCCGCGTCCGGCAGGTTCCCGCTCGTCGTGCTGTCGCCGGGCTTCTCGTTCCCGCGTTCGACGCTCACCGGTCTCGCCGACGACCTGGCGAGTCGGGGGTACGTCGTCGCGCTGGTCGACCATCCGTACGAGAACGCCGGTACGACGCTGCCCGACGGGCGGACCCTGCCGTGCGTCCTGTGCGAGGAGCCTCCGGAGGGCGGGATGCGGGCCGTCGCCGAGAGCCGGGCCGTGGACGTCTCCTTCGTGCTCGACCGGCTCACCGGGCCGCGCCCCGCGTGGCGGCACGCGCGCGTGATCGACGCCCGCCGGGTCGGCATGGGCGGGCACTCCATCGGCGGGGACGCGGCCGCCGCCACGATGGCCGCCGACGCGCGGGTGCGGGCCGGCGTGAACATGGACGGCACCTTCTTCTCCCCGGTGCCCGCCGGCGGCCTCGACGGGCGGCCGTTCCTGATGTTCGGGGCCACGGACCGTACGGCGGACCGGACATGGGACGACGCCTGGGTCTCACTGGACGGCTGGAAGCGGTGGACGACCGTCGCCGGCGCGGACCACGGGTCGTTCACCGACGTGCCGCTGCTCGGGGAACTGGCCGGCATCCCCGACACCGCCGCGCTGCCCTACGCGCGGGGAGCGCACCTCACGCGCGCGTACGTCGCCGCCTTCTTCGACCGGCACCTCAAGGGCCTGCCGCGACCGCTGCTCGACGGCCCGTCACCGGCGTACCCGGAGATCTCCGTCCGCCGTCCCTGAGGCCCGTCCCGGTACCGCCGGGGCGGCTTCCCGCTTGACCCTCACGCGGCGGGAGGGTGGAGGCTGGGTGCGCCGAAGGGCGCAGCGACCCTGACACGGCCTCCACCCCGAGGGGGAGAGCCCCTAGGGGTACCTCCGTACCAGGTCTCGGGGAGGGTTGGTACCGGCGGAGGACGAGAGGGCGGGGGCCGCGTCCTTAACCTGGCTTTACGCCGCCGGGGGGTGGCTGACCGAACCGGTGGGGGTGGGGTTTTCCCCCGCAGAAGACGGGGCCGGGCACCAGCGCGCCGGACCCCCTCCCGACCCGAGACTGAACGCCGTACCGAGATGGCGTGACGCGCCTGCTGACCGACTTAGGAGACATACCGTGACTTCGGCTGTGACCATTCCCAGGCACGGGGGTACTGGAGGGCGTACGGCCGTTGCCGCGCGGGCGCGGCAGGTCGTGAAGGCGTACGGGTCGGGGGAGACCCGCGTCGTCGCCCTGGACCACGTGGACGTGGACATCGCCCGTGGGCAGTTCACCGCGATCATGGGCCCCTCGGGGTCCGGCAAGTCCACCCTGATGCACTGCCTCGCCGGGCTCGACACCGTCACCAGCGGGCAGATTTACCTGGACGAGACCGAGATCACCGGTCTGAAGGACAAGAAGCTCACCCAACTGCGGCGCGACCGCATCGGGTTCATCTTCCAGGCGTTCAACCTGCTGCCCACACTGAACGCCCTGGAGAACATCACGCTGCCGATGGACATCGCCGGCCGCAAGCCGGACAAGGCGTGGCTCGGGCGGGTCGTGGACACCGTCGGCCTGTCCGACCGGCTCAAGCACCGGCCGACGCAGCTCTCCGGCGGCCAGCAGCAGCGGGTCGCGGTCGCCCGCGCCCTCGCCGCCCGGCCGGAGATCATCTTCGGTGACGAGCCCACCGGCAACCTGGACTCCCGCGCCGGCGCCGAGGTCCTCGGCTTCCTGCGCACGTCCGTGGACGAGCTGGGCCAGACCATCGTGATGGTCACCCACGACCCGGTCGCCGCCTCCTACGCGGACCGGGTGCTGTACCTCGCCGACGGACGCATCGTCGACGAGATGCACAAGCCGACGGCGGAGGCCGTCCTCGACCGCATGAAGGACTTCGACGCCCGGGGGCGCACGTCATGACCGTCGTGAAGACCTCGCTGCGCAACTTCTTCGCGCACAAGGGCCGGATGGCGCTGTCCGCGGTGGCGGTCCTGCTGTCCGTGGCGTTCGTGTGCGGCACGCTCGTGTTCACCGACACGATGAACACCACCTTCGACAAGCTCTTCGCGGTCACCTCCTCCGACGTCAGCGTCAGCCCGAAGGACGCCGAGGACGAGGACGACGGCGCCGGCACCGGCCGGCCCGCCTCGCTGCCGGCGTCGGTCGTCGAGCAGGTCGCCTCGGCCGAGGGCGTCAAGAAGGCGGAGGGCGCGGTCACGTCGATGAACGTGACCGTCGTGAACGCCGACAACAAGAACATGGGGTCGTCCACCGGGGCGCCCACCCTCGCCGGCAACTGGACCGAGAACGACCTGCGGTCCATGGAGATCACCTCCGGGCACGCCCCGCGCGGCCCCACCGAGGTGATGGTCGACGCCGACACCGCCGACAAGCACGACCTGAAGCTCGGTGACGAGCTGCGCACCATCGCCGCCACCGGCGACATCCGCGCGAAGATCGTCGGCATCGCCTCCTGGAAGGTGACCAACCCGGGCGCGGCCGTCGTCTACTTCGACACCGAGACCAGCCAGCGTGCCCTGCTCGGCGCCACCGGCCGCTTCACCCAGGTCTCCGTCACCGCCGCGGACGGCGTGAGCGACACCCAGCTCAAGCGGAACGTGGCCCAGGCCCTGGACGGCTCGTACAAGATCCAGACGGCCAAGGAGAACGCCGACGAGAACCGCAAGGACGTCGGCGAGTTCATGGACATCATCAAGTACGCCATGCTCGGCTTCGCCGGGATCGCGTTCCTGGTGGGCATCTTCCTGATCATCAACACCTTCTCGATGCTGGTCGCCCAGCGCACCCGGGAGATCGGCCTGATGCGGGCCATCGGCTCCTCGCGCCGCCAGGTCAACCGGTCGGTGCTGGTGGAGGCGCTGCTGCTCGGCTTCGTCGGCTCCGTCCTCGGCGTCGGCGCGGGCGTCGGGATCGCCGTCGGCCTGATGAAGCTGATGTCGATGGCCGGGATGAACCTGTCCACCGACGACCTCACGGTGAAGACGACGACCCCGGTGGTCGGCCTGATCCTCGGTGTCGTGGTCACGGTGCTGGCCGCCTACCTGCCGGCCCGCCGCGCCGGGAAGGTCTCCCCGATGGCCGCCCTGCGCGACGCCGGCACCCCGGCCGACGGCCGGGCCGGCCGGGTGCGCGGCCTGATCGGCCTGGTGCTCACCGGCGCCGGCGCGGCCGCCCTGTACGCGGCGGCCACCGCCGACAAGGCGAGCGACGGCGCGCTGATGCTGGGCGGCGGTGTGGTGCTGTCCCTGATCGGCTTCGTCGTCATCGGCCCGCTCCTCGCGGGCGGTGTGGTCCGGGTGATCAGCGCGGTGCTGCTGCGGGCGTTCGGGCCCGTGGGCCGCATGGCCGAGCGCAACGCCCTGCGCAACCCGCGCCGCACCGGCGCCACCGGTGCCGCCCTGATGATCGGCCTCGCCCTGGTGGCGTGCCTGTCGGTGGTCGGCTCCTCGATGGTCGCCTCGGCGACGAGCGAGCTCGACAAGTCGGTCGGCGCGGACTTCATCGTGCAGAGCCAGCAGCAGCCGATCGTCCCGCAGGCCGAGAAGGCCATGGAGGACACGCCGGGCCTCGCCCACGTCACCCGCTACAAGAGCGTCGACGCCACCCTGACCTCGCCGGACGGCAGGACCGACGACTCCGGGGTCACGGCCGCCGACCCGACGTACGCCGAGGACCTGCGCCGTACGACGACGCAGGGCACCCTGTCCGCCGCCTACGGCAAGGACGCCATGTCCGTCGGCAGCGACTACGCGAAGAAGCACGGCGTGCGCGTCGGCGACACGATCACCGTCGCCTTCAAGGGCGGTGAGACGGCGAAGCTGAAGGTCGCCGCCATCACCGACGACGACACCGCCATCGACCAGGGCGCCCGGTACCTGAGCATCGACACCCTGCGGAAGTACCTGCCGGCGGACCGCGTCCCGCAGAACGTGATCATGTTCGCCAAGGCGGAGGACGGCAAGCAGGACGTCGCGTACGCCGCCCTGAAGAAGGCGCTCGACCCGTACCCGCAGTACCAGGTCCGCGACCAGACCGACTACAAGGAGGAGCTGAAGGACCAGGTCGGCCAGCTCCTGAACATGGTCTACGGCCTGCTGGCCCTGGCGATCATCGTGGCGGTCCTCGGCGTGGTGAACACGCTGGCGCTGTCGGTGGTCGAGCGGACCCGGGAGATCGGCCTGCTGCGCGCCATCGGCCTCTCCCGCCGGCAGCTGCGCCGCATGATCCGCATGGAGTCCGTGGTGATCGCCCTCTTCGGCGCCCTGCTGGGCCTCGGACTGGGCATGGGCTGGGGTGCGACCGCCCAGCGGCTGCTCGCCCTGGAGGGCCTGGACGTCCTCGAGATCCCGTGGGGGACGATCGCCGGGGTGTTCGTCGGCTCGGCCTTCGTGGGCCTGTTCGCCGCCCTCGTGCCGGCGTTCCGGGCGGGCCGGATGAACGTGCTCAACGCCATCGCGACCGAGTAGCCACCGCACACGGGGGTTGCGGGGGACGGGCCCGGCCCGGCCGGGAGGGGACACCCTCCCGGCCGGGCCGCCGCTCGTCTCACCGGCCCTGGCGCTCCAGCAGGACGACCCCGTAGGCCGTGCCCTGGACGCCGTACCGGGCGCCGGGGTGCAGGGTGCGGGCGTACGCCTCGACGTCGCGGTAGCGCTTGCGGGAGTTGTCCAGGGCGATGTAGTCCGGGTCGACGCCCTGGGTGTTGCTCACCCAGAACACCCGGCAGCGCGAGGTGAGGCGGCTGATCGGGGCGATGTTCGCCTCCACGGAGGCGCCGTCCGGGACCTCGGCGAGCAGCCGCTCGATCGCGGTGACCCGCTCCGGCTTGCGGTAGATCTCGCTCTCGGTCACGGCGGCCAGCGGCAGCGAGGTCGTCAGCGCCAGCGAGGCGCCCGCGACGGCCGCCGGGAGGTGCTGGGCGTACGACCGCAGCCATGGGCGGGGGCTGTGCCGGGACGTGTGCACGGCGTCGACGAGCGCGAGGGCGGCGACCGGCATCAGGACGGCGCTGTAGTGCCAGTCCGTACCCCAGTACTGCGGGTACGAGGAGACGAACCGCCACCCGATCGTGGGCAGCGCCACGAGCAGCAGCGGGGAGCGCAGGGCGAGCAGCCCGGTCGTCGGTATCAGGATCCAGCCGAGGGTGCGGAGCTTGGTGTCCAGGCCGTCCAGCGGCCCCCCGCCGCCCGATTCGCCCACCTTGTTCCAGTAGTCGTAGGAGCCCGCCGAGTTGAACGCCGGTATCAGCACCAGCAGCGTGACGGCGACGGCCACCGCCCCGAACGCGGCGACGCCGACCGCGTACCGGGCCGCGCGCGGGGAGGCGTCGCGCGCCCGCCAGGCGACGACCACGGCCAGCGCGCTCAGCGTGAACCCCAGGTCCTCCTTCACGAGCACCAGCGGCAGCGCCCACAGCAGGGCGGCCCGCCAGCGCCGGGCCAGGACCGCCTCCAGCGCGAACGCGAGCAGCGGCACGGCGAAGCAGATCTCGTGGAAGTCGAAGTCGACGGCCTGCTGGATGCCCCAGGACAGCCCGTAGGAGACGCCGACCGCAAGCCCGCGCCCCCGGCCCAGCAGGCGGGCGGCGGCCCGGGCGACCGGGACGGCCGACAGCGCGAACAGCGCCGCCTGCGCGACGAGCAGGGTGACGGAGGACGGGAACAGCCGGTAGAGCGGCGCGAGCAGCACGGTCACCGGGCTGAAGTGGTCGCCGAGGATGTTGAACCCCGGCCCCTTGAGATCCGCGACCGGCGCCTGGAGGTGCGCGTAGGAGCGTATGACCTGCTCGAAGATGCCGAGGTCCCACGAGCGCTGCCCCAGATGGCGGTACCGCCCGACCGACACGACGGCGTATCCGGCGAACAGCGTGAGGGCCAGCACCCAGGGGTCCCACCGCCCGGCCCCGGCCGGCGACGACTCCCCGGCACGCGGATCGGTTCCCGGTATCGCGGGGTCCGTGGAGACGTCCGGTGTCGCGGAGGCGGCGCGGGTGGGCATGGGGGGACTTTACGTGGCGGGGGCGGGGCGCCCGGCCCTGAGGGGGCGGGTGAGGGGGCCGGGGCCGGTCAGGGGAGCCGCAGCGGTGATCGCGGGTTGTCCACAGGCCCCGGCGTCCGTCCTCGGGGCGACGTACGCTGGAACACCCGGCCCGTCTCCCGTGTCGGGCCCTTCGCGTTGCCCATCCCTTTGGACGGAAAGCTCCTCCATGAGTCTGCACGGTCTGCTCGACGCCGTAGTCAAGGACGCCGCCCTGGCGGAAGCGATCGCGGCGGCCGCGGACGGCAACCGCATGCACGTCGACCTGGTCGGCCCCCCGGCGGCCCGCCCCTTCGCGATCGCGGCCCTCGCCCGCGAGACGGGCCGTACCGTCCTCGCCGTCACGGCGACCGGCCGGGAGGCCGAGGACCTGGCGGCGGCGCTGCGCTCCCTGCTGCCCGAGCAGGGCGTCGTGGAGTACCCGTCCTGGGAGACCCTGCCCCACGAGCGCCTCAGCCCCCGCAGCGACACCGTGGGACGCCGCCTGGCCGTGCTGCGCCGGCTCGCCCACCCCCGGACCGACGACCCGGAGACCGGACCGGTGTCCGTGGTCGTGGCCCCCGTGCGTTCCGTCCTCCAGCCGCAGGTCAAGGGCCTCGGCGACCTGGAGCCGGTCGCCCTGCGCACCGGGCAGACCGCCGACCTGAACGCCGTGGTGGACGCCCTCGCGGCCGCCGCGTACGCACGCGTGGAGCTCGTCGAGAAGCGCGGCGAGTTCGCCGTGCGCGGCGGCATCCTCGACGTCTTCCCGCCCACCGAGGAACACCCGCTGCGCGTCGAGTTCTGGGGCGACGACGTCGAGGAGATCCGCTACTTCAAGGTCGCCGACCAGCGCTCCCTGGAGGTCGCCGAGCACGGCCTGTGGGCGCCGCCCTGCCGTGAGCTGCTGCTCACCGACGAGGTGCGCGAGCGGGCGCGGGTGCTCGCGGAGGAGCACCCCGAGCTGGGCGAGCTGCTCGGCAAGATCGCCGAGGGCATCGCCGTCGAGGGCATGGAGTCCCTCGCGCCGGTCCTCGTCGACGACATGGAGCTGCTGCTCGACGTCCTGCCCAAGGGCGCCATGACCGTCGTCGCCGACCCGGAGCGGGTCCGCACCCGCGCCGCCGACCTGGTGGCGACCTCGCAGGAGTTCCTGCAGGCGTCCTGGGCGGCCACCGCCGGCGGGGGCGAGGCCCCCATCGACGTCGGCGCGGCCTCCCTGTGGTCCATCGCCGACGTCCGGGACCGGGCCCGCGAGCTGGACATGATGTGGTGGTCGGTGTCGCCGTTCGCCGCCGACGACGAGCTCGACACGGACACCCTCAAGCTGGGCATGCGCGCCCCCGAGTCCTACCGGGGCGACACCGCGAAGGCGCTCGCCGACACCAAGGGCTGGCTCGCCGACGGCTGGCGCACGGTCTTCGTGACCGAGGGCCACGGCCCGGCGGCCCGCACCGTCGAGGTGCTCGGCGGCGAGGGCGTCCCGGCCCGTCTGACGATCGACCTGGACGAGATCTCCCCGTCCGTCGTGCACGTCGCGTGCGGCTGCATCGACCACGGCTTCGTCGACCCCGCGCTCGGCCTGGCCGTCCTCACCGAGACCGACCTGACCGGGCAGAAGGCCGCCGGCCGCGAGGGCGCCCGGATGCCGGCCCGCCGCCGCAAGACCATCGACCCGCTCACCCTGGAGGCGGGCGACTACATCGTCCACGAGCAGCACGGCGTCGGCCGCTACATCGAGATGGTGCAGCGCACCGTGCAGGGCGCCACCCGCGAGTACCTGGTCGTGGAGTACGCCCCGGCCAAGCGCGGCCAGCCCGGCGACCGGCTGTACATCCCCACCGACCAGCTGGAGCAGATCACCAAGTACGTCGGTGGCGAGTCGCCCACCCTGCACCGGCTCGGCGGCGCCGACTGGACCAAGACCAAGGCGCGCGCGAAGAAGGCCGTCAAGGAGATCGCCGCCGACCTGATCAAGCTCTACAGCGCCCGTATGGCCGCGCCGGGACACGCCTTCGGCGGCGACACCCCCTGGCAGCGCGAGCTGGAGGACGCCTTCCCGTACGCCGAGACCCCGGACCAGCTGACGACCATCGCCGAGGTCAAGGAGGACATGGAGAAGTCGGTCCCGATGGACCGCCTGATCTGCGGCGACGTCGGCTACGGCAAGACGGAGATCGCGGTGCGCGCCGCCTTCAAGGCCGTCCAGGACGGCAAGCAGGTCGCCGTGCTCGTGCCGACGACCCTGCTGGTGCAGCAGCACTTCGGCACGTTCTCCGAGCGCTACTCGCAGTTCCCGGTGAACGTGCGCGCGCTGTCCCGCTTCCAGACCGACACCGAGGCGAAGGCGGTCCTGGAGGGGCTGCGCGACGGCTCGGTGGACGTCGTCATCGGCACGCACCGGCTGTTCTCCTCCGAGACCAAGTTCAAGGACCTCGGCCTGGTCATCGTCGACGAGGAGCAGCGCTTCGGCGTCGAGCACAAGGAGCAGCTGAAGAAGCTCCGCGCGAACGTCGACGTCCTGACGATGTCCGCGACGCCGATCCCGAGAACGCTGGAGATGGCGGTCACCGGCATCCGCGAGATGTCCACGATCACCACCCCGCCGGAGGAGCGGCACCCGGTCCTCACCTTCGTCGGACCGTACGAGGAGAAGCAGATCGGCGCGGCGATCCGCCGTGAGCTGCTGCGCGAGGGCCAGGTCTTCTACATCCACAACCGCGTCGAGTCGATCGACCGGGCCGCCGCCCGGCTCCGCGAGATCGTCCCGGAGGCCCGCATCGCGACGGCCCACGGCCAGATGTCGGAGCAGGCGCTGGAGCAGGTCGTCGTCGACTTCTGGGAGAAGAAGTTCGACGTCCTCGTCTCCACGACGATCGTCGAGTCCGGCATCGACATCTCCAACGCCAACACCCTGATCGTGGAGCGCGGCGACAACTTCGGCCTCTCGCAGCTGCACCAGCTGCGCGGCCGGGTCGGCCGCGGCCGCGAGCGCGGCTACGCCTACTTCCTGTACCCGCCGGAGAAGCCGCTCACGGAGACCGCGCACGAACGGCTGGCCACCATCGCCCAGCACACCGAGATGGGCGCGGGCATGTACGTGGCCATGAAGGACCTGGAGATCCGCGGCGCGGGCAACCTGCTCGGCGGCGAGCAGTCCGGGCACATCGCGGGCGTCGGCTTCGACCTGTACGTCCGTATGGTCGGCGAGGCGGTGGCCGACTACCGCGCCTCGCTGGAGGGCGGTGTGGAGGAGGAGCCGCCGCTGGAGGTCAAGATCGAGCTGCCGGTCGACGCGCACGTCCCGCACGACTACGCGCCGGGCGAGCGGCTGCGTCTGCAGGCGTACCGGGCCATCGCCTCCGCCAACTCGGAGGAGGACATCAAGGCCGTCCGCGAGGAACTCGTCGACCGCTACGGCAAGCTGCCCGAGCCGGTGGAGAACCTGCTGCTGGTGGCCGGGCTGCGGATGCTGGCCCGCGCGTGCGGGGTCGGCGAGGTCGTGCTGCAGGGCAACAACATCCGGTTCGCGCCGGTGGAGCTGCGCGAGTCGCAGGAGCTGCGGCTCAAGCGGCTGTACCCGGGCACGGTCATCAAGCCGTCGGTCCACCAGGTGCTGGTGCCGCGCCCGAAGACCGCGAAGGTGGGCGGGAAGCCGCTGGTCGGGCGGGAGTTGCTGGGCTGGGTCGGGGAGTTCCTGACCTCGGTCCTGGGGTCCTGACGGTCCCGGTCCCGGGGGCCTGACTCACCGTCGGAACAGCGTCGCCGCCAGGGCCCGGAAGACCTCCTCGGGGTCCTGGTCGCCGACCGGGCCGTCCAGGTTGTGGCTCAGGAGCAGCGTGGCGAAGCCGTGGGCCAGGGACCACGCGGCGACCCCGGCCATGCGGGCGTCGATGCCGAGGTCCTCGGGGCGTACGCCGGAGACGGCGCCGCGCAGGGCCTCTCCGGCGAGGGCGCGGGCCGTGGCCAGTTCCAGGTCGTCGGTGCGCAGCAGTCCGGGCGTGAACATCACCTGGAAGTGGGCGGGGTGTTCACGGGCGAAGCGGACGTAGCGCACGCCCGCGTCCCTCAGGTCGGCCGCCTCGCCGAGCGCGGCCGACAACAGCCCGAACCCCTCGGCGGCGATCGCCGTGAGCAGTCCGGTGCGGTCCTTGAAGTGATGGGCAGGCGCGGCGTGCGAGACACCGGCGCGGCGGGCGAGGTCGCGCAGGCTGAGCGCGGACGGGCCGTCGGTGGCGATGACGTCGAGCGCGGCGGTCAGGACGGCCCGGCGCAGATCGCCGTGGTGGTACGGGCGGCGTGAAGAGGTCTGCTGCGGCATGACAGCAGCGTACGCCCGATCTAGACGCCGACAAGTTCCCCGCATCTAGGCATTGACAAGTTCGAGGCCGGTCCGGCAATCTTGTCAGTGTCAAGTTGAGGGACGGGCGAATGGGGGCGGTCGTGGTGGATGGCCGGGCGGAGCAGGGCGGCGGTATGGACGCGGGGCGGGTACGGCAGCTCTGGCATCTGCTGGAACCGCTGCACGCGGTGCTGTACTACGCGCCCGAGGTGTTCGAGGAGGCGGCCGGGCTCGGGTACGCGACCGACGAGCGCTGGCCGAGCTACTTCCCGTTCCGGGCCGCGCCCTTGGGGTCCGCCGGCGCGGAGCGTGTCGCGTCCGCGTTCTACAGCTTCAGCCCGCGCATGGTCGCCGAGCACATCGATCCCGCGTGGAAGACCGCGAGCCCGGAGGCGGTCCTGCGGGCGCGGGAGCGCGGGATGGACCGGGCCTACCGCGCGGTGTTCGGCGACCGGGTGGACGGTCCCGAGCAGGCCGAACTCGTCGCCCTGGTCCGGCGCGCGGCCGAGGCGGCCGACACCGCGGGCCGCCCGCTCGCCGCGGCCAACGCCGCCCTGGACTGGCCGGACGCCCCGCATCTCCAGCTCTGGCACGCGGCGACGATCCTGCGCGAGCACCGCGGAGACGGGCACATAGCCGCCCTCATGGTGGCCGGTCTGGACCCCGTCGAGTCGCTCGTGTCCTTCGCCGCGATAGGCGCCGCGTCCGTGGAGCGCTTCGAGAGCAGGGGCTGGAGCCCCGAGGAGTGGACGGCGGCGCGCGAGCGTCTGACGGCCCGGGGCCTGGTCGGCGCCGACGGGGTGGCCACGGACGCGGGCCGCGCGCTGCGCCGCTCCGTGGAGGAGGACACCGACCGGCTGGCCGCCGCGCCCTGGCGGGCGCTCACCGCCGCCGAGGTCGACCGGCTCGTGGAACTGCTCGGCGGGTTCTGGGTGGTGGTGCTGTCGTCGGGGCTGCTGCCCTCGGAGACGACGCTGGGGATCGGGAAGATCTGACGGGCGGTCACCCCCTCACGCACGGGGAGCCGTCCGCGGGACGTCGGTCCGCGCGGACGGCTTCTCTGGGGCTGGGCGTGGGTCTACGGCCTCACGACTGGTCGGGCTTGTCACGGTCCATGCCGGCCTGGCGCTCCATCCGCTGCTGAGCGTCGTCGATCTGGCTCTCGTACTTGTTGCCCGTCTTCTCGTTGACCTTTCGCTCCGCGGCGTCGGACATGTCCCTGGCCTTGTCCTGCGCCTGGCGGTTGCTCTTGAACCTGTCGAAGATGCCCATCCAGAGCTCCTTCCCGAGTGACTCACGATCGACGATACGCCGGACTTGCGTGCTATGCGCACTTGGCCGGTTTCTGGTCTGGACCTCCCGGATGCCCCCGTGCGCCGGGCGGCTACCGTGTGCATGACCACGAACCGGGGAAGACACAGAGCCAGAGCCGCGGGGTATCGGGGCAGGCCAGGGGAGGGACGGCAACGTGAGGCGTCTGAGGGGTGGGGCGGCGGCCGCCGCGGCGGTGCTCGGCACGGCACTGCTGCTGGGAGGCTGCGAGAACGTCGAGCTGCCCGCACCGGAGGGGACGTCCGGCGCCGGTCCGGCCGCCGGCTCCGGACGCGCGGCCAGCCCGCTGGACAACCCGGACGGCACCAAGCCGGGCCTCGCCCCCCTCACCTCGGACGCCGACCGGGCCGAGGGACGCGCCCTCATCGAGAAGGTCGCCACGAAGGGCCGCGGCCCGAAGACCGGCTACGAACGGGACGCGTTCGGCTACGCCTGGATGGACTCGGCACCCGGCGGCGTCCCTTTCTCGCGCAACGGCTGTGACACCCGAAACGACCTGCTCAAACGCGACGGCCAGGACGTCCGCTTCCGCTCCGGCTCGAACTGCGTGGTGGCGTCGATGACGCTGGACGACCCGTACACGGGACGGACCATCGAGTGGACGAAGTCCCGCGCCACCACCGTGCAGATCGACCACGTCATGCCGCTGTCCTACGACTGGCAGATGGGCGCCTCGCGCTGGCCCAAGGGCAAGCGGCAGGACATCGCCAACGACCCGCTCAACCTGCTCCCGGTCGACGGCCCCACGAACAGCTCCAAGGGCGACTCCGGCCCCGCGACCTGGCTGCCTCCGAGCAAGGCGATCCGCTGCTCCTACGCGGTCCGCTTCGCCCAGGTCTCCCTGAAGTACGAACTGCCCGTGACGAAGGCCGACAAGGAGATGATGCTGCGGCAGTGCGGCGGCTGAGACCGCCCCGCGGAAAAGGACTTCGCTCCCCTCGCCGGCGGCCCTACCGTGAGCGGCGTGGAGACGAAGGTGTGGAGTCTGGCCGAGCGGCCCGAGCGGACCCGGGCGGTGCTCGGCATGGCGGACAGCTGGCCGGAGCTCGTCCTGCACGACCTCGTGGGGAACAGCCACTACGGCCGCATCCCCGCCGAGTTCCCCGAGTACGTGCTGTTCGCCGAGGACGAGCGGGGCGAGGTCGTCGCCCACGCCTTCAGCGTGCCGTTCGCGCTGCACACCGAGGGGCGCGGCACCCTCCCCGCCCGTGGCTGGGACCAGGTGCTGGCCTGGGCCTTCTCCGACCTGCGCAACGGCACCCCGCCCGACACGGTCAGCGCCGTCTCCGTCGTCGTCCACCCGCACGTCCAGGGCGCCGGCCTGTCCGCCCGGATGCTCGGCGCGATGCGGGACAACGCCCGCGCGCACGGCTTCACCGAGGTCGTCGCGCCGGTCCGGCCCAGCGCCAAGCACCTCGAACCGCGCACCCCCGTCGAGGAGTACGTCCGCCGCGTGCGCCCCGACGGGCTGCCGTACGACCCGTGGCTGCGGGTCCACGTCCGCGCCGGAGCCACCGTCGACTCCGTCGCCCCGGCGTCGATGACCGTCGTCGGCTCGCTGGAGATGTGGCGCGGCTGGACCGGGCTGCCCTTCGACACCGCGGGGGACGTCGACGTGGAGGGGGCGCTGGTGCCGGTGCGCTGCGAGCCCGAGAAGGACCTGGCGGTGTACGTCGAACCCAACGTGTGGATGCGCCACCCGCTGTGACGGTGGAGCGGAAGCCCGGCCTCCGCCATTTGCGGTGCCGCACGAGGTGATCAGCACGACAACGATCCGGTACAACCATGACCGGACCTCGGTGTCGACCTATACGCTCGAAGCGGCCGTCGCGCGATGGGGGTTGCCCCGAGCGCGCGGGACCGGCCGGGACCGTCCACCTCGTCAGGCGATCAGGAGCAGTCATGCAAGGCCACGGCTACCCACAGCCGGTGAAGCGGCCGCCGTCCACCGGGACGCTGGTCTTCCTGCGTGTGCTGTTCGTCGTCGTCGCCGTGATGAGCTTCGGCCTGCTGACCTGGGTGATGATGCTGCGCCTGGCCCTCGTGACCCGCCGGGCCGCCGACTGGTGGCTGTTCGCGGCGTCGATCGTGGTGCCCTACTTCGGGCTCTACCTGATCGGCTCCGAACCCGGCGACGAGATCAGCACCGCCGGCGGCTGGCTGGGCCTCCTCCTGCTCCTCGGCGGCATCGTCGCCGCGGTCGCGTACTACCTCGCCGCCGACATCCGCCACTTCCACCAGCCGCACCTCACCGCCGGATACGCCCCGCAGCCGCACTCCGGCCCGGCGTACGGCTACCCGCGGTCCCCGTCGCCGTACACCGCGACGACCGTGCCGTCGGTCCCGCCGCACACCCCGGTGCCGCCGGTCCCGCGCGAGACGCCCGTGCCGCCGCCCCCGCAGCGCCCCGCGCCCGCCCGCATCGACCAGGTGCGCGCCGAACTCGACGAGCTCAGCGACTATCTGCGCCGCCAGGACGGCCGGCCCGACGGCACCCGTGAGGGCGGGCTGTGACCGTGACGGCGGGACGTGTCGTCTCCGGCCGTTACGAGCTGTCCACCCTCATCGGGCAGGGCGGCATGGGCCAGGTCTGGACGGCCTACGACCAGCGGCTCGACCGGCGCGTGGCGGTGAAGCTGCTGCGCCCCGACAAGGTGGCCGGGCATGAGGCGGACGAGCTGCGCCGCCGCTTCGTGCGCGAGTGCCGGGTGACCGCGCAGGTCGACCACCCCGGCCTGGTCACCGTGCACGACGCGGGCAGCGAGGGCGAGGAGCTGTTCCTCGTCATGCAGTACGTCGACGGCGTCGACCTCTCCGCCCACCTCGCCGAGCGGGAGTCGTACCCGTGGCCCTGGGCCGTCGCGGTCGCCGCGCAACTGTGCGCGGTGCTCAGCGCCGTGCACGCGGTGCCGATCGTCCACCGCGACCTCAAGCCGCGCAACGTGATGGTGAAGCAGGACGGCACCGTCACCGTCCTCGACCTCGGTGTCGCGTCCGTCATGGACACCGACACCACCCGCCTCACCCACACCGGCTCCCCGATCGGCTCGCCCGCCTACATGGCCCCCGAGCAGGCGATGGGCGGCGCCGTCGGCCCGTACACCGACCTGTACGCGCTCGGCGTCCTGATGCACGAACTGCTCAGCGGGGACGTGCCGTTCTCCGGCTCGACCGCGCTCGGCGTGCTGCACCGGCATCTGTACGAGCCGCCGAAGCCGGTGCGCCAGACCCGCCCCGAGGTCCCCGAGGCCCTGGAGGCGCTGGTCCTGCGCCTGCTCGCCAAGGACCCCCAGCACCGCCCGGCCTCCGCCCAGGAGGTCTACGAGGCCCTGGAGACGCTGCTGCCCGCGCGCGGCACACCCACCGGGCAACCCCTGGACCCCACCCGCCCGTTCCTGCGCCCCCACGCGCCCTGGCCGGACCGCGCCCGCACCCCCGCCCCCCAGCCCGCGCCCGCCGCCCCGGCACCGCCCGCCGACGAGAAGGCCGACGTCGCCCGCGCCGTCGACGAGGTCAAGCGGCTCCTCGGCGAGGGCCGGATCACCCAGGCCGTCGACATCCTCGGCGCGATCCTGCCCGTCGCGGCCGAGCAGCACGGCACCCACTCACCGGTCGTGCGCACCCTGCGCAAGCAGTACGCGGCCACGCTCATGGACGACGGCCAGTACCGGCGCGCCCTGCCCGAGCTGCGCCGCCTCGCCGACGAACGGGCCTCCGAGGCCGGCCAGGCCGACCCGCAGGCCCTGCGCTTCCGCTACGACGTCGCCCAGTGCCTGGAACAGCTCGGCGAACCGGCCGCCGCCCTCGCCGAGTACCGCGCGCTGCTGCCGTACTACGAGAACCAGTACGTCTCCGGCGACCCCGTGCTCGCCCACGACGTGCGCCGCCGCATCGGGCACCTCCTGCTCGCCCTCGGCGACCGGCCCGCCGCCCACGACACCCTCGCCCGGCTCCTGATCGACGTCGAGCGCCTGCACGGCCCCGCCCACCCGCTCGCCGCGGAGGTCCGCCGCACCCTGCAGTGGCTGGGCCAGGTCCGCGGCTAGGACGCCCCCGACACGCCCCGCCGGGCCGAGATTTTGCCGCGCCGTGTGACGATCTTGTGCGGCCGATGGGCCGGGGTTTCCCCGGGGCAGACCCGGCCCCCGATAGGTTTCCCCTCGTTTCGCAGGACGCCCGCGCGGGGAGCGCGTGCGACGAGCAGAGGTGGGGCCCATGGCCGGTCATCGGCAGTCGAAGAAGCGCAGACACCTCGCCTGGGCGGTGGCCGGCGCGGCCGTCGTCGCCGGAGCCGGCGTCGCCGCCCAGACCTCCATGGCCGCCACCACCGCCACCTGGCCCGCCCAGAAGACGTACACCGGCCGCGCGTTCGACACCTGCACCGCGCCCTCGCTGTCCGCCATGAAGGCCTGGCACACCGGTTTCTACGGCGCCGCCGCCGTCTACGTGGGCGGCAGGAACCGCGGCTGCGCCCAGCCCAACCTCACGGCCTCCTGGGTGAAGTCGGTCAACTCCCTGGGCTGGAAGCTCATCCCGATCTACGTCGGCGCCCAGCCGCCCTGCCAGACCGGCTCCAGCCCCGAGAAGCTGACCGCCGCCACCGCCTCCTCCCTCGGCGCCCGCGACGCGGCGGACGCCGTCGCCAAGGCCTCCGCGCTCGGCATGAAGGCGGGCAGCCCGATCTACCTGGACATGGAGCCGTACACGGTCACGGACAAGGCGTGCAACAACGCCGTGCTGACGTATGTGCGGTCCTTCACGAAGACGCTGCGCGCCAAGACCTACCGGGGCGGCTACTACGGCTTCACCAGCTCCAGCGCCAAGGCCGTCGCCACCGCGGCGGACCGGACCGACCTGCCGGGCAACCTCTGGTACGCGCTGTGGGACAAGAAGAACACCACGACCGCGGACTGGCCGTGGGGCGCGAGCCAGTACACGGACCACAGCCGCGGCCACCAGTACCTGGTCAACAGCAAGGAGACGCACGGCGGCGTCACGCTCACCGTCGACCGGGACGCCTGGGACGCGCCGGTGGCCATCATCGGCTGAACCGGCCCCCGCGGCCCCCGCGCACGGGACGCGGCGGTGCCCGAAGCCCGAGCGAATCGTTGGTCGAATGGGTTGGCCAGAGCTTGCCCACTGCCTACCATCGATCATCGCAAGACTTTGTGCACCGTCGCACAAGCGCCCCTCGGGAGGTCTCCTTGCACCGCCGCCGTCGTACCGCGCTCCTGCTCTCCGCCGCGCTCGCCGCGGCGCCCCTGCTCACCGCGTGCGGAAGCGACGCGCATCCGGGCGCGGCCGCCGTCGTCGGAGACCAGCGGATCACCGTCGCCCAGCTGGAGAACCGGGTGAGCGAGGTACGCGACGCCCAGCGCGCGGCCGTCCCCGACGAGGCCGCCTACGCCCAGGTCATCGCCCGGTCCGGCACCCTCCCACGCGACGTACTGCACACCATGGTCCTCGACCGGGTGCTGCACCGGGCCGCCCTCGACCACGGCGTGAGCGTCACCCGCAAGGAGGTCCAGGAGATGCGGGACGGCCTGGAGAAGCAGGTCGGCGGCGCGAAGGCGCTCGAGACGTCCTGGCTCCAGCAGTACGGCGTCCCGCCGCAGCGCCTCGACGACAACCTCCGCCTCCAGCTGGAGGCCCAGAAGCTCGCCACCGCGCTCGGCACCGACACCGGCAAGCCCGCCTTCTGGGACGCGCTGGCCGCGGCCTCCAAGAAGCTCGACATCGACCTCAACCCCCGCTACGGCACCTGGGACGCCCGCCAGAGCGCCCGCACGGACGCCAAGGCCCCCTGGCTGCGCGAGGTCACCGCACCCCAGCAGCCCGCGTAACCGGCCGGTCCGGGGACGGCCGGTCAAGGGGACGGCCGAAGGGCCGCACCCACGGCGTGGGTTACGTTCGGAGCGTGAACGCAACCAGTCCCGAAGCCGCCCCCGGCCGTATCGTCCTGCTCACCACCAGCCACCGCGTCGCCCCCGGCCTGCTGTCCTGGCCGGCCTGGCAGGCGCTGCGCGAGGCCGACCGGGTGCTGTGCGCGGACGGCGCGCACCCGCAGCTGCCGTATCTGCGCGAGGCCGGGATCACCGTCGACGAGGCCGCCCCGACCGCCGAGCAGCTGGTCGAGGCGTGCTCCGGCGGCCGGACCGCCGTGGTCGTCGCCACCGGCGAGGGAGAGCCCGCGCTCACCGACGGCCTGGCCCGGCTCGCCGGCACCGGCCGGGTGCGGATGCCCGAGCTGGAACTGCTGCCCGCCTCCTACGACCTGCCCGGCGCCCGCCTCCTCGACCTCGTCCAGGTCATGGACCGCATCCGCGCCGAGTGCCCCTGGTCGTCCCGGCAGACCCACGAGGGCCTGGCCAAGTACGGCATCGAGGAGGCGTACGAGCTGGTCGAGGCGATCGAGGACGGCGACCGCGACGAGCTGCGCGAGGAACTGGGCGACGTCCTGCTCCAGGTCGTCTTCCACGCCCGGATCGCCGAGGAGCACCCGGACGCCCCCTTCTCCGTCGACGACGTCGCCGGCGGCATCGTGGCCAAGCTCATCCACCGCCACCCCCATGTCTTCGGCGACGCGACCGCGACGACCCCCGAGGAGGTCCGCGAGCACTGGCTGCGGACGAAGGCCGAGGAGAAGCGGCGGGAGTCCGTCACCGACGGCATCCCGCTCGGCCAGCCGGGCCTCGCCCTCGCGGCGAAGCTGGCGTCCCGGGTCCGCACGGCCGGCCTGGACGTCCCGCTGCCGACGGGGGAGGGCGTCGGCTACGACCTGCTCGCCACGGCCGTACGGGCGGCCGAGGCCGGCGTCGACCCGGAGGCCGCCCTGCGGGTCGCCGCCCGCGCCTACCGGGACGCGGTCCGGGCCGCGGAGGGCCTGTCCGCCTGAGACGGATGCCGTCGGGGGCGTGCCCGCCTGAGCCCGATACCGTCGGGGGCGTGACCGACCAGCCCCACCGCCCCGCTTCCGCCCCCGGCTCTCCCGAGCTGTTCACCTGGGAGTTCGCCACCGACCCGTACCCGGCGTACGCCTGGCTGCGGGAGCACGCGCCCGTGCACCGGACCCGGCTGCCCAGCGGGGTGGAGGCCTGGCTGGTCACCCGGTACGCAGACGCCAAGCAGACGCTCGCCGACAACCGGCTCTCCAAGAACCCGGCCCACCACGCCGGGCCGGCCCACGCCAAGGGCAGGACCGGCATCCCCGGTGAGCGCAAGGCGGAGCTGATGACGCATCTGCTGAACATCGACCCGCCGGACCACACCCGGCTGCGGCGGCTGGTCAGCAAGGCGTTCACCCCGCGCCGCGTCGCCGCGTTCGCGCCCCGCGTGCAGGAGCTGACCGACCAGCTGATCGACGGGTTCGCCGGGAAGGGGGAGGCGGACCTCATCCACGAGTTCGCCTTCCCGCTGCCCATCTACGCCATCTGCGACCTGCTCGGCGTCCCCCGCGAGGACCAGGACGACTTCCGGGACTGGGCGGGCATGATGATCCGGCATCAGGGCGGGCCCCGCGGCGGGGTCGCCCGGTCCGTGAAGAAGATGCGCGGCTATCTGGCCGATCTCATCCACCGCAAGCGCGAAGCCCTGCCCGACGCGCCCACCCCGGACGAGGACCTGATCTCCGGTCTCATCCGGGCCTCCGACCACGGCGAGCACCTCACCGAGAACGAGGCCGCCGCCATGGCCTTCATCCTGCTGTTCGCCGGCTTCGAGACCACCGTCAACCTCATCGGGAACGGCACCTACGCCCTGCTCACCCACCCCGGCCAGCGCGCCCGGCTCCAGGACTCCCTGGCCGCCCACGACACCGCCCTGCTGGAGACCGGCGTCGAGGAACTCCTGCGCTACGACGGGCCGGTGGAGCTCGCCACCTGGCGTTTCGCCACCGAGCCGCTGACCATCGGCGGGCAGGACATCGCCGCGGGCGATCCGGTGCTCGTCGTCCTCGCCGCCGCCGACCGGGACCCGGAGCGGTTCGCCGACCCCGACGTCCTCGACCTCGGCCGGCGCGACAACCAGCACCTCGGCTACGGCCACGGCATCCACTACTGCCTGGGCGCCCCGCTGGCCCGGCTGGAGGGTCAGACGGCCCTCGCCTCCCTGCTCACCCGGCTCCCCGACCTGCGACTGGCCGCCGACCCGGCCGAGTTGAGGTGGCGCGGCGGGCTCATCATGCGGGGCCTGCGCACCCTGCCGGTGGAGTTCACCCCGGTCGGAGGCAACCGTTCCGCTCCGCAAACGTGACACGCGCTCACCTCTGTGATCTTCACGTGATCTGCGCGGCATTAACTTGTGACAAGTGATCGTCTGCCTATACGTTCACCCATCAACGAAGGCGTGCGGGTTCCGCGCGTCTTGGTCACCGCTGTCTCGCGAAAGGTCCCCGCATGCTCTCCGGGAACGGTCGTCACCGTCGCCCCCGTCAGGCTCCGGCTCTTCTCGTCGCGGCCGGAGTGACCGGTTCCGCCATCGCCATCCCGCTCCTCGGCGCCTCGGGCGCGAGCGCGGCGGACGGCAACGTGTGGGACAGGGTCGCCGACTGCGAGAGCGGCGGCTCCTGGAGCGCGGACACGGGCAACGGGCACTACGGCGGGCTCCAGTTGACCCAGGCGGACTGGGAGAAGTTCGGCGGTCTCGACTACGCCGCCAGCCCGGACCTGGCCAGCCGGTCCCAGCAGATCGCCGTGGCGCAGGACATCCTCGCGGCGCGCGGCACGGGGCCCTGGGGCACCTGCGCGGTGCTCAACGGGCTCAGCAAGAAGTCGGGGGCCGTCGACCTCGACACCGGGGTCGGCGTGGACTCCCCGAGTGAGGTGTCCGGCTCGTCCGGCTTGCTTGGTTCGTCCGGATCCTCCGACTCCGACGGCGATGCGGCCGCCTCCGACGACGCGTCGGGCACGCCGAGCGCGTCACCCGACGACTCGTCCGAAACGCCCGACAGCTCCAGTTCCTCCCCTTCTTCGTCCGCTACGGCCGATAAGTCCGATGCGTCCGAGAAGGCCGGCAAGGCGGGCGGGGCGACGGCCTCGGAGTCGCCGGACAGCTCGCCCGTGGAGACGCCCGTGCGGGACCGTCAGGACAACTCCGCGCAGAGCGTGGGTTCCTGGAGCCTCGTCGACACCGCCGCGATCGAGGACGCCCCGGCCGGTTCCGGACGTCACCGCGGGGCGAGCGCCGAGGAGTCCGCCACCACGGACGCCACCGCCGGCTCCTCCGGCCGCCACGCCTCCTACAAGGTCCGCGCGGGCGACACGCTCGCCTCCATCGCCGACTCCCTTGACGTCGACGGCGGATGGCGCGCGCTGTACGAGGCGAACAAGGCGGCCATCGGCGCCGACGCGAACAGCATCGCCCCCGGTCAGACGCTGGACGTCCCCACCGAATAACGCCCGAACAGGGCCAAATGAAGCGGCAGTTCACGCCCCGCTTTCATGGTGAATGTCCGTTTTGAATGGACTGAGAGATAGATCTCAGAAGCCTTGATCGTCTTTGAAAATCCCCGCGCGGCGTGTCTACGGTCGTGACCGCTCGCCACCAGTGCGAGCCCCGACAGCCGTCACGCCGAATCCTGCCGGCGGCCGTACGGGAACAGTCGTCGCGTCATGCGCCGTAGGCAGGAGCGGGGGACCCAAGGTAAGCGCCGGGTCCGGAAGTCGAGGCCCTTCGGGGTGAGGACGGCCGGAACCGGCTTGGGGTGAAGTCGCGCAGCGCGCACCAGCGTCGCGCGACCGGGCACTCAACCGGCCCGAACCCGACAGCTCACCTCGTAGGCGTCGGTGAGGGGATCTCTCCATGCTGTTCTCCAGCAAGGGCAAGCACCGCCGTCCGTCCAAGGCCGCCCGCGCCATCGCCGTGGTCGGCGTCACCGGCGCCGCCGCCGTCGCCGGCCCGCTGATGGCCGCCGGCAGCGCCTCGGCCGCCACCGCCTCCGAGTGGGACGCCGTCGCCCAGTGCGAGTCCGGCGGCAATTGGTCGATCAACACCGGCAACGGCTACTACGGCGGTCTGCAGTTCTCCGCCTCGACCTGGGCGGCCTACGGCGGCACGCAGTACGCCTCCACCGCCAACCAGGCCACCAAGGCCCAGCAGATCGCGATAGCCGAGAAGGTCCTCGCGAGCCAGGGCAAGGGCGCCTGGCCGAGCTGCGGCGTCGGCCTGTCGAGCGCGGCCTACAACGGCTCCTCCGCCACCGGTGGCGAGCAGAGCACCCGCTCCACCGAGGAGAAGCCGGCCTCCCGCTCCGCCGAGCGTCCGGCCGCCGAGAAGAGCACCAAGACCGTCACCACCCCGACCGGCAAGAAGGTCAAGAAGGGCGACGGCGAGTACAAGGTCGTCAAGGGCGACACGCTCAGCACGATCGCCGCCGACCACGACGTCAAGGGCGGCTGGGAGAAGCTTTTCAAGCTGAACAAGGACATCGTCCAGGACGCCGACCTGATCTACCCGGGTCAGCAGCTCCACCTGAAGTAGGACCCCGCGGACTCCCCGCCCCGGTGCGCGTTCCCCCGTGCGTGCCGGGGCGGGGTTCTGTGTAGATGTAGGCGCCCGCTTTTTGTTCCGTTCGGAAACAATTCGCTCTCGGTTCTGTCCACAGGGCGGTGGACCGCCGGCCGAGGCCCCGGAGCCGGTTAGGCTCATCCCGCAGCACCCACCGCGGGCTGCGTACAGGCTTCACATCACGAAGGAGATGCTCGTGCCGTCCATCGACGTCGTCGTAGCCCGGGAAATCCTGGACTCCCGAGGCAATCCCACGGTCGAGGTCGAGGTCGGCCTCGACGACGGCAGCACGGGTCGTGCCGCCGTCCCGTCCGGCGCCTCCACCGGCGCCTTCGAGGCCATCGAGCTGCGCGACGGTGACACCAACCGTTACCTCGGCAAGGGCGTCGAGAAGGCCGTCCTCGCCGTCATCGAGCAGATCGGCCCGGAGCTCGTCGGCTACGACGCCACCGAGCAGCGCCTGATCGACCAGGCGATGTTCGACCTGGACGCCACCGACAACAAGGGCTCCCTCGGCGCCAACGCCATCCTCGGCGTCTCGCTCGCCGTCGCCCACGCCGCCTCCGAGGCCAGCGACCTCCCGCTCTTCCGCTACCTGGGCGGCCCGAACGCGCACCTGCTGCCGGTGCCGATGATGAACATCCTGAACGGCGGCTCGCACGCCGACTCCAACGTGGACATCCAGGAGTTCATGATCGCCCCGATCGGCGCGGAGTCCTTCTCCGAGGCGCTGCGCTGGGGCGCCGAGGTCTACCACACCCTGAAGAAGGTCCTGAAGGGCAAGGGCCTGGCCACCGGTCTCGGCGACGAGGGCGGCTTCGCCCCGAACCTGGGCTCCAACCGCGAGGCCCTCGACCTCATCCTCGAGGCCATCAAGGAAGCCGGCTACACCCCCGGCGAGCAGATCGCCCTCGCCCTCGACGTGGCCGCCTCCGAGTTCTACAAGGACGGCGTATACACCTTCGAGGGCAAGGACCGCTCGGCGGCCGAGATGACCGAGTACTACGCGGAGCTCGTCGACGCGTACCCGCTCGTCTCCATCGAGGACCCGCTGTTCGAGGACGACTGGGAGGGCTGGAAGACCATCACCGACAAGCTCGGTGACAAGGTCCAGCTCGTCGGCGACGACCTGTTCGTCACCAACCCCGAGCGCCTCGCCCGCGGCATCGAGGAGGGCGCCGCCAACGCCCTGCTGGTGAAGGTGAACCAGATCGGCTCGCTCACCGAGACGCTGGACGCCGTCGAGCTCGCCCAGCGCAACGGCTTCAAGTGCATGATGTCCCACCGCTCCGGCGAGACCGAGGACGTCACCATCGCCGACCTGGCCGTCGCCACCAACTGCGGCCAGATCAAGACCGGCGCCCCGGCCCGCTCCGAGCGCGTCGCCAAGTACAACCAGCTGCTGCGCATCGAGGAGATCCTCGACGACGCCGCGGTGTACGCCGGCCGCAGCGCGTTCCCCCGCTTCAAGGGCTGAGGCACGCACCCGTAGGAAGCGTCGTACGTACGTCCCCGTACTCGGTCCCGTACCGTGTGCGGGGACGTACGCGCGTTGAGACGGAGGCGGTACATGGCCGTGAAGGACCGGGACCGGTTCTCCACCGCGACCAGGATCCGGTTGCTCGGGGAGCAGACGGCGGCCCGTGTCTACCGCTCCCAGACCAAGCGGCAGGCCCGGCGCTCCCGGCTCACCGGACGCGCCGCGCTGCTCGCGCTGGTCGTGTGCACACTCGTCGTGGCGATGGCGTACCCGATAAGGCAGTACGTCTCCCAGCGCGCCGAGATCGCCGATCTCCAGCGGGAGAAGGCCGAGACCGCCCGGCGCGTCGAGGAGCTGCGCGACCTCAAGGCCCGCTGGCAGGACGACGCGTACGCCGAGCAGCAGATCCGGCTGCGGCTGCACTACGTGATGCCCGGCGAGACCGGCTACGTCGTCGTCGACCCGGACGCGGCCAAGCAGTCCCGGACCGACCTGGGCGCGGCCCACCGCCCCTGGTACACGAACCTCTGGGAGGGCGTCGACAAGGCCGACGCCGCCCGCAGCGAACAGAGACGATAGAAAGACAGGCATGGAAACGCCCCCGCCGCCCACCCCGCGCACCGAGCCCACCGACGCGGACGTCGAGGCCTTCAAGCAGCAGCTCGGACGCCCCCCGCGCGGCCTGCGCGCGATCGCGCACCGGTGCCCCTGCGGCCAGCCGGACGTGGTCGAGACGGCCCCGCGCCTGCCCGACGGCACCCCCTTCCCGACGCTGTACTACCTGACGTGCCCGAAGGCGTCGTCGGCGATCGGCACGCTGGAGGCCAACGGCGTGATGAAGGAGATGACGGCGCGTCTGGAGAGCGACCCCGAGCTGGCCGCCGCGTACCGTGCCGCGCACGAGGACTACATCCGGCGGCGGGACGAGATCGAGGAGCTGACGGGCTTTCCCAGCGCGGGCGGCATGCCCGACCGCGTGAAGTGCCTGCACGTCCTGGTCGCGCACTCGCTGGCCGCCGGACCCGGCGTCAACCCGCTGGGCGACGAGGCGCTGGCGATGCTGCCGGAGTGGTGGCGCAAGGGCGCCTGCGTGACGCTTACCGCGGATGCCGCGCAGCCCGGGCAGGAGGAGGGCCGGTGACCCGGGTCGCGGCCGTCGACTGCGGCACCAACTCCATCCGGCTGCTGGTGGCCGACGTGCACCCGGACACCGGTGAACTCGTCGAGCTGGACCGGCGGATGACGATCGTGCGGCTCGGCCAGGGCGTCGACCGCACGGGCCGGCTGGCGCCCGAGGCGCTGGAGCGCACCTTCGCCGCCTGCCGTGAGTACGCCGGCGTCATCGCGGAGCACGGCGCCGAGCGCGTGCGGTTCGTCGCCACCTCCGCGTCCCGCGACGCCGAGAACCGCGACGACTTCGTCCGCGGGGTCGTGGACATCCTGGGCGTCGAGCCGGAGGTCGTCAGCGGCGACCAGGAGGCCGAGTTCTCCTTCACCGGCGCGACGCGCGAGCTGACGGGGCGCGCCGACCTGAAGCGGCCGTACCTGGTCGTGGACATCGGCGGCGGCTCGACCGAGTTCGTCGTCGGCGAGGAGCACGTGCGCGCGGCGCGCTCGGTGGACGTCGGCTGCGTCCGGATGACGGAACGTCACCTGGTGAAGGACGGGGTCGTCTCCGACCCGCCCTCCGACGCGCAGATCGCCGCCGTACGGGCCGACATCGAGGCGGCCCTCGACCTCGCCGAGGAGACGGTGCCGCTGCGCGAGGCGCGGACGCTGGTCGGGCTGGCCGGCTCGGTGACCACGGTGTCGGCGATCGCCCAGGACCTGCCGGAGTACGACTCGGCCCGCATCCACCACTCCCGGGTCGGCCGGGACCGGGTCCGGGAGATCACCGAGTGGCTGCTGCGCTCCACGCACGCGGAACGGGCGGCCGTGCCGTCCATGCACCCGGGCCGCGTCGACGTCATCGCGGCGGGCGCCCTGGTCCTGCTCGCGATCATGGAACGCGTCGGCGCCGAGGAGGTCGTGGTCAGCGAGCACGACATCCTGGACGGCATCGCTTGGTCGCTGGTGTGATCCGCCCGCGCTTCGGGGCCACGCGGGTGCGCTGAGGCGGTGACGGGCGGGGCGTCACAGGTTGCGGTGGACGTCCCGCCGGTCGCCCACCTTGACGACGAGGACGACGAGTTCGCCACCATCGATCTGGTAGGCGATCCGGTAGCCACCGACCCTGAGCCGGTAGAGGCCCGCCGGGCCGGTGAGCTTCTTGACGTCGGCGTCCTGGCTGTACGGGTCGTCACCGAGTGCGGTCAACGCGGTCAGGATGCGCATGGCGTCGGGTCGGCTGATCGCCCGAAGCTGACGCTGTGCCGCCGTGGTGAACCGGAAGGCGTACTTCACGCAGCCTCGCCGTCCTGCTCGGTGAACAGGTCCGCCAGCAGTTCCGCCATGGTCACGGTGCTGCCTCCCTCGGCCAGTACAGCCTCGGCCTCGCGGGCGAGCATGACATCGGCCGCTTCTTCCAGCGCTTCGAAGTCCGAGATCGGGACCACGGCCGCCACCGGTACGCCGTTGCGTGTGATGACGGTCGGGACGCCCTCCTCGGCCCGGTTGATGTGATCGGCGAGGTGCGCGCGGGCTTCCCGTACGGTCACGGTGTTCTCAGTCATGCGGACAGTGTACGCGCCAGTGTGTACACGGCGCATTCGTGAGGGGCGTCGGCACTTTCGAAAAGTAGGCGCTTTTCCTTTGTGGTGAGTCGTTTTGCCCTTTTTGTGGGGGTGTACCCGTCAAGGGACGAACCCCACGAGAAGGGTGAGGCAGACCATGATCAGCAGGGAGCAAGTCGGGAACGTCCTGGACCATCCGGTCCTGGGCGAGGGCGGCAAGAAGATCGGCGAGGCCAAGCACGTCTACGTCGACGACGCGACGGGGCGGCCGGAGTGGATGTCGGTCAAGACGGGCATGTTCGGCTCCAGCGAGTCCTTCGTACCCATCCGTGACGCCACGGTGGTGGAGGACCACACCGAGGTCCCGTACTCCAAGGGCAAGGTCAAGGACGCCCCGCGCGTCGACGTGGACAGCGGTGGCCACCTCTCCGTGGACGAGGAGCACCGGCTCTACGAGTACTACGGCATCGACTGGGACGCGTCCTGGTCCCAGGCCAACCAGCCCGGCGAGGGCGGCTGGGCGCACGGCGGCGGAACCGGAGCGGCGGGCGCGGGCGGCACCGCCGGAACCGCGGGGACGGCCAGGACCGGCGGGACCGCGGGTGCTGCCGGCGCCGCCAAGGCCGGCGGGACCACGGGCGCGGCCGGAGCCGCGGGTGCGCCCGGGACCGCCGACGCGGCCATGAGGGCACGCGCCGGCCGGGACGACGACGCGATGACGCGCTCCGAGGAGCGTATGCACGTGGGCGTCGAGCGCCGGGAGTCGGGCCGCGCCCGGCTGCGCAAGTACGTCGTCACCGAGGAGGTCGAGCAGACCGTCCCGGTCCGGCACGAAGAGGTGCGCGTGGAGCGCGAGCCCATCACCGAGGCCAATCGCGGTGCCGCGATGTCCGGTCCGGACATCGGTGAGGCCGAGCACGAGGTCGTCCTGCACGAGGAGCGGCCGGTGGCGTCGACCGAGGCGGTGCCGGTGGAGCGGGTCCGGCTGACCACCGAGGAGCGGACCGAGCAGGAGACCGTCCACGGCACGGTCCGCAAGGAGCGCATCGAGGCCGAGGCCGAGGAGATCGACGACGGCCGGCACGGCAAGGGGCCGGGTCGCCGTTAGGGCTCTCCGCACGGGGTTCCGAGGGCGCCGGCGGCCAGAGGTGCCGGCGCCCGCCGGAGTACCGGGCTCGATGCCCCGTACCGGTGAACGGCGCTGGTCACACGCCTCCGCTGAGCGGCGGACGGCACGGGTGAGCGGGCCTGGAGGGGCCTTGCGGGCCGGTCCGGACACGGCCCCGGAGAAAGTTCGTGAAGTTCTTCACAAGGATTTCCGTCAAGTCCGGGGCCCAAGAGGGGCCGGTTGGCCCTTCCGAGGGGTGAACAGCCCCTTGAACATGTTCAGATGGACGGTGTAAGCAGGTCTCCGGCACATCGTTCCGGACCGCGTCCCGACCCCCTCACAGGGGGTTTGCCGATGCAGAGAGGCAGCTCACGCGGCATTGACAACGGGTCGTAGCGGAATCCGGTTCCCGGTCGTGACCATGACCTGCGTCACGCGGGCCGGGGAGTGTAGCACAGCCCCTGCAAGAGCTTGTGAAGGGGCGCACGAGCGACCCCCCCGAGGCGGGTGGATACTCGATGGCATGAGCACCACGGAGCGTCCCAGGATCCTCGTAGTAGGCGGTGGGTACGTAGGCCTGTACGCAGCTCGGCGCATTCTCAAGAAGATGCGCTACGGCGAGGCGACCGTCACGGTCGTCGACCCCCGGTCGTACATGACCTACCAGCCCTTCCTCCCCGAAACCGCCGCCGGCAGCATCTCCCCGCGCCACGTCGTCGTCCCGCTGCGACGCGTGTTGCCGAAGGCGGAGGTCCTCACCGGCCGGGTCACCACCATCGATCAGGACCGCAAGGTCGCCACGATCGCCCCGCTGGTCGGCGAGGCGTACGAGCTGCCCTTCGACTACCTGGTCATCGCCATGGGCGCGGTCTCCCGCACCTTCCCGATCCCCGGCCTCGCCGAGCAGGGCATCGGCATGAAGGGCATCGAGGAGGCCATCGGCCTGCGCAACCACGTGCTGGAGCAGCTGGACAAGGCCGACTCCACCACCGACGAGGAGATCCGCCGCAAGGCGCTCACCTTCGTCTTCGTCGGCGGCGGCTTCGCCGGTGCCGAGACGATCGGCGAGGTCGAGGACATGGCCCGCGACGCGGCCAAGTACTACTCCAGCGTCAAGCGCGAGGACATGCGGTTCATCCTCGTCGACGCCGCCGACAAGATCCTCCCCGAAGTCGGCCCCAAGCTCGGCCAGTACGGCAAGGAGCACCTGGAGGCCCGCGGGGTCGAGGTCTACCTCTCCACCTCCATGGACTCCTGCGTCGACGGCCACGTCGTGCTGAAGAACGGCCTCGAGGTCGACTCGAACACGATCGTCTGGACGGCCGGCGTCAAGCCCAACCCGGCGCTCTCCCGCTTCGGTCTGCCCCTCGGCCCGCGCGGCCACGTCGACTGCGAGCCGACCCTCCAGGTCGCCGGCACCGACTACATCTGGGCCGCCGGCGACAACGCCCAGGTGCCCGACCTCGTCGGCCGCAAGGCCGGCAACCCCAACGCCTGGTGCCCGCCGAACGCCCAGCACGCGCTGCGCCAGGCCAAGGTCCTCGGCGACAACGTGATCTCCGGCATGCGGGGCTTCCCGCAGAAGGAGTACAGCCACGCCAACAAGGGCGCGGTCGCGGGCCTCGGCCTGCACAAGGGCGTCGCGATGATCGTCATGGGCAAGATGAAGATCAAGCTCAAGGGACGTCTCGCCTGGTACATGCACCGTGGCTACCACGGCATGGCGATGCCGACGTTCAACCGCAAGATCCGCGTCTTCGCCGACTGGACCCTCGGCATGTTCCTCAAGCGCGAGGTCGTGTCGCTCGGCGCCCTGGAGACTCCCCGCGAGGAGTTCTACGAGGCCGCCAAGCCCGCTCCGGTGCCCGCCGCGAGCGCCGCCGACAAGGGCGAGAAGGCCAAGGCCTCCTGACCCTCCCGGTACCCCGCCGGCCCTCCGCGGCCGGCCCGAAGGACCTCCCGCCATCCGTGGTGCGGGAGGTCCTTCGGCGTTGGCGGACTCCGTAACGGTTGTTTGCCCAGCCGTGACGCGCGTGGGGGACTGCGCACGCCCCCCTCAGGTGTTTACGTGGTGTTGGACATTCCGGGATTCGGAGGTGTGCGCCATGGCTGACGCCGCGCAGCGGCTGCAGGTCCTTCTGGAACAACTGCTGGGAACGCCCCTCCCGGTGCGCATCCGCGCCTGGGACGGCTCGCAGTCGGGGCCGCCGGGTGCCCCGGCGCTCGTCGTCCGCAACCGCCGCGCCGTGCGCCGCCTGCTGTACAGGCCCGGCGAACTCGGCCTGGCCCGCGCCTGGGTGGCCGGGGACCTGGACATCGAGGGCGACCTCTACACCGCGCTCGACCTGCTCGCCGGACTGGTGTGGGAGCGCGGCGACGACGCCCGCGGCACGCTGGAGATCCTGCGGGACCCCGAGGCGCGCGCCGCCGTCCGGGGACTGGTCCGGCTCGGCGGGCTCCCACTGCCGCCCGCGCCCCCGCCGGAGGAGGTGCGCCGGCCCCGGCACCGGCACACCCGGCGCACCGACAAGCGGGCCATCAGCCACCACTACGACGTGGGCAACGACTTCTACGAACTCGTCCTCGGCCCGTCCATGGTGTACTCCTGCGCCTACTGGGAGGCCCCGCCCCCCGAGGGCACCCTGGAGGACGCCCAGCGCGACAAGCTCGACCTGGTCTGCCGCAAGCTCGGTCTGAAGGCGGGCATGCGGCTGCTCGACGTCGGCTGCGGCTGGGGCTCCATGGCCGTGCACGCGGCCCGCGAGTACGGCGTGGACGTCGTCGGCGTCACCCTCTCCCAGGAGCAGGCGGCGTACGCCCGCAAGCGCGTCGCCGAGGAGGGCCTGACGGACAAGGTGGAGATCCGCGTCCAGGACTACCGGGACGTCGCCGACGGCCCCTACGACGCGATCTCCTCCATCGGCATGGCCGAGCACGTCGGCGCCGAGCGCTACCTGGAGTACGCGGACGTGCTGCACCGGCTGCTCAAGCCCGGCGGACGGCTGCTCAACCACCAGATCGGGCGCCGCCCGCAGCGCGACGAATCCTCGTACCAGGTCGACGAGTTCATCGACGCGTACGTCTTCCCCGACGGGGAGCTCCAGCCGATCGGCGTGACCGTCGCACAGCTGGAACGCGCCGGGTTCGAGGTGCGGGACGTGGAGGCGCTGCGCGAGCACTACGCCCTGACGCTGCGCCGCTGGGTCACCAACCTGGAGGACCACTGGGACCGGGCGGTCCGGCTCACCGGTCCGGGGCGCGCCCGCGTCTGGCGGCTCTACATGGCCGCCTCCGCGCTGGCGTTCGAGCGCAACCGCATCGGGGTCAACCAGGTGCTGGCCGTGCGCACGCCCGACTCCGGCGCCTCCGGGATGCCGCTGCGCGCCCGTGTCTGGGGCGGCTGAACCGGGCCGGGGAAGACGAAGGGCCGGGCACCCGTGACGGGGGCCCGGCCCTCTTCCGTACCGCTCGTGCCGTACGGCTACTCGGCCTTGATCGCGTTCAGCATGTTCAGCCGTGCCGCGTTGCGGGCCGGCCACAGCGCGGCCAGGACGCCGACCAGCCCGGCCAGGACCAGGAAGATCCCGATCCGGTCCCAGGGCAGCACCAGGGCGTAGCCCGGCACCTGGTCCGCGAAGGTCTCGCCGATCGCCCAGCCGAGGAACGAGCCGAGAGCGACGCCGACCACCGCGCCGAACACCGAGATGACGACGGCCTCCAGACGCACCATCCGCTTCACCCGGCGCCGGTCGAGACCGATCGCGCGGAGCATGCCGATCTCCTGCTGCCGCTCGAACACCGACATCGCCAGGGTGTTGACGACGCCCAGCACCGCGATGATCAGCGCCATCGCCAGGAGGCCGTACATGACGTTCAGCAGGGTGTTGATGGCGCCGCCGAACTCGTTGCGGATGTCCTGCCGGTCCATGATCGTGATCGCCGGGTTGTCGCCCAGCGCGTCGACGAGGACCTGCTCGTTGGCTCCGCTCTGGCCGCCGTCCATCTTCACGAAGATCTGCCGGATGTACGGGCGGGTCTCGTGCGGGCCGACGACGTCGGTGGAGACGACGACGGGGGAGAGGAACTCGCTGTCCTTGAAGACCGCGCCGACCTTCAGCGTCTGCTTCTTCTCGTCGCCGAAGGTGACGGGGACGCTGTCGCCGGTCTTCCAGCCCTTGCCGCGGGCCGTCTTCTCGGCGACGGCGAGCTGCCCGTCGGCGAGCGTGCCGAGGTCGCCGCTCACCAGGTCCATCCGCAGGACCCGCTCGATGTCGCCCGGGGTGACCGCGGAGGCGGAGACGTAGTCGTCGTCACCGGCCTGGAAGTAGACGCTCTGCTGCGGGGAGACCGCGGAGACTCCGTCGGCCTTCTCCAGCGCGGTCAGCGCCGACCGGTCGAGGTCGCCGCCGTTCGCCATCGAGACCATGTAGTCGGCCTTGATGTTGTCCGTGGTCATCTTGTCGATGGCGGTGCCGACCGTGATGCCCAGCACCGACAGACCGGTGACCAGCGTCAGCCCGATCGCCAGCGCGGAGGCGGTGGCGCCGGTGCGGCGCGGGTTGCGGACCGCGTTCTGCCCGGCGAGCTTGCCGGCCACGCCGAACGGGCCGACGAGCAGCGGCCGGACCAGCGCGATCACGGGCCGGGAGAGCAGCGGGATCAGCACGATCACACCGATCAGCGCGAGGAACGCGCCCGCCCCGATGAGCATCCGGCCGTCCTCGCCGCCGGAGGAGGCGCCCGCCACGATGCCGCCGGCGCCGAGGGCGGTGATGGCCGCGCCGAGCGAGTTGCGCAGCACCAGCGACTTGGTGGTGGCCGCCGCGTGGACGCTGTTCATGGCCGCCACCGGCGGGATCTTCGCGGCCCGGCGGCCGGGCAGCCAGGCGGCGAGCATCGTGATCAGCACGCCCACGGCGATCGCGGCGATCACCGGTGTGGCGCCGATGACCAGCGGACCGTCCGGGATCTTCATCTCGAACGCGGCCATGCCGGAGCGCAGTCCGGCCGCGAGACCGACGCCGAGGACGAAGCCGACGACCGAGGCGACCAGGCCCACCAGCGCGGCCTCGGCGAGCACCGAGCGGGTGATCTGCCGGCGGGACGCGCCGACGGCCCGCATCAGGGCGATCTCCTTGGTGCGCTGGGCGACCAGCATCGTGAAGGTGTTGGAGATCAGGAAGACCCCGACGAACAGGGCGATGCCGGCGAAGCCCAGCAGCACCTGCTTGAGGCTGCTCATGCCGCGCTCGATGTCGTCGGCCTGCTCGTCCGCGAGCGCCTGGCCGGTACGGGCCTCGGCGTGCTCGGGCAGCAGCGGCTTCACGGCGTCGAGGATCTTCGCGTCGGACGCGCCGGGGGCGGCGGTGACGGTGGCGCTCTCGAAGTAGCCGGGCTTGAGGTACTGCTTCTGGGCGACGGCGGTGTCGAACAGGACGAGGCTGCCGCCGGCGTTCACGGCGCCGTCCTCGGTGGTGAACACCCCGCTGAGGGTGTACTCCTTCACCGGGCCGTTCGTCGCGACGCGCACCCGGTCGCCGACCTCGTACTCGCCCTTGGAGGCGGAATCCCGGTCGAGGGCGATCTGGTCGTCCTTCACCGGGCCGGAGCCCTCGGTGAAGGTGTAGGCGGAGTCCTCGCCGTCCTTGCCGGGGGCGAAGTTGGAGCCCTTGTTGGACCAGCCGACGCCGATCAGCTTCCCGTCGGGGTCGGCGACCCCGGCGAAGCCCTCGACGCGGCCGCGGGCGGAGGCGACGCCGTCCACGGCGGCGATCTTCTCGATCGTCCTCGCCGAGAGGCCGGGCTCCTCGTCGGGGTCGTCCGGGGAGGCGTAGGAGGTGACGGCGACGGCGACGTCGTCGTAGCTCTTCGCCGACTGGTTGCGGAAGGCGTTGGAGAGCGTGTCGGCGAAGACCAGGGTGCCGGAGACGAACGCGACGCCGAGCATGACGGCGAGCACGGTCATCAGCAGACGGGCCTTGTGCGCCAGTACGTTGCGCAGGGCGGTGCGGAACATCAGGAGGTGCGGCCCTTCGCGTCGAACTGCTTCATGAAGTCCAGGACGTTGTCCGCGGTGGGCTTGTACATCTCGTCGACGATCCGGCCGTCGGCGAGGAAGACCACGCGGTCCGCGTAGGACGCGGCGACCGGGTCGTGCGTCACCATGACCACCGTCTGGCCCATCTCCCGCACGGAGTTGCGCAGGAAGCTCAGCACCTCGGCGCCGGAGCGCGAGTCGAGGTTGCCGGTCGGCTCGTCACCGAAGATGATCTCGGGCCGGGAGGCGAGGGCGCGGGCCACCGCGACGCGCTGCTGCTGGCCGCCGGAGAGCTGGGCGGGGCGGTGCCGGAGCCGGTCGGAGAGGCCGACCATGCCGATCACCCGGTCCAGCCACTCCTTGTCGGGCTTGCGGCCCGCGATGTCCATGGGCAGCGTGATGTTCTCCAGCGCCGTGAGCGTCGGCAGCAGGTTGAACGCCTGGAAGATGAAGCCGATCTTGTCCCGGCGCAGCTGGGTGAGCTGCTTGTCCTTCAGCGAGCCCAGCTCGGTGTCGCCGATGCGCACCGACCCGGAGGAGAAGGTGTCCAGGCCCGCCACGCAGTGCATCAGCGTCGACTTGCCTGAACCGGACGGGCCCATGATCGCGGTGAACTCGGCCTGCCGGAACTCGACGGAGACCCGGTCGAGGGCGACCACCTGGGTCTCGCCCTGTCCGTAGATCTTCGACAGATCCGTGGCACGTGCGGCCACGGCGGTGGCGCGGCCGGCGATGGATGCGGTGGTCACGAGAGGGACGCTCCTGGGGGGTGACGGTGTGTTCGAAGGACACGTCCATCGTCCCGGCCGGATCGGGGCGTGTAGTCCATCGCTGTTCCGGTTCCGGAGACAGACTGCGGACGGACCACGGGCGCCGGCGTCATACCTGAGGATGACGGGCGCCCGGGGGAGCGGTCGTGCGGGAACGAGTGGGGCGTCCGTACGAGAACAGGTGGGGCGTCCTCGTTCGGACGGTGAAATTCCGTCATTCCGCACACGGTGCCGGCGGCCGTGCGCAACGCTCGTGGCAAGTGCGGATGGCCCGTTCCGTGGGCTGATGCTCCCTCAGACGCCAATAAAATAAGACAACATCGGCCCGCCCGGCCCCTGTTCGACAGGCGGCTCCCGATAGGCTCAGGACTTCGATGCGGAGCCCATGGCCTGCCCAGATGGTGGAATGCAGACACGGCGAGCTTAAACCTCGCTGCCCCTTCGCGGGCGTGCCGGTTCAAGTCCGGCTCTGGGCACTTTCCGATCTTCTTCGCCGCTCTTCCTCGCTGCCGCTCTTCCCCGGGTTCCCGGTCCGTCCCGTCTCGTGACCGCCCCGGACGGCCGTACGGCGACCGGGTGATCTCCGTCAGGTTCCGGGCGCGTTCCAGTCTGGTCATGAACGCTCCCGGTCATGGCCGGGAATCACCCGGACGCGTAGCGTGTTGGCCAGCACGAAGAGGGAAAGATCCTCCCCAGGTATTAGGGTCGATCCTTTGCCAATCCATTACTCTTGAGCCAAGGCCGCGCACGGTGGCCATGGAGGAGTGAAATGAGGAGCAGCAACCCGGTCTTCTCGCGACGGGGGTTCAGCCGCGACAACGGCTACGCGGGCTTCAACGCCGCGCCGCAGGCCGGGGGCGCCGCTGTCGGCACGCAGGGCAACCCCTACGCCCAGCCGCAGGCCGGCAACCCGTACGCGCAGAACCCCTACGCGCAGCAGGACCTTCAGTACGGGGCGCCGCAGGCCCCCGCCACGACCGGCCGCATGACGATGGACGACGTCCTCATGCGCACCGGCACCACGCTCGGCGTGCTGATCGTCACGGCGGCCCTCGCCTGGGCGACGCTGCCCGTCGACGACGCGAACATCAGCCGTTCGTACGGCATCGCCATCGGCGCCGGCCTCATCGGCATGGTGCTGGGGCTCGTCCAGTCCTTCAAGCGCAAGGCCTCGCCCGCGCTGATCCTGGCGTACGCCGCGTTCGAGGGCGTGTTCCTCGGCGTCGTCTCCAGCGTCGTGGACAACCGCATCGCCAGCGGTGCGGCCATGCAGGCGGTGCTCGGCACCATGGCGGTCTTCGCCGCGGTCCTGGTGGCCTACAAGGCCGGCTGGATCCGGGTGAACCGGCGCTTCGTCGGTTTCGTGATGGCGGCCGCGCTCGGCTTCATCGTCCTGATGGCCATCAACCTGCTGTTCGCCGTGTTCGGCGGCGGTGACGGCCTCGGCTTCCGCAGCGGCCCGCTCGGCATCCTCTTCGGTGTCATCGGCATCCTGCTCGGCGCCTGCTTCCTCGCCCTGGACTTCAAGCAGGTCGAGGACGGCATCGCCTACGGCGCTCCGCGCGAGGAGTCCTGGCTGGCGGCCTTCGGCCTCACGCTGACGCTGGTCTGGATCTACATGGAGTTCCTGCGTCTCATCGCGATCCTCAACAGCAGCGACTGATCACGCACGGTCGTACGCCGAAGGGCCCCGGGTTCCCACCCGGGGCCCTTCGCGTGTCGTGGCGCGCATGTGTGCCCGGCCTGCGGCCTCAGAGCAGTTTGCGCGCGGCCCTCCTCAGGTCGTACTCATGGATGATCGCCTTCGCGTGGCCGTACGCGAGGTTGTGCTCGTGGCGGAGCCAGCTGACCTTCTCCTCGAAGTTGAAGAGAGCGGGGCCTTCTTCGACGGCACGGAGCCAGTCGGACACTTCACGACCGGTGCAATGGGGGATGCGGGCGAGCAGGTTGCGATGGGTCTCCTCGGAGAAGACTTGGGACATCGGCGCCTCCGAACGCAGGGGATGTAAGCCGGTCCTTCAGGTCACCGTGCCTGAGCGTCAGCCCGTTGGCAACAGTCCCGCCGCGGCGCGTAGGTTGGGTCCGTGGTTGATACGACGCCCCTGACCCGTGCCGTGGATCACTTCGCCGATCGTCTGAGGGCCGCCCCGCAGAGCCGGTTGCAGCGCTCGGCGGCGAGCGAAGCCCTGAGCCTGGCCCGGGAGTTGTCCCGGCGGGCGCAGCTGCTGGAGGAACCGGGGTCCGAGCCCCGGGAGATGCCGGACGCCGGCATGTTCGCCGCGGCGGACCAGATCACCGTCGCCGTGCACGACCTGGCCGTCGTCCTGACGGCCGACGACGAGGTCGAGGACGCGGTACGGCTGGTGGAGGAGGCGCAGAAGCGCGCCGGGGTCTGAGCGGCCCCGGACCGCCCGGCTACAGGGACGCTATGACCCGGTCGGCCAGGATGTAGACGTTCTCGTCACCGCAGGCGAAGGTCAGCGTGTACGCCCCGGAGATGCCCGAGCCGCCCAGCAGGACCGGCGTCTCGCCGGCGCGCAGGGCCTCGGCCAGCCGCTCGGCCGTCTCGCGGTGACCCGGCGTCATGCACAGCGTGGTGCCGTCGGCGAACACGTACACGTCCAGCGTGCCCAGCGGGCCGGGGCGGACGTCCGTCAGCGCGATGGCCGAGGCGGCCAGGTCCTCCAGGGTGGCCACGGTGCGCTCGTGGTCGTTCACGACGGGCGACTGCACCGGGACGAAGTCCGGGTGGGAGGGGTGCCGGCGGCGGGCGGCGGCCAGCTCGGGCGACTCCGTCGGGGTGCCCGGCTGCACGAGGTCCTTGGAGGAGAACTCGTCGGCGTCGGCCGGCTCGGCGACCGGCTCGAGGTGGTCGAGGCCCGCGAGGTCGGCCTGCCGGGGCAGGAACAGCTCACTGTCGGCCAGGCCCAGCAGCGTGGGGCCGTCGGAGCCGTCCCGGGTTTCCTGCGCGGCCCAGAAGGCACGCGCCTCGGCCAGTTCCCGCTCCCGCTCCTCGGCGAGGGCTTCGGCGACGGCCGCGCGTATCTCGTCCGCGTCGGCGGAGAGCCGGGCCTGCGGGACACGGCCCGCGGCGGCGTTGCCCCGGGCGAGCTCGGCGTGCAGCGCCGCGACCTGCCCGCGCAGCACCAAGAGGGTGCGCAGGACGGCGACGCCCACGGCGCCGGTGGCGGCCGTGATGAGCAGCAGGGCGATCGGCATGGCGCTCACTGACGTACTCCCGGTTCAAAGTCGACCCCCGACTTCCTACATCAGCTTGAAGGGCGGACCATCCAGCTGTCAGTGCGTAACGTCACGAACCGGACAGGTCTTTGGCTCGGGGGGCGGGTGGTGCAACGGCTCTGAGCTGCGTGAATACCTCCAACGAGGGAGATAGGTCACATCCTGAGGGAGATTGGATCACAAATCGGCCCAGAACCAAGGGGTTTCCCGGGTTCTGGGCCGACGGCTCACACTCGGTCGTGAGGCGACTACGCAGGGGTCGCCGGCGGGGTCAGCTGAGGCGCTCGATGACCATGGCCATGCCCTGGCCACCGCCCACGCACATCGTCTCCAGACCGAACTGCTTGTCGTGGAACTGGAGGGAGTTGATGAGCGTGCCGGTGATGCGGGCCCCGGTCATGCCGAAGGGGTGGCCGACCGCGATGGCGCCGCCGTTGACGTTCAGCTTCTCCAGCGGGATGCCGAGGTCGCGGTAGGAGGGGATCACCTGCGCGGCGAACGCCTCGTTGATCTCGACCAGGTCGATGTCGTCGATGCCCAGACCGGCGCGGCGCAGCGCCTGCTGGGACGCCTCGACCGGGCCGAGGCCCATGATCTCGGGGGACAGGCCCGAGACGCCGGTGGAGACGATGCGGGCGAGCGGGGTGAGGCCGAGCTCGCGGGCCTTGGTGTCCGACATGATGACGACGGCGGCGGCGCCGTCGTTCAGCGGGCAGCAGTTGCCGGCGGTGACGAGGCCGTCGGGGCGGAAGACGGGCTTGAGGCCCTGCACGCCCTCCAGGGTGACGCCCGCGCGCGGGCCGTCGTCCTTGCTGACCACGGTGCCGTCGGGGAGGGTCACCGGGGTGATCTCGCGCTCCCAGAAGCCGTTCTTGATGGCTTCCTCGGCGAGGTTCTGCGAGCGGACGCCGAACTCGTCCATGTCCTGGCGGGTGACGCCCTTCCAGCGGGCCAGGTTCTCGGCGGTCTGGCCCATCGCGATGTAGGCGTCCGGCACGAGGCCGTCCTCGCGCGGGTCGTGCCAGGTGGTGCCCTCCTGCTGGGCGACCTCGGCGGTGCGGGCCTCGGCCTCGGCGAAGAACGGGTTGTGCGTGTCGGGCAGCGAGTCGGAGTTGCCCTTGGTGAAGCGGGAGACCATCTCGACACCGGCCGAGATGAAGACGTCGCCCTCACCGGCCTTGATGGCGTGCAGGGCCATGCGGCTCGTCTGCAGCGACGAGGAACAGTAACGGGTGATCGTGCAGCCCGGCAGGTGGTCCATGCCCATCTGCACGGCGACGATCCGGCCGAGGTTGTTGCCCTGCTCACCACCGGGCAGGCCGCAGCCGAGCATCAGGTCGTCGATGTCGCGCGGGTCCAGCTCGGGCACCTTGGCCAGGGCGGCCTGGATGATCGTGGCGGTGAGGTCGTCGGGACGGAGGTCCTTCAGGGAGCCCTTGAAGGCGCGGCCGATGGGGGAGCGGGCGGTCGAGACGATGACGGCTTCGGGCATCACGGCTCCAGTCGAAGGGCGCGGCGCGCGGCACCTCGTTGCGGGGGCGCCGGCGGAGGGTGCGCGTACCGGTGGGTCGGGCAGGGCTGTGAGGGAAGTTACCCGTCCGTACGCGGACGGTCACGGGTATCGGGGTGTGACCCTGACCGCAATTGTCTAAGCGCTTGCTTTGTGCGCTTGCTTTGTTTATCGCGCCACCGCGTGGCTCACGGAGCCTCCCGTACGCCCGCCGGGCCGGCCGGTGACGGCTCCGCCTCTCCCAGCCTGCGCCTGCGCCGGCGCTTCAGCAGCGCCCACGGTCCCTTCGGCCCGGTCGGCATCGCCGCCGTGACCTCCGTACCGGCCTCCGACGCGGCCTCGGCGGCGGCGCGCGCGACCGGCAGGAACCCCTCGCGGCGGGTGACGTCGGGACGCTCCTCGTCGGCGGGCCACAGGCCGAGCGCCGCGCACAGGGTCGGCAGCACCGCCATCGCCGCGGTCGCGTACCCCTCCGCGGAGGGGTGGTAGTGGTCGGGGCCGAACAGCTCGCGCGGGTTCGCCTCGAACTCCGGGCCCAGCAAGTCGCCCAGCGACACCGTGCGCCCGCCCTGCTCGACCACCCCGATCGTCTGGGCGGCGGCCAGCTGCCGCGAGGCCCGCCGGGCCAGCCAGCGCAGCGGCTGCTGCACCGGCTCGATGGTGCCCAGGTCGGGACAGGTGCCGACGACGACCTCCGCGCCGGCCGTGCGCAGCCGCCGGACCGCCGACGACAGATGCCGGACCGAACGTGTCGGCGGCATCCGGTGGGTGACGTCGTTGGCGCCGACCATGATCACGCAGATGTCGGGCGGCGCCGCGGAGTCCGCGAGCACCAGGGCCACCTGACGGTCGAGATCGTCCGAGCAGGCCCCCGGCAGCGCCACGTTCCGCAGCACCACCGGGCGTTCCGCCACCGCGGCCAGCCCCGACGCCAGCAGCGCCCCCGGGGTCTGCCCCGCCCGGTGCACGCCCTGCCCGGCGGCGGTCGAGTCGCCCAGCAGCGTCAGGCGCAGCGCGGTCCCACCCGGGGCGTCGTAGAGGCGGCCGTAGCGGCCGTCGGCGTTCGGGACGTGGTTCGTCGAGCCGTTGCCGACGTGGCGCCTGGCCATCCGCACCTCGGCGAGCAGCAGGCCGACGGTCGCCGCGCCCGCCAGACCGATACCGCCCCCGCCGTACGCGGCGCCCGCCGCGATCCGTCGGGCCACCCGTGCCCTGGACATGCTCGTCATGCGTCGCCGCCACCTCCTCGTAGCCGTACATCAACTGCTTGCCCCGCACGGACGGTGGCCCAATCCCCACGGGGCGTGAACGACCTTCACGGGTCTCGTGCAGGCCATAGGCTGGCGGAACCACTACGACCGCATCTTTTGCAGCTACCGGAGACAACGGTGCATTTCCACGACTCGATGATCAGCCTCGTCGGCAACACCCCGCTGGTGAGGCTCAACCACGTGACCAAGGGCATCCAGGCCACCGTCCTGGCCAAGGTCGAGTACTTCAACCCGGGCGGCTCCGTGAAGGACCGCATCGCCCTGCGCATGATCGAGGCGGCGGAGCAGAGCGGTGAGCTGAAGCCCGGGGGCACCATCGTCGAGCCCACCAGCGGCAACACCGGTGTCGGGCTGGCCATCGTGGCCCAGCAGAAGGGGTACAAGTGCATCTTCGTGTGCCCCGACAAGGTGAGCACCGACAAGATCAACGTGCTGCGCGCGTACGGCGCCGAGGTCGTGGTCTGCCCGACCGCCGTCGACCCCGAGCACCCCGACTCGTACTACAACGTCTCCGACCGGCTGGTGCGCGAGACGCCCGGGGCGTGGAAGCCGGACCAGTACTCCAACCCGAACAACCCGCTCTCCCACTACCACTCGACCGGCCCCGAACTGTGGGAGCAGACCGAGGGGAAGATCACCCACTTCGTGGCGGGCGTCGGCACCGGCGGCACCATCTCCGGCACCGGCCGCTATCTGAAGGACGTCAGCGACGGCAAGGTGAAGGTCATCGGCGCCGACCCCGAGGGCTCGGTGTACTCCGGCGGTTCCGGCCGGCCGTACCTGGTCGAGGGCGTCGGTGAGGACTTCTGGCCCACCGCCTACGACCGGACCGTCGCCGACGAGATCGTGCCGGTGTCCGACAAGGACTCCTTCCAGATGACCCGGCGCCTCGCCAAGGAGGAGGGTCTGCTCGTCGGCGGCTCCTGCGGCATGGCGGTCGTCGGCGCGCTGCGCGTGGCCGAGCGGCTCGGCCCGGACGACGTGGTGGTCGTGCTCCTGCCCGACAGCGGCCGCGGCTACCTGTCGAAGATCTTCAACGACGAGTGGATGGCCGACTACGGCTTCCTGGAGGACGAGGGCCCGAACGCCCGCGTCGCCGACGTCCTCAACGACAAGGAGCACGGCGCCATCCCGTCCCTCGTCCACATGCACCCCGACGAGACGGTCGGCGAGGCCATCGAGGTGCTGCGCGAGTACGGCGTCTCGCAGATGCCGATCGTGAAGCCGGGCGCCGGTCACCCCGACGTGATGGCCGCCGAGGTCGTGGGCTCCGTCGTGGAGCGCGAGCTGCTGGACGCCCTCTTCACCAAGAAGGCCTCGCTGGAGGACCCGCTGGAGAAGCACATGTCGGCCCCGCTGCCGCAGGTCGGCTCCGGCGAGCCGGTCGCGGACCTCATGCAGGTCCTGGGCACCGCGGACGCCGCGATCGTGCTCGTCGAGGGCAAGCCGACCGGGGTCATCAGCCGGCAGGACCTGCTGGCCTTCCTGGCCAAGGGCGGGAAGTAGCGGCGAATCCACGGTGAACGGGCCCGGCCTGCGGCGAACATCCGGCGGCCGGCGGCCCTGGCCGTCGCCGAAGTGGTACGAGCGTGTCACGTCCGCGCAGCACACGCTTAACACGCGTCCGGCACATTGATGGGTGTCGGCAGGCGGGCGGGAGCGGCTCCCCGCCCGAGCCGGCACCGAACGTCCAAGGACCTCCGGAGCGGCTCCCGGACCTCCATGGACGCCCGGACGTCGAGACCTGGCCCTGACCCGGCCGACGTCCCTCGCGGGGACCGCCGTCGTCCCGCCCCCCGGTGACGGGGGTGCGGCGGTCCCCGCGCATAAACCTCTCAGTCCTCCCAGGCGTCGTCGCCCTTGCCGGACCCGTGGCGCCGGCCCCGGAACAGCCCCGGGTTGGTGCGCACGACCTGGGCGACGTTCACGCCGACGATCCCCGCCCAGGCGACCAGCAGCCCCGGCAGATGGGCGATGCCGCCGCCGATGGCCGACAGCGGGATCGCCAGGACCAGCGAGACGATGCCGAAGCCGAAGCGCTCGCCCCAGCTGTCCGTGGCCCGGGACGACCGCGCGCCCCGGGCCGCGGTCATCTGCTGCTCGGCCTGCTGCCGCCGGAGCCGGCGCTCGACCGCGCCGTCGATGCGCTGGTCGACCTTCTCCAGGAACGAGTCGACCAGCGCGGACTCGTACTCCTCGCCGAGCTCCCTGCGGGCCTGCAGCGTCGCGTCGAGTTCCTTCTTGAGCTCGGGGCCCTGCGCGTCCATTGCCGTCATACGCCCACGGTAGGGAGCGCCGGGCCCCCCACGCACTGGGGACAACCCCCGTTTCCCACCGGGGGAAGCCCCGCCCGCCGACCGGGCGGCCGCCGTGCGCGCAGCACGCATTGCTATCGTCCGTCGTCGGTCACCGGGAAGGAGATCCCCATGACGCGCTCCACAGCAGGGATCCCACCGGGGGTTACCGCTTCTGGTTCGAGACTGGTGAGTCGCGTTGCGCGCGGAGCCGGATGGACGGCGGCCGTCGCCGGGCTGGTGCTTGTCGCCGGCTGCGCAGACGCCGATGGACGCCCCACCCGATCCGCCGCCGTGCCCTCGACGCAGGCGCCCTTCGGGCAGGACACCGTACGCCGGGAGATGGAGGCCGCCGTCGTGGCGGCCGGTCTCCCCGGGGGAGAGACCGAAGCGGGCTATCCGAAGCCCCGCCACCAGGCCGGAGCGGCGGCCACGGAGAAGGCGCGGAAGGTGGCAGCCCTCGCGGCCCGGCTGTCACCCTGTGTCGTCACCTGGTCGTCCGACGACGCCACCGGTGCCTCCGAGGCAACCGCTGCGAAGGCCCGTCGGCAGTTCGCCGCCATGCTGGCCGACCTGGGCGCCCACGGCTGGAAGGAGACGACGCCCACCGAGGACGTGCCGACGAAGAACGGCGGTGTCTACGTCATGGCCACGTACAAGAAGCGGGGCTGGATCCTGAACGCCCGGCACAGCAGCATGGGCCCTTGGGTCGAATCCACCGCCATGGCGACGAAGGCGTCCTGTTTCGACAGCCTCACCGACGAAGAGACCTCCGTCCTCGAGGACGTCGACTGACATACGGTGCCGCGCGTGCCGTTCGAGGCCGTAGCCGCCGATACTCGCGGCAGCACTGTCGGCACCTGGACCTGCCCCGCGCGCAACGACATGCAGCCGCATCGCGCCGGCCGGACGCACAGGCCGCGACCCGAGCCGTCCCTTGCCCGCCTGCATAGTGTCATGCAGAGTTCTTCCTAGCTGAATAGCGGCGTGAGGGGAGTGCTGGTCGATGGGGTCGCGGTGCGTGGATCTGCCGGGTGTCCCGTCCCCCCGGCGCGCCGGGCCGGTCGTCCTCGACGGGGCCGGGCTCGGCGTGGAGGACGTCGTGCGCCTCGCCGACGGCGCCGCGCGGCCGGTGCCCGCGCCCGAGGCGCTCAAGCGGGCCGAGGTGTCCTGGGACGCCGCCCGCCTCATCGCCGCGACCGGCCGGGTCTACGGCCGTTCCACCGGGGTCGGCGCCAACCGCAACGAACCCGTGCCCACCGAGGCCGCCGCCGGGCACGGGCTGCGGCTGCTGCGCAGCCACGCCGGTGCCATCGGCGCGGAGGTACCCGCCCGGCAGGTGCGCGCCATGCTCGCCATACGGGCCAACCAGCTGCTCGCGGGCGGTGCCGGACTGCGCCCCGCCGTCGTCACCGCCCTGTGCGAGGCACTGGAGAGCGGCGCCCACCCGGTCGTCAACGAGTTCGGCTCCGTCGGCACCGGCGACATCGCCGCCCTCGCCCAGGCCGGCCTCGCGCTCGCCGGAGAACAACCCTGGCGCGGCTCCGGGGCCCCCGCCCCGCTGCCGCTCGACAACAACGACGCCCTCGCGTTCATCAGCAGCAACGCCCTCACCCTCGGCCAGGCCGCCCTCGCCCTGCACGAGTTGCGCGGACTCGTCGGCGCCACCGAGGTCGTCGCCGCCCTCTCCCTGCTCGCCGTCGACGGCTCCCACGAGGCGTACGCCGCGCCCGTGCACGCCGCCCGGCCGCACCGGGGCAGCGCCGAGGTCGCCCGCCGGATGCGCCGGTTCATCGGCGCCGACGACCGGCCGACCCCGCCGCTCGGCCGCATCCAGGACCCGTACGGCTTCCGCTGCCTGCCCCAGATCCACGGCCCCGCGCACGACGCCGCCGACGCCCTGGAACACATCCTGACGGTGGAGATGAACGCCGCCGCCGAGAACCCCCTCATCTCCCCCGAGGACATGGCCGCCTACCACCACGGCGGCTTCTACCAGGCCCAGCTCGCCCTCGCCCTCGACCACTTCAGGCTCGCGCTCATGCAGGTCGCCCGGCTGTCGACGTCCCGGCTCTCGACCCTCAACGAACCGGCCTTCACCCGCCTGCGCCCGTTCCTCGCCGACTCCGCGCCCGCCGCGTCCGGCGTGATGATCCTGGAGTACGCCGCCGGGGCCGCCCTCGGCGATCTGCGCGCGTTCTCCGCCCCCGCCTCCCTCGGGCACGCTGTACTCTCCCGGGGCGTGGAGGAGCAGGCCAGCTTCGCCTCGCTCGCCGCCCGGCAGACACTGCGCGCGTGCGACGCGTACCGTCTCGTCGTCGGCTGCGAACTCGTCTCCGCCGTAAGGGCGTTGCGCCAGCGCGAGCTGCGGCCCGACCCCGCGCTGCCGGCGGGCCGGGCGCTGGCGCTGGCGGAGACGGTGCTCGACGACGACCCGGCCGACCGTCCGCTCACCGGCGACGTGACCGCGGCGGCGGCCCTGCTCGACCGGTTCACCGACCTCTGGAGGGGAAGCGCGGCATGAGCGCCGACAGGAACACGACCGGGACGGACGGCCCCGCCGCGCGGCTCCAGACCCTGTTCGAGGGGCACCGGCTGACACCGACCCAGCGGCGCATCGCGCACAGCATGGTGCGCCGGGCCGCCGACGTGCCGTTCCTGTCCAGTGTGGAGCTGGCCGAACTGGCCGGCGTCAGCCAGCCGTCCGTGACCCGCTTCGCCGTCGCCCTCGGCTTCGACGGCTACCCGGCGCTGCGCCGGCACCTGCGCGAGGTCGCGCCCGCCGAGCCCGCGCCGGACACCGGCTCGTACAACGAGTACCAGCAGGCCGTCGAGGCGGAGATCGAGAACCTGCGGCACCTGGCCGAGGCGCTCGCCGACCCGCGTCCCGTGCAGCGCGCCGGACGCGTCCTCGCCGCCTCCCGTCCGCTGCCCGTCCTCGGGCTGCGCGCCGCCGCCGCCCAGGCGTACGGCTTCGCGTACTTCGCCGCCAAGGTGCACCCGGACGTCCGGCTGCTCGACGAGGGCGGCACCATGCTCCAGGACCGGATCGACGCCGCCGTCCGGGCCGGGGCGAGCGCCCTGCTCTGCTTCGCGCTGCCCCGGCACCCGCGCGAGGTCGTGGACACCCTGGCCTACGCCAAGGACGCCGGGCTGACCGTCGTCACCGTGGCGGACTCGGCGTTCGCGCCCGTCGCCCGCGCCTCCGACCTGCTGCTGCCCGCGGCCGTCGGCACCGGCCTCGCCTTCGACACCGCCTGCGCGCCGATGCTGCTGGGCCGGGTCCTGCTGGAGGCCATGTGCGACGACCTGCCGGACGCCCAGGCGCGGCTGGAGGAGTTCGACGCGCGGGCGGCGGCACGGGGGCTGTTCGTGGAGTGAACCCGTCCCCGTGTGCCAGGGGTTCTCAACTCGTGGGTTCTTAAGGCTCGTCTCACGTTGGCTGGCTAATCTGCCCGCCACGGACGTCTGGACGACCACGAGACGGGAGGCTGAACGTGGTGCGCGGTGGAGGACATGGGCTGGCTCGGGTGGCCGTCGTCGTACGGGCCGGGGCCGCGCCGCTGTGGTGGACCGGGGTGTGCGCGGCCGGTGTCGGCGCGTTGGTGCCGGGCCTGACGGGGCGCCGGATCGGCGCGCTAGCCGGGGCCGCGCTCTTCCTCGTGGCCCTCGCCGTCGTCGCTCTCGCCCGCCGCGGACGGTACGCCGCGCTGATCGGGTCGGCCGCGCGGGCCGCCAAGCAGGACGTGCTCCAGGACCGGGCGGTGAGCGTACGCGCCTGGCGCCGGGGCCACCGCTGGTGGCTGCTGCTCGCTCTCGCCGCCGCCGTGGCCTCCGCGTTCGCGGTGCCGGTGGCCGGCGGGCTGCTGCTGGCGGGCTGCGGGGCGGGGCTGTGGCTGAAGGCGGCCTGGGTGGGCCGCCGTGAGCTGGCCGGGGGCGTCCTGCTGTGGGTGCGGGTCGACTGGCTGGACGCCAGGGCCGGCCGCCCGGCCGGCAAGGCCGTGAAGGGCTTCCGCACCACCGGCATCGCCGCGGGCGACGCGGCCCCGGGCGGGGCCCGCCGCCGCACCGCGGCGCTGGTGTAGAGATCCTCCGGGGCGGTCTCTAGACCTCCAGCTCCTCCTCGATCTTCTTCAGCTGGTGCCGGGCCATGGCCAGGTTGGCGCGCTTGGCGTCGAGCACCAGGTACATGAAGAGACCGTTGCCACCGCGTCCGGTGATCAGCCGGATCAGGTGGTACTGGTCGCTGAGGGTGATCAGGATGTCCTCGATGCCGCCCTTGAGGCCGAGGTGCTCCATGGTGCGCATCTTGGCGCGGACGACGTCGGTGTTGCCCGCGGCGGCGACGTTCAGGTCGAACGTCTTGCTGCCGCCCAGGGTGCCGAGGGCCATTCCGCTGGTGTAGTCGACGAGCGCGACGCCGGTCGCCCCCTCGATCGACGCGAGGCATTCCTTCAGAGCGGTCTCGGTGTTGGCCATGACGTGGTGTCCTCTCAACTTTCGGTAGTGGTGCGCGCGTTCGCGGCGGTCCGCGCGGCGCGCGTGCTTCTCGTACGGGTGGGCATGGGTTTGGCGGGCTCCTTCGCGGAGCTCTTGGCCGGGGTCCGTTTCGGCAGGGCCGCGTCGGCGTCGACGAGTTCGCCGATGCGGGCGCCGGCGCGGCGGCCCTCCAGGTGCAGCCGGCCGACGTTGACGCCGTCCTCGGCGAGCAGCGTCAGCACGGCGGTGCGGCCGGCGGCGTAGGTGGCGACATAGCCGTCGGTGCCGCGCATGAGCAGTTCGCGGAAGTCGCCCCGGCCGGTCGCGTCCGTCACGCGCATGGCGACGCCGAGCGCCGCCGCGGTGAGCGCGGCCAGACCGTCCGGCTCGACGCCGGGGGTGTCGTGGGCGAGGACGAGGCCGTCGACGCCGGCCGCCAGGGCCCCGGTCAGCTGGGGCACCCGGGCTCTGAGCCGGCGGAACTCGTCGAGTAGAGCGGCCTCGGCCGCCATCAGTTTTCTCCTCTCGGCACGGGACCGCTGGGGCGGGCGGGGCAGCCCGTCCGCCGTGTCGCGGTCCTCGAAGGGTTTGCGGTCAAAGGGCCTCCAGCGCATCCCTGACCCTCTTCAGCAGCGCGACATAGGGATCGCCGGCGCCGTCGGACGGATGGTCCTGGTGGGGCGGTGTCCGCGCGCAGACGAGGCCCGCCGCGGCCAGCCGCCGCAGATGCACCAGGGTGTGGAAGGCGGGCCTGCCCAGCTCCCGCGCGATGTCCACGGCCTTGCGGACGCCGTCCACCCGGGCCAGGACGGCCGCCTGCCGGGACGGCACCGAGGGCGCCGCGACCGGGTCGGCCCGCACCAGCGGCGCGCCGTCGATCGCCGCGTCCGGCCAGATGGCGCGGAGCAGGGCGCGCCGGCGCAGCGTCTCGCGCTCCAGGTCGTCCACCGGCACCGGGTGCACGGCGGCGAGCCAGTGCGCGCCGCCGTACCGGAAGCGGCCGGGCGTGCTGCTCGGGGCGAGCGCGAAGTACGCCGCGTCGTACAGGGCGCTGACCTGGGCCAGCTCCAGCACGCCGGGGGTGATGCCGTGCCGCAGCAGATGGGCCTCGTCGGCGGTGTCCTCGGCGTCCCGCCACGCGGTGGCGTCGAGACCGCCGTGGGCCGTGAGCAGCGCGCCGAGGCTGGGGGCGAGCGGGCTCTCCGCGTGCACCACCCGGCCGTCGACGAGGTGGAGCGTGCCGTGCTCGCGGTGCAGGACGCCGGTGGCGCGCTCGTCCGCGAGCCGGGTCAGCATCGGGGAGACCACCCCCCGGGCCTCCCGGAGGGCCGCCTGCCGGTCCCGGACCGGCAGCCGGGGCGGCGGGGTGCCGGCGACGACGGTCATCCCAGCACCAGCCGTTCGGCCATCTCGCCGAGCCGGATGCGGGCCAGCGCGAGGTTGCCGTCCGAGCGGGCCAGCCACAGGTACAGGCACACGCTGCTGTCGAACGACGTCGGCACGAACCGCAGCACGTGGTAGCTGTCGCGGTTGCTGAGGATCACGTCCTCGACCGGGGGGTCCGCGGCGTCGCCGCCGTCCTCCGGGCCGAACGCCTGCTGCTCGGCGGCCAGCCGGGCCAGTTCCGCCGCCTCGGCGGCCGCCGTCTCGTGGTCACCTCCCGGGGGGTCGCCCACCGTGCCCAGGGCCAGTCCGCTCGTCCAGTCCACGAGCGCCGCCCCCCGGGCACCTGGCAGTCGCATCGTCTCCAGCAAGCACTCGTCGATTCCGGGCACCGTCGCTCCCCTCCCGCCTGGGGTCCGGCTGAGTGACCGCCAAACTACGCAACGTGTGTGCGGCGAGTGAGCGTTCGGGCATTTTCCGGTGGAACATGCGCGAAGTGGCTAGGGTGGGTCGACTGGGCACCCGCGCGGGGGAGTTGACCTCCCCTGTTCACAGGTCCCGCCCAGGGTGTGTCAACGGCGCCCGGGCTCGCCGATGGTGGTGAGCGCCTCGGCGTGCGCCCCTCCGGACTCGGCCACGATCTCCTCGACGGACTGCGGCTCCCGTACCGTCGCGAAGGCGACCTCCCCGTCCGCGCCGGCCGCGAAGCCGTACACGCCGGGCCGCGCCAGCGAGTTGTAGGCGTAGTGGTGCGCGAAGTAGTACGCGCCGGTGTCGAGCGCCGCCGCGTGATCGCCCTGCTCCAGCAGCGGCAGCGAGGCCCGCTCGGCCAGCAGGTCGCCGGAGAAGCAGGCCGGGCCGGCCACGTCCTGCGTCACGTCCGGTCCCTCCTTGGGGCGCCCCTTCGCGTCGTACGCGGCGATCCGCAGCGGCCAGCTGCCCGGCATGTACACCGTCCGCGTGGCGACCTGCACCCCCGCGTGCGTGATCGCGACCGGCCGACCGCCGGCGCTCTTGGCGTACTCGACGCGCGCCACGATCGTGCCGTGCTTGGCGACCAGGGACCGCCCGAACTCGGTGACCAGGCCGTAGCGGCCGTCGAACAGCCCCGGAACCGCCTCCGCGAGCAGGCGCGCGTACTGCGCGTAGGTCGGGGCGGTCGCGTCCGAGGCGAAGTTCACCGGCAGTCCGCCGCCGAGGTCGAGGGTGTCGATCTGCCGCCGCCCGACGGCCTCGTTGATCTCCTCCGCCAGCGCGTACGCCTCCGCCACCCCCTGGGCCATCAGGGAGAGCGGGATGCCCTGCGACCCGGTGTGCGTGTGCAGCCGGGTCAGCCACGGACGGTCCCGGTACGCCTGGACGACCCAGGCGCGCGCCCCCGGATCGCGCAGCGCCACCCCGAACTTCGAGGTGGGCGTGGCGGTCGACGTCGCCCCGATGGAACCCCCGCCGACCTGCGGGTTCACGCGCAGCCCGAGCGGGGAGCGAGGCGTGGTCCCACCTGGGCCGTGGGGCCGCATCAGGGCGTCCAGCCGCTTCAGCTCCTGCGGATTGTCGGCGTTCACGGCGATGCCCAGGGCGAGCGCCTGGCGCAGCTCGGCCGGGGTCTTCGCGGGCGAGTCCAGCACGGTGGCCTCCGGGCGCAGCCCGGCCGCGCGGGCCAGCGCCAGCTCGCCGGGGCTGGCCACCTCGGCGCCGATGCCCTCCTCGCCCAGCAGCCGCAGGACCGGCACCAGCGGGCACGCCTTGACGGCGAAGGCGTGCAGCACGGGGGTGCCGGGTGCCGTCACGGCGTCGAAGGCCGCTCGCAGCGCCGCCGCCGACTCCCGTATGCCCGTGACGTCGAGCAGGCCGACGACGGGGGAGTCGGGGCTGATCAGCCCCTGTTCCACGGCCGCCCGCACCGCCTCGTCCCGCCGTGCCGCCCGGCGTCCGTCGTGCGCCTCTGTCCCCGCTGCCTCGCCCACCGTGTCCTCCGTCTCCTCGTCGTCCGCACTCACGCGTCCAGCCAAACACCGACCGCGCGCCCCTGCTGGCGCACGAATGTATTGACTAGCTCTATTCATGAAGCCAGGATGTGAATAGCAACCTCAACAGTCATCGTCCTCGTCCGCTGGGAGGCAGACCATGTCAGGACCCCGCACCGTCCGAGCTCCGCGCGGTACGGAACTGAGTGCCCTGGGATGGCAGCAGGAAGCCGCCCTGCGGATGCTGCAGAACAACCTCGACCCCGAGGTCGCCGAGCACCCCGACAAGCTCGTCGTCTACGGCGGCACCGGCAAGGCCGCCCGCGACTGGCGCTCCTTCGACGCCATGGTCCGCACCCTGCGGACCCTCAAGCAGGACGAGACGATGCTGGTCCAGTCCGGCCGCCCCGTCGGCGTCATGCAGACGCACGAGTGGGCGCCGCGCGTCCTGATCGCCAACTCCAACCTCGTCGGCGACTGGGCCAACTGGGAGGAGTTCCGCCGTCTGGAGGCCCTCGGCCTCACCATGTACGGCCAGATGACCGCCGGCTCCTGGATCTACATCGGCACCCAGGGCATCCTCCAGGGCACCTACGAGACGTTCGCCGCCGTCGCGGCGAAGAAGTTCGGCGGCACCCTCGCCGGGACGATCACCCTCACCGCCGGCCTCGGCGGCATGGGCGGCGCCCAGCCGCTCGCCGTCACCATGAACGACGGTGTCGCGATCTGTATCGACTGCGACCCGCGCGCCATCGAGCGCCGCATCGAGCACCGCTACCTCGACGTGCGCGCCGACTCCCTGGAGCACGCCCTCCAGCTCGCCACCGAGGCCCGCGACGCCCGCCGCCCGCTGTCCATCGGCCTCCTCGGCAACGCCGCCGAACTGCTCCCGCGGATGCTCGCCGAGGGCGCCCCGATCGACATCGTCACCGACCAGACCTCCGCCCACGACCCGCTGGCCTATCTGCCGGTCGGTGTCGACTTCGACGACATGGCCTCCTCCGCGGCCAAGGATCCGGCCGGGTTCACCACCCGCGCCCGCGAGTCCATGGCCCGGCACGTCGAGGCCATGGTCGGCTTCATGGACGCCGGCGCCGAGGTCTTCGACTACGGCAACTCCATCCGCGGCGAGGCCCAGCTCGCCGGGTACGACAGGGCGTTCGCCTTCCCCGGCTTCGTCCCCGCCTACATCCGCCCCCTGTTCTGCGAGGGCAAGGGCCCCTTCCGCTGGGCCGCCCTGTCCGGCGACCCGGCCGACATCGCCAGGACCGACAAGGCGATCCTCGACCTGTTCCCGGAGAACGAGTCCCTCGCCCGCTGGATCAGGATGGCCGGCGAACGCGTCCACTTCCAGGGCCTGCCCGCCCGGATCTGCTGGCTCGGCTACGGCGAACGCGACAAGGCCGGCGAGCGCTTCAACGACATGGTCGCGAGCGGCGAGCTGGCCGCGCCGCTGGCCATCGGGCGCGACCACCTCGACTGCGGCTCCGTGGCCTCGCCGTACCGCGAGACCGAGGCCATGCTCGACGGCTCCGACGCGATCGCCGACTGGCCGCTGCTGAACGCCATGGTGAACGTGGCCTCCGGCGCCTCCTGGGTCTCCCTGCACCACGGCGGCGGTGTCGGCATGGGCCGCTCCATCCACGCCGGTCAGGTCACGGTCGCCGACGGCACGAAGCTCGGCGGCGAGAAGATCCGCCGCGTGCTCACCAACGACCCCGGCATGGGCGTCATCCGGCACGTGGACGCCGGCTACGACATCGCGGAGTCGGTCGCCGACGAGCGGCAGGTCCGGGTGCCGATGCGCGAGGGTGACGACGCGTGACCTTCCACAGCATGTGGGAGGAGCTGCTGCCGATCGGCCGCAGCTCCTCCTCCGGCGGCTACCGCCGCTCCGCCTGGACCGGTGCCGACCTCGAGTGCCGGGACTGGTTCCAGGAGCAGGCGCGGACCCGCGGGCTCGCCTACGAGGTGGACCGCAACGGCAACCAGTGGGCCTGGCTCGGCGACCCCGCCGCCGGGGACGCCGTCGTCACCGGGTCGCACCTGGACTCCGTGCCCGACGGCGGGGCCTTCGACGGCCCCCTCGGCGTGGTGTCCTCCTTCGCCGCGCTCGACGAACTCCGCGCCCGCGGCACGGATCTCGCGCGGCCCCTCGCCGTCGTCAACTTCGGCGACGAGGAGGGCGCCCGCTTCGGGCTCGCCTGCGTCGGCTCCCGGCTCACCGCCGGAGCGCTCACCACGGAGGAGGCCCACCGCCTGACCGACGCGGACGGCACCAGCCTGCCGCGCGCCATGGAGGCCGCCGGATACGACCCCGACGCCCTCGGCGCCGACCCCGAACGGCTCGCCCGCATCGGCGCCTTCGTCGAACTGCACGTCGAACAGGGCCGCGCCCTGGACCTGACCGGCGACCCGGTCGGCATCGCCAGCGCCATCTGGCCGCACGGCCGCTGGCGGTTCGACTTCCGCGGCGAGGCCAACCACGCCGGGACCACCCGGCTCACCGACCGGCACGACCCGATGCTCCCCTACGCCGAGACGGTCCTCGCCGCCCGCCGCGAGGCCGAACAGGCCGGAGGAGTCGCCACCTTCGGCAAGATCGCCGTCGAGCCCAACGGCGTCAACGCCATCCCCTCCCTGGTACGCGGCTGGCTCGACTCCCGCGCCGAGGACCAGGCCTGCCTCGACACCGTCGTCGGCGGCATCGAGAAGGCGGCCCGCGCCCACGCCGACGCGCACGGCGTCGCACTCGACGTGGTCCGCGAGTCCTTCACCCCGGTCGTCGAGTTCGACCACGGACTGCGCGACGAACTGGCACGCATCCTCGGCAAGGACAAGGACACCAACATCACCGTGCCCGTCCTGGGAACCGGCGCCGGACACGACGCCGGAATCCTCTCCGGACGCATCCCGACCGCCATGCTGTTCGTACGCAACCCCACGGGTGTCTCGCACTCCCCGGCCGAGTTCGCCGCCGAGGACGACTGCGTGGCCGGGGTGCTCGCACTCGCCGACGTACTGGAAGGGCTGGCCCGCAGGTGACAGCGAAGACGTACTGGCTGGAGCACGCCTGGCTCGACACCCACGTCGAACCGGGCGTCGCCCTCGATGTGGCCGACGGACGCCTCACCGCCGTCCGTACCGACGTCCCCGCTCCGCCGCCCGGCGCCGAGGTCCTGCGCGGACTGACCCTGCCCGGCCTCGCCAACGCGCACAGCCACGCCTTCCACCGCGCCCTGCGCGGCACCGTCCAGGTCGGCTCCGGCACCTTCTGGACCTGGCGCGAGGTCATGTACACCATCGCCGAGCGGCTCACCCCGGAGACCTACCACGCGCTGGCCCGCGCGGTGTACGCCGAGATGGCGCTCGCCGGCGTCACCGCCGTCGGCGAGTTCCACTACGTCCACCACGCGCCCGGCGGCACCCCCTACGCCGACCCCAACGCGATGGGCGAGGCCCTGATCGCGGCCGCCGACGAGGCCGGCATCCGGCTCACCCTCCTCGACACCGCCTACCTCTCCTCCGGCTTCGGCCGCCCGCCCACCGCCCACCAGCTTCGCTTCTCCGACGGAGACGCCGACGCCTGGGCCGAACGCTCTTCACTTCTCAAGGAACACGATCACGCGCGGATCGGCGCGGCCGTCCACTCCGTGCGGGCCGTGCCCGCCGACCAGCTGGCGACCGTCGCCCGCTGGGCCGAGGAGCGGCGCGCCCCCCTCCATGTGCATCTGTCCGAGCAGACCGCCGAGAACGAGGCCTGCCGCGAGATCCACGGCTGCACCCCCACCCAGCTGTTGGCTCTGCACGGCGTCCTCGGCCCGCGCACCACCGGTGTGCACAACACCCACCTCACGCCCGAGGACATCGCCCTCATCGGCGGCAGCGGCACCGGCACCTGCATGTGCCCCACCACCGAACGCGACCTCGCCGACGGCATCGGACCGGCCGCCGCCCTCCAGAACGAGGGCTCACCCCTGTGTCTCGGCTCCGACAGCCACGCCGTCATCGACCTGCTCGAAGAGGCCCGCGCCCTGGAGCTCAACGAGCGGCTGCGCACCCGCACCCGCGGCCACTGGACGGCGTCCGCCCTGCTGCGGGCCGCCTCCGCCGACGGCCACGCCGCCCTCGGCTGGGACGGAGCGGGCACCCTGGAGCCCGGTGCGCTCGCCGACTTCACGACCGTCGCGCTGGACTCCGTCAGGACGGCAGGGCCGCTTCCGCGGCTCGGGGCCGAGACGGCCGTATTCGCCGCGTCGGCAGCGGACGTGTCGCATACGGTCGTGGCCGGCCGGCACGTCGTGCGGGACGGGACCCACACCCTTGTGCCGGACGTGCCGCGAGCCCTCGCGGACGCCGTGGCAGCCCTGCGCGGATGACCCCGGGCCGCTCCGCCCCCGACCCCACCGCCGAGAAGGCAACCAAGGACGCCATGAGCAACGCGACGACCGTCAGCCCCGCCCACTCGGCGAGCACCGCCAGCACACTCATCACCAACATCGCCGCCCTGGTCACCAACGACCCCTCTCTCGGGGACAGGTCCCCCCTCGGACTGGTCCACGACGCGGCGGTCGCCATCGAGGGCGACCGCGTCGTATGGACCGGTGATCAAAGGAAAGCACCCGCCACTGACAACCGGGTCGACGCCGGTGGCCGGGCGGTGATCCCGGGCTTCGTCGACTCCCACTCGCACCTCGTCTTCGCGGGCGACCGCACCGAGGAGTTCAACGCCCGAATGTCCGGGCGGCCGTACAGCGCGGGCGGCATCCGCACCACCGTCGCCGCCACCCGCGCCGCGAGCGACGCCGAGCTGGAGGCCAACCTCACCCGGCACCTCGCCGAGGCCCTGCGCCAGGGCACCACCACCTTCGAGACCAAGTCCGGCTACGGCCTGACCGTCGAGGACGAGGCCCGCGCCCTGCGCATCGCCGCCGCCCACACCGACGAGGTCACCTACCTCGGCGCGCACATCGTCTCCCCGGACCACGCCGACGACCCGGCGGCCTACGTCGACCTCGTCACCGGCCCGATGCTGGACGCCTGCGCCCCGTACGCCCGCTGGATCGACGTGTTCTGCGAGAAGGGCGCCTTCGACGGCGACCAGGCCCGCGCGATCCTCACCGCCGGCAAGGCCCGGGGCCTGCACCCGCGCATCCACGCCAACCAGCTCTCCCACGGCCCCGGCGTCCAGCTGGCCGTCGAACTCGACGCCGCCAGCGCCGACCACTGCACCCACCTCACGGACGCCGACGTCGACGCGCTCGCCCACAGCCGTACCGTCGCCACCCTGCTGCCCGGCGCCGAGTTCTCCACCCGGGCGCCGTGGCCCGACGCCCGCCGGCTGCTCGACGCCGGCGTCACCGTGGCGCTGTCCACCGACTGCAACCCGGGCTCGTCGTACACCTCGTCGGTGCCGTTCTGCGTGGCGCTCGCCGTACGCGACATGGGGATGACGCCCGACGAGGCGCTCTGGTCGGCCACGGCGGGCGGCGCGGCGGCCCTGCGCCGCGACGACGTCGGCCGGCTCACCCCGGGCGCCCGCGCCGACCTGCTGCTGCTCGACGCCCCGAGCCATGTGCACCTGGCCTACCGGCCCGGCGTGCCCCTGGTGCGCGAGGTGTGGCGGGGCGGCGTCCGCGTGGCCTGATCAGGCGGCCCCCGCCCGCCACCGCTGGCGGGAGCCCGTGCCGACCGGCTCCAGGGACAGCCCGTCGCCCACACCGCCGTCCGGGGTGAGGGCCGTCCCGAAGGCGATGACGGGGCGGATCAGCCCGTCCCCGTCCACGACGAACATCAGGTTCCGCCCGTTGCGGCCCCCGACCGAGTCGCAGTCCCAGATCCCGACGCCCCGGTCCGTGTCCCCCCGGCTGTCCAGGCAGAAGCCGGGGTCGGCGGCCGACTGGAGCACATCCCGGTCCTCGTCGACCCGCCAGCGCTGGGTGCGCGACCCGGAGCAGCGGGCCGTGATCACGTCGGTCCCGTCGAAGAAGGCACCGCCCACGTCCAGGCACAGCCCCGAACCGGCGTTCACGACCTGCGCGAACGAGGAGGACGGCGGCCGTGCCGCCGGCTTCGAAGGGGACGGCTTCGGGCGAGACGACTTCGGAGGAGACGAACTCGGGGACGGCGAAGGCGACTTCGACGTCCGCGAGGGCGACGGCGACGGCGCGGGGGACGACGTCGACGACGTGGTCGGCCCGGTCGCCGCCGCACTCGTCACCGCCGGCGGCACGCTCACCGCCGCGCCCGCCGGGTCCCCGCCGTCCGGACCGGCCTGGGCGACCAGGAACAGCACCAGCGGCAGCAGCGCCACCCCGAGCGCCGCCGACACCAGCACGACCTGACGGCGGTCCGGCCGTGTCTCCCGCGCCCGGCCGGGCCGTACCCGCGTGCCCCGGCCGGACACCGTCCCGCCCCGTGCCACAGCCCCGGTGTACGCCGTCCCGCCCCAGGGCAGCAGCCCCTCGGTCAGGGCCGCGCGCGGGGTGTCCCGCAGCGCCGCCAGCTCGGCGTGGGCGGCGGCGCAGTGCGGGCAGTGCGCCCTGTGCGCCTGGAGATCGGCGCTGTCGCGCGGGTTCTCCGGGCGTACGGACTCCTCGATGAGACGGCCGAAGTCCAGGCAGTCGGGGTCGTCGGAGGCGGCGAGGCGGGTGTGCAGACAGGCGCGGGCGAGCTGCTGCAGCGCCGGGCCGGTGCCGTACGCGACGTCCTCGCGGGTCAGGCCGAGCAGGGCCGCCGTGCGCTCGGGCGGCTCCCCTTCCACGATCCCGTACCAGACCAGGCCCTGGGCGCGGTCCGGGAGCGTCTGGAAGGCGGTGAGCATGGGCGGGAGCGGCCCGTCGGGGCCGGTCGTGCGCAGCAGGAGGAGCAGGGCGGGGTCGAGGCCGGCCGCCCGTTCGTCGGTCGCCCAGGAGCCGGCCGTCCGGGCGGTGAGGAGCAGGAGGTGGTGCCGCCAGGGCAGGCCGGGGTCGAGGCCGCGCGCCACCCGCCGGGCCGCCGACGTGACGGCCCCGGCGGCGAGTTGACGGGCCAGGGCGTCGTCGGGCGCGCACAGCCGGGCGTAGGCGAGGACGCGCGGGAGGTGGCGGGCGCGCAGCTCCTGGAGGGCGGGGTACGCCGTGGTCGTCTGACCGCGCAGCAGCTCGGTCAGCCGGGCGTCGGAGGTGTCCGCGTGGAGCCGGGGACCGGTGTCCTCACGGTCGTGGCCTGTGCCGTCGGCCCCAGTCATCCCGCCGCCTCCTCGCAGCCGTGCGACCCGCGCGGAGCACGGGCTACCGGCGGGTATGACGGCTCATAGTGGAGGAAGGGAGGCCCTGGGGAAAGGGTTTCTGCGGGTAACCCCCGCAGTCGCCACGGGACCCCCACAGCGGCACTGTGCCCGGTGCCCGGCCGATCCGTTTCGGCGGGGCACCGGGCACAGTCCCGGGGGTCCGGAGGCGTGTCGTCGCCCTCCGACGGCCCGTCACTCCTCGATCGTCAGGCCCTTTCTGAGCCGGACCAGGGTGCGCGACAGCAGACGCGAGACATGCATCTGGGAGATGCCGAGCTCCTCGCCGATCTCCGACTGGGTCATGCCGGCGACGAACCGCAGGGACAGGATCTTGCGGTCGCGGGGCGGGAGTTCGGCGATGAGCGGCTTGAGGGAGGCGACGTACTCGATGCCCTCGATGCCGTTGTCCTCGTAGCCGATCCGGTCGGCCAGCGCGCCCTCGGCGTCGTCCTCCTCGGGCTGGGCGTCCAGCGAGGAGGCGGTGTAGGCGTTCGACGCGGCCATGCCCTCGACGACCTCGTCACGGGTGAGGCCGAGACGCTCGGCGAGCTCGGCCACCGTGGGGGCGCGGTCGAGCTTCTGGGCGAGTTCGTCGCCGGCCTTGGCCAGGTCGAGCCGGAGTTCCTGGAGGCGGCGCGGCACGCGCACGGACCACGAGGTGTCCCGGAAGAAACGCTTGATCTCGCCGATGATGGTCGGCATCGCGAAGGTGGGGAACTCCACTCCGCGGCTGAGCTCGAAACGGTCGATCGCCTTGATCAGGCCGATCGTGCCGACCTGGATGATGTCCTCCATCGGCTCGCTGCGCGAGCGGAAGCGGGAGGCGGCGAACTTGACCAGGGCGAGGTTGAGTTCGACGAGCGTGTTGCGGACGTACGCGTGGTCGTGGGTGCCTTCCTCCAGCGACTCCAGCCGCTCGAAGAGGGTCTTCGACAAGGCCCGCGCGTCCACCGGCCCCACCTCGTCGTACGGCGGGATCTCCGGAAGCCCGGCGAGTACGTCGTCGTGGGCGAAGTCCTGAGCGAAGTCCTGGCCGAGGGCCAGTTCGGCGGATACGCCGCCGCGCTCGATGGGATCCAGATGTTCCGGTCGGGATGCCGACGTCGCGACGGGGGTATGCGATGCGTCGAGCCGGGGTGACATGATGTCCTCCATCGTTCTCGGCATATGGCTGCCGAAGCCTTTGCGTGCACTGCGGTGTGCGGCGCCTCCAAAGCCGGCCGAGTCGGTTGCGTGTCTCTACTAGCCCTATCGGCTTTCCAGAGCCCACCGCAAGTGCGTTCTGTTCTGAAATGTCCGTTTGTGGGTGGATGTTCGGGTGTTGGAGGGCGTAGGGAAGGCGTAGTGTTCGACAGCGTCAGTCAGCAGCCACGACGTCGGGAGTGAGAGACGGCATGGACCGCGGGACGGTCGGCAGCGCACAGTCTGGCCGACTTCTGGTGGAGGTTCGCGAAGAGGGCTCCAGCGCCGTCGTGACCCCGGTGGGTGAGTTGGACCACCACACCGCAGACTTGTTGCGTGAGCCACTCGAGGAGTGCCTCACGAAGGGTTTCAGCCGACTGGTGGTCGACTGTTCCCGGCTGGAGTTCTGCGACTCGACAGGGCTGAACGTGCTGCTCGGGGCGCGTCTGAAGGCGGAGGCCGCCGGTGGCGGGGTCCATCTGGCCGGAATGCAGCCCGTCGTCGCGCGCGTGTTCGAGATCACGGGCGCGGAGGCCGTCTTCACGGTCCACGACAGCCTCGTGGACGCCCTGTCCGACGGGACCGCCGGCTCCGGCTGACCCCTCGTGCCGCCTTCGCAACGGACGTCACATCATTCGGCCGAAGAGAAGGGGTGTTCCCCCGCCCGGGTCGGGCAGGAGACATCCTGGAACCGTCGGCTGTGACGTCGGCCACCGGCGAGGGCCCGTGACCGGCGCACCCGGCACGGATCGTGTACTGGTGTACCGACTCCACGTACAGACCGTTGAAGAGTTGAACGATGAACTGGTGAATCGGTGAGGTGAAGCGCTGATGAGCACCACCCGGCCTTTCTCGCCGGGCGACCGCGGCCCAGAGCCCAGCGGCGCTTCCGGGGTGTCCGGGGCCGCCGCTCCGGCGCCGGACGGCCCCACGGGGGGCTCACCGGCCGCGGGGGCCTCCGGGGCGTCCCTGGCGCCCGTGGAGCCCGCGCAGCCGTCCGCGGCGCGTCAGGTCCGCACGCTGGACTTCGCGGACCAGAGCGGTGTCGTCCCGCTCGCCCGTGACTTCGCCCGTCAGGCGCTGTACGCGTGGGGCTGGCTGCCGGCGGCCTCCGCGGACCGGCGGGCCGCCGCCGAGGACGTCCTGCTGGTGGTCTCCGAGCTGGTCACCAACGCCTGCCTGCACGCCGAGGGGCCCGACGAGCTGCTGATCGCCTACGACAACAAGGTGATCCGGGTCGAGGTGTCCGACAAGGGCACCGGTCAGCCCGCCCCCCGTACACCGCACCGCGCGGGCCGCCCCGGCGGTCACGGCATGTTCATCGTGCAGCGCCTGTGCCTGGACTGGGGCGTCGTCCGCACGCCCGGGCAGGCAGGGAAGACCGTGTGGGCGGAGCTGGGCGCACCGTCCTGATCCGTCCGGCCGCGGGAAGAATCGGTTTTCCCGTGGCCGTTCCTCTGCGGGGCCCCGCCCCCTCCGATCCCCTCCCCATCGCCACGACTCCGGCGTGCGCCGTGTCTTCCGGCGATCTGATACGCCGTCTGGCAGAAGGGCGTCTCGTCCGGCCCGGTCGAGCTCGGCAAGGGCGCGATGAGCCCGAGCGCCACCTCCGGATCGGCGGCGCCGGCAGCGGCACCCTGAACGTGACCGGCCCGGCCGACCAGGAAGCGATACCGGCCGACACCCCCATCGGAGTCAGCGACCTGACGGGCATTCACACCCCGGAAGACCGGCAGGCTCACCTTCACCGCGGGCGTGCTCACCATCAAGGCGCTCGGCACGACGACCACCTGCACGCCGACCGACGACCCCGGGCCGTCGCTCCCCTCGACGTGACGGCGTCGGGCGGCGGGGGAGCGGGCGGCACCTCCACCGCCGGCGGCGAGCAGGCGGACGGGCTCCCGCGCACCGGCCCGGGGAACGCCGGAGGGCCACCGCACGCCATGCGTGCGGTGGCCCTCCGGGCGGACTCGGGGGACGGACGTCAGTTGACGCTGCCCATGAGCTCCTTGACCTTCCTGCGGTACATCCAGACCGCGAACCCGGCGATCACGGCGAGCGTGGCCTCCAGGGTGACGATGCCCGTCTTGTTCAGGTCGACGCCCGCGATGGAGAGCAGACCGGTGGTGGCGTCACCCGCGGTGACGGCCAGGAACCAGACACCCATCATCTGGGAGGCGTACTTGGCCGGAGCCATCTTCGTGGTGACCGACAGGCCGACCGGGGACACCATCAGCTCGCCGACGGTCTGCACGAAGTAGATCGCCGCCAGCCACAGCGCGGCCGCCTTGTGGCCGCCGTCGGCGATCGACAGCGGGGCCAGGAAGAGGAAGAAGGACGCGCCCACCAGGATCAGGCCCATGGCGAACTTCACCGCGGTGCTCGGCTCCTTGCCCCGCTTGGCCAGCGCGAGCCACGCCCAGGCGAAGACCGGCGCCAGCGCCATGATCATGACCGGGTTGACCGACTGGTACCAGGAGACCGGGAACTCCCAGCCGAAGACCGAGTTGTCGGCGGAGGACTCGGCGAACAGGGAGACGGTCGAGCCACCCTGGTCGTAGATCATCCAGAACACGGCGGCGGCGACGAAGAACCAGATGTACGCGGTCAGCTTCGACTGCTCGCCGCGGTCGAGCTGCTTGTCGCGCTTCATCCGGCCGATGACCAGGACGGGGATGATCAGACCGGCGATGGTGATCGGGACCAGCAGCCAGTTCAGTGTGTAGACACCGGAGAAGCCGACGATCGCGTAGAACACCGCGGCCACGGCGGCCCAGAGGAACGCCTTGCGCAGCGTCGCGGCCTTCTGCTCGGCGGTCAGCGGCGTGGGGACGACGTCCGACTGCGGGCTCAGGTGGCGGCCGCCCAGCAGGAACTGGGCCAGACCCAGCGCCATGCCCAGCGCGGCGAGCGCGAAGCCCAGGTGCCAGTTGACGCTCTCACCGATGGTGCCGATGACCAGCGGGGCGGCGAAGGCGCCCAGGTTGATCCCGATGTAGAAGATCGTGAATCCACCGTCGCGGCGCGGGTCCTCGGGGCCCTTGTAGAGGTGGCCGACCATCGTCGAGATGTTGGCCTTCAGCAGACCGGAGCCGATCGCCACCAGGCCGAGGCCCGCGAAGAAGCTGCCGGACCAGGGCAGGGCCAGCGTCAGGTGGCCGAGCATGATGACGGCACCGGCCACGGCCACCGTCTTGCGCGGGCCGAGTACGCGGTCGGCGAACCAGCCGCCGGGCAGGGCGAGCAGGTAGACGAGCGAGAGGTAGACCGAGTAGATCGCCGTGGCCGTGGTGGCACTGAGGCCGAGGCCGGCCGGAGCGACGAGGTACAGCGGGAGCAGAGCCCTCATGCCGTAGTAGGAGAAACGCTCCCACATCTCGGTCATGAAGAGAGTGGCCAGTCCGCGGGGGTGGCCGAAGAAGGTGCTTTCGGAACCGGGGATTCCGGTGGGGGCCGAGTCCTTCGTCAGGCTGGACGCCATGGTCGTTCCTTGCTGTCGGGACGCGCATGCGACATGGAGCGGTCACGCGCCCGGTGGGGGGCGGCCGGCACCGGCGGACGAAACCGTCGCCCCCACGCCCTTGGGGAGTCCGTCCGGATGAGGAGCGGAAGACGGCGACCGTCGGGATCCACGCCCCCGCCATCGGAGGCCCGGCCACAGGTCATTGCTGCACGGGACCGGGAACGGTCCCTACGCAAGAGAGACCCCCGGCGTCAAGTGGCCGGAGGTCCCCGCAGTGCTACAGGCGTAGATTCACCATACGTCACGACACCGCCCCATATGGAAGGGTTTGAGACGCGAATCACAGGTTTACGTGCAACCGTGCACATGCATTCGAAGGCCCTTCCAGGGTCGCACCTTCCATGCATGGTCTGTACCAGCCCCCGAAGAAGGTAAGAAGAGCGCTGGAGGACGGTAAGAGCCACGGGTCCGATCCCACCCCGGCGCCCGACGCGGGCGGACTACCATCAGCTCATGACCCGAGTACTGCTCGCCGAGGACGACGCGTCCATTTCGGAGCCGCTGGCCCGCGCACTGCGCCGGGAAGGGTACGAGGTCGAGGTCCGCGAGGACGGGCCCACCGCCCTCGACGCCGGGATGCAGGGCGGTATCGACCTCGTCGTGCTCGACCTCGGGCTGCCCGGCATGGACGGCCTCGAGGTGGCCCGCCGGCTGCGGGCCGACGGTCACGCCGTGCCCATCCTGATCCTGACCGCGCGCGCCGACGAGGTCGACACCGTCGTGGGACTGGACGCGGGCGCCGACGACTACGTCACCAAGCCGTTCCGGCTCGCCGAACTGCTCGCGCGCGTCCGGGCCCTGCTGCGGCGCGGCTCCGCCGAGCCCCAGCAGCCGCCCGCCACGCACGGCGTGCGGATCGACGTCGAGTCGCACCGGGCCTGGATGGGCGACGAGGAACTCCAGCTCACCGCCAAGGAGTTCGACCTGCTGCGGGTGCTGGTACGCGACGCCGGCCGGGTGGTCACCCGCGACCAGCTGATGCGCGAGGTCTGGGACACCACCTGGTGGTCCTCGACCAAGACCCTCGACATGCACATCTCCTGGCTGCGTAAGAAGTTGGGCGACGACGCGGCGAACCCCCGCTACATCGCGACCGTGCGGGGCGTCGGCTTCCGCTTCGAGAAGAGCTGAGCCACGGGCCCGTACCGGTTCCCGAGCCCGACAGGTGAGTAACACGCCATGCGCCGCCGACTGATCCAGTCCACCCTCGCCGTCGTCCTCGTCGTGATCGCCGTGTTCGGGGTGTCCCTGGTGATCGTCGAGACCCGGACGATCACCAACACCGCGCAGGAGCGGGTGGACACCGAGGCGGTGCGGCTCGCCAGCATCGTCGACAGCCGGCTGCTCGGCGACGAGACCGTCGACGCCGACGTGCTGCGCGATCAGATCCAGGGCGACCGCTACGCCGAGATCCGCATCCCCGGCAAGCCCGTGATCGAGGTCGGCGACCGGCCCGACGGGGACGTCATCAGCGCCCGTCAGCGGGGCGAGGAGGGCGAGTCGGTCACCGTCCAGGAGCCCCGCTCCTCCGTGACCCGCGAGGTCGGCCGGACGCTGATGATCATCGCCGCGGTGGCGCTGCTCGCGGTGATCGCGGCCGTCCTGCTCGCGGTGCGCCAGGCCAACCGGCTGGCCTCACCGCTCACCGACCTCGCCGAGACCGCGGAACGGCTCGGCTCGGGCGACCCCCGCCCCCGCCACAAGCGCTACGGCGTCCCCGAGCTGGACCGGGTCGCCGACGTGCTGGACTCCTCCGCCGAGCGCATCGCGCGGATGCTGACGGCGGAGCGGCGCCTGGCCGCCGACGCCTCGCACCAACTGCGCACCCCGCTGACCGCGCTGTCCATGCGGCTGGAGGAGATCACCCTCACCGACGACCCCGACACGGTGAAGGAGGAGGCGACCATCGCGCTGACGCAGGTGGAGCGCCTGACGGACGTCGTGGAGCGGCTGCTGACCAACTCCCGCGACCCCCGCAGCGGCTCCGCGGTCACCTTCGACCTCGACGAGGTGATCCAGCAGCAGCTCGCGGAGTGGCGCCCGGCCTACCGCAGCGCGGGCCGGGCCATCGTCAGCTCGGGCAAACGGCATCTGACGGCGGTCGGCACCCCGGGCGCGGTCGCACAGGTGCTGGCCGCCCTGATCGAGAACTCGCTGATGCACGGCGGGGGCACGGTGGCGCTGCGCACCCGCGTCACCGGCAACCAGGCGGTCATCGAGGTCACGGACGAGGGGCCGGGCATCCCGGAGGACCTGGGGGCCCGCATCTTCGAGCGCGCCATCAGCGGCCGCAACTCCACCGGGATCGGCCTGGCGGTGGCCCGCGACCTCGCCGAGGCGGACGGGGGACGGCTGGAGATGCTGCAGACGAACCCGCCGGTGTTCGCCCTGTTCCTGTCCCGCACGGCCCCGCCGAAGAAGTCGTCCGGGGACGGCGAGCGCACGGTCCGCTAGACGGGCCGGTGGGCCGGTGGGTCAGCTGACGTGCTGGCGGGCGGGCTTGTCCGGGCCCGGGCGGGACTCCAGGAACGCTTCCTCGCCGGCCACGGGATCCTTCTGCACCGGCAGCGCGCGGAACACCCAGGTGCGGTAGGACCAGAAGCGGAACAGGGTCGCGATGCCGATGCCGAGGAACTTGAAGATGTTGCTCTGCAGCGGGCTGTCCCAGCCGAACCCGTAGGTCGCCGTGTAGAGCACCCCGTTCTCGATGACCAGGCCCGCCGCGCTGAACAGCAGGAAGAGGGTCATCTCCTTGGTACGGCGGCTCTTGTCGCGGTCACGGTAGGTGAAGTACCGGAAGCCGATGTAGTTGAAGACGATGGCGACGATCGTCGCGATGACGCTCGCCCGCACCACCTGCAGATCGGTGACCTGCCGTACGAGGTTGAACACGAGCAGGTTGACCAGCAGCCCCGCCCCGCCCACCGCGCCGAACTTGGCGACCTCGCGGGTCAGCCGGGTCAGGCGCTGCCGCACCGTACCGGGCGCCGCCGGCGCCTCCTGAAGCCCCGAGGAACCACGTTCCATGGTCGTGAAGGCTCCTGTCGGTCGGTGGTCGTCAACTCAGCCATGCTAACCACCCCCCTCGGTGATCGCCCGCGCGTGACATCCCGGGTCGGGAAGAGCCCTGGAAAAGTCCGGTAAGAGGGGTGCCCCGGCGCGGCCGATACCCTAGGGGCGTGACGTTCCCGGTAGTCGGCATGGTCGGCGGGGGTCAGCTCGCTCGTATGACACACGAGGCGGGCATCCCGCTCGGCATCAGGTTCAAGCTCCTCAGTGACACTCCTCAGGATTCCGCGGCGCAGGTCGTCGGTGATGTCGTCGTAGGCGACTACCGCGACCTCGACACGCTGCGCGCGTTCGCGCAGGGGTGCGATGTGATCACCTTCGATCACGAACACGTACCCACCGAGCACCTCAGGGCCCTGGAGGCGGACGGCATCCCCGTGCGCCCCGGCCCCGACGCGCTCGTGCACGCCCAGGACAAGGGCGTGATGCGGGCGAGGCTCGATGCGATCGGGGTGCCCTGCCCCCGGCACCGCATCGTGAGCGACCCGCAGGACGTCGCCGCGTTCGCCGCCGAGGGGGACGGCTTCCCCGTCGTCCTGAAGACGGTCCGCGGCGGCTACGACGGCAAGGGCGTCTGGGTCGTCGACTCCGTCGAGGAGGCCGCCGAGCCGTTCCGCGCCGGCGTCCCGGTCCTCGCCGAGGAGAAGGTCGACTACGTCCGCGAGCTCGCCGCCAACGTCGTGCGCTCCCCGCACGGCCAGGCCGTCGCCTACCCGGTCGTCGAGTCGCGGCAGGTCGACGGCGTCTGCGACACCGTGATCGCCCCGGCCCCCCACCTGGACGAGGCGCTCGCGCTGCGGGCCGAGGAGATGGCGCTGCGGATCGCGAAGGAGCTCGGTGTCGTCGGGCACCTCGCCGTGGAGCTGTTCGAGACCCGCGACGGCCGCATCCTCGTCAACGAGCTCGCGATGCGCCCGCACAACTCCGGCCACTGGAGCCAGGACGGCGCCATCACCAGCCAGTTCGCCAACCATGTCCGGGCCGTCCTCGACCTCCCGCTCGGCGACCCGCGCCCCCGCGCGACGTGGACCGTCATGGTCAACGTCCTCGGCGGCGACTACCCGGACATGTACTCCGCGTACCTGCACTGCATGGCCCGCGACCCCCAGCTCAAGATCCACATGTACGGCAAGGACGTGAAGCCCGGCCGCAAGGTCGGACACGTGAACACCTACGGCGACGACCTCGACGACGTGCTGGAGCGCGCCCGTCACGCTGCCGGCTATCTGAGAGGCACGATCACCGAATGAGCCCTGTTGTTGGCATCGTCATGGGGTCGGACAGCGACTGGCCCGTCATGGAGGCCGCCGCCAAGGCCCTCGACGAGTTCGAGATCGCCTACGAGGTCGACGTCGTCTCCGCGCACCGCATGCCCCGCGAGATGATCACGTACGGCGAGCAGGCGGCCGAGCGCGGCCTGAAGGTGATCATCGCCGGTGCCGGCGGCGCCGCCCATCTGCCGGGCATGCTCGCCTCCGTGACCCCGCTGCCCGTCATCGGCGTCCCCGTCCCGCTGAAGTACCTCGACGGCATGGACTCCCTGCTGTCCATCGTGCAGATGCCGGCCGGTGTGCCCGTCGCGACCGTCTCCGTCGCCGGCGCCCGCAACGCCGGTCTGCTCGCCGCCCGCATCCTCGCCACGCACGACGAGGAGCTGCTGCAGCGGATGAGCGAGTTCCAGCAGGAGCTGAACGACCAGGCGACCGAGAAGGGCAAGCGGCTGCGGGCCAAGGTCGAGGGCGCGGCCGGCTTCGGCTTCGGCTCCGGGAAGTGACGCCGGTGACCTCCCTGGAGACCGCCCGGGACCTGCTGCGCGAGTTCCCGGTCGTCGACGGCCACAACGACCTGCCGTGGGCGCTGCGCGAGCAGGTCCGCTACGACATACCGGCCCGCGACATCGCCGCCGACCAGAGCGCCCACCTGCACACCGACATCCCGCGGCTGCGCGCCGGCGGGGTGGGCGCCCAGTTCTGGTCGGTGTACGTCCGCTCGGACTTCGCCGGCGACCAGGCGGTCAGCGCCACCCTGGAGCAGATCGACTGCGTACGGCAGCTCCTCGCGCGCTACCCGGACGACCTGCGCCCGGCCCTGACGGCCGCCGACATGGAGGCGGCCCGCGCCGAGGGCCGTATCGCCTCCCTGATGGGCGCCGAGGGCGGCCACTCGATCGCGGAGTCCCTGGCCACGCTGCGGGCGCTGTACGCCCTCGGCGTCCGCTACATGACGCTCACGCACAACGACAACATCGCGTGGGCCGACTCGGCGACCGACGAGCCCGGCGTGGGCGGCCTGTCCGCCTTCGGGCGCGAGGTCGTGCGGGAGATGAACCGCGAGGGCATGCTGGTCGACCTCTCGCACGTGGCGGCCACGACGATGCGCGACGCGCTCGACACCACCGCCGCCCCGGTGATCTTCTCCCACTCCTCGTCCCGCGCGGTCTGCGACCACCCGCGCAACATCCCCGACGACGTGCTGGAACGCCTCCCCGCCAACGGTGGCGTCGCCATGGTCACGTTCGTGCCCAAGTTCGTCCTCCAGGCGGCCGTCGACTGGACCGCCGCCGCCGACGAGAACATGCGGGCGCACGGCTTCCACCACCTCGACACCACCGCCGAGGCGATGAAGGTGCACCGCGCCTTCGAGGAGAGCAACCCGCGCCCGGTCGCCACCGTGGCCACGGTCGCCGACCACCTCGACCACATGCGCGAGGTCGCCGGCATCGACCACCTCGGCATCGGCGGCGACTACGACGGCACCGCGTTCACGCCCGACGGCCTGAACGACGTCACCGGCTACCCGAACCTGATCGCCGAGCTGCTGGACCGCGGCTGGTCGAGGACCGACCTGGCCAAGCTGACCTGGCGCAACGCCGTCCGGGTGCTCGGCGCCGCCGAGGACGTCGCCCGCGACCTCCAGGCCACCCGCGGACCGTCCAACGCCACCCTCGCGGAGCTGGACGCCTGACCAGGAGGGTGGGCGGGGCCGCCGCGCCCCGCCCACCCCCGAACGCGCCACTCACCGAGAAGCCCCCGCGCCCCCGTGCGACGGTGAACCGTACCGCTGATCAGCACCGCCGATCCCGTACGGAGACCGCCATGGCAGAGCTCAAGTACGACGCCGGGGCCGAGGCCGGCGCGACGGACGACCTGCCCGCGCCGGCCGTCGGGGAACCCACCGCCCCCGTCCCGGACCCCGCGGCGGCCGACCTGCTCCAACGGGCCCGCGCCCTGCTCGACGCCCACCCCGTCGCCGACGGCTGCAGCGGCCTGTCCCGGGCGCTGCGCCCGCTGTCCTGGTTCGACCTGGAACTCGGTGAGAGCGCCGTCGGCACCGATGTGCCGCGCCTGCGCGAGGGCCGCGTCGGCGCGCTGTTCTGGGCGCTGCACCTGCCGGAAGGGACGACCGGCGACCGGGCCCTCGGCGCCACCCTGGACCAGCTCGACCTCGTCAGGACCGTCGTCCGCGGCCACCCGGACGGCCTGCGCCTGGCCTGCGACCCCGGGCCGGTCACCGATGTCCACCACACCGGCCGGATCGCCGTCCTGCCCGGACCCGCCGCGGCCGTCGCCCTCGGCGACTCCCTCGGCATCCTGCGCTCCCTGCACGGCCTCGGGCTGCGCGCCCTCACCCTCACCGGGGTGTCCTGGGCCGGCGAGGCGGGGCTCACCCGGTTCGGCGAGGAGGTCCTGCGCGAGATGAACCGGCTCGGGGTGCTGGCCGACCTCTCCGGCGCCGACCCCGACACTGTCCGCCGGGCCTGCGCGGTCTCCAAGGCACCCGTGCTGTGCACGCGCTCCGCGGCCCGTGCCCTGCGCCCGCACCCCGCCAACCTCTCCGACGACCTGCTGGCCGCGCTCGGCGCCGCCAAGGGGCTGTGCATGGTGCCGCTCACCGCCGAGCAGACCGGCCCGTCCGTCCGGGACGTCGCCGACCACCTCGACCACGTACGCGCGCTGGCCGGGGCGGACTGCGTCGGCCTGTCCGGCACCTACGACACCGGCACCGCCCACCCCCGGGACCTGGCCGATGTCTCCGGCTACCCGCGACTCGTGGCCGAGCTGCTGCGCCGCGACTGGTCCGAGGCCGACATCGCCCTGCTGACCTGGGGGAACGTCCAGCGGGTGCTGCGTGAGGCCGACTTCGCCGCCCGTGAGGCGCAGCGCCGCCGGCAACCCTCGACGGCCACGATCACCGACCTGGACGGCTGAGCGCCGCCCGGCTCAGCCCTCGTCGATCCGGCACAGGCAGAACGGATGGCCCACCGGGTCGGCGTACACCCGGAAGCCCTCCTCGTCCTGCGCCTGGAGCAGCCGCGCGCCCAGCTTCAGCACCTTCCCCTCCGCCAGGTCGACCTCCTCCCAGGTGGACCCGGCGTCGAAGTCGAGGTGGAACTGCTGGGAGTCGTGGTCGGCCTGCGGCCAGTCCGGCGGGGCGTACCCGGGCGCCCGCTGGAAGGCCAGCCGGGGCCCGTCCGGGAGCCGCAGCACGACCCAGTCCGGGTCCTCGTCCTGCGGGGTGCCGCCGCCGACGCCCGCGTAGAAGCGGGCCAGGGCGCGCGGGTCGGGGCAGTCGACGACGACGGAACGCAGACGCGCCGCGGGTGCCATGGAGGTCCTCCTCGTCAGCAGGCGCAGAGGCAGAACGGGTGCCCCGCCGGATCCGCGTAAACCCGGAAGGTCCGCTCGCGGTCGTCGGCCTCCAGCGGCGTCGCGCCCAGCTCCAGCACCGCCTTCTCGGCCGTGTCGAGGTCCTCGACGGTCAGGTCCAGATGGAACTGCTGCGACTGCTCCGGCGAGGGCCAGCGCGGCGGTACCCAGCCGGGCGCGGCCTGGAAGGCCAGCGTCGGCCCGCCGGGCACCTTCACGTCCACCCAGTCGCCCTCGTCCACGATCGTGCCGTCCAGCACCTTGGCGTAGAACTCGGCGAGCGCACGCGGGTCGGGACAGTCCAGGACGACGGAGCCCACTTCGGCGATGGCCATGACTTCCTCCTCGAAGCGACGGGAGTTACCGGCAGAGCGGGTCAACCGGTAACCGCGTTACCTCATGCTCCCGTACAGGAGGTAACGTCGCAAGGGGATATGCGAGAAGCGGAGACAGCGGCAGCCATGAGTGACAGATCGCCCGCGCCCGGCGCCCTGGAACTGGTCCAGGCCCTGGTCAACACGGTGGACCTGGAGTCCGGCGCGGACGCGCTCGACACGGCCGAGGGCCGGGCCCGCCTCGGGCTGACGGAGACGGACCTGGCCGCCGCGCGCGAACTGCGGGAATCCCTGCGCGCGGCCCTGCTCGCCCACGCCGGGCACCCGCCGCACCGCACGGTCACCCCGCTCGGCGACCTGCTCGCCGCCGCCCCCCTCGTCGTCGCCGTCGACCCCGCCGACGGCTCGGCCCGGCTCACCCCCACCGGCGGCGCGCCCTTGCTCTCCCGGGTCGCCGCCGCCGTCGCCCAGGGCCTCGTCGAGGGCACCTGGACGCGCCTGAAGGCCTGCGAGGCGGCCGACTGCCACTGGGCGTACTACGACCGCAGCCCCGCCGGCCGTGGCCGCTGGTGCTCGATGCAGGTGTGCGGGGCACGCGCCAAGATGCGCCGCTACCGAGCGAAATGAGCCACCGGACGCACCTTTTGACAAGGTTGTTGAAGATTCATTCGGCAATGCGCGGTGGTGTGCGGCAGAATGCGAAGGACGCCGTTTCGGCCGACTGAGCCTCGGCCGAAACGGCGTCCTTCGTACGTCGGAGGAAAAGGCTAGGCCGTCGGCCGGCCCATCGCCCGGTACGTCCAGCCCGCGCCCCGCCACAGCTCCGGGTCCAGGGCGTTGCGGCCGTCCAGGATCAGGCGCTCCGCCGCCACCTCGCCCAGCTCCCGCGGGTCCAGCTCACGGAACTCCCGCCACTCCGTCAGGTGCAGCACCACGTCAGCGCCCCGCACCGCCTCGATGGCGGTGTCCGCGTACCCGAGCGTTGGGAACAGCCGGCGGGCGTTCGCCATGCCCTTCGGGTCGTACACCGTGACCTGGCCGCCCTGCAGATGGATCTGCCCGGCCACGTTCAGCGCCGGCGAGTCGCGCACGTCGTCCGAGTCCGGCTTGAACGTGGCACCCAGCACGGCGACCCGCTTACCCAGGAACGGCCCGCCGCCCAGCGCCTGGCGCGCCAGCTCCACCATCTGACCGCGCTGACGCATGTTGATCGAGTCGATCTCACGCAGGAACGTCAGCGCCTGGTCCGCGCCCAGCTCGCCCGCCCGCGCCATGAACGCCCGGATGTCCTTCGGCAGGCAGCCGCCGCCGAACCCGATCCCCGCCCGCAGGAACTTCTTGCCGATGCGGTCGTCGTGCCCGATGGCCTCCGCCAGCTTCGCGACATCGCCGCCGGCCGCCTCGCACACCTCGGCCATCGCGTTGATGAAGGAGATCTTCGTGGCGAGGAACGAGTTCGCCGACGTCTTCACCAGCTCGGCCGTCGGGAAGTCCGTGACCACGAACGGGGAGCCGTCCGCGATCGGCGTCGCGTACACCTCGCGCAGCAGCTTCTCCGCGCGCTCGCTGCGCACGCCCACCACGATCCGGTCCGGGTGCAGCGTGTCCCGCACGGCGAAGCCCTCCCGCAGGAACTCCGGGTTCCAGGCCAGCTCCACCTCGTCGCCGCCGGGCGCCAGCTCGCGCAGCCGCGCCGCGAGGCGGTCCGCGCTGCCCACTGGCACCGTCGACTTGCCGACGACCAGGCACGGCCGGCTCAGATGCTTGGCGAGCGACTCGACCGCCGCGTCGACGTAACTCATGTCGCAGGCGTACTCACCGTGCTTCTGCGGCGTGTTCACGCAGACGAAGTGCACGTCGCCGAACTCGGCGGCCTCCGCCCAGTCCATCGTGAACCGCAGCCGCCCCGTCGAGCCCTCGATCCCGGCGACGTGCTTGCGCAGCAGGTCCTCCAGGCCCGGCTCGAACATCGGCACCTCGCCGCGGCCCAGCATCTCGATCTTCTCGGGCACCACGTCCAGCCCCAGCACCTCGAACCCGAGCTCGGCCATGGCCGCGGCGTGCGTGGCGCCGAGATAGCCGGTGCCGATCACGGTGATCTTGAGGGCCATGAGGGGACTCCGTAAGTGAGGACGGGCGATGCGCGCCCGAGCATAGTCAACGGGCCCGGCGGGCAGATTCCCCGCTGTCGCCAAGCTCACGTATCAGTCCCGTGGGGCGACCTCTAAAATTTGAGTTACTTAACGGTAATTAGCGTCGGCATCACCCTTGCCACACGAGCGTCCTTGGAGCGTGAGAGACCTTGGCCGGATCGGCTGACTTCGACCTGTACCGCCCGACCGAGGAGCACGACATGCTCCGCGACGCGATCCGCTCGCTGGCCGAGGCGAAGATCGCGCCGCACGCCACGGCGGTGGACGAGGAGGCGCGCTTCCCGCAGGAGGCGCACGACGCCCTCGTGGCCAACGACCTGCACGCCGTGCACGTCCCCGAGGAGTACGGCGGCGCGGGCGCCGACGCCCTCGCCACGGTCATCGTGATCGAGGAGGTGGCCCGCGTCTGCGCGTCCTCCTCCCTCATCCCCGCCGTGAACAAGCTCGGCTCGCTGCCGGTCATCCTCTCCGGCTCCGAGGAGCTGAAGAAGAAGTACATGGCCCCGCTCGCCAAGGGCGACGGCATGTTCTCCTACTGCCTCTCCGAGCCCGACGCGGGCTCCGACGCGGCCGGCATGAAGACCAAGGCCGTCCGCGACGGCGACCACTGGGTCCTCAACGGCGTGAAGCGCTGGATCACCAACGCCGGCGTCTCCGAGTTCTACACGGTCATGGCCGTCACCGACCCGACCAAGCGCTCCAAGGGCATCTCCGCCTTCGTGGTCGAGAAGGGCGACGAGGGCGTCTCCTTCGGTGCCCCCGAGAAGAAGCTCGGCATCAAGGGCTCCCCGACCCGCGAGGTCTACCTGGACAACGTCCGCATCCCCGCGGACCGCATGATCGGCGAGGAGGGCACCGGCTTCGCCACCGCGATGAAGACGCTGGACCACACCCGCATCACCATCGCCGCCCAGGCCCTCGGCATCGCCCAGGGCGCCCTCGACTACGCCAAGGGCTACGTCCAGGAGCGCAAGCAGTTCGGCAAGCCGATCGCCGACTTCCAGGGCATCCAGTTCATGCTCGCCGACATGGCCATGAAGATCTCGGCCGCCCGCGCCCTGACCTACCAGGCCGCCGCCGCCTCCGAGCGCGGCGACGCCGACCTCACCTACCTCGGCGCCGCGGCCAAGTGCTTCGCCTCCGACGCCGCCATGGAGGTCACCACCGACGCCGTCCAGCTCCTCGGCGGCTACGGCTACACCCGCGACTACCCGGTGGAGCGCATGATGCGCGACGCGAAGATCACGCAAATCTACGAGGGCACGAACCAGGTCCAGCGGATCGTGATGGCGCGCAACCTGCCGTAACGTCACGCGACTTGACGAGGAAGGGCGTCCGGGTGCTCCGGGCGCCCTTCACTCGTTCGGGCCCGCGACGGCGGGTCGGGCGAAATCCGGGAGTGTGCACTGTGTGCTACTTCTGTGGGGAAATGGTGGCGAACGCCCGATGGCGGCCCGCTCCGGGCGGGCGTAGGACGGAAGGGCACGGGGCCCGCCCCGGGCTCCCGCGTCCCCAGGAGGAGTCATGACCCAGCCCGGAACCATGCCCGCGATGACCAAGGAGATGCAGGACTGCGTCGACGCCTGCATGACGTGCCACACCGTCTGCGAGGAGACCATGAGCTCCGTCATGCAGATGGGTGGCCAGGCCCAGATGCAGGTCATGCGGGCGCTGATGGACTGCGCCGAGACGACCCGTATGTGCGCCGACATGATGATGCGCCGCTCGCCGATGTCGGCGGAGATGTGCGCGATGTGCGCCAAGGCGTGCGAGATGTGCGCGGAGGCGTGTATGTCCATGCCGGACGATCCGCAGATGATGCGCTGCGCCGAGGCGTGTCGCCGCTGCGCCGCGACCTGTCGCGCGATGGCGGGCGCCACGATGTGACACCGCCCGGCAGACGGACGAGGGCACCCCGCCCGGGGTGCCCTCGCTCGCTCGTGTGCGGCCGCCTACTTGCCGGAGACGGTCACCGTCTCGTCGTTCTTCAGCTCCTCCACCAGCTTCTTCACCTTCGCGGTGTCCCACTGGAGGTTGCCGTTGCCGGTGCTGCCCGAGATCGGCATGTTCATCGACGTGCCGTCGCCGCCGCTGACGTCCTTCATCGCCCAGAACATGGAGGCCAGGTCCCACAGGCCCATGTCCTCGTCGACGATCAGCGAGTCCAGGCCGGCGCCCATCGTCGGGTAGAGCTTGAAGGGGTTCAGGACGGTGCCCGGGGTCGCCACCTGGTTCGCCAGGGCCGACAGGAACTTCTGCTGGTTCTTGGTGCGGTCCAGGTCGGAGCCGGGCAGCGCGTACCGGGTGCGGACGAAGGCCAGGGACTCCTCGCCGTTCAGGGTCTGCTTGCCCTTCTTGAAGTCGGCGCCGGACTTCTTGTCCTTGATGTCCCGGGGGATGTCGATCTCGACGCCGCCGACCGAGTCCACGATGTTCGCGAAGCCGGCGAAGCCGATCTCGACGTAATGGTCGATGTGCAGCCCGGTGTTGGCCTCGACGGTGCGCACGAGCAGTTCCGGGCCGTCCTCCGCGTAGGCGGCGTTCAGCTTCGTCTGCCGCCCGGTGCCCTGGTAGAGCTTCCCGGACTCCGAGCCCTTGTACGACGGGATCGTGATGTTCGAGTCACGGGGCAGCGAGACCAGCGTGGGGCTGCCGCCTCCGGTGTGCAGGATCATCATCGAGTCCGTGCGCTTGCCCTCGGCGGACCCGGTGTGCAGGTTCTTCTTCTGCTCGTCGGTCATGCCCTCACGGCTGTCGGAACCGACGATCAGGTAGTTGGTGCCCTCGCCCGCCTCCGGCCGGTCGATGACCTTGGACAGGTCGACCTCGCGGTTCAGCTTGGAGTCGGCCCAGAAGTAGGTGGCGACGCTCGTCACGACCAGCAGCGTGACCAGGGTGATCGCGGTCACCTTGATCCGGCGCCGCCAGTTCGGCGCGGGCCGGCCGCCGGGCCCGGAGCCGTCGTGGCCGCCGCCTCCGCCGCCGTACACCTGGCCGGTGTTGTAGCCGCTGTCGTACCCGTCGCCGTGGCCGCCGTGCCCCTGGCCGTCGACGTACGACGGCTGCCGGGGCACACCGCCGTAGCCCTGCCCGGGCGGCGCGCCCTGGCCGCGGCGGACCTGCCGCATCACACGGGCGCTCTCCGGCCGCGCGTTCGCGCTGCCGCGTCCGTAACCGTTGCCGCGGTCGTCGTCGGGCCATGCCTGGGGCCAGTCATTCATGCGCCCAAGTGTGCAGGGCAGGACGGGGTCCCCCACAAGGTTCGAAGGAAAATAGAGGCACGGCTGTTGCGAACCCAACACAAAGTCCGCGATTCCCACCTCGGCATAAGGTGGAGGCCATGACAGACCAGGCCACCACCGCGGAAGCGGACAGCGCGGAGATCCCGGGCAAGCCGATCTCCGCGTCCCGCACCACCCTCAGCCACATCATGACCCACAACGACACCAACCTTCTGGGCACCGTGCACGGCGGTGTGATCATGAAACTGGTGGACGACGCGGCGGGAGCGGTGGCCGGACGGCACAGCGGCGGTCCCGCCGTCACCGCCTCCATGGACGAGATGGCCTTCCTGGAGCCGGTCCGCGTGGGCGACCTCGTCCATGTGAAGGCCCAGGTCAACTGGACCGGCCGGACCTCGATGGAGGTCGGCGTACGGGTCCTGGCCGAGCGCTGGAACGAGTCGGCGCCGCCCACCCAGGTCGGCTCCGCCTATCTGGTCTTCGCCGCGGTGGACGCCGACGGCAAGCCGCGCCGGGTCCCGCCGGTGATACCGGAGACCGACCGTGACCGGCGCCGCAACCAGGAGGCGCAGATCCGCCGCACCCACCGCCTGGCCCGCCGCCGCGCGATCATGGAGCTGCGCGCCCAGCGGGCGGCGGAGGGCTTCGACGACTGAGCTCGACAGGGCGGACGGGGTTGACGGGGCGGACGGGCCCTGTCAGGCGCAGCCGGCCTCGTCGCCCCGCAGCACCACCGTCTCCCGGGTGGGGTCCTCGGCGCGCACCTTGCGGACCGCGCCGAAGTCCGTCCCCACGATCACCTTGAGGGTGGGGCCGAGCCCCTTGACCGCGCGCAGCTCGCTGCCGGGCAGGGCGGCGGCGAGCGACTTCGCCGAGCGGTCCCAGCCGGGGTCATGGGCGACGACCGTCCGCTTCACCGAGCGGTCGGCCGCGTCCACCGGCTGTCCCGTCGTACGGAACCCGACGGCCGCGAGCGCCGCGTCGGCGCGCTTGCCGAGGCCGGTGCGGTGGGTGCCGTTCTCCACCTGGACGCGGATCTGCTGCGGGGCGACGTCGACGGTGACGGCCTTGCGCTTCGTGCGGTGGGCGGCCAGCGGGCGGTCCTCGCGCAGGGCGCGGAACAGCCGCTCGGCGCGTGCCGTGTCCCACTTCACGGTGGAGCCGAGGCCCTTCACCAGATAGCCGAGCTGCCCGATCGGGACGGTCGCGAACTCCGACGAGGACGGGGAGAAGTTCCGCATCGCGCGTCCCAGGTCCAGCAGCTCGCCGGTGCCGAAGCCCTTGTCGGCCCGGACCGAGCCGAGCACGGCCCGGGTCACGTCCCGGAAGCGGATGGGGTTCAGCAGGATGCCGGACGACGTCGCCCGTTCGATCAGGGCCGCCATGAAGCGCTGCTGGCGCTGGACCCGGCCCAGGTCGGCGTCGCCGTCGATGTGCCGGGCGCGGACGAACTGCAGGGCCTCGCCGCCCATCAGCTTGTGGTCGCCGGCGGGCAGGTCCAGGCCGGTGTAGGAGTCCTTCAGCGGGGCGGAGGTGCAGATCGGCACACCGCCGAGCACGTCGACCGTCTTCATGAAGCTGGTGAAGTCGACCTCCAGATAGTGGTCGATCTTGACGTGCGTCATGTGCTCGACGGTGCGGACGGTCAGCCGGGGGCCGCCCTCCGCGTACGCCGCGTTGATCTTGATGGCGTGGGCGGGCCGTCCGTCGGCGGCGGGCACCTCGGCGTAGGAGTCGCGCGGCAGGCTCACGACGCTCGCCCGCTCCCGGTCCTCCGAGATGTGCACCAGCATGATCGTGTCGGTGCAGTGGCAGGGCGCGCCGCCCAGCCGGTACTTGCGCCGCTCCTGCGGGGTGATGCGGTCGCGGCCGTCGGTGCCGACCAGCAGGACGTTCATGCCGTGGCCGCCCTGCGGCCGGTTCTTCATGTCCCGGAACGGGTCCACCCGCGCGATCCTGGCGTCCAGGCTGGTCACCACCGCGTGCCCGATCCCGGCGGAGGCCAGGACGACGACGGAGAGCGTGGTCACCGCCCGCATGGCCCAGCGCGGCCGCCTGCGCCGGACGGGCGCGACCGGCCGTGCCCCGCCGCGGGAAGGCTGCGGGCTGCGCTGCGGGGAGCCGGAGGAGCGTCGGGGCGGCGTGGGCATGAAGGGATACCTCCGCTGGGGGCGTGCCCCTGGGGGCCGTACGTGGGATCCGTGAGCACCGTAGGCCCATACGATCTGCTGCCCGGTGCACCGGACACGGCGGGGCGCACCCGTGTCCCCCGTTCGCGGTAACGTGAGCCCCCTATGAACGCCAATCCCGACGTGCAGCTCCCCGCCGTGTCCGTCATCATGCCCGTCCTCAACGAGGAGCGGCATCTGCGCGGAGCCGTCCAAGCGATCCTCGCGCAGGAGTACGCCGGCGAGATGGAGGTCGTGATCGCCCTCGGTCCGTCCACGGACCGTACGGACGAGATCGCCGCCGAGCTCGTGGCCGAAGACCCGCGCGTTCACACCGTCCCGAACCCGACCGGCCGGACGCCCGCCGCCCTGAACGCGGCGATCAAGGCGTCCCGCCACCCGATCGTCGTCCGTGTCGACGGGCACGGCATGCTCTCGCCGAACTACATCGCGACCGCGGTGCGGCTCCTGGAGGAGACCGGCGCGCAGAACGTCGGCGGCATCATGCACGCCGAGGGCGAGAACGCCTGGGAGCAGGCCGTCGCCGCCGCGATGACGTCGAAGATCGGTGTCGGCAACGCCGCCTTCCACACGGGCGGCGAGGCGCAGGCCGCCGAGACCGTGTACCTGGGTGTCTTCCGGCGCGAGGCGTTGGAGCAGCAGGGCGGCTACAACGAGGAGTTCATCCGCGCCCAGGACTGGGAGCTGAACTTCCGCATCCGCGAGGCGGGCGGCCTGATCTGGTTCTCGCCGGAGCTGAAGGTGTCGTACCGGCCCCGGCCGAGCGTGAAGGCGCTCGCCAAGCAGTACAAGGACTACGGCCGCTGGCGTCATGTCGTCGCCCGGTACCACGCCGGTTCCATCAACCTGCGCTATCTGGCGCCGCCGACGGCGGTGTGCGCGATCGCGGCGGGTCTGGTCCTCGGCGTCGCGGTGACGCCGTGGGCGCTGGTCGTGCCCGGCGGCTACCTCGCGGCCATCGCCGCGGGCTCGGTCCCGGCCGGCAAGGGGCTGCCGCTGAAGGCCCGGCTGCAGATCCCGGTCGCCCTGGCCACCATGCACATGTCCTGGGGCTACGGCTTCCTGACGAGCCCGCGCTCGCTGGCCCGCAAGGTCATCGCCTCGCGCCGCCCGGCGGTCCGCGGCGTCGAAGCGGCCTCCTGACACGACGAGCGGGGGTCGCCGCGGCGCGCCGCGGCGACCCCCGTCCTCACGCGGCCGTCAGCCGCAGTGGAAGTACCCCGACACCGGGACGTGGTCCTGCAGGAAGTTGGCGCCGCCGTTGGGGCGCCACATGTCCAGCTCGAAGTTGATGCAGGTGTTCTTGCCGTTGACCTTCACGGGCCCGGCCTCGTAGCTGAAGTTGCCGTTGTCGTTGTCGTGCCCGCCGGCCTTGGTCCACAGGTCCAGGTTCATCCGGGAGCTGACGCCGTAGTAGGAGCCCGCCTTGACGGACCGCGCGCAGTTGTAGGTGCCGTCCCAGTACAGGTAGGTCGTGGCGACGAGCGGGTGCGCACTCGTCGTGTAGTCGTAGTGCTTGATCTGGTCGATCAGGGTGCCGCTGCAGCCGGCCTGCGCCGCGGCCTGTGCCGCGGGGGCGGTGGCCAGGGGGACCCCGACGCCCAGTCCGAGGACCATGGCCCCGGTGGTGATCCAGCGGGTGGCTCTGAACTTCACGCTCTTGTGCATCAGTTGCAGACCTCTCACGTGCGCGACGGATCGGACCCGCCCCCGCGGGCTTTGTGGGCCCTGCGTGAACGGCTTCAAGATCGTGGCATGTTCTGGTCATTCAGTGATCGTTCGTGTTCGTCTATGACTGAAGATCGTCGTCGGTTGGCCATAAAGAAACGGGATCGCCCTCGCGTCGAGGGCGATCCCGCAGGGGGCACGGCGTCCGGTGACTACCAGCGGTAGGGCGCGTACACCTCCATGCACGCGTCCTCGTCCGAGCCGTTGATGGCGTCCGAGTCCTCCGGCAGGCTGCCCGCCGACGGCTTGGACTGCTTCGGATACGCGGTGCCGGTGCGCCAGTCGGCGCCCACGACGACCGTGACGCCCGAGACGTCGGTGGACCGGCGCACCGAACTCTCCGGAATGCCCAGCGCCTTGGCGACCTGCACCGCGTCGCCCTTCAGTTCCTCGCTCGGGTACCGCACCACCGTGTGCTCGACGGAGACCGCCGGTGAGGAGTCCTGCAGTGCCTGGGTGAAGCCCTTGTCCACCAGGTGCCGGGCGATCGCGTGCGCCCGCCCGGAGACGGGCGCGAGGGTGGCCGTCCTGGTCCCGTTCACCACCGAGACGCCGATCCCCTCGGGGGCGGACGTCGGGGCGCTGGTGGCCTCCTTCTCCGCGTCGCCGTCCTTGCCCTTGTCCTTCGCCTTGCCGTTCTTGTCGAACGGCACGTCCTCGCGGACCATCTGCCACATCTTGGCGGCGCTCGCGGCCGGGACGAGGTGGTTGGCGTTCTGCGGGTCCTGGACGTTGGGCATCGTCGTCATCGTGATCCGGTCCGTGGGCACGGACTTGAGCTGCATGCCGAGGTCGTACAGCTTCTTCACGGTGCCGATCTCCTCGGAGACCGTCAGCGACTTCGTGGCCGCCTCGGCCAGGTTCATCAGGCGCCCGGTGTCCGTGAAGACGTTCTGCTTCTTCAGCGTGCGGATCATCGAGTTCATGTACATGTGCTGGGCGCGCGCCCGCAGCGGGTCACTGCCCCACGCGTGCCGGGTGCGCAGCCACTGCAGCGCCTGCTTGCCCTCGACGTCCTTGCGGCCGGCCTTCATCTTCAGGCCGGAACCGCCGGGCACCCCCGGCAGCGGGCGGTCCCACACGTTCTGCTTCACACAGACCTCGACGCCGCCGATGGCGTCCGCCATGCTCACCACGCCGGCGAAGTCGATCGTCATCCAGTGGTCGATGTAGACCCCGGTGAGGTTCTGCCAGGTGGCCAGGGTGCAGCCGGCGCCGCCGCGGGCCAGGGTCGTGTTGATGATGTCGTTCGTCGCCGGGTAGGTGTCGCCCGTCTCGGGGTCGGTGCACTTGGGGATGTCGACCCGGGTGTCCCGCGGGATGCTCACCACCGCGGCGCTCTCCCGGTCCGCGGACAGATGGATGAGCATCTGCACGTCGCCCAGCGGGGGGTTGCCCCGGTTGTCGCGGCTGCCGCCCAACGCGACGTTCGCGTCGGAGTTACGGCTGTCCGAGCCGATCAGCAGGATGTTCAGCGGTGTCTGGCCGGCGGCGTTGGGCTCGGCCTTCTTCGCCTTGGAGTCGCCGCTGCTGCGCTCGCCCTTCTCGATGTTGCCGTTCAGATGCCGGTAGTACAGATACCCGGCACCCGCGGTCCCGAGTATGACGACCGCCAGGATCGTCGCCGACCAGCGCAGCGCACGCCGCTTGCGGCGCCCCTTGCCGGGCCCCCGGCCGTCGTCGCCCGCCCCGCCGTGCCGCCCGCCGCCGTCCTGGCCGGCCGGTGTGTCCTGGCCGGACTGCCGGGTGAGCGACATCGTGTCGTCCACAGCGGGGACCTCCCCCCGCACACCGCTCTGCGCCAACTCTCTGCCCTTCCCCACCCTCGGCCCGCGTACGGTCGCTCCGCGCAGGACCTCCCTGTCCGCGGCGGAGCGAACTCCGTATCAAGCCAACCTGTCCGACACCGGTCCGCGCTCTGTCAGACCACCGGGGGTCCGATCCGGGTTCGCCATGTGCCGGCAAAAAATCCGCGTCCGGCACGGCCGCACGGCGTGCCGGGCGACGCCGACCGGCACGACCACGTCCTGTGTCAGACCAACGAGAGCCCGGCACAGTTGCGTTCCCGGCCGGAAACGGTGCCTACTTCGCGCACTCCACCTTGTCCGCGGTGGACTTCTCCACGTCGGGCGCCTTGTCCGGAGCCGTCAGGGGCACCCCCGCCCCCTTGAAGTCCTTGCCCAGCGTCAGCGTCATCGTGGGCAGGCCCTGCGCGTTGTCGACGCTCTTGCCGGGCTTCATCGCCGCGCCGGACAGCCCCATGATGGCGGCGAGCCGGCGTGCCTGGTCCGCCTGGTCCGGCGCGTACTCCAGCGTCGTCTTCGAGAGCGTGTCGGGAGCGTTGCCCGCGTTCTCCGACTTGGTCACGTTCTCCTCGGTCTGCAGCCAGGACAGGGTCTCCTGCGCGCTGCCCGCCGGGGCCCCGCCGTTGAAGATCCGGACCCGCACCTCGGAGGCGTCGGACTTGGAGCCCTTGAGCCGGGCCGCCACCGCGGAGGCCTCCTTCTTCTTCTGCTGCTTGATGTCGGTGAAGGAGACGTCGTTCTGGATGGCCTGGAAGACCTCCGGCGCCTTCGTCGGGTTGAGGACGACGGTCACCTTGACCTTCTCGGCCGGGTTGTCGAGCACCGGGATCGTGGTGAAGGTCAGGTTCTTGACGTTGAGCTTGCCCAGCTCCAGACCGAGGTCCTTCAGCTTGTCGATGCTGTCGAGCTGGGAGTCGACGGTGAGCGCCTTGGTGCCGGCCTCGGCCAGCGTGAACATCTTCGTGGGGCTCTTGAGCGTGTCGTTCGACTTCAGCTTGCGCATCAGCGCGCTGAGGAACTGCTGCTGCAGCCCGATCCGGCTCAGGTCGCCGCCCAGGCCGACGGAGTGCCGGGTGCGGACGAAGGCGAGGGCCTGCTCGCCCTCGATGACGTGCTTGCCCTTCGGCAGCTTCAGATGCGAGTCCGGGTCGTCGATGTCCTTGCCCAGGCACACCTCGACGCCGCCGACGGCCGACGTCAGCGTCTTCACCGCGTTGAAGTCGGCGACCATGAAGTTGTCCGGCTTGATCCCGGTCAGCTCCGTCACCGTGCGCATGGTGCAGCTGGGCGTACGGCCCGCCTGGCCGAGGCTCTTGTTGAAGCGGGTGTTGGTCTCGCCCTGGATGACCTTCTGGCTGCCGTCCTCCTGCTCCGTGGGGCAGTCGGGGATGTCGACGATCAGGTCGCGCGGGATGCTCAGCGCGGTCGCGTTCGACCGGTCCTTGGAGACGTGCAGCAGGATCGTGGTGTCGGCGTGGCCCGCGCTGCCGGAGTCGCCGTACTTGTCGTTGCCCGCGCCGGTGCGCTTGTCCGTGCCGATGAGCAGGATGTTGATGGCCTTGTCCTTGCTGAAGCCACCGGTGCTCGCGCCGTCGTCGGAGACGGACTGGATGTTGTCGTTGAGGTGCTCGACATAGAGGTAGGCCCCGGCCGCCGCGGCGACCACGACGAACGCCATCACGCCACCGGTCCACAGCACGGCCTTCTTGGCCCGGCTCTTCTTCTTGACCGGGCGGCGCGAACGGCGCCCCGGCGGCTCCTCGGGCTCCCCCCGGCGCCTGCGCTGCGCCGGTACCTCACGGCCCGGGGCCGGCCGCTGCTCCGGGGCGGCCGCGCGGTCACGGACGGCACCCCCCGGGCGCCCGGCGCCACCGGGTCCGCCCGCACGGGGACCGGGCCTGCGCGGCCCGGGAACCGGCGATTGCGGTCCGGAAGGAGTCAGTCGCAGTTCGTATTCACCGGTGTTCGGATTGAGCACCCACTGGTCTGCGGGATCGATGTCATCCGCCCGCCCACGGCCTTGCGCGTCCACGGTTGTCTGAATCCTCCGTCGGGGCCACGCGGCGCCTACCCCCTCCAAGGCGCTCGGGTCTCTCGGTCGAACAGTGCGCGAGCCCAAGTACGGCAGGGTGCGCCAGATCGCACACACTATCCGCCCAGTTCAGCGTCGAGCGAGAACGGTGACAAATTCCACGTCCCTACAACTGGGCAATTCCGCCCAATCCCCTGGACGGGTCCCCTTGACTTGGGAAGCGCTTTACTCGCAGCCGTTCTCGGCGGCCGTGTTCCCGCGGAACGTGGGGGCCGGGGAGGCGGAAACCCCGTGCCCCGATTCGCCCCGTGAACCCTGGGATTTCCCGCGGGAATCCGCGACCGCCACCGGCCGGTCGAGGCGCAGCCGCTCGAAGAGCCGCTGCGCCGCGGGTTCCACCAACTGGTCACGATTGGCGTTGTAGACGTAGGACTCGCGCGGGACCGTCAGGAATTGGACGCGTTCGGTGGGGATGTCGCGCACCCCGCGGACGAGGTCGTACAAACCGCGCAGACTGGCCAGCGCCGGGTCGGTGGTGAGGGACGACGTCGCCGCGTCGAGGACCGGATAGAGCCGTACCGGGTTCAGCAGGACGTCGTTGCTCTGCACCTTGTGCACGAGGGCCGCGAGGAAGCGCTGCTGGCGCTCCATGCGATCGGTGTCGCTGCCGTTGCCGAGGGACTTGCGGGCACGGACGTAGCCGAGGGCCTGCTCGCCGTCGAGCGTCACCTTCCCGGCCGGTAGCCGGAGCCTGGCCGCCTTGTCGTGGATGGGCTTCGCCAGGCAGATCTCCACGCCGTCGACGGCGTCCACCATCTCCTTGAAGCCGTGGAAGTCCACGACCATGTGGTGGTCCACCCGGATGTTGGTCATCCGCTCCACCGTGCGGATCGTGCACGCCGAACCGCCCACCTGGAAGGCGTGGTTGAACATCGCGAACATGGGGCGGCTGCGCCCGCCGCCCTCGCGCCGGCAGCCGGGGACGTCGACCATCAGGTCACGGGGTATGGACACGGCGGTCGCGCTGCGGTGGTCGGCGGACAGGTGGAGCAGGATCGTCGTGTCGGACCGTTCGCTGCCCGAGTCGCGCCCGTAGCGCCGGTTGCCGTCGCCGGCCCGTGAGTCCGAGCCGATGACGAGGATGTTCTGCGCCCCGCGCACGGCCGCGCTCGGCCGTTCCTTCTCGTACCGGGCGAGTTCGGCGGCGGCGGCCTCGTCCGGGGTGATGTTCCCGTCGAGCTTGGCGTATACCAGCCAGCCGGTCCCGGCGGCGGCGACGAGCAGCAGTCCGGCCCCGACGGCCCCCCGCCGCACCCATGTCCTCCGGGCCGAGGCCCCCCGGCGCGAGCGTGCGGTCTCGGTCACGGCTGGGTCCACCCCTCATGACATGGCGCGTGCGGTGTGGGCTGCTCCTACGACCATGGCGCCGATGCCGTCCGGGGGGCGGATGGTGCTGCGCCGAACGGGTGACGGGGGCGGGGTGCCGGGACGCCTCGGCGGGCGGTGACGCACGGGGACGGGGACGGCCTCAGCGGGCGGTCGCCGTCACCCGTTCCGCGTCGATGCGCTTCGCGAGGGCCTCCTCGTCCAGCGACCCGGCGTTACGGCACAGCACGACCGAGCCGCCCGTCGCCAGCGCCCCGAACAGCCCGGCGGCGAGCCCCTCCCAGGTGTCGTACGGCAGCGTGGACAGGATGCGCGAGCCCGGTCCGGTCAGGCCGAGCCCCGGCGCCTCGGCGCGGGCCCGCTCCACCACCTCGGCGGCGCTGAACTCGCGCCCGGCGACGATCAGCGCCGGCTCCTCGGGGTCGACCGGCGCGAACGGCGCGAAGCGGTCGCCCTGACCCGGCACCTCCACCGCGTAGTCGAGGAAGCCCTCCGGGGGCTGCGGGAAACGGCCGCCGAGCGGCCGCAGCGCCAGCGCCACCCGCTCGCCCCGGCAGGCCCGCGCCGCCTCCAGGGTGTCCGGGCCGCTCACCACCACGTCGGCCGCCGCCGGGTCACCGCCCACGTCCGCGACCGCGCCCACCGAGGAGCAGGCCAGCAGCCACACGGCCGTCTGCCAGTGCGCGGGCAGCAGCAGGGTGACCCGGTCGCCCGGACCGGCGTTCAGACCGCCCTGGAGCAGGTTCGCTGTCTTGGCCACCCAATTGGCGAAGGTGGCCACGGACAATTCGACACGCTCCCCGGTGGCGTCGTCGTAGAAGGTCACCAGGGGACGTCCGGGATCCGCGGCGAGCGCGGAACGCAGCAGGTCGGCGGGGGTGCGATCGGTGGCGTTCACCCGGGAAAGGGTACGCGGGCGCCCGGACCCGCACCCCCCGGCGGCACCAACGCGCCGCCACCGGTTCGGCGGAACACCCGCCGACGCCCCGTCAAGTCCTCGATGGACAGGTTTGTATGACTATGTTCAACATCAGGGGTATGCGTGGATTCCTTGCTTCCTCGATCGGTGTCACGTGCGCGGCCGCTCTCGCTCTCCCGCTCACCCCACCCGCCGTCGCCGCGACCGGGAGACCGGTGCCCGGCGCGGAAGCGGCCACGAGCGCGGCCCTGACGGCCGGCCCGGCGGCGCGCCGGGAGAACGCCGGGCCGAGCGCCGCCGGCAGCACTCAGTCCCTGCCCCTCACCCCCCTTACCCGCGACCGTGCGGCGGACGGCCCCGCCGAACAGGGGCTGTCCCGCCGGACCGTCCGTCCCTTCTCCCTCGTCGGCGTCGTCTGGGACGACCCGGCCGCCGAACTCCACGGCCGTGTCCAGGTCCGCACCCGCGACGCGGCGACCGGCGTCTGGTCCGGCTGGCAGGACGTCGAGACCCACAACGCCGACCACGGGGCCGACCCGGACACCGCGGAGGGCGCCCCCGGACGGCTGCGCGGCTCGACGGCCCCGCTGTGGGTCGGAGCGTCGAACGGCGTCGAACTGCGGGTCACCCCGGAAGGCGGCAACCCCGAACCGGACAAGCCCGCGACGACCGGCGAGGGCACGAAGCCTGGGAAGAACTCGGCGTCCGGTGACAGTACGAAGCCCGGCAAGGCCTCGGCGTCCGGTGACAGTACGAAGCCCGGGAAGACCTCGGCGTCCGGTGACAGTACGAAGCCCGGGAAGACGCCGGCGACCGGCGAGGGCGCGAAGCCTGGGAAGAACTCGGCGTCCGGCGAAGGCGCGAAGCCCGGCAAGACCCCGGCGACCGGTGACAGTACGAAGCCGGAGAAGACGCCGGCGACCGGCGAGGGCACGAAGCCTGGGAAGACCCCGGCGACCGCCGACGCCACCGCGCCCACCCCCGCGCCCACCCCCGCCTCCGCGCCCGCCGCCACGACGGCCCTGCCCACCGGTCTGCGCCTGGAACTCGTCGACCCCGGCGAGGCCGCCGCCCCCGAGGACGAGACGCTCGCCGCGGCCCGCCCCGGCGCCCTGCAGCCGGAGACCGCCGAGGCCGTCGCCGCCTCCACCGCCAACGCCGAACTCGCCGCCGCGGGCGCCACCGAGATCCCCGCCCTCGGCAAGGCCGAGACCGAACGGGAGCTGCTGACCCTGCGCGGCAGCGAACTGACGGCGGCCCAGAAGGCGAAGCCGTACATCGGGCCTCGGCCGAGCATCGTCACGCGGCGCGGCTGGGGGGCGAACGAGCGGTGGCGGGAGAGCCGGTTCGTCTACACGAGCAAGGTGAAGGCGGCCTTCGTCCACCACACCGCCACGGGCAACAAGTACACCTGCGCGCAGGCCCCTTCGGTCATCCGCGGTATCTACCGCTACCACGTCGTGAGCATGGGCTGGCGCGACATCGGCTACAACTTCCTCGTCGACAAGTGCGGGCGGATCTACGAGGGCCGGGCCGGAGGCGTGGCGAAGGCCGTCCTGGGCGCCCACACCCTCGGGTTCAACACGAACAGCATGGGCATCGCCGTCCTCGGCACCTACGGCTCGAAGAAGCCGTCCGCGTCCGCCGTGAAGGCGGTCGCCCGCCTCACCGCCTGGAAGCTCGGTCTCTACGGCGCCAATCCGCGCGGAAAGACATATCTGACGTCCGGCGGTGGCAATCTCTACCGAAAGGGAAAGAACGTACGACTGAATGTGATCTCCGGCCACCGGGACGGCTTCTCCACGGAGTGCCCGGGGCTCCAGCTCTACCGCAAGCTCGGCTCGACCCGCACCACGTCCGCCCGCTACCAGGGCCGCTGACCGCGGGAGGAGCCAACGGCGAAGGACGTCCAGGGAACCCGTCACGACCGGTGGAGGTCTGACAGGGGGCCCTGGACGTCGTCCGGTCGAAGGGGGACTCATGGGGGGCCATGGGGTCGCATTCACCGCCGTCGGGGGACGAGGGGCGGGACACGAGGCACCGCACTGCCGTCGAGGGCACCGCACAACGGTCTGCATACACTGGCCGGCCGAAAGACAGTTCGGGCCGGTCCCGGCAGGAAGCAGAGACGACAGGTGACAGAAGCGATCCTCCTGGTCGGCGGCAAGGGCACTCGGCTGCGTCCGCTCACCGTGCACACGCCGAAGCCCATGGTCCCGGCGGCCGGGGTCCCGTTCCTCACGCACCAGCTGGCGAGAGCGAGAGCGGCGGGCGTCGACCACATCGTGCTGGCGACGTCCTATCTGGCCGAGGTCTTCGAGCCCCACTTCGGTGACGGCTCGTCGCTCGGACTGCGACTGGAGTACGTGACGGAGGAGGAGCCCCTCGGCACCGGCGGTGCGATCCGCAACGTCGCCTCCCGGCTGAGCTCCGCCCCCGACGACCCGGTCCTCATCTTCAACGGCGACATCCTGACCGGCCTGGACATCCCCGCCCTGGTCCGTACGCACGAGACCACGGGCGCGGACGTCTCCCTGCACCTGACGAGGGTCACCGACCCCCGGGCGTACGGCCTGGTCCCCACCGACGGCACCGGCCGGGTCACGGCGTTCCTGGAGAAGCCGCAGACCCCCGAGGAGATCGTCACCGACCAGATCAACGCGGGCGCCTATGTGTTCCGCCGCTCGGTCATCGACACCATCCCGGCGGGCCGCCCCGTCTCCGTGGAGCGCGAGACCTTCCCCGAGCTGCTGTCGGCCGGCGCCCACCTCCAGGGCATGGTCGACTCCACGTACTGGCTCGACCTGGGCACGCCCGCCGCCTTCGTGCGCGGCTCCGCGGACCTCGTCCTCGGCCGGGCCCCGTCGCCCGCGGTGCCGGGCCGCTGCGGAGACCGGCTGATCCTGCCCACGGCCACGGTGGCGGCCGACGCCAAGCTGACCGGCGGCACGGTGGTCGGCGAGGGCGCGTTCGTCGCCGAGGGCGCCCGCGTCTTCGGCAGCACGATCCTGCCCGGCGCCGTCATCGAGCCCGGCGCGGTCATCACCGACTCGCTGATCGGCACCCGCGCCCGGGTGGGCGAGCGCGCGGTCCTCACCGGCACGGTCATCGGGGACGGCGCGGTGGTCGGCGCCGACAACGAACTGCGCGAGGGGGCGCGGATCTGGTGCGACGCCCGCATCCCTGCGGGCGCGGTGCGCTTCTCGTCGGACGTCTAGTGCTGTGACCGGGAAGGTTCGCCGCGAGCCGGTGAACTTTTCCGGTCACAGCACTAGCGGTGCGCTTCTCGTCGGACGACGTGCAGCGGGGCGGCGGGCGCTGGTGACGCCCGCCGTCACCAGCGCCCGATGTCCACCCGGGGCATCTTCGGCATCCGCCGCGCCGGCACCCGCCCGCTGAGCAGGATCAGCCGGGCCGCCCGGTGCCGCTGCCCCGCGTACGGCTCCAGCAGCTCCAGCATCACGGCGTCGTCCGCGTCCCGGTCCCCGGCCAGCGCGAACCCCACGATCCCCGGAAGGTGCACGTCCCCCACGGTCACCGCGTCCGGAGCGCCATGACTGCGCTGCACGACCTCCGCCGACGTCCACGGCCCGATCCCCGGCACCAGCTCCAGCCGGGCCTGCGCCTCGGCCGGCGGCATCCGGACCGCCTCCTCCATCCGGGCGGCGACCCGCACGGCCCGCAGGACCGTCGACGCCCGCTTGTCGTCCACGCCCGCCCGGTGCCACTCCCAGGACGGGATCAGCGCCCAGGTCCGCGGGTGGGGCATCACACACATCCGCTCGGGCGTGGGCCCCGGCGCCGGCTCGCCGTACGCGCGCACCAGCAGCCGCCACGCCCGGTACGCCTCGTCGGTCGTGACCTTCTGCTCCAGGATCGACGGGATCAGCGACTCCATCACCAGACCGGTGCGGGTCAGCCGCAGTCCGGGCCGTCGGTGCCGGGCCTGGGCGACCACCCGGTGCCGGGGCACGAAGACGGACGGGTCGTCGGCGGCGCCGAGCATCTCCGGCAGCTGCTCCAGCAGCCACTCGGCACCCGGCCCCCACGCCTCGCCCCGTACCTCGGCCCCGCGCGCGGTGACCCGCAGCGTGCCCGGCCCGGCCGGAGTGAGCGCGGTCCGCCACACGGCGCCGTCCGGTGTCGCCCGGAACGTCGGGTCGCCCGGCCCGCGCCGCAGCGGACCCAGCACCAGCCCGAGGTCGAGCGGCCCGTCCGGCGTCCAGGTCCGCACGCGCGCGGGCGCCGCCGCCTGACGCGGCACCCCCGCGGGCACGGCGACCTGCCCGCCGCGCACGGTCGTACGCGTGGGCCGCTGGGGGAATCGTCCTGCCACGGTGTCCTCGGGGTGGGGGAGGGGCGTGCGCCGAAAGGGGCGCCCTACGAGCGTAGGCGCTCGGCGGGGCGCCTCAGCGCACCTCGATGAAGGACGACGCCTCCCGCTCCGGGCGGGGCCGCGGCTCCTGCGCCGGATGCCCGACCGCCACGGCGCCCATCGGGTCCCAGTCCGCGGGCAGTCCGAGCGTCTCGCGCACGACGTCACGGCAGAACATGGTCGACGACACCCAGGCCGAGCCGAGCCGCTCCCCGGCCAGCGCCACCAGGAAGTTCTGCACACCGGCGCCGGCCGCGACGACGAACATCTCCCGCTCGGCGGAGTCCCGGCGCGGGTCGCCGTACGTGTGGGCGCCGTCCATCACCAGGCACGGCACCACCAGGTACGGGGCGTGGCGCAGCACGTCGCCGCGCCGTACCCGCTTGGCGATGGACTCCTCGCTCTTGCCGTCCCGGCGCAGATCGGCGATCCACGCCTCCTTCATGGCGTCCAGCAGCCGGGTGCGCGCGCCGGCGGACTCCAGCAGCACGAACCGCCAGGGCGTCGTGTGGTGCGGCGCGGGCGCGGTGACGGCCGCGGCGACCGCGCGGCGCACGGCCCCCGGGTCGACGGGCTCGTCCGTGAACGCCCGCACGGTACGGCGCTGGGTGACCGCCTCGCGGACGGCCTCCGACGTGCCGAGCCGGAACATGTCGTCGCGCGCCTCGCGCACCAGGGCCCGCGCGCCCGTCCCGTCGTCCCCGGTCACCGTGTGCGCGAGGCCGCGCACCACCGCGACGGGCAGCCCCGCGGCCTTGCCCTTCACCAGGTCGCCGGCGGCGGCGAGTTCGTCGGCGGTCGCCACGACGGTCGCGCTCAGCGGGTTGCCGTGGGCGTCCTCGCCGCCGCGCAGGTCGTCGAGGACCCGCACACCGGCGGCGCCGATCGCCACGTCCGTGAGCCCCGTCCGCCAGGGCCGCCCGAAGGTGTCCGTGACGAGGACGCCGACGTCGACGCCGAGCGCGTCGCGCAGCCCGGCGCGGATCGCGCGCGCGGAGGCGTCCGCGTCCTCGGGGAGTAGCAGCACGGTCCCGGGCCGGGTGTTGGAGGCGTCGACCCCGGCGGCCGCCATGACCAGGCCCTGCCGGTTCTCCACGATGCGCAGGGGGCCGCGGCGCGCCACGACCCGGACGGTCTCCGCGTCGATCGCGGCCTCCCGGTCGGCGGCCTCGACGATCCGGCCCTCGGCCTTGGACACGATCTTCGACGTGACCAGCAGGACGTCCCCGTCAGCGAGGTCCGGCTCGGCGGCGGCGATCAGCTTGGCGAGGTCGTCGCCCGGCCGGACCTCGGGCATCCCCGGCACGGCCCAGACGCGGAACCCCTCGGCGGACGGCCCGCTCACGCGCCCCGCACCTCCTCGGCCAGCGTCAGCGCCTCCCGGGCCATCTGCGCGGCCGCGTCCTCGTCGGTCATCATCAGCGGTACGGCCCGGCAGCGGATCCCGGCCGCCTCGACCCGCTCCACGGCCTTCTCGTCCACGGTGTCGACGAGCCAGCCGTCCAGCAGCCCCGAGCCGTAGTGCTCGGCGACCGCCGCGGCCGTCGACTCCACGCCGACCGCCGCGAGGACCTTGTCGGCCATTCCGCGCACGGGCGCGCCCCCGACGATGGGGGAGAGGCCGACGACCGGCACGCCCGCGTCGGCGATGGCCTCGCGGATGCCGGGCACGGCCAGGATGGTGCCGACCGAGACGACCGGGTTGGACGGCGGGAACAGCACGACGTCCGCCTCCCCGATCGCCTCCAGGACGCCGGGCGCCGGCTTGGCCTGCTCGGCGCCGACCGGGACGATCGCCTCGGCGGGCACCGAGGCGCGCAGCCGCACCCAGTACTCCTGGAAGTGGACGGCCTTGCGCTCGCCGTCGATCTCGACGGCGACATGCGTCTCGACGCGGTCGTCGGTCATGGGGATCAGCCGCACGCCGGGCTGCCAGCGGTCGCACAGCGCCTGCGTGACGGCGCTGAGCGGATAGCCGGCGCCGATCATCTGCGTCCGCACGATGTGCGTGGCGAAGTCCCGGTCGCCGAGGCCGAACCACTCCGGGCCCACCCCGTAGGCGGCGAGCTCCTCCTTCAGATGGAAGGTCTCGTCGGCCCGGCCCCAGCCCTGCTCCTCGTTGATGCCGCCGCCGAGCGTGTACATCACCGTGTCGAGGTCCGGGCAGACCTTCAGCCCGAAGAGGTGGATGTCGTCCCCGGTGTTGCCGATGACCGTGATGTCCGCGTCCGGCGCGGCCCGCTTCAGACCACGCAGGAACCGGGCACCGCCGATGCCGCCTGCCAGAACCACAATGCGCATGGCCCAAGTCTGGCAGGCGGGTACGACAACGCGTCAGGCGGTCACCGGGCGCGCCTCGCAGGCGGCGGGCGCCGGGGCGGCCCGGAGCTGGGAGCGCGGGACCATCGGCATCTCGGTCAGGCCCGGGTAGTAGACGTGCAGGCTGACCGCGGGCTCCAGCGCGTCGTTCACGACGTCGTGGGTGTAGCCGGGTGCGAAGACGCGCTCGTCACCGGGGCGCAGGGCGCGCGTGCCGCGTTCGGTGTGCTCGGTCAGGGTGCCCTCCAGCACCGTGAGCACGCCGGAGGACGGGCCGTGGTCGTGCGGGCCGCTGCCCTGCCCGGGCACCCAGGACAGCAGCCACACCTCGTAGCCGGGGCCGGTGCGCAGCCGGTGGTACCAGCGCGTCGTCGCGTCGTACTGGACGAGGTGTTCCCACTGCGACCGGTCGGCGGCGAGGGAGCGGGCCAGGCCGACGAACTCCGCCACGGTGGACGGGTGCTCGCGCGGGGCCTGGAGGAGGTGCGGGACTTCGAGGATGTCGCCGGCGATCTGGAGGTCGCTGTCGCTGTTCATGGGTGCGGTGGTTCCTCGGTGAAAGAAGGTCAGAGGGAACGACAGCCGCGTCGCGTGGGGGACGCGGCCTTCAGCCGGAGCGGGATGGGCTCAACAGCTGGGACAGCAACAGCAGCAGAACGCGCGGGCGGCACCGAGGGACCCGGCGGTGCGGGTCGAGGTGAGTGCCGGGTTCGCGAGCATGCCCCCAAGGACAGCGGTTCACGCCTCCACTGTCAACTCGACGCCCGGTGATGTGGCACAGCTTTCACCCCATCCGGTTCATCTGTCTGGCGAAAGGTTTGTGCACCGGGTTGCCGGGACACATGGCGCACATCCGGGCGCACGGGCGTCGTTGTGATCCTGTGATCGGACTGTGATCCGGTTCGCATCCGCGCGTGTGTGCAACGAGATCGAACGGCTGGACGTCTCTACCCGTACAAGCTCTGCGCGGGACGGCGTTCCCGTTCGGGCCCTGTTCGGTTGTCAAGGTTTAGGACGATTTGAACACTTTCCGCTAGGCCTTGGTTCCGCAGAGTGAATAAGGGGCCCAATAGCAGATCTCGGCTTGACTCGCCCGGAGCAGCACACTTGTAATTTCACTCGTGTCGTTCAGCCGAAATCGGTAACGGCTACATCACGGGGACGCGAAAGACGGACGAGGGGCGCACATGACCGAGCTGGTGCAGCAACTGCTGGTCGACGACGCGGACGAGGAGCTCGGCTGGCAGGAGCGCGCACTGTGCGCCCAGACCGACCCCGAGTCCTTCTTCCCCGAGAAGGGCGGCTCGACCCGGGAGGCCAAGAAGGTCTGCCTCGCCTGCGAGGTCCGCTCCGAGTGCCTCGAGTACGCCCTCGCCAACGACGAGCGCTTCGGGATCTGGGGCGGCCTGTCCGAGCGCGAGCGGCGCCGGCTGAAGAAGGCGGCCGTCTGACCGCACGTCCGTCACGCCCCCTGCCTGCCGTGCGGCGGGGCGGGCCGGCGCGAAACCGTACGTACCTCCGCATCTCCCACGTCTCGAACAGATCTCGAACGGCCCGTCGCGGGTGGGTTGTCCACAGGCGGCGGGCCGCTGTGATGCCCAGCCAGTAGTGTGGGCGCTCGTCCGAGACGTCCCGCTGTCCCCCGGGGACACAGGCGTCCACCGCAGTCCATCGAACCGGGGCCTGTACCTCGATGTCCGTGCACAGCCACACGGCAGCCCAGCACGACGCCGCTGCCACACCTGAGTTCCCGCGTCATGTGGTGACCGCGGTCCTCGTCTCCCACGACGGCGCCCGCTGGCTGCCCGACGCGCTCGCCGGGCTGCTGGGCCAGGAGCGCCCCGTCCAGTCCGCCGTCGCCGCGGACACCGGCAGCGCCGACCACTCCGCGCAGCTGCTCAGCGACGCCCTCGGCGACGAGCGCGTCCTGCACCTCGCGAGGCGCACCGGCTTCGGCCAGGCCGTCGAGGAGGCCAACCGCACGGCCCCCGTCCTCACCCCGGACGACCTCACCTATCTCAAGCGGCCCAGCGGCTGGGACCCCGTCACGCGCACCTGGCGCGACGACACCTACGACCTGCCCGAACTCCCCCACGGGGAGCCGGTCCAGTGGCTGTGGCTCCTGCACGACGACTGCGCGCCCGAACCCGACGCCCTGGCCCAGCTGCTGCGCGTCGTGGAGAACGAGATGGAGCTGGGCCGCGACGACGTCGCCGTCGTCGGCCCGAAGCTGCGCGGCTGGTACGACCGCCGGGCGCTCCTTGAGGTCGGCGTCACCATCGCCAACTCCGGCCGCCGCTGGACCGGTCTGGACCGCCGCGAGCAGGACCAGGGGCAGCACGACCACGTGCGCCCGGTCCTGTCCGTCTCCACCGCCGGCATGCTGATCCGGCGTGACGTCTTCGAGGAGCTCGGCGGCTTCGACCGGCACCTGCCCCTCATGCGGGACGACGTCGACCTGTGCTGGCGCGCCACCGCCGCCGGCCACCGCGTCCTCATCGCCCCCGAGGCCGTCGTCCGGCACGCCGAGGCCGCCTCCCGCGAGCGCCGCGCCGTCGACTGCGTGGGCCGCACCGCCGCCTCCCCGCACAAGGTCGACAAGGCCGGCGCCGTCTACACCCTCCTCGTCAACACCCGTGGCGCCGCGCTGCCCTGGGTGCTGCTGCGCCTCGTCCTCGGCACCGTGCTGCGCACCCTCGCCTACCTCGTGGGCAAGGTCCCCGGCCAGGCCCTCGACGAGATCCGCGGCCTCATGGGCACCCTGCTGCGCCCCGAGCGGATCATCGCCGGCCGGCGACGGCGCGGCGCACCCGCCATCGACAAGGGCGAGCTGCGCGCCCTGTTCCCGCCGCCCGGCGCGACCGTGCGGGCCACCGTCGAACAGGTCGCGAGCAGCGTCGTCGGCCGCTCCGACCCCGAAGCGGCCTCCGGCGCGGGCCGCCACGGCAGCGCGATCGAGTCCGGACCCGGCGGCGACGACGCCGACTTCCTGGAGATCGAGCAGTTCGCGCGCCTCAAGCGCATCGCCCGCAAACCCGCCCCGGTGCTCTTCCTCGTCCTGCTGCTCGTCTCGCTGATCGCCTGCCGTGAACTCCTCGGCGGCGGCGCGCTCGCGGGCGGCGCCCTGCTGCCCGCCCCGGCCGACGCCGGCGAGCTGTGGTCGCACTACGTGGACGCCTGGCACCCCGTCGGCGCCGGCGGCACCGCGTCCGCCCCGCCGTACCTCGCGATCGTCGCGACGCTCGCCTCCCTGCTGCTCGGCTCCACCGGGCTCGCCGTCACCGTCCTGCTCGTCGGCTCGGTGCCGCTGGCCGGGCTCACCGCGTACTTCGCCTCCCGCCCGCTCGTCGAGTCCCGGCTGCTGCGCGCGTGGGCCGCCGTCGTCTACGCCTTCCTGCCCGCCGCCACCGGCGCCCTCGCCGGCGGCCGGATCGGCACCGCCGTCCTCGCCGTGCTGCTGCCGCTGATCGCACGCGCCGGCATCGCGGCCAGCGGCCTGGCGCACCCCTCCGGCACCCGCGGAAGCTGGCGCGCCACCTGGGCCTACGCCCTGCTGCTGACCATCACCACCGCCTTCACCCCGATCGTGTGGCCGATCGCGCTGATCCTCGGCCTCGCCCTCCTCGCGGTGCGGCGCACCGACATCACCGCCTACGGGCTGCGCTTCCTCGCCCAGGTCGGCGTGCCCCTGCTGGTGCTCGCCCCCTGGTCGCTGTCGCTGCTGCCGTTCGGCTTCTTCCAGGAGGCCGGCCTGGACTTCGGCCCGTCGGCCGCGTCCGCCCTCGACCTGCTCAACGCCAGCCCCGGCGGCCCCGGCACGGTCGACGGGCTGATGCTCGCCGGGATCGTGCTGGCCGCGCTGGCCGCCCTGCTGCGCTCCGAGCGGCAGCCGGCCATCCGGACGGCATGGGCGGTCGCGCTGCTCGGCCTCGTCTTCGCGGTCCTGTCCAACCGCTCGGCCTGGGCCGGGCCCGCCACCCTCGTGTACGGCCTCGCCCTGCTGGCCGCCGCCCTGCTCGGCGCCGACGGGGCACGCGCCCGCGTGGCCGAGCAGAGCTTCGGCTGGCGTCAGCCGGTCGCCGCGCTGGTCGCCTTCGCCGCCGCGGCGGGCCCCTTCCTGCTCGCCGCCGGCTGGATGATCCGCGGCGCCGACGGACCGCTGGAGCGCCGCGACCCCGTGCAGGTGCCCGCGTTCGTCGCCGAGGAGAGCGGCACCCGCGACCAGGCCCGCACCCTCGTCCTCGACAGCGACTCCACGGCCCGCGTCGGATACGTTCTGGTCCGCGGCTCCGGCGCCCGCCTCGGCGACGCCGAACTCGCCCTGGCCGACGGGGAGAACACCCGGCTGGACAAGATCGTGGCGAACCTCGTCGCCGGTTCCGGGGCCGATCAGGCCGACCAGCTCGGCGCGTTCGCCGTGCGCTACGTCCTCGTCCGCAAGGGCGCGCCGCGCGAGGTCGCGCGCGTCCTGGACGCCACGCCCGGTCTGTCGCGGCTCAGCCAGCAGAAGGGCAGCGCGCTCTGGCGGATCGACCGGCAGGTGTCCCGCGCGGCGATCGTCGCCGGGTCCGGGTCCGGATCCGCGGCCGCGGCCGTCGCGCCGCAGCCCGTCGCCGCCGGACCGGTGGACATCCACACCACGATCAAGGCCGGTGCCGAGGGCCGCGTCCTGCGCCTCGCCGACACCGCCGACGACGGCTGGACGGCCACCCTGGACGGCCGGCCGCTCACGCCGACGACCGTCGACGGCTGGGCGCAGGGCTTCGAACTGCCCGCCGACGGCGGCACCCTGGACGTCACCTACGACGACCCGTTCACCCACACCGCCTGGCTGTGGGCACAGGGACTCCTCGCCGTCGTCCTCGTCGTGATGGCCCTCCCGGGCCGGCGCCGCGACATCGACGACGACCTGCCCGAGGAGGAGCCCGTCCCCGCCGAGGCCATGGCCGGCGATGGCCGGCGGGCCCGCAGGCTGCGCGCCCAGGCGGAGGCCGAGGCCGCCGCGGCAGCTCCGGGGACGGACGCCCCGGAGGCCGGCGCCCCCGAGGTCGGCGCCCCTGAGGCCGGTGGGTTCGACCCCGGTGCCTTCGACGCCGACGGCTTCCCGCTCCCGCCCGGACAGCCGCCCGCCCCGGCGGACATCCCGCAGCAGGGCTCCTACGGCGAGTGGGACACCCCCGGCCACCAGAGCCCGGGCCCCGAGTACGGCGGCTACCAGGGCGACCAGTACCAGGACGGCGACCAGTACCAGGACGCCCGGCAGTACCAGGACGGTCAGCAGCAGTACCAGGACGCCCAGCAGTACGCGGGCGGCGGTTACGACCAGCAGTACCAGGGCGATCCCTACCAGGGCGGCCAGTACGACCCGTACGCGTACGGCGGGCAGGACCAGACCGGGGCCTACGACGCCTCCTACGGCCAGACCTACCAGCAGGGCTACGACCCCGCGTACGACCCGGCGCGGCAGGATCCGCACGGCAACGAGCGTTCCGACGGGAGCCAGCAGTGAACCGCACCACCCTGTCCCTGATCGCCGGTGCCACCGCCCTCGCCGCCGTCACCGGGTTCGCCGCCGTCACCGCCCCGGACACCTCCGGGACCGGCACCGCCGCCACGGCCGCCGAACTGCCCGTGGAGCGCACGAGCCTGACCTGCCCCACGCCGAGCCTCTCGGACCTGGCGGAGACGACGTACACGTCGTTCACGCCGGTCACCAGGGGGACCGGCGGCGAGGGCAGGGCCGAACTGCGCCCGGCCGCCACCGAGTCGACGGACGGCAAGACCGGCAAGGACGGCAAGACCGGCAAGAAGACCTCGGACAAGGGCGGCAAGGACAAGGCCGGCACCGCCGCCAAGCCGGTCCTGGCGGCCAAGGAGCCGGGCAAGCCGGTCACCGTGGACGACTCCGGCTCCGAGTCGCCGGCCCTGGTCGGCACCGCCGACGGCAAGTTCGCCCCCGGCTGGACCGTGCAGCAGACCACCGAGGTCGCCGCCGGCACCGGCCGTGGTCTGCTCGGCGTCACCTGCACGGCACCGGACACCGACTTCTGGTTCCCGGGCGCCAGCACGGCGGCCGACCGCACGGACTACGTGCACCTGGTGAACCCGGACGACTCCGCCGCCGTCGTCGACATCGAGCTGTACGGCCGGGACGGCGCCCTGGAGACCACCGCGGGCGAGGGCATCACCGTCGCGCCGCACTCCGACGACCCGGTCCTGCTGTCCACGCTCACCACCGAGAAGCAGGACAACATGACCGTGCACGTGAGCGTGCGCAGCGGCCGTGTCGGCGCCTCGGTGCAGGCCCTGGACGACAAGCTGGGCGGCGACTGGCTGAGCGCGTCCGTCGACCCCGGCGGGAGCGTCGTGATACCCGGCATCCCGAAGGACGCGACGGCGGTGCGGCTGATCGCGTTCGCGCCGGGTGACGCGGACGCGGACCTGAAGGTGCGGCTCTCCTCGCCCTCCGGCCAGATCACCCCGGCCGGGCACGAGACGCTGCATCTGAAGGCGGGCATGACCGGCGCGGTGGACCTCGGCGACGTCATGCGCGGCGAGCCGGGCTCGCTGGTGCTGACCCCGACGGACCGCTCGGTGCCGGTGGTCGCCGCCGTGCGCGTGGTGCGCGGCAAGGGCGCCGGGCAGGAGACGGCGTTCATACCGGCGACCCGGCCGGTCGGCACGCGGGCGACCGTCGTGGACAACCGGGCGAAGGGCACGACCCTGTCGCTGACGGCACCGTTCGGCGCGGCGAAGGTCAAGGTCACCGCGTCCGCCGGCAGCGAGGGCGGCACGGCGGCCTCGAAGTCGTTCACGATCAAGGCGGGGACGACCCAGCAGATCGAGGCACCCGTGCCGAGCGGCGTGAAGGGCACCTACGCCCTGACGGTGGAGTCGGTGTCCGGCGGCGAGGTCCACGGGGCACGGACGCTCACGGAGGGGAAGGACGGGGTGTCCGCCTTCACCGTGCAGACCCTGTCCGACGACCGCGGCCTGGTGGCCGTCCCGGACGCCGAACAGGACCTCTCGGTCCTCCAGAAGTAGGCGCTCCGCAAGGAGACGCTCCAGCGAGGCGACGGCCCCGGGTCAGTCCTCCCCGTACCGGGGATCGACCGTCTCCGGGGTCAGTCCCAGCACCTCGGCGACCTGTTCCACGACCACCTCGTGCACCAGGGCCGCGCGCTCGTCCCGGCCCTTGGTGCGGATCTCCACCGGCCTGCGGTAGACGACCACCCGGGCCGGCCGTCCGTCGCGGGCGGCGACGGTGCCGCCGAGCGGGACCGCCTCGTCGTTCCAGCTGCCGTCCAGGCGCGGCACCTCGAGGACGAGGAAATCGATGTCGGCGAGCTGCGGCCAGCGGCGTTCCAGGCGCTCCACGGAGTCCTGGACCAGGTCGGCGAACGCGTCGGCGCGGCTGGCGGCCAGGGGGACCTGGGGTGGTGCGATCGGGCCGCGCATGCCCCGTCCGTGGCGATCACGGCGGCGGGGCCCGGGGCCGACGGCACGGGGCGGTACGGGGGTGTCCATCACTGACGAAGCGTAGTCCCCGTGGCCGCCGCCCGCCGGATCTCCGTGCGCCCGTCGGGGCGGTGTGCGCCGGGCCGTACGGCATGTCGGCAGATGACCATTCCAGCCAAGCTTGGGCTCGTTTCCGTATCTCTCCGAGACCGGTGAGGTCGTGGTAATTGACGTGGTTTGTGGTGAGTGGTGACCGCTTCCGGTCGGAGCCCGCTTCCGGGCGTCTCCTGTCTCCGCAGGTCACAGAGGTGGGGCGAACGGGGCGTGTGGGGTGTTTCACACCACGACACGGTGGGGTGACCTGGGGGAGAGTCGTCGCGGCCCGCTCAAGAGTGCGGTACCGTCCAACGTCGTGAGCCCTGTACGTCGCTGTTCGCGCACCGCTTGCGGCCGTCCCGCCGTAGCGACGCTGACGTACGTCTACGCCGACTCGACCGCGGTCCTCGGCCCGCTCGCCACCTACGCCGAACCCCACTGCTACGACCTGTGCGCCGAGCACTCCGAGCGCCTGACCGCCCCCCGTGGGTGGGAGGTCGTACGGCTGCTGGACGGTTCCGCTCCGGCCCGCCCGAGCGGGGACGACCTGGAAGCGCTCGCCAACGCCGTGCGCGAGGCCGCCCGCCCGCAGGAGCGCGCCGCCGGGGCCGGTGGCGGCGGGGGGCGTGGGGCCGACCCGATGGAAGTCGCGCGGCGAGGTCACCTGCGCGTGCTGCGGTCGCCCGACAACTGACGTCCGGTCCTTCGGCCGCACCTCTTCGCGACTTCCCCTGCACAGCCTCCCCGCGATCTCCTCGTCGCGAGTGCCGCACACCCATTGACGCCAGCTTGTCGCGGACACGACCATTCCTACGCCGGAACGAGAAATCGCTTTCCGTATGGCGGAATCCGGGGAGGCGTCGTGTACGTGCAGGAACTCGAGCCCGTCGGAGGCTCACTCGGTCTGTCCGCCCTGGTGGCGGCCCTTCCGCTGGTGATCGTCCTCGTCCTCCTCGGCGCGGTCCGCATGAAGGCGCACCTGGCCGGGCTCCTCGGGCTGCTGAGCGCCGTCCTGGTCGCCTGGCTCGCCTACGGCATGCCGCTCGACCAGACGCTCTCCAGCGCCGCCCAGGGCGCCGTCTTCGGCCTCTTCCCTATCCTGTGGATCGTCGTCAACGCCCTGTGGGTGTACCGGATGACGGTCCGCACCCGGCACTTCGACATCCTGCGGCGGTCCTTCGGGCGGCTCTCCGACGACCCGCGCATCCAGGCGCTCGTCGTCGCCTTCTGCTTCGGCGCCCTGCTGGAGGCCCTCGCCGGGTTCGGGGCGCCCGTCGCCATCTGCTCGGTCATGCTCGTGGCGCTCGGCTTCGACCCGGTACGGGCGGCGGTCGTCGCGCTCGTCGCCAACACCGCGCCCGTGGCCTTCGGCGCGATGGGCACCCCCGTGGTCACGCTGGCCCAGGTCACCGGGCTGCCGCTGGACGACGTCGCGTCCGTGGTGGGCCGTCAGACACCGCTGCTGGCCCTGGTGGTGCCGCTCGTGCTGGTCGGCCTGGTGGACGGCAGGCGCGGCCTGCGAGAGACCTGGGTGCCCGCCCTCGCCTGCGGAGTCGCCTTCGCCGTCGCCCAGTTCGCCGCCTCCAACTACGTCTCCGCCCAACTCGCCGACATCGGCGCCGCCCTGGTCGGTGCCGCCGCCCTGGTCGCCGTACCGCACGCGCGTGTGCCCGCAGGCGAGGCCGTACGCGCGTCCGTGCTCACCGGGACGCGCAACGAGGAACTGGACGAGGACGACCCGCGCGCGGAGGTCGTCCGCGCCTACGCCCCCTACGCGCTGATCGTGGTGATCTTCTCCGTCGCCCAGATCCCGCCGGTCAAGGACTGCCTGGCCCGCGCGACCCAGACCTACGACTGGCCCTTCCTCGACGTCGCCGACCCCGGCGGCGCCCCGGTCGGCGCCAACGTCTTCAGCTGGCCGATCGTCTCCACCGGCGGCACCCTCGTGCTGCTCGCCGGCCTGTGCACGGCGGCCGTGCTCGGCGTGCACGCGCGCGTGGCCGTCGAGGAGTGGCTGGCGACCGTCCACGAGCTGCGGTACGCCATCCTCACCGTCACGTCCGTGCTGGCCCTCGCCTACGTCATGAACCTCTCCGGACAGGCCGCCACCATCGGTCACTTCGTCGCCGCGGCCGGCGCCGGACTCGCCTTCCTGTCACCGGTGCTGGGCTGGTTCGGGGTGGCCGTCTCGGGCTCCGACACCTCCGCCAACGCCCTGTTCGGCGCGCTGCAGGTCACCGCTGCCGGGCAGTCGGGGCTGTCGCCGGAACTCCTCGCCGCGGCGAACAGTTCGGGCGGTGTGCTCGGCAAGATGATCTCCCCGCAGAACCTCACCATCGCGTGCGCGGCCGTCGGTCTCGCGGGCCGCGAGGGCGACCTGCTGCGCAAGGTCCTGCCGTGGAGCCTCGGACTGCTGCTGGTGATGTGTCTGATCGTGGTCGGCCAGAGTTCACCCGTGCTCGGCTGGATGCTCCCCTGACCTCCTGACCGACGGCCGGGTTACGGCTGTGGGTCCACTCGGGACCGGCACACCCCGCTGTCGGTGGGGACGGGTAGTTTGGGGCCCCGGTGAGGACTTTCAGGAGGGTTGCCCGTGGCTGCTGATCTGTCGCAGATCGTCAAGGCGTACGACGTGCGCGGAGTGGTCCCGGACCAGTGGGACGAGCCGCTGGCCGAGCTGTTCGGCGCGGCCTTCGCGCGGGTGACCGGCGCGAGCGCGATCGTGACCGGCCACGACATGCGGCCCTCGTCGCCCGGTCTGTCCGCCGCCTTCGCGCGCGGAGCGGCCCGGCTGGGCGTGGACGTCACCGAGATCGGCCTGTGCTCCACCGACCAGCTGTACTACGCCTCGGGCGCGCTGGACCTGCCCGGCGCCATGTTCACCGCCTCGCACAACCCGGCGCGGTACAACGGCATCAAGATGTGCCGCGCCGGCGCCGCCCCCGTCGGCCAGGACACCGGCCTCGCCGACATCCGCGCCCTCGTCGAGGAGTGGACCGACTCGGGCGCCCCCGCCCCGGCCGCCACGACCGGCACGGTCACGCGCCGGGACACCCTGGAGGACTACGCGGCGCACCTGCGCTCCCTCGTCGACCTCACCGCGATCCGCCCCCTGAAGGTCGTCGTCGACGCGGGCAACGGCATGGGCGGCCACACCGTGCCGACCGTCTTCGCGGGCCTCCCGCTCGACGTCGTCCCGATGTACTTCGAGCTGGACGGCACCTTCCCGAACCACGAGGCGAACCCGCTGGACCCGGCGAACATCGTCGACCTGCAGCAGCGGGTCCGCGAGGAGGGCGCCGACCTCGGCATCGCCTTCGACGGCGACGCCGACCGCTGCTTCGTCGTCGACGAGCGCGGCGAGCCCGTCTCACCGTCCGCCGTCACCGCCCTCGTCGCCGCCCGCGAACTCGCCCGGTACGGCGGGCAGGGCACGGTCATCCACAACCTGATCACCTCCTGGTCCGTCCCCGAGGTCGTCCGCGAGCACGGCGGCACGCCCGTCCGCACCCGCGTCGGGCACTCCTTCATCAAGGCCGAGATGGCGGCGTCCGGCGCGATCTTCGGCGGCGAGCACTCCGCGCACTACTACTTCAAGGACTTCTGGAACGCCGACACCGGCATGCTGGCCGCCCTCCACGTCCTCGCGGCGCTCGGCGGCCAGGACGGCACCCTGTCCGGGCTCGTCGCCCAGTACGACCGCTACGCCGGCTCCGGCGAGATCAACTCCACCGTCGCCGACCAGGCGGACCGCCTCGCCGCCATCCGGGCCGCCTACGAGGGACAGGACGGCGTCACGCTGGACGACCTCGACGGCCTGACGGTGACGTCCGCGGACTGGTGGTTCAACGTCCGCCCGTCCAACACCGAGCCCCTCCTGCGGCTCAACGCCGAGGCCCGTGACCAGGCCACGATGGCCAAGGTGCGGGACGAGGCCCTGGCCATCATCAGAGCCTGACCCCCGCGCGCGGGGCGGCCCCGGCCGCCCCGCAGGGCAGCGCCCGCGAGCCGCCCCCACCGGCGGTACGCTGACCAGGCACATCCGCACACGCCCACGCACCACCGACACCCGCCCCAGAAGGGACCCGCCATGCCGCTGGAAGCCGGCCTCCTGGAGATCCTCGCCTGCCCGGCCTGCCACGCCCCCCTGGAGGAGCAGGACACCGAGCTGGTCTGCACCGGACAGGACTGCGGTCTGGCGTACCCCGTCCGCGACGGCATCCCCGTCCTCCTCGTCGACGAGGCCCGCCGCCCCGCGTAGCACCACCCCGCGGCCGTCGCCGGGTCCTTCGGACCCCCGGCGGCAGCGGACGAAGACTCCCGCACGAAGCACCGCACCGACGCACCGGCACGACAGAGCCGCCAGAAGACCCGGCGATCGGAGGCCTTCCGCCCATGCTCGACGAATCGCTGCTCGACGCGCCGGAAGCGCTCGCGGAGGCCGATCGCCGTGCCCTGCTGCGCGGCGCGGCCGAGGCCGGCGCCCGCGTCCGCACCGCCGCCCGGCACGCCGCCGAGGCAGGTGTCCACGACCTCAAGCCCGACGGCCGCCCCCGCGCCCTCCTGATCGCGGGCCCCGGCGCCGCCGCCATCTGCGTCGCCGACCTCCTCGGCACACTCGCCGGTGCCACCAGCCCCGTCACCCGCCTCGCGCCCACCGGCGTCGCCCCCGCGGGCGGCGCCCTGCGCTGGGAGCTGCCGGGCTGGGCCGGCTCCGTCGACCTGCTGCTGATCGCCACCCCCGACGGCAGCGAACCCGGCCTGTCGCTGCTCGCCGAGCAGGCCTACCGCCGCGGCTGCACCGTCGTCGCCGTGTCCCCCGCCGGCTCCCCGCTCGCCGAGGCCGTGCCCAACAGCCACGGCCTGTTCGTGCCGATGGCGACGGCGCCGTACGAGTCGGACACCCCGCTCGCCGCCTCCTCGCCCGGCGTGCTGTGGGCGCTGCTGACCCCCCTCCTCGCGCTGCTCGACCGGACCGGGATCGTCGCGGCCCCGCCCGACGTCGTGCAGAAGGTCGCCGACCGCCTCGACCTGGTCGCCGAGCGCTGCGGGCCCGCCGTCGCCACGTACAGCAACCCGGCCAAGACGCTCGCCGCCGAACTCGCCGACGCGCTGCCGCTGGTGTGGACGGAAGGCGTGTCCGCGGGCCCGGCCGGCCGCCGGTTCGCCGCCGCGCTCGCCGAGCTCTCCGGCCACCCGTCCCTCGTCGCCGAACTGCCCGAGGCCCTCTCCGCGCACAGCGCCCTGCTCGCCGGCCGGCTCGCGGCCAGCGCCGACCCCGACGACTTCTTCCGGGACCGCGTCGAGGAGCCCGCGGCGCTGCACGCGCGCGTGGTGCTGCTGCGCGACCGGCCGATCGGCGGCCTCACCGCCGCGCCCGCCGCCCGCGACCTGGCCCTCAGCCACGACACCCCGATCAGCGAGCTCGAACCGGAACCCGGCGACGAGCTGGAGACCCTCGCGGAACTGATCGCCGTCACGGATTTCGCCGCCGTCTACCTGGCGCTCGCCTCGGGCGCCTAGACCTGTCCCCGGGGTGCACGGGGCGGCCGTAGGCGCGCGCACCACCACACGGAGGCCCTGAGCGCGCTTGTGTCCCACCCTTCGCGCCCACCCCTTCGTGTCCCACCGAAGACCCGCGCTCGTACGCGCCGGCACGCACGCACAGAGAGCAGGCAGAACCCGCATGGACCGCCTCGACAACACCGTCCGCCCCTACGCCTGGGGTTCCATCACCGCCCTCCCGGCGCTCCTCGGCGTCGAGCCGACCGGCGAACCGCAGGCGGAGATGTGGATGGGCGCCCACCCCGGCGCCCCCTCGCGCACAGCGCGCGGCACTCTCGTCGAGGTCATCGAGGCCGACCCCGAGCGTGAACTGGGCGCGGCGACCGTCGCCAAGTTCGGCCCCCGCCTGCCCTTCCTCCTCAAGCTCCTCGCCGCCGCCGCCCCGCTCTCCCTCCAGGTCCACCCCGACCTCGCCCAGGCGAAGCAGGGGTACGAGGACGAGGAGCGCCGCGGCATCCCCGTGGACGCCGGCCACCGCAACTACAAGGACGCCAACCACAAACCCGAACTGATCTGCGCGCTCACCGAGTTCGACGGCCTGTGCGGCTTCCGCGACCCGCTCCGGGCGGCCGCCCTGCTGGACGCCCTCGGCGTCGACTCCCTCAAGCCGTACGTCGACCTGCTGCACGCCCGCCCCGAGGAGGCGGCCCTGCGCGAGGTGCTGACCGCCGTCCTCACCGCCGACCGCGACGCCATGGCCCACACCGTCGCCGAGGCCGCGGCCGCCTGCGACCGCCTCGGCGGCGAGTACGCCCCGTACGCCGGCATCGCCCACCACTACCCCGGCGACCCCGGCGTCATCGCCGCCATGCTCCTCAACCACGTCCGGCTGCAGCCCGGCGAGGCCCTGTTCCTCGGCGCCGGCATCCCGCACGCCTACCTGAACGGGCTCGGCGTCGAGATCATGGCCAACTCCGACAACGTCCTGCGCTGCGGCCTCACCCCGAAGCACGTCGACGTCCCCGAACTCCTGCGCATCGTCCGCTTCGAGGCGGGCGACCCCGGAGTGCTGCGCCCCGAGGCCGCGCCGGACGGCGAAGAGGTCTACGAGACCCCGATCGACGAGTTCCGGCTCTCCCGGTACGTCCTGGCGGAGGGCACCACCGCCCACGACCTCACCCGCGCGACCCCGCAGATCCTGCTCTGCACGTCGGGTTCCGTCCGCGCCGGGGAACACGACCTGACGCCGGGCCAGTCGGTCTTCGTCCCGGCGGGCGAAAAGGCCGAAGTGTCCGGTGTCGGCACGTTGTTCCGGGCCACGGTCGTCGCCTGACCGAGGGCATCCGGCGACCCGGCGGACCAGGTGCCGGCCCGGCTGCGACAATGGCCCACCGGCAAAGGCCGGGCAAAGCCGAGCGGGGGCAGTGCGCCCTCTCCGACGACGCCCGGACGACGTAGGCACGAAGGCTCGAAGGCTCCGAAGGCGAAGGGACAACGCGACACATGAGCGCGTCAGGCGGTACCAAGGCGATCGTGGCGGCACTCGGCGCCAACCTCGCGATCGCTGCATCGAAGTTCGTGGCGTTCGCGTTCAGCGGCTCGTCGTCGATGCTCGCCGAAGGCGTGCACTCGCTCGCCGACTCCGGCAACCAGGCCCTGCTGCTCGTCGGCGGCAAGAAGGCCCAGCGCGAGGCGACCCCGCAACACCCCTTCGGCTACGGCCGCGAGCGTTACATCTACGCCTTCCTCGTCTCGATCATCCTGTTCTCGGTCGGCGGCATGTTCGCCCTCTACGAGGGCTACGAGAAGATCAAGCATCCCCACGAGATCGAGCACTGGTACTGGCCGGTCGGCGTCCTCGTCTTCGCGATCATCGCCGAGGGCTTCTCCTTCCGGACGGCCATCAAGGAGTCCAACACCACGCGCGCCGAGAAGTCCTGGAAGGAGTTCATCCGCCACGCGAAGGCGCCCGAGCTGCCCGTCGTCCTGCTGGAGGACTTCGGCGCGCTGGTCGGTCTGGTCCTCGCCCTGGGCGGCGTCGGCCTCGCCCTGCTCACCGGCGACGGCGTCTGGGACGGCGTCGGCACCCTCTGCATCGGCGTCCTGCTCGTCCTGATCGCGGTCGTCCTGGCCATCGAGACCAAGTCGCTGCTGCTCGGCGAGTCCGCGGGCGCCGAGGAGACCAAGCGCATCGAGGCCGCCATCGTCGACGGCGACACCGTCACCGGCATCATCCACATGCGCACGCTCCACCTCGGCCCCGAGGAACTCCTCGTCGCCGCCAAGATCGCCGTCCAGCACGACGACACGGCCCGCGAGGTCGCCACCGCGATCAACGCCGCCGAGGCCCGGATCCGCGAGGCCGTCCCGATCGCCCGCGTCATCTACCTCGAGCCCGACATCTACAGCGAGACCGAGGCGGCCAAGGGCGCCGACCCCGAGGCGACCCCGGGCGGCCCCGCCCCGCACGACACGGACCACTGACACCACCCGCTCACCCGAGGGGCCCGCCGGAACACCTCCGGCGGGCCCCTCGGCACATGCCCTCCGCGCGGGACAGCCCTTAGCCGACCTCGCGCAGCACCTCCACGACGGCCGCCTCGTCCGGCGCGGCCAGCAGCCGCTCCCGGAACCCCGCGTCCGTCAGCCTCCGCGACAGCAGCGCCAGGATGCGCAGATGCTCGTCACCGGCGGCCGCCTCCGGTACGGCGATCATGAACACCAGCCGGGCCCTCGTACCGTCCGGGGAGTCCCACTCGACGCCCTCGGCGGACCGGGCGAAACCGACGACCGGCGCGCTCACCGCGTCCGTCTTGGCGTGCGGGACCGCGATCTCCTCACCGAGCCCGGTCGTCCCCTGCTCCTCCCGCCGCAGCGCGGTCGCCACCAGCTCGTCCTCGTCCACGACCCGGCCGCTGCGCGCCAGCAGGGCCGCCATCTCCCGGATCGCGTCCGCCTTGTCCGTGGCGTCCAGCCGGACCCGCACCGTCCGCTCGGTCAGATACCCGGAGAGCACCTCCCCGGCGCCACCCGCGGACGACTCGACGAGGGCGGACGACTCGACGGGGGCGGACGACTCGGCCGGAGCGGACGCGGCGCCCGCCGGCTCCACCGGCCGCTCCACGGCGCCACCGGCGCCCCCGGCCCCCGCACCCACCGGCACGGGCTCCGGTACGGCCGCACCCGCCCCGGCCGGCACCATCGCGCCCCGCCGCCCGCGCTCACTCACGTCGACGAGCGCGACCGTCGTCAACGCGGTCACCACCGACCCGATCACCACGGCCACGAAGAACATCGGCACCCCGCTCATCGCGCCCAGCACGGCCACGATCGGCCCGCCGTGCGGCACCGCGTCCTCGACCCCGGCCACCCCGGCGATCGCACCGGCGACCGCGCCGCCCAGCATGTTCGCCGGGATCACCTGCGCGGGCCGTGCCGCCGCGAACGGGATCGCGCCCTCGGAGATGCCGAAGCAGCCCATGAACAGCGCGGCGAACCCGGTCTCCCGCTCCTGCTCGGAGTACAGACGCCGCCGCAGCAGCGTGGCCAGCCCCTGGCCCAGCGGCATCACCGGGATCGCGGCCGCGCACATGCCCATGACGGTCTGGTTGCCGGTCGCGATGAGCCCGGCGCCGAACAGGAACGCCGTCTTGTTCACCGGCCCGCCCATGTCGAACGCGATCATCAGGCCGAGAATCGCGCCGAGCAGTACCGCGCTGGTCCCCGCCATCTCGCTGAGCCAGTCGGTCAGGTGCTCGAACACCCAGGAGATCGGCTTGCCGATGACGTGGACGAAGAACAGCCCGAGCGCCGTGGTCGCCACGATCGGGATCACGATGATCGGCATGATGGGCTGCGCGAACTTCGGGACTCTGACCTTCTTGATCCACCGCACCAGATACCCGGCGAGGAACCCGGTCACGATGGCCCCGATGAACCCGGCGCCCGCCTTGGAGTCGTACAACTCCCCGGTGTCGGCGATCCAGCCGCCGATCATGCCGGGCACGAGCGCGGGCCGGTCGCCGATGGCGTAGGCGATGTAGCCGGACAGGATCGGCACCATCAGCGTGAAGCCGATGACGCCGATGTTGTTCACGTCCATCCAGAAGGAGTCCTCCGGGATGACGAGGCCGCCCGACGGGTCCGTGTGCCCTCCCAGCGACAGCGATATCGCGATCAGCAGCCCTCCGACCACGACGAACGGGATCATGTAGCTGACGCCGTTCATCAGTGCCTTGTACCCGGCGCCGCGCTCCCGTCCGTCGGCGGACGCGGGAGCGGTGGGGGCGGTGGGGTCGCCTTCGGCCGTGTGCACGGGCGCGGACAGCACCCGGTCGATGAGTTGCTCAGGGTGCCGGATGCCCTCCGCCACCCCCACGGTCAGCACCCGCTTGCCCGCGAACCGGCTCAGGTCCACGTCCTTGTCGGCGGCGACGATCACGCCGTCCGCCAGTGCGACATCGTTGTCATCGAGGACGTTCTCCGCGCCGATGGAGCCCTGCGTCTCCACCTTCATATCGATGCCGCGGCTCTCGGCGGCCTGCGCGAGCTTCTCGGCCGCCATGTACGTGTGGGCGATGCCGGTCGGGCACGCGGTCACGGCGAGCAACCTCACACTGCGCTGCTCGCCACCGCCGCCCGTGGGGGGAGGGCCGGCTGGACTGGTCACGTCGATCTCCTTAACGCCATGTCCCGTGCCGCACCGTCCCGGATGCCGCACGGACCGATCGGGGGCTCCCGACCTGCGGGGCATCCTGCACCGCCGCCCGGCCGACTCGAAAGGGACGGCCGCCCCCCAGCACGCTCCCGCCCCCGGCCTCCGCGCGGCCTTCACCCCTTCTGCGCAGCCGCCCCGGGATGGCGCGAACCGTTCGGAGGCGGGCTGGGGATCGCGGGGCATCCCGGTGTAGCTTGGAACGGAGCCAGACGTCGCTGCTGATGGCGGTCGGGCGGTCCCACCGCGGACCGGCCGAGGGAGAGAGGGCCTCCGACGACTGCGCTGCGCGCATGCGGGCATGCCTGTGCCCTCTTCGGGGCACACCGGTGTCCGCCGCCGCGCAGAACAGCCGTACCCACCCTCGTCCCGATACCGAGGAGCAGCTCGTAATGACGACTGTCGACAACCGACAGGACTTCAAGGTCGCCGACCTCTCCCTGGCCGCGTTCGGCCGCAAGGAGATCACCCTCGCCGAGCACGAGATGCCCGGCCTGATGGCGATCCGCAAGGAGTACGCCGAGGCCCAGCCGCTGGCCGGCGCCCGCATCACCGGCTCGCTGCACATGACCGTGCAGACGGCCGTCCTGATCGAGACCCTGGCCGCGCTCGGCGCCCAGGTCCGCTGGGCCTCCTGCAACATCTTCTCCACCCAGGACCACGCCGCCGCCGCGATCGCCGTCGGCCCGAACGGCACGCCGGACAACCCGCAGGGCATCCCCGTCTTCGCCTGGAAGGGCGAGACGCTGGAGGAGTACTGGTGGTGCACCGAGCAGGCGCTGACCTGGCCGGACAGCCCCACCGGCGGCCCGAACATGATCCTGGACGACGGCGGTGACGCCACCCTCCTCGTCCACAAGGGCGTCGAGTACGAGAAGGACGGCAAGGTCCCGGACGTCGACACCGCCGAGTCCGACGAGCACCGCGTCATCCTCGAGCTCCTGCACCGCACCATCACGGACGGCTCGCAGAAGTGGACCCAGCTGGCCTCCGAGATCCGCGGTGTCACCGAGGAGACCACGACCGGCGTCCACCGCCTGTACGAGATGCAGCGCGACGGGGTCCTCCTGTTCCCGGCGATCAACGTGAACGACGCCGTCACCAAGTCGAAGTTCGACAACAAGTACGGCTGCCGCCACTCCCTCATCGACGGCATCAACCGCGCCACCGACGTCCTGATCGGCGGCAAGACCGCCGTCGTCTGCGGCTACGGCGACGTGGGCAAGGGCTGCGCCGAGTCCCTGCGCGGCCAGGGCGCCCGCGTGATCGTCACCGAGATCGACCCGATCTGCGCGCTGCAGGCGGCGATGGACGGCTACCAGGTCACGACCCTCGACGAGGTCATCGACAAGGCCGACATCTTCATCACCACGACCGGCAACAAGGACATCATCATGGCCTCGGACATGGCCAAGATGAAGCACCAGGCGATCGTCGGCAACATCGGCCACTTCGACAACGAGATCGACATGGCCGGCCTCGCCAAGGTCCCCGGCATCGTCAAGGACGAGGTCAAGCCCCAGGTCCACACCTGGACCTTCCCGGACGGCAAGGTGATCATCGTGCTGTCCGAGGGCCGCCTGCTGAACCTGGGCAACGCCACCGGCCACCCGTCCTTCGTGATGTCCAACTCATTCGCGGACCAGACCCTGGCCCAGATCGAGCTGTTCACCAAGCCCGACGAGTACCCGACCGGCGTCTACACGCTGCCCAAGCACCTCGACGAGAAGGTCGCCCGTCTCCACCTGGACGCGCTCGGCGTGAAGCTCACCAAGCTCCGCCCCGAGCAGGCCGCGTACATCGGCGTCGAGGTCGACGGCCCCTTCAAGCCGGACCACTACCGCTACTGAGCCGAGCGCACCGCTCCCTCGGCAGCAGCCGATCCACCGAGGCAGGCCCCCGCACCCCCGTGCCGGGGGCCTGCCCCTTTGGCCCGTACGCCCCTCGCGCGTACGACACTCGGCCCGCGCGGCCGGACCAGCCCGTCACGACCGGACCGCTCGCGAGACCGGACCGCCCGTCAAGCCCCAGGACCCCGATGCCCCGCGGCCGCTATTCGCTCCTCGATCCGCACGATCACACCCCCTTCGCCCACGAACACTTCCAGTGCGCCCCCGGGCCCTCCGGCTGGCGCTACGTCGCCCGGCGCACCACCCCCGCCGGCCAGGACAACGGCTCCGTCGACCTCACCCTCGACGCACTCGGCCGCCCCCTCCGCCTGGAACTCCACGCCGGGGACTGGCAGGTCCGCGGCGCGGCCCTCGAAGGCGTCACCTGGGTCCGCACCGACCCCACCGGAACCGAGGCCACCGAAGGCAACGTGCCCGCCCACGCCTTCACCGGGACGTCCCCCGCGTTCCTCGTCGCCACCACCCGTCTGCTGCGCCTCACCCCCTCCGCCTCCGCGACCCGCGTACGCCTGCTGGCCCTCACGGACCCGGTCCTCGCCCCCCGCACCGTGGACCAGTCCTGGGCACTGGTGAACAGCGAAACACACGCCACTGACAACGGCCCCCTGACCGTGGACGCGTACGAGGTCACCGCCCTGGACACCGGCGAACGGCACACCGTGCACATCGCCGGCGACGTGGTCCTCGCGGCCCCCGGCATCGAGCTGGAGGACCTGGACTCCCCGCCGTCGACGTTCAGTTGACGGAGCCCCGGGGGAGGAGCCTAGGCAGGCGGAACGAACCCGGTCGACGGCCGGGCATCACCGGACCGATCCTCAGCGGGCGGGTCTTGAGATACCGGGCGATAGGGCTCCGCGGGCTCCGGCCGATAGGGCGCGGTCTCCTGGGGCACGGGCATCGTGCCGGGAATGACGCCCGGGTGGTCACCGGCCGGAGGCGTTGCGGCGAAGGCGCGGCGGGCCTCCCGCGTCTGCCGCTCGTGCAGCACCGCGGCGAGGTAGGCGGCGGGCGGCACACCCGGCGGCACCGGCGCGCCCGTACGGCCCGCCACCTCCGCCGCGAGCCGCTGCGCCATGCTCCAGCCCACCTGCGGATCCAGCGTCTGCATCCGCGTGAGGTACTGACGCACGGAGAGCCACAGCCCGTCCGGCACGGCCGATAGGTCGAGCGCCGAGAACCGCCCCGCCAGCCACGGCGGGGGAGGCGGGACGAACCCGGTCGGCGCCGCGGGCACCCGCTCCCGTACGACGAGCGTCCCGGCGAAGACGTCACCGAGCCGCCGCCCGCGCGCGGAGACGAGCGACGCGATGACCGCGACCACGCCGAGCGTCAGCAGAATCTCGATGACACCGATGAGCCCCCGTACCAGGGCGTGCCGGAACCGGATCGGCCCCCCGTCGTCCCGCACCACCCGCAACCCGCAGGCCAGCTTCCCCAGCGAACGCCCATGACTGAGCGTCTCGACCGCGATCGGCCCGCCGACCAGCAGCAACACGAACAGCCCGACCGACAGCGCGGCCTGCGCCGCCTCATCCAGCGACGCTGTCGCGGCCACCACACCGATGGTCACGACGATGTACGCGACCACGGCCACCACCAGATCCAGCAGCACGGCCAGGGCCCTGCTGGGCAGCTTCGCGGGGCGCAGCTCCAGCGCCACCGCCTCGCCCGTCACCAGCTCACTCACGCCGACCGTCCTTCCCTGACCTGCCCCTTGAGCGGCCAGTCTGCCAAGCTGAGGGCGCGTCGCGCCGCAGTACGACAAGCTGACGTCCACCAGGAACCGCCGACGAACAGCCGGGGAGCAGGAAAGCAGATGGACCTCGACGTCTTCGTCACCGCCCACCGGGCGGAGTGGGACCGCCTCGACACCCTGCTGGGCCGCCGACGCCGGCTCACGGGCGCCGAGGCCGACGAACTCGTCGTCCTCTACCAGCGCGCGGCCACCCACCTGTCCCTGATCCAGTCGAGCGCCCCGGACCCGCAGCTGACCGGCCGCCTCAGCCAGCTCGTGGCCCGCGCGCGCAGCGCCGTCACCGGCACCCGCCGCGCGTCCTGGCGCGACGTGACCCGCTTCTTCGCGCACAGCTTCCCCGCCGCGGTCTACCGCTGCCGCCACTGGTGGGTGCCGACCGCGCTCCTGTCCACGCTGGTCGCGGTCCTCCTGGGGTGGTGGATCGGCACCCACCCCGAAGTACAGGCCACCATCGCGGCCCCGAGCCAGCTCCGGGAACTGACCCGCCCCGGCGGCCAGTACGAGACGTACTACTCCAGCCATCCGGCGGCGTCGTTCGCCGCCCAGGTCTGGACGAACAACGCGTGGGCGGCCGCGCTCTGCCTGATCCTCGGCGTCTTCCTCGGCCTGCCTGTGCTCTGGATCCTCTTCCAGAACATGCTCAACCTCGGCGTGGGCATCGGCCTGATGTCGTCGGCAGGCCGCCTGGACACCTTCCTCGGCCTGATCCTCCCGCACGGCCTGCTGGAGCTCACGGCGGTCTTCGTCGCCGCCGGCACCGGCCTGCGCCTCGGCTGGACCCTGATCGACCCGGGTCCGCGTACGAGGCGCTCCGCCTTGGCGGAGGAGGGCCGGGCCGCCCTGGGCATGGCGATAGGCCTCGCGCTGGTCCTTTTCGTGTCCGGCGCCATCGAAGGCTTCGTCACACCCTCCGGCCTGCCCACCTGGGCGCGCATCACCATCGGCGTCCTCGCCGAGCTGGCGTTCCTCGTCTACGTCTATGTCGTCGGCGGGCGTGCCGCGCGTGAGGGCGATACGGGTGACGTCGAGCAG